>NZ_BAAGXG010000009.1:0-340551 GCF_054779955.1 Spirosoma arcticum
GCTAAAGAAAGCTATTCTTTGTATTTTTAAAGAGTATGGTTCAACGTACACCATCAATTTCACAAAACTCATTATGAAAAATACTCAAACTAATATCGAACTTAATTCTGCTTGATTACTTAAACTACTCCCATTGATTAAAGGGCATTTATCCACCAAGCTAAATAGGCAGTCGAAAAGGGCAGAGCTGTCATAACAAACAAATGATTATCGACAGACAGTGCTGGTCAGCTTTTTTTAGACACGAAAAAACTAAAAACGCGTTCCTAAGGCTTCTGGTATAGGTTGCGTAACCTAACCTTTATATCACAGACCTTTTTCTTGAGGTACACGTTCCCCTCCTACTTTTACCGGCTGTTTTCGTCCAGTAAAAGTTGTCTTATGAAATTTATTGAGCTCATAATCTACAATCAATGAGTGATTTGCGCCAAGATTCTCCGTCAATAAATTCGTTCAGTAAATCCTCCGATTCCGGCTGAAATAGTCCAAGATGTGGAAAGGAAATGAAGCAGGTTTTTTATTCCCTGGCTTCGACCTCGCAGTGGCGCCCCACTCCGATTCTAACCGACTGTATCGAAATAATTAGTCAATAACAAAGCCGAATCCTTTGACTTTAAACGCGGCTTTTTGCTGTAGTGTACCGACGAGAACACCTCATTAAGTAAGTGAGAACAATTTCTAATGCCCAGAACTCTAAAAAATCGGAACGAACACCAGCGATGTTAAACAACAGGCGAGGTATTTTCAGCAGCGCCTACAAAACGATGTAGAGCCATAGGCCCAACGGCTGGCTTTGAAAAAAGATTGAGCAAGAGTTAGATGGTGGCTAAACTCAATATTTCTTCGATCCGCAACCGATGAATAAAAAACGGATGACCGGTTATGAACTAACTGACTAACATTGAGGCAAAACGGCTGACCATTCTCATGTTTTACCGTAAGATCGCTCCATCCATTCACTTGTCACCCTACGTTGAATGTTACTTCGTATGGGAAAGAAGCGATGTGCTGGCAGAGCCCCTGCGCGTTGAGTCGCCCCCAAACGGCTATGCGTTAATGGTGTTTAACTACGGTGATGCGTACCGCGTTGACAATGGAAAACACAGCAGATTACTGGTTCCGCCCGCGTTTCTGGCGGGACAGGCCACACAAAGCTACGCACTGGAGTTAAGCGGAAAGATCGGCATGGTTGGGATTGTGTTCAAACCGTCGGGACTGGCTTCGCTGTTCGGGTTACCTATGTACGAGTTCACCAATGAGCGAATCAATTTAATCGACGTATTAGGAAACAGACTTCGAATCTTGCACGAGCGGGTCATACAGGCGGGGAATCCGACTACGCGCATTCAACTACTTGACCAATTCGTATATCAGCAACTGATGAAAAAGGGGAATGCGTTTGACCGGACGGATTACGTAGCCAATCTAATCATCGAGCGCAAAGGCGTTATCAACGTCAGCGAGTTAACGAACGAACTGTACGTTTGTCGGCGGCAGTTTGAACGGTAGTTTTTGCAGAAAGTCGGGGTAAGTCCCAAGTATTTTGCCCGCATTCGGCGAGTAAGTTATCTCTGCGCTCAACTCGCTAACCAACGCTGGCAGGTGGCTGACTGGCACGACCTCATCTACCAGTGTGGTTATTACGATCAATCGCATTTTATCCGCGAGTTCACGCAGTTTTTAGGCAAACGACCAACGATCTACATTAAAGACAACCACAAACTGGCCCAGTATCAGTCCTGAGCGAATGTCGCATTTGTACAATAGCACGCCCAAGGGCTCTCATAGCTTTGTCGTCGAGAATCACCTCTTTTTTACTAAAAACGATGAAGCAACGCTTAATCCTGTTGAGCCTGCTGGTGCTGACAATCACAACCAGTTACGCTCAGAAGCTCTGGACTGAGGCCGTCCGGCGCAACACGGTTGATAACCTCAAACGCACCCGCGACGAGCTGACGCGGGAAACTGAACAGCTGACCGATGCGCAGTGGCTTTCGTTGCCATTTTCGGGACACAAGTCCAGGATTTTATGGGCATTCCTAACCAAGGCTTGCACTTCGACAGTGACCACATTTTTGTTTTCTGCTTCGACCGAGCCGACCGCATTACGCACCTGGATATCGACTGGGAGCACGCCAGTTTCTGCAAACAGTTGGGCGCTTCGCAGGTAAGGTTTAAACAAACCAAAAAATAGTACCGGTTGTCGGCCGCAATGTCGATCCTTTCGAAGATGGGAAAATAAAGGCCTCCGTGGCACGGCCGGTAAGGCCAATCAAGTAAAGGTTTTGTTGGCAAGCCACTCGTTACACCAGTTATTTCAGCCTTATTCTGCACTGTTCTACTGGCCCATACGGCCTGAGAAACATTGATTGTTTTGTTGGTTCGGGTAGTGATTCTGTCACTTCGACCAAGCTACTACTGGATGGTTGTGAACCATCTCGTAAAACAGAAGTCATGCCGAGTCGTAGCATGACTCCTGCCCGTGCATACTGGACTGCCGACTTCTCCTTTCACTAAATCGCTCGCGGACTGATGCAAAACCTTGTGATATTTCTATCGGCAGAAGACACTGAACACTATGTTTTACATTGGTAACGATGGCTACACGCTTTTTGCTACTGCTTTGTTTGCTCTGTCGTACAGGAGCCACTCCGTTGCTGGCCCAGACTGGTGTTGCTCAGGAAACGGTAAACCGACACCTTGAACGGGCTGAAAAACTCACCTCCTCCCAGCCTGAACAAGCGTTGACGGCAGCTCAAACGGCCCTGACGCTGGCCCGAAAAAATCACCTGACTTTATCCGAAGGGAAAGCCTATCATCGGCTGGCCCGCATCTACGCCGAACGAAGCGACTACGCCCGTGCGCTTGAGGCAGGCAAGGTAGGCATCGCCATCTTCCATCGGTTGGGCGAGCACAAAGAGAGCTGCAAAATGTATATCGGGATGGGGATCATCAATCGGTATCTCAAATTATACCCTGCCAGTATCGAAGCCAACTTGCAGGCCGAAAAGATAGCGAAAGAGCATGCGTTTACCCCGCAGTTAGCAGCCATTTACGGCAATCTCGGCAACGTTTACTTCGACAAACTGGACAATGACCGGGCGTTACAATACCACCTAAAATCACTTCAAATCCATACGGTTCTTGAAGACAAACAGGGGATGGGCAATACGTACCATAACCTCGCCATGATCTACCGCATTCAAAAGGAGTATGACAAAGCCCTCGACTACTATAACCGATCACTGGCGATTGACCTAAAGAACGATAATCAACTCAACATCACCATTTCGTACAGCGACCTGGCCCGACTTTTTTTGGCAAAGGGTAATTACCGGGACGCCTTGAAATACGCGCAAAAGGCATTGATTATTGCCCAAAAAATTGGGGCCAAAGACCTCGAACAAGGAGCGCTGTCGCTACTGCCACTCATTCATGCTGCGTTAGGAAATCAGGAGCAGGCACTACAGTATCACCAACAGTACGGACACCTTTCGGATAGTTTGCAGTCGGCGGACCTGTCGAAGCAGATTGCGGATATGCAGGCCCGCTACCAGGGCGAACAGAAAGACCGCGAGCTGAGTTTGCAGAACCTTCGCCTGCAAGCCCAGCAAGCGTCACTAAGCCAGCAACGTACGCTGATTGCCGCACTAATCGCCTTCGTGCTTCTGACTGGGCTAATTAGCTATCTGCTTTTTAATCGGTACAAACTCGGGCAACGCAACCTGAAGCTTTCGCTGGAAAATGAACAGTACCGGCTTTCGCAAAGCCTGCAACTCCGGCAGGAGACCGACGAAAGCATTCATTATTTTTCCACATCGCTCTACGGTAAAAACACGGTAGATGAAATCCTGTGGGATGTCGCCAAAAACTGCATTGCGCGCTTAGGCTTTGTCGATTGTGTGATCTACCTGCTCAACGACGAGCAGACGGCCCTGGTCCAAAAAGCCGCCTACGGCAACAAAAATCCGGAGGCCTATTCAATTCTGAACCCGCTGGTGATTCCGCTTGGGGAGGGCATTGTGGGGAGTGTAGCCCGAACGGGTAAGCCGGAAATTGTAACGGATACCACCCAGGACCCGCGCTACGTACTGGACGACGAGCAGCGGTACGCTGAACTTGCCGTACCGCTGCTATTGCAAAATAAGGTGATTGGGGTCATTGACTCGGAACATCCCGAAAAAGGCTTTTTTAAAGAGCATCATCAGGAAGCCCTGCAAACCATTGCCGCTATTTGTAGCAGTAAAATTGCCCAGGCTATAGCCGATGAGGAGACAAAAAAGGCCAGAATCCTGCAACTTGAAGCAGAATACATCAAAAAGCTGGACCAGGTTAAGTCACAGTTTTTTGCCAACATCTCGCACGAGTTCCGCACTCCGCTTCAGTTAATCCTGGCACCGCTCCAGAAAAGGGAAGCCATCAGTCCGGAAGAAACCCACATGATGGAGCGCAACGCCAACCGACTGCTTCGGTTGGTGAACCAACTGCTCGATCTGGCCAAGGCCGAAATGGGTATGCTTACGATGAACCGCCAACGGGGCAACCTGATTAGCTTTCTCCGGCAAACCGCGCAGTACTTCCAGCCGATGGCCGCAAGCAAGCAACTCCAGTATCAGATTGACCTGCCTGATACCGAATGGGTAGCGGAGTACGACCGCGATAAGCTCGAAAAGATTGTGTACAACTTATTGTCCAACGCCATCAAGTTTACCCCGGCGGGTGGAGAAGTAATGGTACGCGCCGACGTAGAAACCGAAACCGGACTTCGGCTGGTCGTCAGCGACTCGGGTATCGGCATTCCCGAATCGCTGCAAACCCGCATCTTCGACCGTTTCTACCAGGTTGATCCCTCGCAAACGCGGACCTTCGAGGGGAGCGGTCTGGGACTGGCCCTGGCCAAAGAACTGGTCGATCTGTACGAAGGCTCGATTAACGTAGCGAGTCAGCCTGGTTTGGGCACCACCTTCGTGGTCTGGTTACCGATGAAAGCCGACGCAGTGCAGAACGCCGACGGGCTGGACGTGTTACTACCCGCCACGCTTGTCGGCCAAACTCTCGGCACCAATGTGACCACTTCCGGCCCGTTGGCGGAGGCCGAGCAGACCGAAGCAGGCGGAGAAGACAAGCCCACGCTGCTGCTGGTCGAAGACCACCCCGAACTAAACGATTACCTCCGTCAGCAACTCGCCGACCGCTTTCGGGTCGTGCAGGCCATGCGGGGCGACGAAGGGCTGCGATTGGCCCGCCGGGTGGTTCCTGACCTGATAATTTCCGATGTAATGATGCCAGTAATGGATGGTTTTTCGATGACCCGCCACCTGAAAGAAGACGACCTGACCAGTCACATTCCGGTGATCCTGCTCACGGCCAAAGACGACGTCGACTCCCGCAAAGAGGGCTTTGAAGGCGGGGCTGAACAGTACTTAGCCAAGCCGTTTGCCCTGGACGAACTGGTGGCCCGCATCAACAGTGTGCTTACCCAGCGCGATGTGTTGCGTAAAAAGTACAGTCGCGAGGTGATGCTGCAACCGACGGGCACACCCATCCGCGACCGGGAAGCCGAGTTTCTGGAGAAAACCATTCGCATCATCGACGAGCACATGGCCGATGAGCAGTTCAGCGTGGAAGCCCTTCAGCGAGAAATGGGCATGAGCCGGATGCAGCTACACCGGAAATTGAAAGCACTCACCGATCAGTCGGCCTCCGATTTTATCCGCCATATCCGACTTCAGCGGGCCGCCGACCTCTTGCAGCAACCCGGCATCCAGATCGCCGAGGCTGCTTACCTGTCGGGCTTCACGCACCTATCGTATTTCTCGAAGTGTTTCAAAGACCAATTCGGTGAGTTACCGTCTGAATTTGTGAAACAAAAGGGCATGAAAATTACAGAATACCAATTGCAACTTACTGATTATTAGTACATTAAAATTGTTCCGTAAGCTCATGTTACATCCGTGCTATTTTTTGGGAAATGCGTGTTAGCCCCGGCCGAAGAGTCGGCCATACCTTTGTTGCCGTAAGGTATTCGCCGAAACACCTGTAAGCAGTAGGCAACTCATTTTTCTCTTTTTTAACCAGTAATAGTATGCAACCCGTAAAAGCAGCGATCGTTTCTTCGCTCTTCCTGATTACCGTTTTCGGATGCGAAGAAAGCTCCATCACACTTCAGGAGCCAACAGCCCGGACCGACCGTGGCTTCACTAACCCTCCTGGGGGAGGTGATTCCTTTCCGGAAGGTAATCCCTCTGACAAAGCCCCCAGTCCGGGTGGGTTACCCTACCCAACGATCACCAAGCAGACGTTCATTCCTGACTACGATCTGTGGGCCCAAACCAAGTGCCACGCCTGGCGGATTGAGTGGCCGAACTACCCGGCGGGTACCGATCCCAACAAAATCCCGACGGTGTTTACGCTATCGAACAGTGCGCTCAACAGTTTCGATTACCTGAACGGCCGACCGGCCATTACAACGTACAAGACCAATTTCAACCTGTATCACAACGCCCAAATAGAAATGTCCGAAACACTGTGGGATGAGCTGATCTACTCGTTTGGGGCCGGTGAAGAGATGGAGAGCATCTGGTTCAACAAGGTTACTATTTCGGTCAAAACGCTCGAACACTGGGTGACTGAGCGGCCAGCCCTTTTCGAATCCAACTGGGTGGATAACAACCAGGAGCCTCCGGTGTACCAGCAGGGGGATGTCTTCCTGTTCAGGCTCTTCGGCGTCACGCCCGCCGACCCGGATCGCTACGGCGGTATCCGCATCGTCTCCATGACACCGCGTATCATCGAGGTGTATCTGGCCGTACCGAATAACTGAGTCGGCCTAACCGCTTCCCCACAACGTAGAAGGCTGTTTTGCCGGAGCAGGGTATCCTGCTCCGGGCTGGGGAAGCTATATCCTGTATTTTTTACTCTTAAACCAATAAACTGTCAAATCACAACACAAACCAAATCATGAAAAAGTCACTTTTTTTCCTTACGCTGGTAAGCTTCCTGACGACGCAAGCCTACGCTGCGCCGACGAGTCCCCGCAAAACCAAAGCTCCGAAAGCTACCCTGGAGCAGCAGTTAGCGAACTACATTTCGTACCCCGACGCGCTCCGACCGACCCAAAAGGCGGGCATTGTGGTGATTCAGTTCCGGGTCAACGCCGAGAACAAACTCTGTCAGTTAGAAGCGTTCAGCCAGAACGAGCAGCTTAATAACAGTCTGATGAAGCAACTCATCGGTAAACGATTGGTCGGCTACGGTAGCGATACCACCGAACGGCACACGGTGCGGCTCCGTTTTCAGCCGGAGTAAGGTACCCGCCGAATCACCTGTAAGCAATCGGCACAACTCTTTTTCTCTTTTTTAACAAACATTACCATGCAACCCGTAAAAGCAGCAGCAGTTTTTTCCTTTCTTCTCATTGCCCTTTGCGCCTGTGAAGAACCGCCGATCACCCGTCAGGAGCCGCAGGCCAAAGGTGCTCGGGGATTCACGCCCCCCAGGCGGGAAAACGACGGGGACATTACGACCAGTCCGGGCGGGCAACCCTACCCGACGATCACCGAGCAAACGTTTATTCCTGAAGATAGTCAGTACGCCCAGCTCAAAACGCTCACCTGGCGGATTGAGTGGCCGAACTACCCGGCGGGTACCGATCCGAACAAGATTCCAACGGTGTTTACGCTATCCAACGGTGCGCTCAACAGTTTCGATTACCTGAACAGCCAATCGGCCTCCAACACGTACAAGACCAACTTCAACCTGTACCACAACGCCAAATTAGAAACAGCCACTACGCTGCTGGACGAACTGCCCCGCGTGTGCTGTCCCGGTAATCAAATGGAAGCCACCTCGTTCAACCAGGCCCATTTCTATAATCCGGTCCAGACCATCCAGCATATAGTGACAGAGCGGCCGGATCTGTTCGAAAGCTACCATGTGGATAACAGCCAGGAGCCTGCGGTATACCAGCAGGGTGATGTGTTCTTCTTCAAGCTGACCGAACAGCATCGCTACGGTGCTATCCGCATCGTCTCCATGACGCCCCGTATCATTGAGGTGTACTTAGCCGTGCCGAACATCTAAACCGGCCCGGTTGCGGCCCCGCTAAGCAGTCACTATGTGTTCCTCAACGGCAGGGCTATAGTCCCTAAACTGGCGAAGCTATGCCCTGCCGTTTCTAACTTTTTAATCAAATACCTTCTTTTTTTTAGCCATGAATAAGTATTTCGCACACCTCTTTCTGAAGGCATATCTTGTGGGCCTTCTATTCAGCTCCCATCAACTACTGGCCCAGCAATGGATGACATCTGGTAACAACCTCTACACGGCGACCAATGTGAAAGTCGGTATCGGCCTCACCGGACCCGCGCGGAGCCTGGAATCGTTTCAGTTAGGAGAAAATTACATCCGCGTCACTTCCTATGGCGGTGCATCCTTCTCCAGCTACGCGGCAGGTCTCGAACTGAAGCGAAGTTTAGGCGCAACCTCTACTACTTGGTCCATCAACAACGAAGACCATTTTCGCATCCGGCACAATGGCGACCTGATGTTTGCCATGGACCCCGACATGGCCCGGCTGGGCATCAACCTCGATAATCCGGTCGTATTCACCATCTACGGGAAAAACGTCACCAGATCGGGTAATTATATGGCGGACGGTGCCCTGCGCCTGCACTCGAAGGTGGGCGACAACACCCACATGCTGACCCTCGACGGCAACCAGATGGAAAGCAGCGATCCGCTGTACCTGAACAACGAGTCGGACAAGGATATTCTGCTGGCCAACGGTGGAGGGCGCGTAAAAGTGGGTACGACGGACAACGAAGCCCGGCTGAGCGTGGCCTCGGAAGGTGATATGCAGCTCAAGCTCATCAACCCCGGTGGTGGTGGTGCCGCCTGGCGGATTGGGGTAGCCAACAGCAACTGGAGTGCCGGGGCGGGTAAATTAGTGTTCTCGAAAACAGCCAGTTCCGACGACGCCACGATGGTGATTACGCCCGGCGGGAACGTGGGCATTGGCCTGACGAACCCTTCTAAAACACTGCAGGTCAACGGCACCACCAGCACCAAAATCCTGGAAATTACCGGCGGGTCGGACCTCGCCGAACACTTCGACATCGAAGCGGGCGAAACGCTGCTGCCGGGCACGGTGGTGAGTATCGACCCCGACAAACCGGGGCAACTACGCGTAGCCCGGCAAGCGTATGACAAAACGGTGGCAGGCATCGTGAGCGGAGCGGGCGACGTGCAATCAGGCATGCTGATGGGGCAGGCTGGAACGCTCGCCAGCGGGCAACATCCCGTTGCCCTGACCGGCCGGGTTTATTGCCGGGTCGATGCACAGTACGGCGCCATCCGGCCGGGTGATTTGCTCACCACCTCGCCCACGACCGGGCACGCCATGAAAGCAACCGACAGCGGGCAGGCGCAGGGGGCCATCCTCGGCAAAGCGATGACGTCGCTGGAAACGGGCGCGGGCTTGGTACTGGTGCTGGTTAGTCTTCAATAAGGTACGCTAAACCAGCAGAAAACATGAAACCAATCAATCTCTTGCTCATAGGACTAATCGGCCTGTTCAGCGTGCCAGTGGTAGCCCAGAAAATAGTGCCGCATTCGTTCCGGCATCAGGCAGATACGTCGGACCGCAATCAACTCCGGTTCCTGACGCAGGTGACGCAGCCGAACACGACCTTTCTTCGGCTGTATTTTACGGGTACACAACTGGGCGAAGGCAGTTATTTAGTGCTGGAGGGTGCTGATGGTGCCCGGCAGGAACTGAAGAAACAGGACCTCGAAAACTGGCACTACAGCTCGGCCTATTTCAATGGCCACTCGGTGAACGTATCGCTGTTTGCCGCTCCCGGCGACCGCAATACGGTCAGCATTAGCGGTGTGAAGGCAAGCGGTGAATCGGCCAATCTGACCAAAAATGCCCGTCAGGCCACGCAAACGCAGCAGACCGCGAGGCAGTCGGCGGCCTCCACCTCGGCGAACCTCACCGAAACGTACCCGTATGCCAAAGCAGTCGGTCGGTTCACCAACGGCTCTGATTCGTACGGCACAGGTTGGATTGCGCCCAACGGGGCCATCGTGACATCCTGGGAAATGTACGATATGTACCTTGGGAATTCTGTGTTTTCCCCAGCTCCTTTCGACGTCATCGAATTCAACGTGCCTCCCTCGGTCAGCGGTACAGTCATGCACCCTTCGCCCCAGGACCAGTACCCCTTGAAAAACCGGAACCTGCCCCGTTGGAGCTTTATGAACTTTAAGGATGAACCCAAGGCCTTTAGTTATGTTCCCAAATACGGCTGGGTTATTTTTGAACCCCTGCCCAATGGAACCGACCTGCGGCCCGGCGAACGCCAGCAGGAATACTTTCGCATTTCAACCAACCCGAGCAATTATATCATCGACGCGAAGGGGGGCGGGAATATTCCGGTAGATATTTTCCATTACGGAAACGTCAATGGGGATAACCTGGAAGGCAGAACCATCTACCGGACCTTGCAGGTAACGCAGACATCGCTGGAGAAGCAAAACGATTATCTTTCAAACCCCAACCGCGACCGGTTTGTACTCTACGACACGCCTGACTTCCTGGGGAGCGACGAGGGCGCGCCCATCACCTACCATGGATCGAACGTGGCGATTGGTGTACATAACGAACAGCCTGGCCAATACCCAACCTTCGGCGTTCCAGGGTGGGGCCTGGGGTTTAGTGACGATGCGTTTCGGAACGAGGTGAGTGACTTCTACGCATCCAATTCTGTCTACGTGGACCCCGAAGGACTGTCCGACCCCGGCACCGGGGAGATTCACAAACCGTTCCGCACCGAAAACAAAGCGGCCAGCGATGCCCCCGCCGGGGCGCAGGTGTACTTCGCCCGGGGCGAGTACCGCGGGCCGTCCACCTTTAACCGGCCCATGACCCTGCGGGCACCGGTGGGTAAGGTCACGATGGGGGTACCTTTTTCGTCAGCTCGCAAAGCGGCTGAGTCATCCATCGCCCGGAACGTAGTGATGGCCGAAGCCTTGGGTGCTCACTCGCGTCTGGAAAGACCGGAAACGGCGGAGAAGGTGCGGGCGTACCCCAACCCGTTCCGGGAGCAGACCGAGATAAAATACCCGTTTGCCGAGGGAGGTCCCGTATCGGTGGACATATTCAACACGGCTGGCGTACCCGTTGCTACGTTCACCCGGAACAACGCAGCATCTGGCCAGAACGGGGTGCAATGGAACGGCACCGACCAAAGCGGGAGACCGGTTCCCACCGGGTTGTATCTGGTGAAAGTGAACAACGGACGTCAGACGTTCACCACCAAAGTGCTTAAACAATAAACCACTTACTATTTCCAAAATGGAAACAATCATGAAAAACTCAGCTACAGCCCTTCTTTTGGGCATCGCATTAGCGGGCACAACATTCGCCCAGGCGCCGTCGCAGGAATCGGCGGGAAAAACAGGCAAGACCCGGGTGGCAGTGGTCGAATTCACCCCCGGCCCCAACGCGCCGGGGATGTCGGTCGAAACCAAGCGGCATCTTCAGGCCGGTACCGCGTTCGCCCTTTACCAAAGCAAGCGGTTTGACGTCGTGGATGTCAGGCACACGAGGGATGCGTCGAAAGCCGATCTGGTAGCGGTGAACGGAGCTTCGACGGACGCTGCGGTGCGGGTCGGCAAGCAACTCAAGGTCAGTTATGTGCTGACGGGGACGGTCGTCGACTACAACACGAAAGGCTCCGCCACGCTCAAAACCCGGCTCGTGGAGGTTGCCACGGGAAAGGTCAGACACGCCGGCGAAACGTCGCAGCAGAGCACCAGCGCCATGACTACCGGCGGTGATGCTGAGATGATGACGAAGGTGCTGAGACCGCTGGCCCAGAAGCTGACGGCCACGCTCGCGGCCGAGACACTTTAAAACACCACAACCATGACGTTTCACCAAATTCAACTCATTAAAGAGTTCTATCAACGGGTAGCCGGTCTACCCGTTGAAACCGTGGGGCAACTCTTCTATGACCGACTGTTCGCCACGGCGCCGGAGGTTAGCCCTTTGTTTAGTCGTACGTCGGTGCCCGAGCAGTCGAAGAAGCTGCTGGCTACGCTCACCTACATTATTACCCGACTCGACCGGCTCGACAGTGTGGTAACTGACGTTGAAGCTCTCGCCCGCCGACACGTACACTACGGCGTTCAGGAATATCATTACGTTCTGGTAGGACAGGCCCTGCTCTGGACGCTGGAACAAGGCTTGGGCGAAGCCTGGACACCTGAGGTGCAGGCAGCCTGGCAGGCTTGCTACACCCTGCTGTCGGAGACCATGATTAATGCCACCGTAATGGCCTGATCGCCCACCCGTTCTTCTCACGGGTCTAAGCAGAAGCGAGGCTACGGTCTCGACTGAATTGCTGGCAGACAGCCCCTTCGGCATTAACTCGTGTGGAGGTAAGCTACGGCAATCAGACATGAATAACTATAATGCGTTATCCTGATGAATGTCGAAATCAGAAGATTGATGCATGGTGAGGTGGATCAGTTTAATGAACTGATCCACCTATTCCGGGACGTTTTAGAAACCGACATGGTAGCGAAAGCTCGGCCCGAACACCTGCAACACCTGTTAGCCCGTCAAGATTTTATGGTTGTTGTCGCCCGGTTTGTCAATCAGGTCGTTGGTGGCCTAACGGCCTACGTCTTACCGCAATATCGTTCGGAAAAGCCGGTGGTTTACCTGTATGATATTGCAGTTAGCGCAACCTATCAGGGGCAGGGCATCGGTACGAAACTGCTAACTCAGTTGATGCAATACTGTCGCAGTCTGGGTGTAGAAGAGCTGTTTGTACAGGCGGATCAGGAAGACGCTCAGGCCATTGACTTCTACCGGGCAACGGGCGGTGTTGCCAGGCAAGTAATTCATTTTGAGTACACACTGAATGAATAACTCAGACTGTCTTGTCCTTAGTATTCAATAGTGCCTGCACAATCAGGTGATTTCAGGACGGGTCACGACCGTTTTCGGTCAATAAATGGGTTGCTAATTCTATTAAATGAACTCGTTATTTTGCGATCAATGAATGGTTTGTATCAGTATGGGCTACTGCTGGAAATCGTTCATAAAAACCTCTGATTCCGGTCCGGGCTGGCCAGGATGTGAATGGGAGTGAAACAGGGCTTTTATTCCCTTTCCAATCGGCTGTACCGAAATAATCAGTCGAGTAAAAAGCCGCGTCCAGCTTCTGCTGACGCGGCTTTTTGATTCAGTTTAGCGTACCCGACCAAATCACCTGATTTGTGGGCTTGTGAGTATCGCCATGTCGGTAAACGACACCCATACCCACAATCCCTCCGTCTATCGACAAAACGATGTCGTTTATCTCAGCCACTTGCCCGTTTAATCTGGTGACCAAGCTTCAAGCCATCCTTAGATCAGTTAGATGCGGTGGTGGGCTACCCTGCGGTTAAAGGGAACGCCTATAAACAAGCTCACTACTCGTGAAAAAGCCGTAGGCAGTTTGCGTCTCAAAATTAATTGGTCATCCCTGTAGCGTTTAACCGATCCGCTTCGTCATGGCATTGAAAACCAAACTTCTTTACGTCCATGAGAACGTTGCAGTTTCCCCGTCAAACAAAAACCTTACTGGCCTACTCGTTGGCCCTTTGCACCCTGTTGACCACGTATGCCTGTCAGGAGCAGTCGGCTACCCCATCGCCGGATTCGTCCACCATCAGCGCGGCTGACTACCGGGCCATGCGGGTCAGCTTCACGGCACTGGAAGGCGACTGGTGGCTGACCACCTACCAGAACGCGTCCCTGCCACAACACCTGCAAAACAAAGCATGGCTTCGGTTAACCAAAGAATCGGCTGATGTGCTACGAATGGGGGGCGTAGGCTTTCCTAATCATTACGGGGGTACCTTCCGCTTGGACGAGGCCAAGGGATTAGTTGTCCTGACCGATCCTATTTTTCAGACGTTGATTGGGGGGTCTGAGGAGCAGATGAAAGCCGAAGGCCGGTTCCTGGATGCCCTGAGCAAAGCCAAAACGTTTGAATTAACCGATAACGGTCAGCTTAAAATCTACACGGGCGAGAAAGGCAACCCGGCTACCGAGGTGCTGGTGTTTACCAAAAAGTAGTCAAGCGCCCCTTCCCACGTGAATAGCCAAACGAATTGATTACCACCTGGGTCTATGGTATTCATAGACCCGTTGGTTTTTTAATATCCCTAACCGACTCGGCATGACGCCGGACACTTCGCCCTTTGAGAGACAACTGATCGAGGAATGCCAGCATGGCAGTGTCAAACATCAGGAAATGCTCTACAAGCATTTCTTTGGTTTTGCGATGGGAATAGTGTTGCGCTATACGACCGCCCGCGACGAAGCGATGAGCATTGTCAACGACAGTTTTATGAAGGTATTCGCCACCATCGACCGTTACGTCTTCGAGACCAGTTTTCGGGGCTGGCTGCGCCGGATTGTAGTCAACACGGCCCTGGACTACTACCGCCGATCCGCCCGATACGAAACAAGTACGGTTCGACTCGATGAGTCCGAGAGTCAGTTGGCCCCAAGCGACGCGGGCATTATCAGCCAGCTCACGGCGGAAGCTATTCTGTCCCTATTGGCCCAGCTTCCGACTCATTACCGAATCGTGTTTAATTTGTACGAACTGGAAGGGTATACGCACGAGGAAATTGCCGGACAACTGGGCCTTTCGGTCAGTTCGTCGCGGGTCTATCTGACCCGCGCCAAAGAGCAGTTGGGCCGCTTGGTAAAACAACATTTTCATCCCATCGATGGACGATTCAGTCAATAAGCAACTGGCCGACCACCTTCGAGAGACACTCGACGGCTACCAGACTCCGTATCAATTAGGAGCCTGGGAACAGTTTGACCGCGCCCGCCAACCGACTAAACGGCGATTGGGAGCCTGGTATCGCTACGTGGCGGCTGCCAGTGTGCTGGGAGGGATGCTGTTGGCTCCCCTTTGGCTGGACGATGCCCCTCTACCGTCGCCAACGACATCCGGCTCGGTAGCAGATCGGGTAACTCAGCCAGGCAAGGCGTCCGCCCTAAACAAGCAATCGCCATTGTTACCAGCGATTATGGATACCGCATCCAGAGGACCGGCTGTAGCCGTGGGCCAGCGTAAGACCCAAACGCGTCCGGTACGTACTGGTTCGTCGTTCAATTTGGTAGTGAATAAAACTACGCCCGATGCGGCACCGCCCGTCGCCCGGTTTATGCCGACGAACAAAACCGAAGACGATAATTTAATGAGAAAATCAGGTTCCGATAGCTTAGGAGTCAGTAGACAATCGGTAACTGTCACGTCAAACAGACCAACAAATTCAGTTGTCAGCGAGTCAGGTCAGCCCCCAGCCGCACCCGTTGTCAGTGGAACAACGGCTACCCAAACGACGCTGATCTCGGTTGCCACGGCCTTAACCATGACCGAAACAGCCGCTCCCGACAAGGAGCGGGAACGACGTCGGGCCGTTACCTGGAGCCTCGCGCTGGCCCCCCAAACGGCTTACATCCCTAACGGGCATTCGTCGCTAACGCTGGGCGGGGGCGTCGTCTCCGACATTGCGCTGAGCCGCCGGTTGAGTGTGTCGACGGGTCTGTCAGTCGCGCAACAGACCGTGGGTATGTCTCCCCCTGTCAATCAGGTCATGACCACATTGGGTCGGCAACTGACGGGGACAAATGCCCGCTTTGTGCTCATCGACTTGCCCCTGAATCTGACTTATCGGGTCGGCAAACGAACAAAGCCCCTCTTCCGGGTTAGTGCAGGGTTGTCATCCCTGGCGTTTCTACGTCAGCAGTACACGGATACGTATCAAATACCCCAAACGCAGGTAACGCAGGTAATTGGCCCGAACGGACGACCACAGACCGTGCTGCAAACGACGCTGATCGAGGCCGTTCAAACCCGGCCGAGGGGCCCTTTCGGGGGCGTCTATTGGGGGCGGCTCCTGAATCTGTCGGTCGGCATTGAGCGGCCCCTGAGCCGACGGACGGTGTTTGCCGTAGAGCCTTATTTGAAGTACCCCATTGGTCCGCTCACTCAGGAGAATTTATCCATCGGATTGGCGGGCGTGAGTGTACGGGTTGGTATTCGTTGATGGCATCTGTATTTCACGTTTATCCGGGAACCGACATGCGCTGATGTAGTCGTTGTTTCGACACCCCTGAGCGGCTTCCGGCGGTCGTTGCCGTGCATCTAAATAGCCGCGTAAAGAAACTTGTCAGATTCACGGTCTTTTCGATAAAAAAGCAAGATTTCTAAGATTCAAGCAGACTGAGGCTGTTTCCTTTGTCCCCAACACCGTCCCGGCTAACCAATGCATCGTGTCAGCAACCTGTTCGGTAACCAGCCCGTTGAGCCAATTCGGAGTCAACATTTGTACCAGACTGATTTTTACGAGATCAAAAGCTGGGTGTTCGACCTGGCCGGTCAGTACCAAACCAGCGAAGTGTACAACGACTGCTTTTACTTGGTACTCGTCAATAATGGGCGTTTGGCCGTGGATTTAGCCACGAAAGCCTACGACCTGCATACGGGGCTTTTTAAAACGGTGATTGATTTGGTATAAACTTGCCGACTAAACCCCTGCTCCCCGAATGAGATGCCGTAGCTACAACCGCTCGAACACCTGCTGCTTGTAATAGCGACCAATCATGGTATTGGGTGCGGTTAAAATTGAGACTTTTTAAGGGTTCTGATTTTCAGCTATTTTTTCGAGACAACAGAACGAAGAAGGCCATGAGACGAAAGGCTTTCCAGCTTCTGACCGCTCAGACGGCCCTGTGAGAACTTAAAGCGCACCGCACCGGCTACCTGGCAATAGTGCCCTGGAGCTATCCAGCCACGCGTTGGCCCGCTCAACGCCCCTACTTTATTGTCGTGGGCCAAATGGCTGGGTAGGAGCCTCCGGTAGAATCGTTGCAGAAAATGTTATATTAACACCCTGTCCGCCATCAATCATTAGATAACGAACTAAATCAGCAAAGCTTTCCAGAGATTTGGCCAAACACAGTGGCCCACAGTCCAGCGGAGTTAAGCCAACCTCAGAGATCAGTTGGGCGACGGTTGTTTTCGCTGCCTGATCGTCTCCGCACAGTAGCCCTGCCACGCGCTGAGCACGTAGAAAATCGGTTGGGTGATTATATGTTTCCTGCGCTACGGTGTTGAATGCTTTGACCACGAGTGTAGTTGGCAGGTCAATTTGAAACCGCTCCGCGTAGGACTGTTCGACCGGTGGAAAATTGTAGTCGGGTGGAATTTCACTGTTATTACAGTCGATTAGAACTTTACCTGCCCAATCGGTCGCGGGGGCCAACTGACTCGGCAGAATGTCCCGCAGGCAATAAAGGAGAACATCACCAAACCGGATCGCATCCGATAGGGTACCGGTTTCTACCGGCACCGTGGCAAGTTGCTCAATTGACCGATGCGTATTCAGATCTCGGGTGCCAAAGAAAACCTGATGGCCTTTGGTGGCCCAAAGTAAGCCTAAAGTGCGGCCCATGTTGCCGCTACCGATAATTCCAATGTTCATGACAGCTTCCTGTTGTGATCTCATCTGTTACTATTCTGCTAAAAAGAATACTAAGAAAATTCAGCAAAATGCTCATGTCTGTTCCATTACCGGAAGGCATAAGCAGTCATTATATCAGCAGATTGCACGGGTCAGCGTAAGCCTTACTCATTCGTTTCGGCTGTTAACGGGTTATCATTGACCCAAGCTCAAAGGGTCTTAAAAGCGATCTTTGTCCGCATTTGAGACCCGTTGTCGCGGCTTTTTGTTTTACGGTCTAACCCTTTCCTGTCATTGTTTAAGGCGTATCGATTTTCTCGACGCCCCCTTTCACATCATCGTTGCTAATGGCTTTGCGGGTTGGCTTGACCGGCTCAGCGCTTTGTTTGCCCAGTCGGTAGCTAAACGTAATCCGGGCACCAGCGTTGTAGTAACTCGTCACCGTGTGCTGGCTGAAAATTGGTGACACTAACTCACTATGTACATCGAAGGGGTGATTGAGGAAATTTTCAGCGGCCAGACCAAGGCTCCCGCGCTTGCTGGCAAACTCTTTCTTAACGCCGAGCATGTAAAAGGTAAAGCCACCCTGGTACCCCTGCAACTGAACCTGCCGGGCCAGCAGCAAGCCAAACCCCTGGATGGTCCATCCTTTTTTGAGTAGCAAACCGCTGAATACCCGGCCGGCCAGCACCCAGCCCGAATTCCTGCTGGTATAAATGGAATTGGCACCTCGGTCGGTCAGATACACGTAGTACACATCCAGTCCGCCACCCAGTTGCCAGGTTGTGAAGAAGGTGCCGTTTCCGGTTAGATTAAGACCATACGCCTGCTCCTGACCAATGTTTTGGTAGCTGGTGCGAATACCGGTGGCCCATCCGGGGGAGCTGGTCGAAGCGACTGCGATCCTGACCGAGTCACGTACCGGCTGGATGGCATGGGTCGTCAACCGGGCAAATAGAGACGCGTTGACGTACAACCGGTTGATGGTCGTGCCCGTACTTAGCTCCACATTGTGCGTTGATTCCGGGCCCACCAGCGGATTGCCCTGAATAATAGTCAGCGGATTGGCCCTATTCAGGTTAGGATTCAAAAACTGAATTCCGGGCCGCTGTAGCCGACGATTATAAGTTAGCTTGATCCGTTTTCCGCTTTTAAGGGCTTTTGAGAGGGCAAAGCTGGGCAGCCAGCTACCGTAATCCGGTACGGGAAACAGGACGAGGGAGCCATCCGCTTCAGCCGCTGTCGGTTGATCGTGCGCACGAATCGCGGTGTGTTCGTACCGAAGGCCCAGATGAAGCGTGTATTGTCTGGGAAACGAAAGCCGGTAGGAGACGTAGCCGGCCAGCACGTTCTGCCGATAGCGTAATCCATTAGAGAGATACAGCGGATTGATCACGAAACTGCTTTGTCCGCTACTGTCCCATTGGTTAACGTAATCGCTGTTTACCCGCCGAAAAATCGCCTTGACGCCCACCTCCAGTACCGGGTCCGCCCCCGCCCGGTGCAAAGCCGGAGCCATTTGGTAGTCAGCCTGTAGGGTTGTTTCCCCATTCAGGCTGGGATTTTCATTCCGGTCGCGACGGCTCACCCGGTTCAGATTGACCGGGCTTAGTTGGTCGACCGTGAACTTATTCGTGCGGTCGTTCCGGCTGTAAAGCGCCAGCAGGCTGAGTTCCCGCCGGGGTTTGAATACGTGCGTGTACACCGTATTGACATCCACACTGCGTGACAAGTCAAGGGTCACGACATTGCGCACGTCAGCGAGGGGGGCAACTTGACCGATACTGAGCGATTGGGTAGTCAGGTGGTCCTGGGTGGCGTAGTTGTTGCGGAGTCCGAAGCGGACGCTGGTCGCCAGCGTGTTGGTTTTGTTCAGGTCGTAATCCCATCCGAAGGTATACTGCCCCGACTGGGCGCGGCTGCGGGTATCCGCCCGCTGATTCGCTATCGTCGGGCCAGTGGTTTGGGTATTGGCAAACGTGCCCCTGATGTTGTAGTTTAGCCAACCCGAACCGCCCAGCGAAAAGGCCATCTTACCCACGCGCAAACTACTGTTCAGACTTAGACTGCCCCCCCGGTTACCCAGTCCGGTATCCAGGCCCAGGGAAAACCCCCGCCCCGTATTTTTCTTCAGGACGATGTTAATGACTCCGGCTGATCCTTCGGCGTCGTACTTAGCTGAAGGGCTGGTGATGACTTCAACGGCTTTGATCTGATCCGCCGGTAGCTGCTTGAGGGCGTCGGCCATACTGCCCGCCACTAAGGCAGACGGTTTATTGTTGATCAGCACCCGCACGTTCTGGCTACCGCGCAGGCTGAGGTTACCCTCCAGATCGACCGTCAGCAGGGGTACTTTCCGCATAATGTCGGTGGCATTGCCGCCCTGCACGGTTACGTCTTTTTCGGCGTTGTACACCAGCCGGTCGTCTTTTTCTTCAACTAAGGATTTCCAGGTAATCACCTCAACCGCCTTCAGTAAGCGCACGTCGGGCCGCAACCACACGCGACTCAGTTGAACGTCCGGTTGTTGGGAGGTTATGCGGAAGGCAATCTGTTTGGTTTGGTAACCAACGAAGGAAATCCGGAGCCAGTATCGACCAATGGCTAAGTTGGAAATGATAAACTGACCCTGGGCGTCCGCTGTGGTACCGCTCGTGAGTTGGCCTCGCTCCGGCGTTAAAACGGCGACCGTCGCAAACGAAACGGGCTGGTGTGTCGCTGAGTCCAGCAGAGCCCCCAGCACCCGGCCGCCCGGACTACTGCTGTCACGCGGGCTGACCAACCGGTCAGGAAGGGCAACCGAATTTCGGTCGGCAACGGTATCGCGGGGCAGCCCCGTAGCCGCTTGCGCGGGGGTTGGCCGGTTCGCCGGCAACAAGGGGCCCGTTGGCGCAACCTGAGCCATCAGCGGGACGGCTGTGAGCAGCAGGCTCGTGACTCCATAAACAAGCAGCAAGGCGTTTTTCATCATCGATTATTGTTTCGACAAAGCTGCGCTGAGTGAGCCAGAACCGGCGGAATTGGGGCGGAAACGTGACGGAATTAGCCAATTCCGGTTAATTTTACCGTTGTTGCAACGGGTGAGGGCGGGTTACTGACCGGACCGGATGGTTCGTGCGCGACTCGTTTCGCCAGCCGATAGATTTATGGTAATGAATGGATGAGTTTGACCGGCGGGTGTTTGCCCACCTGCTGCAGGCGGTGGTGATGACGTGTTTCGACCGTCCGCTGAGCAGCCCGCTTTCTGAACCGGACAGTAAGCACTTAAGCAATGCCATCCTGGAACGTACGGGGCTGGTCATCGGCTGGCGAAGCCTGAAAAACTATACCCAGTTTCTGCTGGCTGGCGCGCCGGGTAAGCTGGAAAACCCATCGGTGGCTACCCTTGATACGTTGGCCCGCTACGTGCTGGGTGCCCCCGCTACGACTGAAACGGAGCGCAAGAAAACCGAGGAGCACTTTCCGTACTGGTTTCGTTACCGCGAACAAGCGGACTTGCCCGCTGACCGCTCGCCTTCGGTAAGCCGACGTAAACCGCAACCGATTCATTGGGGTCTGATTGTTGGGCTGCTGATAGCCGCTGTCATCGGTGGGGTATTCGTGTTTCTAAAGCCAAGCCCAACGCAGCTACGGGAAACGTTTCAAAACTCTGACGAAGCAGACCTGAACCGGCGTGGCTGGTTTGTTCAACGGAAGAATACGCGCTTCTGGAATCGCCGGGCTGAGAAGCCTGGCTACCTGAGCTTGTTTACCCTCTTCGGCGATACCTGGCCCAAAACCGGCGAGACGGTAGGCGTACAGAATCTGTTGCTTCACCGGGTTGAGACTGATTGTTTCCGCGCCGAAGTGCATTTCAAGGACTTCGTACCCGGTGGCAACTGGCAGCAGGCCGGGCTTATCCTGATGGAAGACACGCTGTTTACGGGTAAAAGCATTCGGCTGTCGCTCTCGTACAATAATTATTTTGGCGGGTACGTCAAACCGGGTGAGGTGCTGATTCAGGCCATTGCGTCCTATGGTGAACAGGACACTAATCTGGAAGAGTTCGTGCATCAGCCCTTATTTGCCCTGGCTACTGCCAACGACCGGCGTATCGCCACGACGAATCTGAAACACGTTGCGTTTCGGGTCGAGAAGCAAGGGCGAACGTTCCGAATTCTTTACTCCGCCAGCCCGGTCGACAATTTTTCATTCAAAGAAATAAAGACGTATGAATCGGACATAAACCCGCAATTCATCGGGCTATTTGCCTTGAAAGGATTTGTGGATACAACGGCCGTTATACCCGTTAGGGTTCGTTCTTTCCGTCTGGATGGCCAAGGGTGTGATTAAAGGCGACGATTAACGATAGACTCGTCAAACGTTGTCTTCAATGAAGTGATTCTTAGCGTGGTAGCGCACTTATACGCTATGCACGTTCGACCAACTCAAACTGTGACGACCACTTTACCAAAATGCTGACCAGGTTCTGGAATCGGTAAATCAACTACCGTGAGGTGGTCGATGCCGAAGCGGGGAATGTGCAGGGCTTTCATGGCTATGTACGAAAAATGACAACTCACCACAAATAACAGTCGCTGCTATCAGTGCATCAAGTATGCACTTTTTTGTGCCTTACGTACCCAAACGATACCAAAAACAGGATCAGGCACATAAATTTGTCATTATGGCAAAAAAGACGACGGCGGCTTCCTCCGCGTTACCCCGCTGCTGCCTTGACTACGCCTTTCAGCGCATTGGTGGTAAATACAAAGGTCGAATCATTGCCCTGCTAAGCGGTGATTCGGTACGCTACGGGCAGCTTCGCCGATGCCTGCCCGACATAACGCCCAAGATGCTGACTCAGGCCCTGCGCGAACTGGAAGCCGATCAATTGGTGACGCGTCACGTGTACCTGGAAGTACCGCCCCGTGTCGAGTACTCGCTGACGTCCAGCGGAGCCGGACTGCTGCCGTTCATTGACCTACTCAAACAGTGGGGGGCTGAGCAGATGCTTCTCCAGGGCATTGCATCCATTTGAGGAGACCTCTCGTGCAGGTGAAAACTAAGGTTTAATCTTCCAGCTTCAGCCACAAAGCGGGACGAACACCGCCCCCGTCTCTGGGTCTGCCGTAAACGCCGTTGCCACGGACGTAGACATGTCCATTGGCGCTGATGCTCGCGGCAGTGCGCCCGTAATAACCGGGTGATCGAAGCCGCCACCAGTGAAAATCACTGCCATAGGTTGCTTGTCGGCTTCCGTTGTTTTCGTCGTCTATGTGCCATTTTTGACTGCCTTTATTCAGCAATTTTTCACGGCTATCGCCAAAACACGCGCAAACTTCATCCAGACTAAGCAAAAACAGACTGTCCGTAGTGTCTGTACCTCCTTTTGTATTGAACCACGGGTTGTCGGAATTACGGTTTACTGCGGTAATAATTCTTTCTTTTTCATCCTGGTTAAATGTATCGTAAAATTCATTATTAAGGTATTTTCTTAACTCGCAATCGGCCCATGTTGTCTCGACAAATTTTGTGTGATACCAACGCAGCTCCAGTATACTTTCGGTAATAATCAGCACTTTACCGTCTTCAACGGCAAGTACCCGCCAGTTACACTTGCCGAAGATTATTATATCGTCTTTGACCATTTTTTGTATATCCTTGTATGATTGAAAGAGTTATGTTTCAGGGTTTAATCATAGAGCAAGCTGACTCTATTCTTATACCTATTGGGGTGATCTGGTTTAGACGGATTTCGCGGCACACTAAACCAGACTACCCCACAAATCCGAAAGTCGGCGGATTGCACCTACAGAAAACAAATGTTGGTACGAATGAAGGGAGTAAAGGCAGACAGGTAGTTTATGACGAATAGTTTGGCAGATTCAGGTAGTATGACAATTCGCATGAGTACGGCAGCGGTTAGCTTATCCATCGTCGCGCTGTCAAAGCACATGGGTTTTTTCTTAGCCATATGCGCCGAACGGAATGATACATTCCTGAGTGTTGCTCCTTTAAACGTAACGTCGTTGAGGGTCGTCTCGTCAAACTTGACACAAACAAAGGTTTGCCCTTCTAAGCACAGCCCCCGCAAATCGGAATGCCGAAAGTCAACACCGTTGAAGCGACAATTTTCGAAAATTGTTTTTCTTAGGTCCGTAGCGGCCAGTTTAACATCGGTCAGCGTTACTCCGCTGAATGTTGCTCCGTCCAGCCCCGATGCGCTGAAGTTGGTGTTTACAAGGATGGATTGGTTAAAACTCGCCCCCTTAAGGTCAATACCCGATAAGTTACAGTCAGTCAGGTTAGGTCCGTCAAAATTGGCTTCGCGCAGGTCGCTGCCCGCAAACGAACTGCCCGTTAGGTCTGCACCCGCAAGCTGGAGGCACGTAATGCGCTTCCTGCGAAATTGCCTTTCCGGGCAGTAACACCCGCGAAATCGCTCTCTGGTAGGTTGCTATCGCTAAAATTTGTTAGTAACTCCGGTTCGCCGGAGGGGTTATCAACCGCCTGAAACGTTCGCTCAGTACGTTCATTGGTCGGTTTAGAAGTTGTTGGGGTGGCGGCAGATTAGAAGCTTTCTGAGAAATAATTCAGATCAACCCCCAGAGTTTGCGATAGTCGGGTTAAGGTGACGATGTCTGGTAATGATTCCCCGCGTTCCCATTTGCCAACGGCTTGCGGGCTAACAAAAACTTGCTGCGCCAGTTGCAGTTGAGACAGATTTGCTTTCTTTCGTGTTTCGGCAATCTTGCTACCAATCAGCTTAGTTTCCATAAATAGTAGGTTGCTTTTCGCTTAGCAAAGGTATTGGGAGGTATTTCCAGAATCAGAAAAAGACAACCACTTGTGGTTGTACTGACACTACTTTTAGTTGTTATTGACAGCTATCAGTACGATTTCACTCAGGATATGGACATAGAAACAAAGCGAATTTCGCGGCTAACGGCCATATTGACGCAGTTACAGTCCCGCCGACTCGTAAAAGCGCCCGCACTGGCCGACAAGTTTGGTGTCAGCGTCCGAACAATCTACCGGGACATAAAGACCCTGGAACAGGCCGGTGTTCCCATCGTATTAGAGGACGGGAAAGGCTACAGTTTGATGGATGGTTACCGGATTCCGCCCGTTATGTTTACGGAGTCAGAGGCCAACGCGCTGTTAACGGCGGAGCTGATTATTCAGTCGAGCAAAGACACTTCACTGATCGCGGAGTTTACGGCAGCGGTGGCCAAAATACGGGCCGTTATTCCCAAAAACGTCCGAAATAAGGCAGAGACGCTTGGGCAAAAAATGGCTGTTACGAATACGTACATTGACCGTTCGCCCAAAAGCAAATACCTGTTAGAAATACAAAAAGCCCTGGTTGACTATCTGGTGCTTCAGATTGATTATACCAGTAAAGAGGGCGTAAAAACGCAGCGAAGCCTGGAGCCATTCGCCCTGTATAGCAGTCAAAATAACGACTGGATACTGGTTGCTTTCTGCCGGTTACGCCAGGATTTTCGTTCCTTTTCCCTAACGAGCATTGACCGGTTGCTGACAACAACGGAACATTTCGAACCTCAGAAAATGACGTTTGTCCAATACCGGGAAAGAATTGACGAGAAAGAAAAAAGCCGCTGCCCACTACGGGCAGCGGCTTGAGCGGCTCAGGCAAAATCGTCGAAAAAGAACTGTTCTTTAACAATCTTGCCGTTGCGGACCTCAAAAACACCGATTTGCTCTTTATTCTTTCGCGGCTTGCCCCTCATCGTTACGTCCATGCCCGTCATCATCGAGAAGAAGAACGTGGACACAACTGGTTCGCTCATGTAACTACCGTGCATGGTCTCAACCTGGGAGAAGAAAAGACCTTCTTTTTGTTGGAGGGCTTCGATGCCGGTAACCACCAATGGGAGATTGGTATCGTTTTCAGGCTCAATACTAACCGCATCGGGCGCGTAGAGTTCGTTTTGAATTTGCTCGTACTGATGCTGCTGTATGAGTTCGTAGTACCGTTTTGCGACTTCCTGTGTTGTCATGGTTCAACCGATTTAAATGGATGATGGGCAAAACTAAGTTGGGCAGTTGACAGCAGTATGTCAGGGGTATCGGTCAGCGATGCATTAATCCTGATCTCCTGTTGGCTGGCTACGCGAAAACTCCATCAGATTTCCATCTGGATCGAGGGAATAGAAAGTGCGTTCGCCCCAGGGTTTGTCTTCGGGCGGGCTCTGCACCGGGAAACCATCCCGCTGAAAATCAGCGTACAACTGATCCACTGCTTCGACCTCAAACTCTAAGTGAAACGGCGGCATGATGTCTAACCGCACTAAGTTCAACTCGTTTTTACCCAGTTGAAAAATGGCAATGTGTCCGGGCTGATGCATCACTAACCGGGCTCCCGGAATACGCTGGTAATAGGCCATCGACTGCTCCACATCCTTGACGTGAATCGCAAATTTGTCTAAACTGATTGATACAGGGTTCATATTTGTATCATTTATGATGTTTATAAGGCAAAAGTACAACAGAAATGATTATAAATCAATCCTGTTGTAAAAAAGTCTATATTGCATCATAACTGATGTAGTATGGACAAAACGGTTGACTTAGTGACGCAATGGGCCGCGTTTTCGAGCCGAAATCCGCAGGCTGATTTGGAGGATTTTTACCGCTACCAGCTTATCGAAGCCCAGCAGAGTCGTCAGCAGGGAGCAATAGCGGATGGTATCGTCCCGCCAGAGATCAATCTGCTGCTCATCAAGCTCATCAATCGGATTGATCGACTTTATTTAGCCTACGCCGAAAAAGTCATCGAAGGCACGGGGCTCCGGCATTTTGAGGAATTCTTATTCATGAATGCCATTGCCCATCTGCAACAACCCCGCAAAACTGATGTGATTAACCACACCATTACCGGGCTTTCGTCGGGGCTGCTCATCATTGACCGATTGAAGAAATACGGCTTCGTATCGGAGCGCGATGACGAGACCGACAAACGATCCCGACGGTTGGTGCTGACGGATGCCGGTGCAGCGGTGCTCCAGGATTGTTACGGGCGAACCAGTCAGTTAGGCCGTTTATTTTTTGGCAGCTTGTCGGAGGACGACATGCGGCTTTGTGTTCACTTGCTGACGGGTACTGAACTCAAATTTGCTCAGTTATGGCCCCGTCATAAAAGCAAGTCGTATGCCGCCATTCAGGACGATTACCGGTAATGGTAAACGGTAGGCGGCTATCGAAAGCAACTCCCCTAAAGTTCAGAGAATCCACTGCTTTTCTGGCGCTCGTTTATCAATAGGGCTACACCACCTAAAATCCGATCCAAGCTAAATGTAGGCGCATGGGCTGGATCAGAAACACCTTGGTAGGCCTGACCCGCTGACTGCCCTCTGCGGGCGGCTACCGGAAATCGCTGTGTATCCGTCACCTTTTCTAGCAGCGGGGTACTGACTACCCACCATTCCGTGTCGCTTATGCCCGTATCGGATTGGGTTTGGTTGGCACGAATACGGGAGGTGCCTTCCGCGTGCGTGAGCACCAGCGTCAGTACCGAGTCCATCTCCACGTCAGTCAGGCCTAACTTGTCCAACGGAATGACAGTTGAAACGACGGTGCGGTCGATTGGTTTTGACCATTGCGAAATAATGGATTAGCTGATCCAAAGAGTGAATTATGGGTGTCAACGGCTGTAGCTGGTCAAGTAAATGCTCTGAAGCAACACCAGCCAAAAACCGCTGGTTGGCATCAGTACGACACCAACCAACCAAAGTCCGGTCAACACATATCCGAAGGCACTTGGCAGCACCATTCCTTTCCGGCGCCCAACCCAATCCATCAGGTAGCCGGTCGGCCCCATCAACAGGCCTACAAACGTAAACCAGAAAGCCAGTTGGTGGTCAACCGATTCGCGGGCACTGGCGACCGAACGCGTTGCAATCATCGCGTTGAACTGATGCTTAAACGCCACGACGCCCGTAACAACATGCAGGACGCCGGTCAGCATGAAGATCAAGCCGGTATAGCGGTAAAATCGGTTCATAGTTTTGCTGTTTTATTACGATCCGGTAGCGGCCTCATCCGTAATCAGAACACTCACTATTGAGTTATCTGATAAACTGCTCAAACGGACAACACAAACGAAGACTGATTTACGATGGACAGTTCAGGGTGGTTGATAAGTGACGTGGCGTTGCGTTCGTCCTGGCCGGTCAGGCACAGCACGAAAACAGGCGGTTATCCGCCTGGCTCGACGCATCAAAGTTTGACCGTTAGGCGGTCAACTCAATCCAGCGACTGTAGGCCACCAGTACACAAAGTACAAAAAAGACGCCATTCAGCCCGACCGTTTTCGGCTCCCCACGCCGGTAATGAATGATGGCGGCTGGTATCATAATTAACCCGAGACACAGCGCAGAAAGCGGAGTCAATACCGGTAGTTGGTTGAGCAGGAGCGGCAAGATCAGACCGGTGGCTCCGGCCAATTCAGAAATACCAATGAATCGGATCAATGACAACGGCAGGTGTTCAACCCCCGTCATTCCCATTGCCACGAGTGTTTGTTCACTGCGCGTGGATTTCATCAGGCCCGAATAGAAAAAAGCCAGGGCCAGAAGACCTTGAATAACCCATAAGACGACGTTCATGAGCAGGTGCTGATTAGTTGCTTTTGAATGTCCAAAGTTGGCCTGCTGCCGGTTTTCGTCCTTTGACAATTGTCAAAAAGTTACACCTGCGCCCGAATTCGGCTCAACGTTTCGGGCGTGACACCTAAATATGACGCAATCATACCGAGCGGAACACGCTGCACCAGTGTAGGGTTGGTTGCCATTAATCGCTGGTAGCGCTCCAGGGCCGTGGCCATGTGCAGCTCATCGAACCGTTGTTGCACCAGCAGCAACCCGTGGCTGACCAACAATCGGCCTAAGCGCTCCATATCGTGATGCCTGGCATAGAGTTCTTCCAGCGACCGGTACGGCACCGACCAGACAACCGACGGCTCCAGTAACTGCACGATGCGCCGGTCGGGTTGCCGACTCAGAAAACTCACGATGGAACCGGCAAACTGCTGTTCGGCACTGAGCCAGTCCGTTACGTCGCGGCCGTCCTTATAGTAGTGCGTCCGGGCCAGGCCCGTTTCGATAAAATAGATGGATTCGCTGATGATATCGGCCTGTACCAGCATATGCCCCTTGTTCAGCGTTAACCGGTTGGCGATAGCAGATAGGGCACGCTGGCTTTTGTCAGACAGAGGAGTAAATTGACAGAGCGCATTAATGAACGGGTTCATTACGGACTGATTTCAAATTGTACATGTAATTAACGTGATGAAAAGTAAGGGCATACCCGTTAAACCCGAATGTAAAAAAAATAGTGTTCAAGGTGTCCAATTTCGAGCGACTCAGTCATTACTGGGGTGCAAACCAACCACTATGTCCCATGAACCTCTTGGTATCTCCTCAGACCCGTACCCCGTCAAAAGCACGACTTATTGGATATTGGATCATCACAGCGTTAATCACCTTTGAATTAGTGTATGGCGCACTTTGGGATTTTGATCTGCTCAACAAAGGGTATGTAGATACTATTCTGAGGCATCTTGGCTACCCACTCTATTTAGGAGCAATTCTGGGTGCCTGCAAGCTGGCTGCGGCTGTGGTTATCTTTATGCCTGGATTGCTGCTGATGAAAGAATGGGCGTACGCGGGCGTTGTTATTCTATTCACCGGAGGATTTGTGTCGCATTTACTGGTGGGGGACGGCCCTGGCCAGTTCATTTGGTCGCTGCTGTTCGGCGTCTTGGCCATCGGCTCCTGGTCACTCAGACCCGAGAACCGGCGGATAGTAATGAAAGCCACTTAATGCTACTTTTACGTTGCTTATGGTACGAAAATTAGTCGTTACAACGCTGATCTTAGGATTCGTTTACGGGAAGACGTTTAGTCAGCAGGTCCCACCAATTGTTCAGTTTTCAAACCCAACTGTACTGGCGACCCCGAAGGGCTACTCCCAATTGGTTGAGGTTGATTTGGGAACAGCCAGAATGGTACTCATATCGGGTCAGGTAGCGCTGGCAATGTCGTTGGCAAAGATGATCCCAAACTTCAGTTTGAGCAGATATTTCGTAATCTCTGGGCGGCTGTAGCGTCAGTTCACGGAGCAATGGACAACGTAGTCAAGCTAACGTATTACCTCCGTGATATAAGGCACTTACCAGCCGTCCGGGAGACTCGGGATAAGTACGTTAATGTACAGCATCCCCCAACAAGTACCGCTGTTGAAGTCAGCAACTTGTTTAGAGCCGACTTTTTAGGCGAAGTAGAGGCTACCGTTGTTATACCTAAGGGTAAGTGATGGTATCGTATGCTCTATGAGTGAGCCGGATGGCTATCAAGATTACCGGTTTTACAGTTATTAAGCTGGTTTGTAGCTTTAGCAGAAGACCTTGTTAATAAATGAGAGCCTATTATGGTAAAGAGAATCGTGACGAATATAGGGGCTGGAAAGTCCAACATAGACATAGCTAAGGCGTTTTACGGGCGAATTTTAGGTTTGACGATTGCAATGGATCTGGGATGGATTATAACCTTCGAAGCTCATGCGAGTACCACGCCACAAATCAGTATAGCTATAGAAGGTGGATCGGGGACTGCCGTACCGGATATTACGATAGAAGTATATGACCTTGAGGACGTTTACCAACGAGTAGTTCATGCCAATCTTCCCATTGAATATGGTCCGACGAAAGAAACTTGGGGCGTCAAACGCTTCTTTATCAGAGACCCTTTTGGCCGCTTGCTTAATATTCTTGTTCATTGTTAAATGAGGCAGGGTTCCGATTTGCTTGCCCTCGTTCTCTAATTCAATCTGAGACACAGCCATAAAAAGAGGCAATTAGATCGTTTTATGATTAATAGTTCGAAAGGTCCAGTAAGCATTATTATTCGTAACGAAACAGCGGCTGATTACGCCTTAACCGAAGCACTGGCGCTGGCCGCATTTGCACCCGACGTACGCGTCGCTGAATTGGTTCGCAGATTGCGTATGTCCGAAGCCTTGATTTCCGAACTCAATCTGGTTGCCGAAGTGGATGGCGTGCTGGTCGGCCACCTGATGTTTAGCCGAGCCACGATTAGCTCAGGGCACACGGCCGCGCTGCTGTCACCATTGGGCGTGCTGCCCAGTTTTCAGCGACGTAAGGTGGGAACATCACTCGTTGAGTACGCACTAAACTGGTTAAGAAAATCCGATTTCCCGGTGGTTGTGGTGGAAGGCGTTCCGGCTTACTATCCTCGTTTTGGCTTTACGTCGTCTCATGCCATGGGTATAGAACCACCTTTTCCCTTGCCCGAATCCGTTTGGCAAGCCTACCGCTTACCAGCCTATCAGGAAGCGGTAAAGGGAACGGTTCACTACCCAGAGCCATTTGATTTTCTCCATTCTGAGGAAGAGACAACGCCATAAATACAACTAACTCATGCTGGACGAACGGGTTACGCTACGGGCTTATAGTCATCCGTATCCGCCTGTTTCAGCAAGGGAGCAGAAACGAAATAGTAAAGCCGAGGTACGATACCATCAAACCTGACTACCTTACTGCGCTGGAAAAGGGGCAACCTCGATGGTCTGATTGGTCAGCGAGTCGTCATTGATAAGCTTACGCCTGACGAAAGGCAGCAACGATAGAAACCGCAATAGCGCTGGTCTGATGACCGCTAAAACACCATTTCTCAGAGAAATCTGGGCAAACGTAAGGGCATTGGCGCGTTGAATGTGTTTCGATCCCTGGCGTTGCGCTGATTCATAGTCCGCCAGCACCTGGTGAATACGGGTCATATCCGGCTCCTCAACGATGGTTTGCAACCGCCCGGCCAACCACCATACGCCTACCATACCCACCATCATCCCCGCTCCGGCGGATGGCCCCATCGGATGAGCCGCATCACCGGCCAACACTACCTGGCCAACGTGATAGTGGCTGGATTGGCCCTGACCCAGCCGGAAGCTACTGGCCCATAACAAGCGGTGGTGAGTAATCTGCGGAAAGTACGTTTTGATCAGGCGGTCAACATAGGCGGGTTCAACGGCGGCCTGCCGATCTTCATCCCGGTTGATCCGGTAGATAATACGCCATTTGCCGGGGTGAAAGTTGAACAGGCCAACGGGCCGCTTTGGATCGAGTTCGATCCAGGAAACGGTGGCCTGCTCACCGGGCACATTCGCTTCTACATCAGCCACGGCGGAATAGATTATGATGTTCCCCAAAAACTGGACAGCAAGGATAACTTGAAACAATTTACCTTGCAACTACGAAATGTTCAACAATGGCAATACCCATCCGACGCATCCACGATGCTCATTTCAAGACCAAAGTGGTCTTGGAAGCTCTCAAGGGAACCAAAACCCTGGCTCAACTGAGCAGCGAATTTGGTATTCACGCCCAGATGATCACCGACTGGAAACGGCAGGTTTTAGAGGGAGTTCCTGCTCTCTTCGAATCTGGCTCCAACAAGCCAACCCTTTCGCTCGAACAGCGCGAACAGATCGAGTCTCCGCTGTTTCAACAGATTGGGCAATTAAAGGTGGAGAACGACTACCTCAAAAAAAAATTACGGATGAGTTGAACCGTGATCGGCACTGGCTCATTGAGCCAGAACACGCCCAACTTAGTATTGCTCGCCAGTGCCAATTGCTGGGTTTAGCCCGGTCGAGTTATTACTATCAGCCACTGGGCGAGTCAGCGGAGAACCTGGCCTTGATGGAACGGATTGATAAGTTGTTCACCGATCGGCCAGGGATGGGGGTGCGTCGGATGCATCAAGAGATTAGCACTGTAGATAATCCAGTCAATATCAAGCGAGTACATCGACTCATGCGGCTAATGGGCCTGGAGACAGTATACCAGAAACCCAACATGTCCAAGCCCGCCGAAGGCCATCAAATTTACCCGTACTTATTACGCGGAGTGGTGATTAATCAGCCCAATCAAGTCTGGTCCACTGACATCACCTACATCCCCATGGCGACCGGGTTTCTGTATCTGTGTGTAGTGATTGACTGGCATACGCGCTTCATCTTAGGGTGGCGATTGAGCAATACGCTGTTGACTGATTTCTGCATCGACGCACTGGATGATGCCTTTGGGCAGTGGGGACAGCCGCTGATTTTCAATACGGATCAGGGCAGTCAGTTTACCTCGAAGGATTTTCTAAAGCCCTTGCAGGATCGGCAAATTGCCGTCAGCATGGACTCCAAAGGGCGGGCTTTAGATAATATTTTTGTGGAACGGTTCTGGCCGGTCCGCCGGTGCGGTACCTTGAAATACGAACATGTGTATTTGCGGGGCTACGCGGACGGATTATCTTTGTGGAAGGGGTTGGATAAGTACTTTCGCTTCTATAATTACGAGCGTAAGCACCAGTCATTAGGCTACCAGACACCTGCTCAATGGTATGTCAACGAACCAAGTGGGAAAGGGGAAAGTACAATTTTCGATCTAGCTTCCCTAAGCTTGAATTAGCTCGAAGGCTGTCCAACTAATTGGGAACACTATAACCACAGCTTTTGGGAGTTAGCTTCCAATTTAGCCAGCACGGCAGCCCATTGAAGTCCTTCGTGGCGTTGCCTGTTTTTCTCGAAACGGACGTTTAATGCACTGAGTAGTTCTTCACGCTGCTGGGGAGAGAGTTCCTTTTTCATGCGGCTCTTGTTGAGGAAATGAGATTATTTTTCGATTTGCAGGTCTGAAATACCACGACACCCCAATCAAACCAAGCAATACCAGCGAGGGCAGTAACTCGGTCACCGAATCACCCGATGCGATATGTGATGCTGCCGCACCCGACATGACAAAGAAGAAGCCGGCGTAAGCCCATTCTTTGACCAGCGTAAAGCGTGGCAGTAGAACCACAATCACTCCGAGTATTTTCCAGGCACCAATGATGTCCAAAAAATACAATGGGTAGCCTAAATGGACAATAATGTTCGTGTACCCTTTGGTATGAATCAGTTGCGCCAGGCCTTGCGCCATCATGCCCAAAGCTAATATACCCGTGGCAACCCAGTATGTGATTTTGTTCCGCGTAGTCATAAGAGATTAGTTTAAACTGCTTATTACGTGTTGCAATCGGTTGTGAGCCATGTTCAGCCCTTGTGCGAAGGGTAGCCGTACCATTTGGTCTCTGAGCGCGACCGTTCTATACACGATGTGCATAGTGAGTCTGCTGGTGTCGTCAGTGAGGGGTTCAAATTCCAGAAATTCAAGCTGAACGGAATATTGGATCGCACGGGCGGCCCCGCGCCGACGCGGGGGAATTATCCATTTCAAATGTCCGGGTGATTTTCTGGTTCGGGTTAAACTCGTGGATCACCCCATTGAACCCATGTTTGTTTCCATTGGGATCGGTTGTTTCAAAGTGCCAGCTACCGTGCTTTTTGTTTTCCAGTTTCAGCACTTTCGTTCCCATCCATTGCTCAACAATGTCTGGCTCCACATAGGCCTTGAAGAGTAATTCCACCGGCAGATCAAACTCCCTGGTAATCACTAATTCCTGTTTGCCGTCTTCGGCATAAATTTTTGTTTTCGGCTCCATAGTGGTTTATTTTTTGGGTTGGTGCTGTTTCATGATCGTTTCCAGTTTGTTAAACCGGTCATCCCACATCTGGCGGAAGGGTTCAATAAAGTCGGCTATCTCCTTCATGTTCTGTGCGTTTAAGTGATAGTAAATTTCCCTGCCGTTTTGCTCCTGTTCGAGCAGTTCGCATTCGGTGAGTATTTGCAGGTGCTTTGACACGGTCGGTCTGGCGGAGTCAAAGTTGGCGGCTATGGCTCCGGCGGTCATGGATTGGGAGGCTACCAACAGCAGGATAGCCCTTCGGGTCGGGTCGGCGATGGCCTGGAAAACGTCTCGTCTTAAATTCATCGTGTAGTCATTTGACTACAAATATATGTGTAGCTATTCGACTACGCAAATTTTTGCGATTTTTTTACTGTCGGCTTACTAACAAGCTTACCTCACCAAGATTAGGCATAACGTGCCGTGTCCGCAGGCTGATTACCTTGTGGCGACAGAAAACAAAAAACTAACAGGATGTCCAATTTCGGGAGACTCAGTCATTGTTGGGTCGAACACTAACTTGCCAATCAACCATGGAACAGCGAATCAATCCTTACCAGGCTAATTACCCGGCCATGAAAACACTCTTTGGCATCGGAGCGTACTTAGCCAATTCACCCGTCGAACGTTCAGTGCTGGATTATTGTGTTTTCGGGTGTCCCATATCAACATGCATCTCATTACAGACCCCGTGAACACCAGAACTTTTTATTTACCATGAGCGAATTCATTTTATTATTCCGTCAACCCACCGATGTGGTCCCCAGTGCCATGTCGCCTACGGAGTTGGAAGCTATAACGAAACGCTGGCAGGCGTGGGTAGGTGACATTACGGCCCAGGGAAAATTAGCCAGTAACGGCACCCGACTGGCAACGGAGGGCAAAGTGCTGCGGGCCGATGGCCTGATTACCGATGGCCCGTTTGTCGAAGTCAAGGAGCGGCTGGGTAGTTTTTTGGTAGTCAGGGCCGACAGCTTGGACGAAGCGACGGCCTTAGCGCATGGATGCCCGGTTTTAGCCATGGGTGGCAGCGTCGAAATCCGACCTCTGCTTGGGTAATAAGACACAAGTTACACGATAACTAATTCAGGGGTTGAAAACAGGATTCAACGTCTACTAATCAGCAACCTATTCTACAATACAAAATTATGTTTACCAAAATCATGTATGTCAATGTGATCGTAAGCGATCAGGACAATGCCCTTGCGTTTTATACCCGGCTTGGGTTCGAAAAAAGAATCGATTACCCCGGGCCAGACGGTCGATTTTTAACCCTGGGCTTTGCCGGTCAGGATGTCGAATTAATGGTGCTGAAGGGAGAGATTGCCTCCTCAACGGATGTAGCCGAAACGACTCCTGCTCTACACCCAGGATTTCTTTTCATTGAGTCAACTAATCTGAGAGAAGAATGCCGCGTATTGGCTGCTGAGGGCATACCGTTTGAAACGGAAGCGGAGGACTATCCGTATGGGGTTCGTGCGACAGTGCTGGACCCGGATGGAAACCGGGTTGAGTTACGACAGCGTAAGTGAAGCCTTGGCTGTTATCGCTCTGCCTGGGCGAATTGCTGGGTAAGGAAGCATCAATATTCGTTTTTAGCTTGGATAGCAGGCTTCTCTGAAAGCGCTCACGAACCAACGTAAACAAAGTCAAGCCATATGGAAAAGGCGCATGAATCGCTCAAGTCCCTGTTTCAGCAGGAGTTTGTCCGGCTGGTGGCCGTCATTAGTAAGCGGTTTGGTTTGCAGCATATCGAACTGGCCGAGGACATCGTGAGCGAAACGTTTCTGCTGGCTGCTGAAACCTGGGGCGTTCGGGGCTTGCCCGCTAATCCAGCGGCCTGGCTCTACACCGTAGCCAAACAGAAAACGCTCTATCAGTTCAGACGACGTAAACTGCTGGACGACAAAATCATGCCCGAACTAACGGCCCGTCGTGGACTCGACGGGCATACCACCGACGAGGAGTGGGACGAGGTGAGCTTCTCGGCGCAAACGATTCGGGATAGTCAACTGCAAATGCTGTTTGCCGTCTGTACGCCCCTGATTGCCGACGAAGCCCAGATCGGCTTAGCCTTACGTATTCTCTGCGGTTTCGGCATCGACGAGATTGCCGAAGCTTTTTTGACCAACAAAGAAACCATTAGCAAACGATTGTTTCGGGCGAAAGAAAAACTGCGGGCTGCCAACGTACCGATGGCCTTACCCGACGAAGGTGAACTCGTCCGCCGGTTAGACCGGGTGCTACACGTCATCTACCTGCTTTTCAACGAGGGGTATTACTCAAAGACCCAAAACCAAACGCTCCAGAAAGAGGTGTGTCTGGAAGCAATGCGTTTAGGGGTCATGCTCACCGAGTACGAACCAACCAATCAGCCCAAAATCAACGCGTTGATGGCCCTGATGTGTTTCCATGCCTCGCGCTTTGAGGCCCGGCGTGGCGACGCCCGGTCGGATCGACGCTCGGCCGGTCGGCGTTCCGATGAAGGGTCCGGGCAAGCTGGTGATGGTGTGCTACTTCTTTACGAACAGCAAAACGAAGCATTGTGGGATACGGCTTTAATTCGGCAGGGCTTCGCTTATTTAGAACGATCCTTGCAGGGCGACGAATTGAGTACCTATCATCTGGAAGCCCGGATCGCTTCCTGGCATTGTGTGAAAGAAGATACGCCGGAAAAATGGGCTGCTATTCTGGCCCTATACGATCAGCTTCTACGCGTCAACAATTCGCCCAGTGTTGCCCTTAACCGGACGTATGCGCTTTACAAAGCCGAGGGACGGACTGCTGCACTGGTGGCCGCCGAAACGCTCAAACTGAAAATGAACCACTTGTATTTTATGCTGCTCGGCGAGCTATACCGGGAAATAGACTCTGTGCGGGCAACGGCCCATTTCCATCAGGCGTATGCCTTAGCGAAGACTTCGACGGACCGGCAGACTATCAGGCAGAAATTAAATGCATTAGTTCTCCTCACGTGACGGATGAAACAAACATTTTTGGTTATCTACCGACCGGGTCTGGCCTGGAAAACCGGACAACCCGCTTCGGCTCAACCACCGCCTGAGCACGGTCGCTATCTGCTCGATCTTTATAAGCAGGGCTATCTGCGTTCAGCCGGTCCGTTCAGCGATGATATGGGCGCAGCGTTGGTGCTGGAAGCCCCCGACGCAGCTTAGGCGAGGGCACTTGTCAATGCCGACTCCGCCATTGTGCAGGCAGTCTTCACCTACAAAATCCACCCCTGGGCGGTGGTGCCCTGGTAGCATTACCTGAGCCGACCCGAAACGCATTAACGGCAGAAACCCATGATCAAAGCGTTGTATTCCGACTCGATCATCCTCCACTTGGTTGATGAAGACAATCTGGCCGATGTATGCGTCCTGTTTCAGGGCTACCCTGATTCCCGCGAAATGTTGCAGGAGCTTTTACGAAATTATCTGCCCCAATATGAGAGCGGTAGACGAACCAACTACGGCTTTTACGTCCTACTGGATAATCAACTGGCTGGCATGACCCTGTTGAACGTGGATAGCAAGCCCGACGAGTGGAATGGTTCGACGGGGGCCGATATGTTTACCCACATGCGGGGCAGGGGCATCACTCCCCGTAGTAAGCCTCATCTATTCTACTTAGCCTTCGAGTTACTTGGACTCAACCGCGTGGCCACTGGCTGTTTGATCTCGAACGAATCCTCAAAACGCTCTATCGAAAAAACGGCTGGTTTCCAGTTTGAAGGCATCTCACGCGAGTCGGGCGTCAATGAACAGGGTGAGTTTGAGGATGAATGCATCTACGCCATTCTTAGACGGGACTGGCTCCGGCTATACGATCCGGCCCAGATTCAGGTAATTCAGTGAGTACATACGAAAACCCTATAACCCTAACCCGACTCCTCGTTTTCCATGCCATCGTGACGTTCGCGGCCGGTGTTGTGCTAATTGTGGCACCCGGCGTTATTCCGGGCTTTATGGGCATTCAGGTAGACCACCCGGCTAACCTGCTGGGGGCGGCTGAGGTGGGTTTAGCCGTCCTGTCTTATTGCAGCCGTAAATTAAGCGACAGGCAGGCTCTACAGGTCGTTTACCTGACGTTTATCGTGTTTCATTCCCTCACGGCTCTGCTCGAAGTGTACACTCTCACCCAGGGGGGCAGTACCAAGATCTGGGGCAATGTGGCGTTGCGAATCGTGGTCACCGGTTTGTTTATCTACTACGAGGGGCAAATCAGGCCAACACAATCGCCATGAAACTAATTGTATTTAGGGCTACCGGTGGCAGCGGCAAACAAGTCGTTGAACAGGCGTTACAGGCTGGCCATCAGGTAACTGTCTTAACCGGGTATAGGTTGTCAGTTTTCTACCCAAAATTGACAACCTATACCCGGTTAAGACAGGTTAAATGTTTTTCCATTAACCTGTACACTTTTGTTGGCACTTAATAAGGCGGGCCTGAGAGTAATTGAAATGCGCTTGTGTTGGCCGGGCGGCTGCCTAAACCACACCCTTCTAATCGTACCTGAGAGGAATTGAAATGTGACTAAGCTGTTAATCGTCTCCTTTACGTATTCCTCTTCTAATCGTACCTGATGACCGTGCTTGTCGCAGGTGGGCTTTTTCATCGACGCAGACGCGGGGTTTCAGGGCATGGCAATCCAGCTAACCTGTTTGGGAACGAACCCCTATCTTTGAATTTCACAAATCAGGTCTCCCATGAAAACTATTTCGCTGGATGAGTTCTACCAACAGATGACGACGATGTCGGGCACCGACCTAAACACGCTCTTGCCCAGCGGTATTCAGCAAGAGGTTGGCCATTTCAACGTGTTCAACCTGGAAGAACTGCTTAAAAACAGCCGCGAGAAGCCCCCAATGCCTTACGACCGCCGGGCCTATTACAAAATAAGCCTGATCCGGGGGCGCAACCGGGCCGAGTATGCCGATAAGGTGATTGAGATGGAGAAGAATACGCTGCTTTTTGCCACGCCTAAAGTGCCGTATCACTGGGTACCGCAGGACCTCAATCAGTCCGGGCAGTTCTGCATCTTCACCGACGAGTTTCTGGTTCAGACCAAAAGCGGAGTCGTGCTGGACGATTTGCCAATCTTCAAAGCGGGCGGGTACCCGGTTTTTGAGGCATCGGATGCTGACTTCGCGGAGATCAAAGCGGTTTTCGACAAAATGCAGCGGGAAATCACCTCTAACTACGCGTACAAGTATGATTTACTGCGCAACTACGTCCTGGAACTGATCCACTACGGTCAGAAATTGCAACCCGCCACGGCCCTGCATCCGGGCCATACGGCCTCGGCGCGGGTAACCTCGTTGTTTATCGAACTGCTGGAACGGCAGTTTCCCATCGGCACCCCGCAGCAAAAACTCCACCTGCGGACGGCTAAGGACTACGCCGACCGGCTGGCCATTCACGTCAACCACCTCAACAAAGTATTGAAAGAAAATACGGGCCGCACCACTACCGAAGTTATTGGCGGGCGGGTGATTCAGGAAGCTAAGGTGCTCCTGAAACAAACCGACTGGAACGTCTCCGAAATTGCCTGGTGCTTAGGGTTTGATGAGGTGGCCTACTTCTCGAACTTCTTCAAACGGCAAACCTCGTTTTCGCCGGTCGCTTTTCGGACGCTGCCCGCCTGATTTGAATTTTATAAACAATGGATTGCTATTTATAAGCGTCGTTCTGCCCGCGCCCGCCACCTTTGTGCTGTCATAATTCAGCGACAAAACAGATGCAGTCAATGGCAACAACCCCAAAAATTGCTTTAGTAACCGGCGGGAGTCGGGGCTTAGGCAAAAACATGGCCCTGAGTCTGGCCAAAAAAGGAATCAACGTGATTCTAACGTATAACAGTAAACAGGACGAAGCGGCATCTACGGTCGCCGAGATCGAAGCCCTTGGTCAGCAGGCCACAGCCCTGCAACTGAACACCGCCGACGCAGCGGGTTTCGATGCTTTTTATGCGCAGGTAGCCAGCACGTTGCAGACCACCTTTGCCACGGACCGCTTCGATTTTCTGATCAACAATGCCGGTACGGGTCTGTACGCGCCGTTTGTCGATACGACCGAAGCGCAGTTCGATCAAATGGTGGCGATTCATCTGAAGGGTGTTTATTTTCTGACCCAGAAGGCGTTGCCGTTGCTCCGTGACGGTGGCCGGATCATCAACATTTCCTCCGGACTGGCGCGTTTTTCTTACGTGGGTTCATCAGCGTATGCGGCTATGAAAGGCGCGGTGGAGGTTTTCAGCCGCTATTTAGCTAAGGAATTGGGGGAGCGCAGCATTGCCGTCAACGTGGTAGCTCCCGGTGCCATCGAAACAGATTTCGGCGGAGGCATGGTGCGGGACAACAAGCAACTAAACGACCGCATAGCCTCCGAAACGGCCCTGGGCCGGGTGGGGCTGCCCGACGATATCGGGGGCGTAGTGGCGTTCCTGTGTTCCGACGAAGCCCGGTGGGTCAACGGTCAGCGGATTGAAGTATCAGGAGGTATTCACTTGTAAGTCGTTGTCAAACAGCGCGAACATGATACTGAAAATCGTCAGCGGACTGCTCATTCTCGGCACAGCGGTCATGAGCATCCGGCATGGGTGGGGCGGTTTGACGGGCAATCCCCGACCGGAGGCCGTTCAGCTAATGACCGGAATCGGCATCGGTAAATCCATCCATTTCGGGCTGAGCGTACTCTCGGTACTGGTTGGGGGGCTGGTGCTATTTCCCCGGACGTTTTTTGTGGGCAATCTGCTGAGTGCGCTGCTCTTTGTGGTGATTATCGCGTTTGCCCTCAACAGTGGAAACCTCCGGGCGGCCCTCATCGAAGTGCCTTTCCTGCTGGTCCCGCTGCTGCTGCTCTGGCTGGGCCATCCGTTTAATCGGTGAACGTGTTGCCGGTGTTGGTCGATGTTGGTTAACGGAACAAGTTGCTGTCGGCCAGACTATTTTTCGGTATCCAGCAACTTTTTGTAGCGTAGGAGGGGTTATAATTGCAACAACGTTGCAATTATAACCCCTCCTTTTAGTTAAGCTTATGGCTACTCAAGTAACGCATGATGCCATTATTGTCGGTGGCAGTGTCGCCGGGCTGAGCGCAGCTTTGGTGCTGGGCCGTTCCCTGCGCCGGGTGCTGGTTGTTGACGGCGGAAAGCCATGCAACCGGCAAACCCCGCATTCGCACAGCTTCATGACCCGCGATGGCGAAACGCCCGCCCAGCTCACGGTCATTGCCCGCCAACAGGCGCTGGCTTACCCGACCGTGTCGTTCATGAACGGCAACGTCGTTACGCTCACCAAAAACGAGGTCGGTTTCAGTCTGAGCACCGACCAGGGCGAATCTTTTCGGGCGCGGAAGGTGCTGCTGGCCACGGGTGTCGAAGACATGATGCCTCCGCTGCCCGGTTTTGCCGAGTGCTGGGGCCGGTCGGTGCTGCACTGCCCGTACTGCCACGGCTACGAAGTGCAGCACCAGCCGCTGGGCGTGCTGGCCCACCCTGACCACGTGATGATGCAGGTGCCGCTCATCCGGCACTGGAGCAAAAATCTTACCCTGTTCACCAATGGCACCGTTTCGCTAACCACCGAGCAACGCGACACAATTCAGCGGCTGAACGTACCCATTGTGGAGACGCCGATTCAGCGCATCCGGCACGAAAACGGAATGATGACCGCGTTTGCGTTTGCCGATGGCAGCGCGTTGGCCCTGACGGCCCTTTTTGCCGCCGTTCCTTTCCGGCAGCATTCCGATCTGGCGCAGCAGGTGGGCTGCACCTTCACCGAGACCGGGCTGATTGGGGTGAGTCTGTTCGGCGAAACCAGCGTACCGGGTCTGTTTGCGGCTGGGGATAACAGTTCGCCCCTGCGTCAGTTGGCCATTGCCAGCGCCAATGGCGGAACCGCCGGGGCCGGGTTGAATCGGGAACTGATCAACGACGACACAGCAACGGCCTGAACTGCGGTTACCTCCGTAAAAACGCTTGTCAGGCCGTCTTCAGGCTGAACACGACCGGCGTACCGTTGCTGGTTTTTGATAATTGTCAAATGGATTGGCGACGCACGGGCCGTACTTTGTGAACGGTGCTGGCCCTACTGTGCTGTTTGCTTTCGTCCTATGTCAACTGTCTTTTTTCGTCGCTCCGTTGCGCTTTTCTGGTTCTGGCTCTATCCGGCGGCTGTGCTGCTCTTCATCCATCGTCACTTCGCGCTGAATCAGCAACCGGCGCTCGGCTGGTTTATGGTGCTGGCTCCGGCCCTGACCATGTATATAGCCGTAGGCACGGGGGCGGGCGTGTTTCGGTTGTGGTATTTCACGACGAGCTATTCCCCACGCGGGGTTATGCTAACCATTGGCCTGTTGTATTCCGCCGTACTCAACCCGTTTGCGCTGGCACTTTTGGCGTACCTGCCCGACAACCCGATTGTCTTTCTGGCGGGTGTTAGCGTGGGTGGGGCCGTGTTGGGTACGTTTGTCGACGTGTTTCTGCTGTATACGGGCCTGCTCTATGTGAAGTCGAAACACTACCCGCCGGGCAGTAACGCCATCCGGCACGCACTTTCATACGGACCGGCTTTTTTTAGTTTGGTGGGCCTGGTCATTGGCCTCGGTCTGCTAGTTGGCCGACATCGCCTGACGGCCGACCCTACGGCATTGCTCTCCACACTGGCGTTGGTTGTGCCGTCTTGTGCGCTGCCTTTCCTCTTGTTTCTGGCCATTCAGCGGAGACGTGCGGTGCGGCACCGGCGGGTCAGGAAATTATCAGCTACGCCACTGAGTTAATTCTGGAGAAAGTCGCCGTCGATGATGAGCAGTTTAACGCCGGTTTTTGACGAGGAACGATGCGAACTGAGATTGTCGGAAACAACATACGCCATTCCCGGCGTGAGAACGACAGTGCCGCCCGCTTCGAGTTCGCTGCTAAACTCACCTTCTAAGCAATGAACGATATGCCCTTTCTGGCACCAGTGATCGGCCAGATAATCCGGCGAATACTCGACCAGCCGAATCCGGAGTCCACCAAGTTGAACCGTCTGCCAGTAGGCAGTTCCCGTCACGCCTTTATATGCTATACGCTCAATAAGCGTCCAGTCAATGGTCTGAAAGGGTATAGTACTCATTGGATGAATTTTTGCGCTTAGTTTCAGCGATACGGAGCCGCTACCTGGTAAAAATGACTGCTCAGGTAGTTGTACGTCAATGCACAATGCTCGACAATCGCACCGTTACGATCAAGCACAATAAGAACTGTCTTTCCTTTTCCGCCACTCTGGCTCAGGTGTAATCGAACGTATTGTTTGTCTTTAAGGGTAATATGATGAGCAACGGTCAGTCGGTGCGTAGTGCGTTTGGCAAATGGCCACCGCTTTCTCCGTTTAAGGGATGGCTGTACGTTTACGTAGAACCGGTCCTTTACATTTTGTTGATAAAATGTAGAATCAGCAACTTGTTCCGCGCTGATCCGCGCCTGCACGCCGTCTGGTTCATAGACGCCTGTCAACGAATAACAATTGCGGGCAAAAGGAGCTAACAGGGTGGCATCCTCCTCGACTAAGCCCGTTGAGTATGGGGTAATGTCACCAACTGCTTTTACCCTAAGCAGGCTATCCGTAAAGAAATTCAATGCAATTTGTTCGTAGCAAATCGTTTGTCGGGTAAGCGGTGTTTGATTGGTCTCTAAATACCTGATTGCCTCCTCTAAAACAGGATCATTGCCCTGCAACATATCTTTCCGGTGGTGCAAAGCCATAATATCAGCCGGAACGCCTTTACCCTCAAAATTAATTCGCTTAGCGCTGACAGTCTGTCCGTTAGACAAGGAAATTTCCCATCCATTCGGTAGTTTCTTGCCTAACATGGGTGAGAAAATTCCGTTGGTGTTCTCGCCGATCAGCCTTACGTAGGGAAATTGGTTGAGGTATAAAGCACAATGGTCACCCGCACTGATTGTGGCCCCACTGGTTAGCAGTAGGGTTGGTTTAACAAGCTGTTTTTCACCTTGTGGCGGTACGTAGTAGGCGCCCCAGGGGGTGTACTCATGGCGTCGTTTGCTAATTCGGGTACGACCGTAGCCAACCAATCGCTTAACCTGAGTCAGCCGTCCGACCAACGCATACAAAAACTCGGGAGACCCTCCTCCATTAATGCGAATGTCCAAAATCAACCCCTTCACATCCGAGAAATCAGCAATCATTTCGTCCAGTTGCTTCGTAAACCGGGACAACGACATGCCGCCAAAACCGTTGATCTGAAGATAGCCATACTCGTTTGAGCGGCAGTAACCACCAATCTGATACGGTGCGCTCTGAAATGGAGTGAATGCGCCGAAGCCTGCTTTGCTCAAATTGGCCAGCGTCACCTGATGAAACTGCCTTTGTAATTCTTTGGTAGGAAACTCCTGGTAAAAGCGGGCGTATTTAGCGCTGGCGGGTAAATCGCCGGTGGGCGAAACAACGACATGGCCATCTTTCAGGGGAGCTACCATGTCGTTGAAGATGGCCAATAGCTGCTCATCCGTCGTTTGCGGATTGACCATCGGCCTGAACCGTTGGTACTGCTGTTTCCAGTCGACTCCCCGGCCGTCGAAGTGGGCATAATGACGATTGAACAAATGCCAGAATGCTTCAAAGTTTCGCTCAGGATCGTTTTTGGGAGACGCCTGACTAACGGTGGTCATGAGCCAAAGAGCAAACAACGGTAGCAGCGCGTAGTACTTCATGGTTGATCCATTAACCGGTTCGTTGTAGCAAGGTAAACTACGGAATCTACAACATCAGATAGTTGGGCGAATCTTTCCTGAAAGCGGTAAATTAGTCCGCCTGCAAGCTTTTGATCGGGTTTATCAACGCGGCTTTTATGCTCTGCGCCCCAACCGTGAGCAGCGCTACCAGAATAGCCAGCACACCGGCTAATGGAAATACCCACCACTCGATGTTGATTCGGTAAGCAAAGTCCGTTAACCACTGATTCATGGCGTACCAGCCAATCGGGGTAGCGATCAGGAGCGCAATCAGCACCAGTTTCAGGTACTCGCCGGATAGCAGCGCCACGATGCTGGCAACGCTCGCGCCCAGTACTTTTCGGACGCCGATTTCTTTGGTCCGCTGCTCGGCGGTGTAAGCGGCCAGACCGAACAAGCCCAGACAGGCAATAAGAATGGCAACGAACGAAAAGTAGTTGAAGAGCTGGGCCGTTCGCTGTTCGGCGCGGTAAAGCCGGTCGAAGCTCTCGTCTAAGAACTGATACTCAAACGGATAGTCCGGATTAACCGACTTCCAGACTTTCTTAGTCGATGCTACCACCGACTCGGCCGCGCCCGCGCTCACCTTTACGTACACCCGGTTGCGCCAGTTGGGCGACACGAACAGCACCATGGGTGCAATGGTTTCGTGCAGTGACCGGAAATGAAAGTTTTTGGCAACTCCAATGATGGGACCCGTTACGTCGTGCAATGTCAGCCGCTTGCCGACCGGATTTTGCAAACCCATCTGCCGCACCGCTTCTTCGTTGAGGATAAACGCGTTGGAGTCGGTCTTCATCGCCTGCGAAAAACCCCGCCCGGCTACCATCGGGATGGCGAACATCTGGGTAAAATTGCGGTCAACCGAAATCTGGTTCAGGATGATGTTTACGTTGGGCGCTTTGCCTTCCCACTCACCGCCCGACGACGAACTGCCGACGTCGTTTAAGTCGTTGCTGGCGGAGGTGACACTGGCTACCCCCGGCTGACGGGCCAGTTCGTCGCGGAAGGCTTCGTACTGAGCACCGACAGCGCCCCGCATGGAAAAACTAAGGATGTTTTCTTTGTTGTAGCCCACGTTCTTACTGCGGATGTAGTGCAGTTGCCGGGATACAATCAGGGTGCTGGCGATCATCAGAATGGACAGGGTAAACTGCACCACTACCAATCCTTTCCGCAGGGCGATACCGGCGCTGCCCGCCTTGAAAACACCTTTGAGCACCTTAACGGGCTGTAGGGAAGATAGCATCAGGGCCGGGTAGCTGCCCGCCAGTAAGCCCGTTGCCAGGGTCACCAGCAGCAACGTCAGTAGGGTTCGTCCGGTTAGCAGACTAATCGTTAACTGCTTGCCGGTCAGGTCATTGTACAAAGGGAGCAGCAGCGCCACGATGGCCAATGCGATGAGCAGGGCCATACCGACCAGCAGAAATGATTCGCTCAGAAACTGGCCGATCAGTTGCTCCCGGTAAGCACCGGCCACCTTTCGCAAGCCCACCTCCTTGGCTCGTTTAGCCGAGCGGGCGGTGGCTAAGTTCGTGTAGTTGATGCAGGCCAGCAGTAAAATGAAGGCGGCAACAATCGAGAAAATATACACGTACTGCACGTTGCCGTGGGCTTCGCCATTGCCCTGCACCGTACTGTCTAAGTAGATGGTCGGCAGGGCCTGAAGAAGCAGCGTACCTTCGTTTTCGGGATCGCGTCGCTTGAGAAACTGACCCAGTTGCTGACCGACAGCCGTTACCGACGCGCCGGGGTTGAGGGTTACGTAGGTGATGTAGTTGTAGTCGTTCCAGTTGTTGTCCAGATCCACACCCCGTTCTTTGAGGTACACAAACGGCATCAGAAAGTCGAACGACAGGTGCGAATTAGCCGGTACGTCGCGCAGAATACCCGTGACGGTCACGTCGTCTTTGCTGTTGACGCGGATGATCTTACCCACCGGGTTCTCCGTACCGAAATACTTAGCCGCCAGACTCTCCGACAGAATAATCGAGTTGGGGTTGCTGAGGGCGGTCCGAACGTCTCCTTTCGTTAGCGGAAACGTGAACATCTGCAAAAAAGAGGGGTCGGCTAATGCTCCCTTTTTTTCATCGAATGCACTGTTTCGGTAGGCCAGCAGCGTCCGGCCCATTGATGAGAAGCGGGCAGCTTTGTCAATACCGGCGATATCACGTTGCAGGCTGGCGGCTAAGGGTGCGGGCGTAGTGGCGTAACGTTTGGTCTCATTCGACATGTTCCACTGGGCTACTACCCGGTGAATCTGGCTGGCGTTGGTATGAAAACTGTCGAAGCTAAGCTCGTCCTGTACCCAGAGCAGTAATAATATACTGGCACTCATGCCCACAGCCAGGCCAAACAGATTAATTAACGTGAAGACCTTGTTTCTCTTCAGGTTACGGAACGTGATCGTGGCGTAATTGCGTAGCATGGTTTCTCAGCTATGTTGGGTAGACGTTCAGAAAGAGACTCATCAAATCAGGGCATGGTTATCGTCCGTTCGGTGGTTTGCTGAGGAGCCGTCGTGGCTAAGCTAACCTGTTTGATCAGGCTGCCGGTCGCCGACCTGATCTCCAGTTCGTATGTCCCGTCGGCGAGCTGATCTACGTTAAGTTCCAGAGCCAGTTTCGTTTGTTTTCTAACCATTTGCTGGGTAAATAGCTCACTGCTTTTGCCCACCTGACGCAGGATGATACTGATGGGCTGAGCGGTGGTTTTCTCGACCACGAGCCGGATTTTGTTGGATTTGGTGACGTAAACGCTGGCCTCGAAGGAAGCTGGTTTAGCGGGTCCAACTGGGTTAGCAAATAGGCTGGTGCCCGTCAGAAGAAGAAAGGCGAAGAAGGCATTAGCGAGAACGGACGTTGACTTGACAGACATGATCGGAACGAGTTGTGTTTGTGAATGATTTGTTCTCTTTACGAATGCCAACAAGTGTGCCAACTCAATAACTACTTGATTATCAATAATTAATTATCTGTTCAGGGCAATTAGAGTGTACGGTAACGGACACGGCCTGTCCACTACCGTACGAAGCGGACAGTACTATATTGGGTTATTCTTTAGTTGTCAGTAATTACGCCCGCATCGCTTTCATCTCCCGTTCGATGCTCTGCTTGTAGGGGTAAAAATCGACTTGCAGCGTGTGCCGGGCCGAGTGGTTGTAGCGACGGCGGTTTTTAGCGGCTTCGTCGTCGATGGAACGCAGCATGGTAAGCTGGTTGGGCAGGCGGCACTCGCCCCGGATGAGTTTAGTGATCCAGATGGCCTGGGTTTCGGCGAGGGGCATAATGGCCCCCAATGGCTGCACTAACCCCACAAAATACAAACCCGAAAAATCGGGATGCACTACCCGTCGGTACAGTTGCAGGTCGTTGGTTTGCTCGACGTTGAAAAAACCGTCGTTGAAAAACGGGAAGGTGACTTTGTAGCCCGTGGCATACACAATCATATCGAAGGGATCGCGGGTACTATCGGTGAAAACGACATCGTGCCCCTCGAAGTGGTCGATGTTGGGTTTGAAGCGAATCAGGCCCCGCCCGGCCATGTTCAGCAAGTCCTGCGACACCGTGGGGTGCTCGCTCAGCAGGGGGCGGTTGGGTTTGGGTACGCCGTAGTTCTCCTGTTTGCCGTGGGCCAGCCGCAGTGACAGGTTTAACATGAACCGCTGCAGCCGCATCGGCAGTTTAGCCATGCCCGGACTGACCAGCGAATCGAACGGCATACCCATGAGCCAGTTGGGCATGATATAGGCACCGCTGCGGGTCGAAATGGTCACCCGGCCGGTATGCTGCCGGGCCGCTTCGCAGGCAATATCCACCGCCGAATTACCGATACCGACCACTAACAGCGATTTACCCCTGATCTGCTCGGGCTCTTTATAATCGTGGGAATGAATGGCCTCACCGGCGAACGTACCGGGAAACGGCGGATCGGGCAGGCGCGGATTCCAGTGGTGCCCATTGGCCACAATCAGGTGCTGGTAAGTACGCACCTGATGCGAATCCCGCGACTGGATGCTGACCTGATACGTGCCCGGTTGGTCATCGTCCGGTCGGGTCACGTCGGTCACCTCGGTATTAAACGTGATTTTATCGCGAAACCCAAAATGGTCGACGTAGTCATCGAAGTAGCGGATAATCTGACTGTGGTGGGGAAACATCGGGTAGTCCGTCGGCATCGGGTAATCGCTGTAGGCCATCACCACGCGGTTGGTGTTGATGTGCAGCGACCGATAGGCCGACGACATGCCGTTGTCGTTGTTGTAGCGCCAGTTGCCGCCAATGCCGGAGCCGCGTTCGAAACAATCGAAGTCGATGCCGTGCTGGTGAAGCGTTTTGGCGACCGCAATGCCCGATGCCCCCGCTCCAATGATGCAAACCGATGGATTCATAGATTAGTGGAGAATGAATAATGTACAATGAATAATGGTCAATGTACGATGGATAATTGACCATTATTCATTGTACATTACTCATTTAACAATGCCTTTAATGAACGACACTTCGGCCGGGCTGTAGGCGGTGCCGTCGGGCCGGAATATATCGTGGAACCACACGGGCGGCTCCTCGCCCGACGGTATTTTCTTGTACCAGCTATAAATGGTGTTGGTCTTACCCTTCACCAATCCCCAGTTTATTGCGCCCACGGTATACTGTTTGAACACGGGCAGACAGCCCTCAAACGTGCTGCTCTGACCCCGCGATAGGTATTCAGTACACAGCACCGGTCGGCTATAGTCGCGCTGTAGCTGCTCAATCTGCGCTTTCAGGCTCGTGGGCGACAGGTAGCTGTGAAACGTAATGATGTCCGAATTGGCAAACATAACCTCGTTCGATAGGGGGTGCGAATGCCACCAGCCCGCCGTGAGGGGCTGGCCCGGATTAGCCGCCCGCGCCCACTCGAACGACTTTCTGAGCAGCGGCACCACCGCATCCATGTAGCCGGAGTTGCTCGGTTCGTTGAACACGTCCCAGACCAAGACGCGTGGGTCATTGGCATAGGTGCTAACGACGCCTTTCACGTAGGCCTCCAGCCCGCCCCACGTCCGCGAATCGAACAGTCGTTCCGTGCCGGGTGCCCGTGCCCATCCCGAATTGTGAACACCCGGTTTGGGATCGGGTTGCTTGCCCAATTTGGGGTCGTCGTTCCAGCAGGAGTCGAACAGCACGAACATAACTTTAATGTGGTGCCTGTCGGCGATGGTCAGAAACTGGTCGATGCGCTGCTTGAAACCCACGCTGTCGGCCTCCCAAACCAGGTTATGCAGAAATACCCGCACGATGTTCATGCCCAGCCCTTCGGCCAGCGCCAGCTCGCGGTTGATGGTGGCGGGGTCGAAGGTTTCCGCCTGCCACATCTCCAGCTCGTTGACAGCCGTGGAGGGCACGAAGTTGCAGCCTACTAACCAGCCCTGTTTGGCGTACCAGGTGTTTGCCCGCTCCGCCGACCACCGGCCGGTTTGGGCCTGACCAGCGAATGAAATCAGCAGCAGCCAGCCAATCATCAGACGGCTACGGATGTACGGAGTCTGTCGCATCAGTCCGCCCGAATGCCTTCAAACGTCTGCCCCTGTACAATCAGCACAACTTTGCTGACTTTTCCGGCGGGGTTACGACCAAACTGCACCGAACCATACACATCTGAACCGCCATTGGGATCAGGTACAGTAAAGGCATCGGGGGTATTGTCAGCAGGAATCAGACCCGACTGACCCAGCCCAACGGCTTCGCCCACTAACTTGCCACGTTCGACCGTGACGATGATCTGTTTAATGTCCCCAGTGGCGACGGTGTAGTTACCCACGTATTGTTTCAACTGATTCGTGTCAGGAGTGGCAACTCCCGAGGTCGTCGTCGTGGTAGTTGCTCCTGGAGTGGCAGTTGTCGAAGCAGTTTGGGCGTTAACAGAACCGGCCATGAGCAGGCAACCGATGAAGAAAGGGGCAATGAGCAAGCGTTTCATACGTGATTGTTTAGTTAATTGTTAATTGATAATCAAGGTAATATTGTTCATTCAACACGCTTCATAGTACATCTTTTATCAGTTCGACAACTGGTCGAAGGTAAGCGAAATGTAGTACATACCGCTGATGCTGGGGTAGCCCCAGGCCTGCGTATAGAGCTTGCCGGTCAGGTTGGAGCCGACCACTTTCACGACCGATTTCAGCGCGGGCAGCCGTTTGCTTATCTGCGCGTCGAGAGTGCTGTAGGCCGGAATAATCTGGGCACGGTTGCTCAGAACGGCCGCGCTGCGGAAGGTGGTCTGAAACTCGAAGGCCTGCTGATGCCGGAACACCGCGTTGAACCCCCAGCCCGACCGCCGGAAGTTGCGGTTGCCCAGCGCACATTGTACCGGTATTCGGGCGTGTTGAAGCTGGTCAGGTAGCCCACGGGCAGCTCGTCGGTGTTGGTCAGCGCATTATGAGCCAGATTGCCGCCGATTTGAAAATTACCCGGCAGCAGATAATCTAAACCCACGGCCCAACCTACGTTTTGCAGCAATACCGGCGAGTTCACCGGGAAACTATATACCGTGCGGGTGGTGCTGCTGAGCAGCGATAGGGGATACCTCGACTGGTTTTCCGTCCGGTCCTGCACCACAATCTGGCCCGTCTCCAGATTCAGAAAGCGGTTGTAATAAACATAGGCATCCACAAACAACCGATTGGCGATCAGGCTTTTGTAGCCAACTTCATACGTCTCTACCCGCTCCGGGTCGTAGCCCGCGCCGGTAAATGGTTTGAGTTGGGTAGCCGCCTGCGCCGGAGCCTGCCCCGCCTGCAACGCCCCGCCAAACGCCTGCAGGGATTCGAGGGTGTGTACCGGGTTGGTATCGAACTTGAAGCGTTGTTTCAGAAACGGCAGTCCGCCAATCAACTGCGCATTGGGCGTGTTCAACTGGATGTACTGCGACTGGGTCGTGGGGAAGCGAAACGCCCGTTGATACGACACCCGGAAATTATGCGTTTTGTCCACCGTCACCACCGCCGACAGACGCGGGCTGATCTGGGGTTTGAAGTTCTGATTTTTATCGTAGCGCAACGAACCGGTCAGTTTCAGCACACGAGCCAGCGTTTTGGCCACCTGAACGTACCCACCAAACTCATTGATGTTGAATTCGTTGCCGTCATCGTCGAGGGCAAACAGCGTCTTGCTCGAATTCAGCGCGTACTGCCGATAATTGCCGCCCACGATCAGTTCGACAGTGGCGGGGTCAACGAGCCGGTTGAAATTGTACATAAATTCGGCGTGGTATAGGTTCGTTTTATCTAAGAATTTAGCCCCTACTTTCGGTGGATCGCTGCTGAAATCGCCGGGAATGGCCCGTGCCGCCACGCCGTTCAGTGCCGCATCGAACGCGGGCGTACCCGGCACGAGCCGTCCCTGATCGGCCACTGCCCGCGCCTGATTGAGCCAGGTGCTTTGTTGCCCCGACGCAAATGCCTGAGCCGCCGACAACGCTGCCGCCTGCGATTGTCCACCGCCCAGCGCGGTCAGGTACGTAGTGGCGAAACCCGTGAGTGCGGTGTTGGCGTAGGTGCCGAAAAACTGCGGAAACCAGGCCGACGCCGAGCCTTTCCAGGCTTCATTGATTCCGGCCGCCAGCGTCCTAATGGCGTAGGCATCGCCCGACCGTTCCTGGGTGGTGTAGGCCCGTACGAAGAAATTGGACCCGCGCAGTTCGGCCTTGTACTGCCCCAGTGTAAAGCCCTTGAGATAATAGCGGTCAATACCCCCGTTTACGGTCGTACCGGTGCCCCGGTTAGCCTGTAAAATGGCCTCTACGTTGTCGTTCAGGCGGTAATGTAAGGAGCCGTTCAATTTCAGATTCTCCGTGTTGTAGCTAATCAGATCGCCCTCCCGGTAGCCGGTGCGGGCCACCTGCGCGTTGGGAATCAGCGTGTTGAATAATTGCTGGAGCATTTGACCCGTCAGTTGAGGTAGCGTCAGGCCGTTGAAGACGGGCGTGGTCGCAATGGCTCCCAAAAAGGGCGACGTGCCGCCCGCCCCCGTGCCCGGCTGGCTGTTACCGAACAGGCTGCTGTACAGATTGGCTGTTGCATCGCCGTCGCCGTACACGTTCACGCCATCGTACCCCTGATTTTGGGGAGTACCCGTCAGCAGCGTGGTGCCGTTGGAAAAACTCTGGTCGCGGTAGTCGGTAGCCTGCCAGTCGCGGGCTTTGATGTAGGAGGCATTGAGCTTAAAGGCCCACTTGTTATTGAAGGCTTTGGCGTAGCGAATCGCCCCATCGAAAAAAGGCGTCGTGGCTGCGGCCGGCGTTCCGGTTGTCCGATTGCTGGCGTTCATCACTCCGGTTTTGACGTTGGCGCTCAAGCCCTGGTACAGAAACGGGCTTTGGGAAGTCATCAGAATGATTCCATTGACGGCGTTTGGACCGTACAGCGCCGAGGAAGCCCCCGGCAGGAGTTCGACGCTTTCGAGGTCCAGTTCCGACGTACCGGCGATGTTGCCGACCGAAAAATTCAGCCCCGGTGCCTGATTGTCCATGCCGTCGGTGAGCTGCACTACCCGCACGTTGCCGCTTCCCGACCCGAACCCCCGTACCTGAGCGGCTTTGAAGGTTAGGCTGATGGTGGTTAAATAAACCCCTTTGATGTTGGCCAGCGCGTCGTAGAAATTGGCCGAGGGGGTGTTCCGGATCGCCCGCACGTCCATCTTCTCAATCGACACCGGCGATTGCAGAATGCTTTCTTCGACCCGCGAGGCCGACACCACCAATTCCTGACCCAGCGTAATCTGTTTGTCCAAGGCCAGGTTCAGGTTGGCCCGGCTCCCGGTAATGATGATGGGCTGCGCTTTGTAGCCGATAGACGAGACAACGAGCGTAAATGGCGTCGGCACCGCCGTCGTAAGCGCAAACCTGCCCTGCCCGTCTGTAATGGTCCCCGCCACCCGTCCGACGATGGCCAGATTGACACCGGTCAAGGCTTTATTCGTGCCCGCATCCGTTACGGAACCGGCCAAACGTACCTGCCCCAGCACCGGGCGGGTCAGCACCGTACCCAACGCTATGCTCAGGAGGATTAAGGAAAAGGTAGTGCGCATAGCAATGACGAATTGGCCGGTTTCTCTTCCAGTGACGTACCCAACCGGATCATCTGTACTGGATTAGTGAAAAAATTACCGGACAAAAGTCAATGTCGGCGCACCCGTTTCATTTGACATTTGTCAAATTCGCCTGAAAACTACTTTTTGGAGCTGAACTGTCACACCACTCCTTCTTTACTATCTAACGGGTATCACCAAACACAATTGATTGTATGGATACCAAAAATCAGGTAATCGAACTGGTTGTTTACCGGCTCAACACCGACCCGTCTGCGCACCGGGCAATCCTTATCGAACAAACCAATCAGGGGCTGGCCCAACTGGCGGGCTACCAGTCGCGGAAGGTGTATCAGGCCACCGACGACCCGCACCTGCTGGTCGATTATGTAGCCTGGGATACGCTGGAAAATGCTCTCGACGCGGCCGCCAACATGAGTAAAGTCCCGGAACTGGTCAACTTTATGAAGCTCATCGACAGCGTCGTGATGATGAAACACTTCACCGAATTCGTCTGATGGAAAATCCCTTCTCCGAACACTACAATCCGGGAACCGACCGGGAATTAGCCGATGCTGCCCTGAACGGGTCGAAGGGAGCACTGGAGGCACTCATAAAGCGGCATCAGCACTACATCTATAATGTGGCGGCTAAATTGGTGCTCAGTCCGTTCGACGCCGAGGATATTACGCAGGAGGTGCTGATTAAGGTGATCACAAAACTGGCTCAGTTCAGGGGGGAGAGCGATTTTAGAACCTGGCTCTACCGCATCACCTTCAACCATTTTCTGCAGATGAAAAAATACTGGTTGGAAGAAACCATTACTACCTTCGACCAGTACGGTGGGCAATTAGACAACATTGCCGATGAGGAACTTACGGCTCAGGAAAAAGCGGAACGCCGTGAATTTATTGAAGACGCAAAATTGAGTTGCATGAACGGAATGTTGCTGTGCCTGAACCGGCAGCAGCGACTGGTTTATGTGCTGGGCGAATTGTTTGGGATGGACCACACCCTCGGTGCTCAGTTGATAGGCATAAGCCGCGACAATTTCCGGCAACAACTGTCGAGGGCACGAAAAGACCTTTATCAGTTTATGCAGAACCGTTGCGGATTGCTCAACACAGCGAATCCCTGCCGTTGCGCTAAGAAAACGAACGGGTTCATTAAAGCAGGCTGGGTTGACAAACGAAGTCTGAAATTCAATACGGCTTATTTGTCCAGCATCAATCAGGTAGCTCCTGAAAAATCCACCAGTCTCGATACTGCACTGGAAATAGACTACGCCGAACTCTTCCGTAATCAGCCTTTTCAGCAGAAAGAACACGCTGAAAAGTTACTTTCTGCCTTTTTAACTAATAGTAAGGTTAACGATATTTTCGGCCTCGGTTAAGTAGGCAGCGCTACCTGATTCAGTTGGCCTAACTTCTTTTTTCTGGTTCATAGTACGTTATATACTTGCGTTTGTGACTATACGTTGGTGAAGCTCGGAATCTCGCGCACAGCAGATCAAAGAAGAAACCGGCGTAGACCCCGTTTGATGGCCGAAAACAGCAACGCCGGTCAACGCATGGTCTCGATGGCTGTTAGTGCATTATGCAACATGGGGCTGTGGTCGTGTTTGCGCCACAACATAAACAGCGAAGTCTGGTCGGGTAGGGGCAGAAAACGGACGCCCGTTGGTGAGCCGCTCGCGTAGGAAAGCGGCATGACCGACAAACCCAGCCCCTGCGCGACTAAGCTGAGGATGGTAGCCCCGAACTCGGACTCTACAACAACTTTAGGCTGGAAACCGTACTGCCCGAAGATGTTGCGCAGCGTGGTGGCATACTGCGTGGGCCTGGCGAGGGAAGGCAGTATAAACGCAGCCTCTTTCACTAAGCCCAATCCATTAACCGCAGCGTTCTGCATGGGATGACCAGTTGGAACAACCAGCGCAAACGACTCCGTGGATACTTTGGAAAAGGCAAGTAGCTGACTGACGGCGGGTTCGCGCCGGAAGCCGAGATCAATCTGATGACTCAGCAGGATTTGCTCCACATCAATCGTGTTTACTTCCAGTAGCTCAACCTGAAGTTCCGGGTACGTTTTTGTCAGCACTAATAGCAAACCGGGCAGTACGGAATGGGTAATGGACCCCGGATGACCAATGCGAAAGGTGCCCATCTCGCCCCGGCTGATCTGTTGGGCCTGTCGCTGAATGGTGTCGATAGTGGGGAGTAGTCGTTGCCACTCCTGCCGCATAAACTGCCCGGCCGCCGTTAGTTCCACTTTTCGCTTCGTGCGCTCGAACACCAGAAATCCCAGTTCTTCTTCCATCCCCTTAATGTGGCGGCTCAGTGCCGACTGGGTAATGTTTAATTTATCGGCCGCTCGCCAGAAGTGCAGTTCATCGGCCAAACCCCAAAAGTAGCGTATCTGTATCAAGTCCATGGGGCGAAACAAGCTTCACTAATTCAGTTTCTGCATTAGTTGGCGAGAAAATAACATTTTTTGGACTTAATGCAGTGCGCACCTTTGCCGGACCAAGCGAATCCGTCGCGTTGGTCGATTTGCAAATCATTCCCCACTGATGACGATGTCTGTTCAAATTAAGCCTTATTCCGCCCCGTATCAGCAACAGGTAGTCGACCTTATTCTGGGTATTCAGCAGGGTGAGTTCGGCATTCCGATATCCATTGAGGATCAGCCCGATTTGCTCAGCATCGATACGTTTTACCAGGTCAATCAGGGTAATTTCTGGTGTGCTGTCACCCCAGCCGGGCGGGTCGTCGGTACCATTTCGCTGATTGACGCTGGTGGGGAGTTCGGTACCATTCGGAAGATGTTTGTCCACGCCGACTACCGGGGCCGGGAATTAGCCATTGCTACCACGTTGCTTGGAGTACTCGAAGCCCACGCGACGGGCGTTAACCTGAAAACGCTCTACCTCGGTACGCTGGACATACTGACAGCCGCTCAGCGGTTTTACGTCAAAAACAACTACACGCTCATTGCTGCGGATGACTTGCCCGCAGCGTTTCCAAGGATGCGATTGGATAACCGCTTCTTCAGCAAGAAGTTAGCCGTTAACTGACCCGTACGAGCTAAATGATATCGGGTTAATTCATCGGCTGGACTTTGTCTGTAACGCCGTCCGTATTGCCAGCGTTAGCACGCTATGGCTAATAGGGTTACCCGTGCCTGGAAAACAAACTACACAGAAAGGTGAACAAGCGCACCGGCGTTATTTAACGTGGATCAGATTTGCCCGAACGCGGCTTAGGGTTTCGAGGGTGATGCCGAGGTAAGAGGCAATGTGCGTAAGCGGGACGCGATTAATTAGGCCCGGAAACATGCGCAGGAAATTGGTATACCGCTCCTGGGCTGTGTGAAACTGCAAGGCAAACAGCCGGTTTTCCAAAATCACAAAGTTGTCGAGTGTACTCAGTCGGCCCGCCCGCTCTAAGGCGTGCGACCGCTCGAACAGTTGCGCCAGTTTCTCGTGGTGGACACTGTAGACACCGGTGGGTTCGAGGGTTTCGATGTTGAAGCGCGACGGTTGCCGGTTGATGAGACTGTCCAAATCGGTGAGAAACATGCCGTTGGTGCCAAACCAGGTCGTCACGTCGCGGCCGTCTTTGTAGTAGAAATTACGGGCCCGACCGTCGGCCACGAAATACAGGTAGTTGCACACCTCGCCCGCCCGCATCAGCAGGTAGTGTTTCGGGTAGTCGTGCCGAACGGCCACCTCAGCTACAAACGCCCGGTCGGCGTCGGTGAGTGGTTGAAACTTTTCTAAATGAGAAGCAATCGGGTTCATAAACATAAGGCGATTGCCAAACGGCTTCGGGCACGTCACGGCCTGACTGAATCGCTGCCTATTTGATAATTATCAAAGGATGAGACCAGTAGAACGTTGAAGTTTGCGACTGCTCTTCCATAATCGCAAAAATAGTCTATTCAATCCGGGTATTGTTAAATAAACACGTTCTTAACGGCTCAAGCAAATGCGAATTGTTTTCATAACCGGTTGCGCCAACGGCATTGGTCGGCATTTAGCTACTGTCTTTTATCAACGGGGCGATGCCGTCGTCGTTACCGACGTTGACGAAGCGGGCATCCGCACGCTGACCGCCACCTGGGACCCCAACCGGGTACTGGTAGCCCGGTTAGATGTTCGGGACCGGGCCAACTGGCAGCAACTCATCGACCAGACGCTGGCCCGCTGGGGCCGCATCGACGTTGGCCTGAACGTAGCGGGGGTGTTGCGGGTGGGGTACGTCAGTGAATTCGATCCGGCCGACATCGACTTCATCTTCGACATCAACGTGAAAGGCGTTCTGTTAGGCTCGCGGCTCCTGACCGAACAGATGGTGAAGCAGGAGAGTGGTCACCTCATCAACATAGCTTCGCTGGCGGCTCTATCCCCGGTGCTGGGCATGAGCCTGTACTCGTCCAGCAAGTTTGCGGTGCGGGCTTTTACGCTGGCGGCAGCGGGGGAACTGCGCAGTCAGGGTGTGCGGGTGTCGGTGGTTTGTCCCGATCTGGTGGCTACCAATATGCTCACTCAACAGATCGACCAGCCCGAAGCGGCCCTGTCGTTTACGGGTTCGCGAACATTGACGGTGGGGGACGTGGAACGGGCGGTGCTGCACGATGCGCTGGAACGAAACCGGGTCGAGATCATCATTCCGGCCAGTCGGGGCTGGCTGAGTAAGCTTGGTAACGCGTTTCCGGGCCTGCTGTTCCGGGCTGCCGGGGACCTGACGAAAAAAGGACGGGCGAAACAAAAGCAGTACGCAGCCGACTTAACAAATCACGCACATCGGGTAACTGATTGACTGTTCAGCTAACGGATGTCAAGATGCAGTTCGATGCAATAGTTATCGAGCAGCTTGACGCCAGTTACGCGTGGGTTCATTCTGGTTTTCACTTGTCAAACGGATTAATGATAGTTACCAACTCATCTAAATCCGCAAAATCGCTAACATTTCTCGTTACCAACTGGCAATCGTATTCACGCGCCGTAGCCAGAATAATGGCATCAGGTAATTTGATTCTACGAAATTTGCGGTAGGTAATAACTCGGTCGGCTATAGACTGCGTAACAGGCAGACGTTGTAACGAATTGAACAATGTATTTGTGAATGATTCCTCAATTACGTCAGTAAATTTATAACCAACTACTTCCATATACGTCACTAACGAAACGTGCAACATATCCCCCGGTTGGGCGAAGTCACTTACTGATAGCGTCCGCTTTGATAAGTAGATGGCGATATTGCTATCGAGCAGTAACTTATTCCCACTCATCGCGAATCTGTTTCTGCCATTCAGACGGGTCTCTAATCGCTTTGAAAAAATCAGGAGACGCCTGATCGGTCAGCAGTTGATTAATTGAGTCGAAATTTGATGTTGGATTAGATGGCTTCAGTTCACGAATGATTACTTCCACGTCTTTACCCAACAAATCATCCACATCTGATAGTTGGATAGTAGCGCTGTCCAGATGGATGTAATAGGTGTGCGAAACCATAGTCAGATAGGTATCAATGAATACAAAGGTAGCTAAATCATGCCTGCCGTGTCCACATAGTTCATTGTGAGCCACGGCAGGCACAGTTTACACCGCATCCGACAAACTCGTAAACGTAAATTCGCGAATTTTCATTGGCGGAATCAGATAGCTCTGGTTCGACTCGGTGCTCAACACGCGCTCGGGTTTGCCCAGCGTTTCGAGGTTGTTGAGCATGATAATCGGACTTTCGTTGAAGCGGAAGTTCTTGACCGGATGCTTGATCTTTCCGTTTTCGATGTAAAACGTCCCGTCGCGGGTGAGACCCGTGAGCAGGATCGTTTGCGGATCGACCTCACGGATGTACCAGAGTTTAGTGACCAAAATACCGCGCTGGGTGCTCTTAATCATGTCTTCCAGCGATGCCGAGCCACCGGCCATAATCACGTTGTTTGGACTGGGAACGTCTTTCTTGCCCTGCTTTTGCGCCCAATACCGCGAATAAGACAGGTTTTTGACGATACCCTTGTCGATCCACATCGTTTTTTCCTGCACCCGCCCGTCACCCGACCACGGCGACGCGGGTAGATCGGCGTTTGTTGGGTCAGAGTAGATCGTTACGCGCTCGTCCACAACCTTATCGCCCAACCGGCTTTTACCACCCGCCTTGCTAAAGTACGACCGGCCTTCGTCGGCGGAGCGGGCATCCATATTGAAGAAAATGTTTTCGAGCAGTACCACGGCGGCTGTCGGCTCCAGAATAACGGTGTACTTGCCCGGCTCAATGGCCCGCGCTTCGGCCGATCCCTGCGCTTTCTGCATGGCAATGCGCGTGGCAGCGGCCGTGTCCAGCTTGCTGACGTCGCTGTAGCCCCGCGCCACGTAGCCCGACCCTTTGCCGTCGGGCGTGCGGATGGTCAGCGTGAAATTAACGTTGGTGCTGGGGTAGTACGCAAACAGGCCCTTCGAGTTCATCATGGCGTTGTAGCCGTACTGGTCTTCCATGAAACCGGCGGCCGTGAGGTTGGCTTCCCGCGACAGTTGCAGGCTTTTGGCGACGGCCTCGGCCCGTTTGTCGGGCGTGAGGGTGGCCGTTGAGTCAAAAAAGCCGTTCGCCTTCAGGTACTGCTGGGGTCCCAGGAGGCCAACGTATTCGGGGTTTTCGGGCGCGAGCTGGGCCAGTTCTTCGGACCGGCGCACGACTTTTTCGAGCGATGCATCGTCGAACTCGTCGATGGTGGCCACGCCGACTTTTTTGCCAAATGCCGACTGCACCTGTAAGTTCTGGTTAATAAGCGACCCGCTGGTGCTGACCTCGTTGCGGGCGTAGCGCAGGTTACCGCGTTCTTCGCCGAGGAGGTTCACTTCGCACTCGTCGGCTTTGGAGTAACTCAACACCTTTTGCAGTAAGGTCTTCGCTTCGGATTCGGTGAGTATGATGGCCATGTCTGAGGTTTAAATCTTCCTTGCCGTGTTGATTACGTTGACGCCGTTGAAACGCGTGGTGCTGCTGCCGTGCGAAACGGCGCTGCTTTGGCTGGGCTGGCCCTTGCCGTCGAAAAACGAGCCACCTAAGCGGTAGTCTTTCTCGTCGCAAACCTGCACGCACGAGTTCCAGAATTCCTGGGTGTTCGATTGATACGCCACATCTTTGAGCATTCCGGCGATTTCGCCGTTTTTTATCTCGTAGTACAACTGCCCGCCAAACTGGAAGTTGTACCGTTGCTGGTCGATGGAGAACGAGCCGTCGCCGATGATGTAGATGCCTTTTTTGACGTCTTTAATCATCTGCTGCACCGACAGCGGTGTTTTGCCAGCCGCCAGCGATACGTTGGCCATGCGCTGAAACTGCACCGAACTCCAGCTATCGGCGTAGCAGCAACCCTGTGATTCGGCCTCGCCAATGATGTGCACCTGATCGCGGATGGCCTGATAGTTGACAAGCGTACCGTCCTTGACCAGATCCCACTGCTTGGTTTTCACGCCTTCGTCATCCCAGTCGACCGCACCCAGCGAACCGACCTGCGTTTTATCGGCGAGCAAATTCACCTGCTTGCTGCCGTAATTAAAGTTTTTCGACTGCCATTTGTCGAGGGTGGCGAAGCTGGTTCCGGCGTAGTTGGCTTCGTAACCCAGCACCCGGTCGAGTTCGAGCGGGTGGCCGACGGATTCGTGGATGGTCAGCCACAGGTGCGAGGGGTCGAGCACGAGGTCGTACTTGCCCGCTTCGACCGACTTGGCCGCATGCTTGGCGCGGGCCTGTTTGGCGGCTGCCGTCACGTCTTCGAGCATATCGTAACCCTTATTATAGCGGGTTGTGATGCCCGTTACCTTGTCGGCGGGGTTAGCCTGTAAATACTCATAACCCATACCCATTGGCGCACTCAGCGATTGCCGCGTCTCAAATTTACCTGTCTTGGGGTCGATGGCGGTAACCGTAAAGATGGGCCACATCCGGTGAATATCCTGATCGGCATACGTCCCGTCGGTGGTGGCTAAGTACTTTTGTTCGTTGACCATGAACAGCACCGAGTTCACGTAGTTGGCCCCGTTCTTCAGTGCCGACGCGTTCACGGCCATCAGCAGATCGACCTTTTCTTTGATCGGTACTTCAAAAGCATTTTTGGTAATTGGTGCTTTCCAGCTAACCTCGCCGTAACCTTTCTGCGGAGCTAACTGCACGGGCTCCTTCATTAGCCGGGCATTGGCTTTGGCAATGGCAACCGCTTTTTCGGCGGCTTTGGCCACGTCGGCTTCGCTTTTGGCATCGACGACGGCGGCAAATCCCCAGCAGCCATCGGCAATCACGCGGACGCCCACGCCGTAGGATTCGGTGTTGACGATGTTCTGCACCTTGTCTTCACGCGTCACCACAAACTGGTTCAGGTAGCGGCCGATGCGCACGTCGGTGTAGGTAGCCCCCCGGCTCTTTGCCGCGTTCATGGCGGCATCAGCAAGGCGCTTTTTAGTGGCTACATCAACCCCGGATTCCAGCAGAGCTTCAGGAGCAATGGTACGCGAAAAGGCGGGTAGAGAGGGGAGAAGGAGGCCTGTGGCACCCATCCCCAGTAGTTGGTTGAAATCTCGGCGGTTCATTGTGGTGGCTATTTAAACATAGAGGTAACAGAGACGGTCCGCCGTAGCGGTTTACACGGAGAGCACAGAGCTTCCCCGTCTACTACGTGAGAAATTCTGTGCCTCTATGTTTAAGAAAACTATACTGCGTCCGACAAACTGGTGAATGTGAAGTCACGGATTTTTAGCGGTGGAATCAAGTGACCACCCGCCCGGACGGGCTTGCCCATTGCTTCGAGGTTGTTGAGCATGATGACCGGGCTTTCGTTGAAGCGGAAATTCTTGACCGGAAACTTGATCTGCCCGTTTTCTATATAAAACGTCCCGTCGCGGGTGAGGCCGGTGTAAAGCAGCGTTTGCGGGTCCACGGCGCGGATGTACCACAGGCGCGTGACCAAGATGCCTTTGTCGGTGCCTTTAATAAGATCAGCCAGCGATTGGGTGCCGCCCGCCATGATGATGCCGCCCGGTGGAGGAACGCCCTTTACGCCTTTTTTATCAGCCCAGAAGCGCGAGTAATACATATTTTTAACCACGCCTTTCTCAATCCAGGTTACCTTCTCCTGCGGCCGACCGTCACCCCCGCCACCCCCGAAGCGACCTCCGCCCCCGCCAAACGGGGCCAGCGGCAGTTCCGCGTTCATTGGGTCGGTATAGATCGTCACGCGCTCATCGAACAATTTCTCGCCGAGCCGCGTACCGCCCCCTTTCTTACTCAGAAACGACCGGCCTTCGTCGGCGTTGCGGGCATCCATGCTGCCCATCATGTTTTGCAGGAGTTCGACCGAGGCCGTTGGCTCCAGAATGACGGTGTATTTGCCTGGTTCCAGCGCCCGCGCCGTCGACGAGGCCAGCGCTTTTTGCATGGCAACTTCGGTGGCGGCTTTAGTGCTCAGCTTACTCACGTCGTTCACGTCGCGGGCCGCGTAGCCTGAGCCAGTGCCGTCGGCTGTGCGAACCGTAATCGAGAAGTCGACGCCCGTAGCGCGGTTATAGCCGAACAGCCCTTTGCTATTGCCGATGGCCGTGAACCCGGTCGTATCTTCCATGTAGCCAGCCGCCGTCAGGTTCTTTTGGCGGCAGGGATCGAGGCTGTCAAAGGTAGCTTTGGCCCGGAAGTCCGGCGTTATTTTGTCAGTACTCTCGGCGAACGTGGCCGTTTGCAGGTACGTTTGTGGACCCAGCATCGGCACGTATTCGGGGTTTTCGGGAGCCAGCCGGGCAATTTCTTCGGCCCGCCGAACGGTTTTTTCCAGCGACGCATCGTCAAACTCGTTGATGGTCGCCGTGCCTGACTTCTTACCGAACACGGCTGTCACGCCCAGCGACAGGTTGCTGGATTCGCCCGACGTCGAAACCGAATTACGGGCGTAACGAATGTTGCCGGTACGGTCGCCGGACAGACTTACGAACGTCTCGTCGGATTTGGCATACCCCAGCACCTTATCAATAATTTTCTTTGCTTCTTCTTTCGTTAAAATGGCCATGTGCTTAGTTTGTGATTTGTGCGGTTCCCCGCCGGGATTTGTAGTTTGCTGTGGCGACAACCACGAACAACAAACTACAAATCCCGGCGGGGAACCGCACCAACTATTTTTAAATCTTCCGTCCGGTATTAATGACATTCACCCCGTTGAAGCGGGTGGTAGCGCTGCCATGCGAAACGGCGCTGACCTGACTGGGTTGGCCCTTGCCATCGAAAAACGAGCCGAAGGTGCGGTAGTCATCCTGGTCGCAAAGCTGGGCGCAGGAGTTCCAGAATTCCTGCGTGTTCGACTGATAAGCTACGTCATCGAGCATGCCCACGACCTCGCCATTTTTGATTTCGTAGAACAGTTGACCGCCAAACTGGAAGTTGTAGCGTTGCTGGTCAATGGAATATGACCCGCGCCCGATGATGTAAATGCCCTTTTCAACGCCTTTGATCATGTCAAATACCGACCGTTTTTCGGAACCTGCTTTGAGCGATACGTTGGGCATCCGCTGAAACTGCACCGAGTTCCAGTTGTCGGCGTAGCAGCAGCCGTGCGATTCCTTTTCGCCGATGATGGCCGCCTGATCGCGGATGGCCTGGTAGTTCACTAAAATCCCGTCTTTTATCAAATCCCACTGTTTGCAGGGAACGCCCTCGTCGTCGTAGCCGACCGTGCCAAGCGTGTGCGGCTGCGTTTTGTCGGCCACAATGTTAACCAGCGGACTACCGTATTTGAACGACTTAGTTTTCCACTTGTCGAGGGTGGCGAAGCTGGTTCCGGCGTAGTTGGCTTCGTAGCCCAGCACCCGGTCGAGTTCGGTGGGGTGCCCAACCGATTCGTGGATGGTCAGGCCGAGGTGGTTGGGATCGAGTACAAGATCGTATTTACCCGGCTGCACGGTTTTGGCCGTCAGTTTTGCCTTAACCTGTTTGGCTGCCAGCGTGGCATCTTCGACCATGTCGTACGAATTTCGATAGCCGACTAAGCCGCCGGGTGCCGAAATTTTCTCGGTTGCTAAGCCATCTAAATATTCATAACCCATGCCCATTGGCGAGGAGAGCGCATCGCGGGTTTTGAACTTACCCGTTGCGCGGTCTACCGCCGAAACGGTAAACGTCGGCCAGACGCGGTGCACGTCCTGGTCGATGTAGGAGCCGTCGGTGGACGCAAAGTACTTCTGCTCGTTGACGAAGAACAGGTTGGATGTCACGAAAGCCGCGCCGTTTTTCACGGCTTCGCTGTTGACCTTCATCAGCAGATCGACTTTCTGCCCAACGGGAATTTCAAACGCGTTCTTCCGGATGGGCGTCTTCCAACTCACCTCACCAACGCCTTTCTGCGGGGCCAGCACGACCGGTTCGGTTTGCACCTTAGCGTTAGCTTTAGCAATGGCCACGGCCGTTTCGGCACATTTGGCGATGGCATCGGGGGTGACGTCACTGGTGGCGGCAAAACCCCACGTGCCGTTCACGATCACCCGGATGCCGACGCCGTAGGACTCGGCGTTGACGATGTTCTGCACTTTCTGTTCGCGGGTAAACATAAACTGCTGTAGATACCGCCCAATGCGTATGTCGGTGTACGTAGCTCCCCGGCTTTTGGCCGCGTTAAGGGCAACGTCGGCTAATCGTTTCTTCGCGGCCACATCGTCGCCGGAACCCCGGACGGCCGCTTCGAGCAGGTAGTCGGGGGCGACTGCGTTGCCCAGAACGGGAATCGAAGCGGTCAATAACCCGCCCACGCCCATGCCGGACAACCAGGTGAAATCTCGTCTATTCATTTATTAAGGTTAGCTTATTTGGTCCACACGTTGATGAACAAGTGCTGCTCATTGCGCCGTGAAACGCGAATATGGCCAAAAAAGGCCAGTGCATTTATATGGTCTTTTGATTTTATGACGAATGGCACGTCCGTGTTCGGTTAGAATTGGCCAATACTATTCTGTCAATAACTTATTTGGCCGCGTTTAAAACATCAAAAGCGACGCCCGCCATATTGATAATGACAGGCGTCGCTTTTGACAAAGATGGCGACGTTTACTTTAACCGGACCAGCGTTCGGATGGCGGTGGCGGGCTGGTTAACCCCAAGTTCGTAGAAGTTTTCGACGCGCAGTTCGTTGCCTCTCCCTTCAAAAATATACGGGGCTGCCACACCAAGGCTGGAAAAAGGTGCCTTAACAAGAATTTTTCCGTCGCCAAGTATATATGTCCACAAGTCGCCGTTTTTGGGAGGAGTATAGCCACTCGGATAAACTTGTTTACTCCATTTTACGAGCAACATTCCCAACACATTTTGCCTTTGGAATTCCGGATTGAAGGTGAGCGTGTCTTGCCGGGCTGATTTCTCAACCCACACGCCGGTCAGCGATTGGGGCGTAATGGTCTCAGGTTGACGGCAGGACGCAATCGTGAGTGCGACAATCAGGAGCGTAAGAAGTGGACGCATGGTCGTGGTTTTCAGAATAGGATTCATCCAATACCCAAACGGTTGGAACCCGTTCCGTCAACGCTGCCTACTTTGCTGCTTTTGTTTCGTCAACAATGCGTTGAACGCGCTCAGCGGGCAGGTCGGGGTACTGGCGAGCCAATGCCGCAATGTCGATTCCCTGCTGATGGGCAATCCTGAGCATTGTCCGAAAGGCTTTCTCCTGACCTTCCTGCCGACCCTCTTGCCGACCTTTAATGACTCCCTCTTCTATGATCTGATCGTATGTGCTCATAATAGTAGTTGCGTTGCTCAGTGGGACGAATAAAGTTTCAAAAAATGCTTTAGGTCGAAGGTCGAGATTTTTAGATAGGTAAACAACCGTCGTGGTCAGGTAGTTTCTGCCGGTTTCGGCTTAAAAACAACGAAGTCGAATAGCATCTATTCGACTTCGTTGCTGACGCCCAGCGTGTTAACTATAATCGTTACTTCTTTGCTTTTTTAGGCTTCTCTTCCTTTTTCTCGTCCTGTTTTGGCTTAGCCGCTTTAACGACTTTCGGCTCTTTCTCTATGACTGGTTCGCCCACATCAACGCCCTTGGTTTTCTTAACGGGTGCATCCAGCGAACCCGGTCCCTGTGTGGAGTTGCGCACGAACGTTCCCCACGTCAGATTGTCACCGCCTTTCTGCGCCCGTTTGGCCCGCTCAATGGCCATGTTAGCTGCGGCTTCCACTACCCACTCAAAATTAGATTGCCCCACCGAATGCACGTCGGCGTCGGGGGCAGGGTTGCAGAAGTCGATGGCGATGGGAATACCGTCGCGCACGGCAAACTCAACCGTATTGAAGTCGTAGCCGAGGCCGTGGTTCAATTTTAGCACGTACTCTTTGATAGTCGCCAGCAGTTTTTTGCCCGCGTCGCCGGTTGCTTTCAACTCCGCTGCGTAGCGCAGGTGATGCACGTTCCGTGGTTCGTAGGGCATAATCAGCACGTCTTTACCGCCAATGCAGTAGCAACGCACATAATCTGTGAAGTCGATGGCTTCCTGATACAGCATGACCAACTGCCCGGTTTCGTTGTAAGACCGGAACATCTGCTCCTTGTTGTCTACTTTATAGACGCTCTTCCACCCGCCCCCGGCATGGGGTTTCATAAATGCCGGGAAGCCAATGTGGTTGAAAATAGCGTCCCAGTTCATGTGATCCAGATTGCGGAACGAGTTGTGGTTGGTATCGTCGGGGCGCTCTTTGGACGGCAGCAGAATTGTTTTCGGCACCGGAACGCCGAGTTGAACGGCCAGCGCATTATTGAAGAACTTCTCGTCGGCGCTCCACCAAAACGGGTTGTTGATGACGGCCGTACCGGTCAGGGCTGCATTTTTCAGGTATGCTTTATAGAACGGCACGTCCTGCGAAATACGGTCGATAATGACGGCGTACTCGGTCGGAACGCTCTGCTCGACCTGGTCGATGCGGACGAACTCGGCGGGGAAGTCGCTCTGCTTCTCATTGACGCGATCAACGAATGCCTGGGGAAAGGTGTTTTCCTGTCCGAAAAGGATGCCTATTTTTTTCATGTCTGTGAGTAGCCGTCTAAGCTACGTGGAGGTTAGTTAGTAGGTTGAATCAAAATGATACCCGGACATGGCCGATGATGCGCCATCGGACTGGCGCACCAGTCCAACCAAGTATTATAACAAGGTTTTTAAGTGATGTTCTAAATGAGCGACGTAATCTTCGATGAGCCAGCCCAGCGTTCTGTCGGGAACGTCTGACTGACTGAACCGAATCTGTTTGCTGAGACTGTCAACCGGCAATGCTTCGGTCACGTAAACAATCTGGACGTTCAGGCTGCTCCACAGAGTTAACAAGTGCGCCAATGGCAACTGCTGATAGCGATTGACCTCCACCAGATCATCCTGTTGGTAGCCCTGAAGCAGATACGGCCTGTCGGCAAGGGGCGCATCCGTAAATCGTTTCAGGTTGTTCAGGGCCGAGTCGATCAAATGGCCGAGAATCTCTTTGCGCGACCACTTGCCCGGCACGCGTTGCGTCATATCGGCATCCGATAACGCGTTCACCCGCTCCGGCACCTGCGCAATGTGGTTACGGAGTCGGTCGAGGGCGTTTGTGATGGAGCCGGTTGGTTGGGCGTAGGCAGTCATGGGCCACATAAGGATACAATCAAATCATGCTCAAATACCTCGGGAACTGATCTTTCCAGACGGGCCAGTCGTGATTGCCCCAGGGCGTCACGTCGAGCTTGTGGCGGATGCCTTTGCGGTTCAGAATGCCCGACATCTGGTAGTTACCATCCTTGCAGAAATCGTGTTCCGACGTGCCCAGCACGATGTTCATGCGGTGAAACTCGTCGTTTTGTGCCCCCGGCATGAAGTCGGGCGGGTTGTTATAATACACGTTATCGTCGTAATAACCCCCCAGAAACGACCGGATGTTGAAGGCCGCGCCCATCGTGAGCAGGTGCCCGACCTGTTCGGGGTGCCGGAAGGCGAAGTTGAGCGCGTGATACCCCCCGAACGACGCGCCCGAAACGCCAATTTTCTGGACGTTGCACTCGCGCTGAATACCCGGCACCAGTTCTTCGTGCAAAAACTTATCGTACAAAACGTGGTTCCAAATGCGGGTGCCGGGGTGCAGGTGCTTGGCGTACCAACTGTCTTTGTCGATGCTGGCGATGCAATACAGTTTGACTTTACCCGTTTCCACAAACCAGCGGGCCGTTTCGGTGAGGCCAAAGTCTTTATACTCGTAATAATGACCCATCGAGGTCGGAAACAGCACAACGGGGTAGCCCCAGTTACCATAAACCAGCATCTCCATGTTGCGGCCGAGGTGGTGCGAATACCAGGTACGATAGTTTTCCTGCACGGTATTTTCTGAGAAAGAGAACGGTAAAAATATCGGCCGAAATTAGAGGAAATAGCTGGTATCGGCAAAAACAGGTCGGAGCCTATTCTAAAAATTGCCTATTTTGCGTATTGTGACATCCCTACTTCTCTTCGCAATTGCCCTTATGGCTCAACCGTTACCGGCCTCCGTCGTTGCCGAAAACTCCACCGTTACCGTCCGGCGCGACGATTCTCTGATTTCTGTACCCCTCAACCGAAGCGTTCGCTTAGACATCGTGCTACCGCCCGATTACCAGCAAACGGCCGCACCACTGCCAATTTTACTACTTAATGACGGGCAGGATCTGAAGTCGCTTCGCATGAAGGCCGTGCTCGATTCGCTCTATAAACAGCGGGCTATCCGGCCGTTTGTGCTGGTGGCCATTCACGCCGGTGACCGGATTCAGGAGTACGGCACCGCTGCCCAGGCCGACTACATGAAGCGGGGCGCTAAGGCGGGGTTGTACACTGATTTCGTTCTGACCGAACTGCTGCCCTACATCCGAAAACACTACCGCGTTAGCGATGACCCGGCGCAATGCGTGTTCGCGGGTTTTTCGCTCGGCGGGCTATCGGCCTTCGACATTGTGTTTCATCACCCGGATCAGTTTTCGCGGGCGGGCGTATTCTCCGGCTCGTTCTGGTGGCGCAGCAAAAAGTTCGACGGAACCTACTCCGACGATACCGACCGGATTATGCACCAACTGGTGCGGGCCGGTACGCGCAAAACCAACCTGAAATTCTGGTTCGAGGCTGGCACTGAAGACGAAACCAGCGACCGCAACAATAACGGCATTATCGACGCTATTGAAGACACAACCGATCTGATCGACGAATTGGTAAAAAAGGGTTACCGGCGCGATGGCACCGGCCAACCGGGCAGCGGCCAACCGTTCGATATTCGGTACGTGGAGATACCCGGCGGAAAACACAATCAGGATACGTGGAGCCGGATCATGCCCGATTTCCTGATGTGGGCGTTTGCTTTAAAAAGCGAAAGAATGAACGAGCGAAAGGGCGACTGAGTAGCCGCAATCTCTCCGCTTTGGTAATTACTCATTCGCTCTTTGTTTACGTATGAAAACTTTGACTCTGATGGCTTTTCTGTTTGCCCTATTACTGGCCTGCAAAGGTCCCGACATCTCTGTGCCTGCCATGCAGCCGCCCGTGACCGTCACACCTCCGGCGAGCGTAACGGCTCCATCGGCACCCCGCAAACTCGTTTGGGCTGATGAGTTCGAGAAGGCCGGTCTGCCCGACTCAACGAAGTGGGGATATGACGTTGGGGGCAACGGCTGGGGCAACAACGAACTTCAGTACTACACCGCCCGACGGGCCGAGAATGCCCGTGTCGAAAACGGTAAACTCATCGTTGAAGCCCGAAAGGAAGCGTACCAGGGTAAGAACTATACGTCCGCCCGGTTGCTGACGCAGAACAAAGCGACCTGGACCTACGGCCGGTTTGAAGCCCTGGCCAAACTGCCCAAAGGCGTTGGTACGTGGCCCGCCGTCTGGATGCTGGGCGTCGATAAGTCGGCGGCTGGCTGGCCCCGTCGTGGAGAAATCGACATCATGGAACACGTTGGTTTTGACGAAGGGGTAGTTCACGGCACCATCCACTCCGAAGCCTATAACCACGGGAAAAACACACAAAAAGGAAATCAGACGATTGTTCCTGATGTGGCCAGTGCGTTTCACCTGTATGCCATCGAGTGGACCGCCGACCAAATCGATTTTTTTGTCGACGATAAACTGTACTACACCGTTCAAAAATCGGCCCTGGGCGGGACGGAAGCGCAGTGGCCATTTTACCAGCCTTTTTTCCTGATTCTGAACGTGGCCGTGGGGGGCAACTGGGGCGGGCAAAAGGGTGTGGATGAGACCATTTGGCCGCAACGCATGGAAGTGGATTATGTGCGGGTGTATCAGTAGGAAAGGAGCGCATCGGAATAAAACAGGAAGGGAGCGACTGGCTAATGGGCTGGCTGCTCCCTTCCTGTTTTCAACTCATCTGTATCCACCGGCTCCGCTTGTTTCAACTAACGCAACGAATAGTACCCGTAGTACCCACTGCGGGCTGAACAGGGTAATTTTGACCCCCGTGGAACTACGCAGTTTAATCGGGAAAACCCTTGATAACAGGCCACTGCGTTGTTCCCAGGAAAGCAGGTCAGTAACTTTCCTAACGAACCTTAAACATGTAACCCTCAGCCAATTAAGTGCCATGAAACACAACTACAACCGGGCCACCCTACGGATCGCAGCCGCCCTGATCTGGTCGCTCCTGCTAACCGGCGCGTTGGCACAAAGGCCCGTTGCCCTGACAACGGGTGGCGCAGTGGGTAACGAACCGAAAGAGTTTGCTGCCTATGGCGGGGGGCTGTACTTTTCGGCTAAATCAGCAGCGGATGGTCTCGAAGTGTATTCGACCGATGGAACCCCGGCCGGAACCAGTTTGCTGACGAACATTAACACGGCGGCTGGCGCGGGGTCCGACCCCAACGAGTTCACCGTTTACCACGACCGGCTGTTTTTTACGGCGGCTACCGGCGCTACCGGGCGGGAACTGTGGGTAACGAACGGCACCGCTGGGGGTACGATGCTGGTGAAAGACATCTTCCCCGGCAGCAGTTCGTCGGATCCAAAGCAATTAACGGTCAGCAACGGTCGGCTGTATTTTGTGGCGCAGAACGGACCCCAGCGCGAGTTATGGACCAGCGATGGTACAACAGGCGGCACACGGCGGTTGTCGGACGAGCTGGGCGTACCGACGGGCGGAAGCAACCCGACTGAGCTTACCGCCAGTGGAAATAAGCTGTTTTACCGAATTGACTTTACCAACCTGTTGTGGATTACGGATGGCACGGCGGGCGGGACTCGTCTCGTTAAGGGTGGGCCGCTAAACCCGCTGAATCCAGACGGTCCCCGACTATTTATTTCGCTGGGCAACTTCATCCCGCTGAACGAAACGGGTAAGATTATCTTCCGGGCTAACTCACCGGGTACGGAAGATGAGCCGTGGGTAAGCGATGGTACGCCGGAGGGAACATTCTCTTTGGATATCTCGCCGGGCGGGAACGCTTCATTCCCCAACATCATCTCCGGCAGTAATACTGCTTACAATGGCCGGGTTTATTTTGTCGCGAGTCAAGCTATACCATCCAGTCCGGTCCGGACGGGACTCTTCGCGACCGATGGAACCGTGGGGGGAACCCAGTTTATAAAAAACGTCCCTATTGCCAATGAATTTGAGGTCCTCGATGGCAAACTGTACTTCTTCTCGGGGGGCGGGCTTTGGGTTACCGACGGGTCCGAAGCGGGAACCCTGTCGGTGAAGGTCCTGCCCGGTAGCCCAACAAAGTTGACGGCCGTTGGCGACAGTCTCTATTTCACAGTCAGCGGGTCGTTCGACAGCCGCGACCTGTGGGCTTCCGACGGAACAGCGGCTGGGACGATTCGCTTAGCCGACTATAACCTCAATGCCGAATCCATCCTGCGGAGCGTCAATGATCTGACCGGCTTCAACGATAAGTTGTACTTTACGGCCCGCCCCGGCCTGTCTGAACGCGACTTGTGGCGGTTGGATAACGTTAACCTGCCGCCCGTCGCGCCCGTTATTCCCAACGTCACCGGCACGGTAGGGGTGGGGTTCAACCAGGTAATTCCGTCTTTCACCGATCCCGAAGTGCTCCCGCTTTCGTACACCGTTGTTGGCCTGCCCGCTAATTTGTCGTTTAGTGGCGGTTCAGGCGGCATCGTCGCCGGTGTGCCCGTGGTGGCTGGCGTCTTTCCCGTTACCGTGTCGGCCCGCGACCGGAGTGGCAATGTCACGAGTGTTACTTACACAATTACCATCAACCCAATAGGGGGTGGAATGGCGTTCGCCTTGCTGGCTCCGACCTACAACTGCGCCAGCGGGTTTATCTCCTTCAACATCAGCGGGAGCAACGGTTCGCCGGTCGTTTTCAATGCACCCGGCATCCAGCGCGGTAGCCTGACGGCCTTCAATGGTACGGTGGAAGACGGCCTGCGCAACGATCCCAAGCCCATTGTGATTCAAGCCACGCAAAGCGGTACGACGGTGAGTGTCACGTTCGATCTGCCCGGTGCCTGCGGGGGTGGTCCGTCGCCGGGTGGTGCACTAACGCTGCTGGCCCCGACATACAACTGCGCTACGGGAGCCATTACCCTGAACACCAGCGGGGGCGACGGTTCGCCGATTGTGTTTAGTGCGCCCGGTGTGCAGCGGAGCAGCCTCACGGCGGCAACGGGCACGGTTGAGGACGGTTTGCGCAATGATCCCAAACCGATTTTGCTTCAGGCTACGCAAAGTGGCATAACAGTCAGCTACACCTTTAATCTGCCCGCTGCCTGTGGTTCGGCCCGCCGGGGCGTTGGCGAATCGGTCGCTGAACTGAGCGTTCGGGTATTTGCCAATCCATCCGTCAACGGAATCGCCGAAGTAGAAATTAGCGGGGCCGACGGTCAGCCAGTGCAGTGGACGGTGAGCGATACGCGGGGACGGGCAATCAGCGACGAGCGCATTGAGCGGGCGGCTCCGCTGGAGAAACGCACCATTCGGCTCAACGCCGAACCGGGCCTGTATTTTCTCCGGGTGAACACGACGACGCAGACCAAAACGATTAAAATTCTTCGTCAGTAATTTGGTTTATTTTCAGTCCTAAACGGTATGCCTTCCTGAATAATCCAGGAAGGCATACCGCTTTTTATGGGCTGATTAGTATCTTCCCGGTCGTAAGCCAACCTGCCTGTTTGTATGAAGCACTCACTACTGATTTTAGCCCTTCTGTTCGCCCTCGCCGTTAACGCTCAGCCGGTTGGCCCGGTCACGTTCTCCGTCATGTTTCCCGCTTCGCAAACCAAAGATTCGCTCGACGGGCGCGTGTTGCTCATACTGGCCAAAACCAATAAGACGGAACCCCGCCAACAGGTTAGTGACGCCATCGAAACGGCGCAGTTATTCGGTGTCGACGTGAACGGGCTGAAACCCGGTCAGGCGGCTGTGGTTGATGCAAATGCATTTGGTTATCCGAAGCGCAGCCTGCGCGATTTACCGCCCGGCGACTACTACGTACAGGTGGTGTTGCATAAATACGAGACGTTTCAGGTGAAAAACGGACCCAACGGAACCCGGCGTACCGTCAAGCTGCCGATGGACCGGGGCGAAGGGCAAAACTGGCGCACGGCTCCCGGCAACCTGTTCAGTAAGCCGCAGAAAATTACGCTTCGGGCCGGGGCGACGCAATCCGTTGCGGTGGTGATGGATCAGGTAAATCCGGCGCTTCCGACTCCGAAAGACACGAAATTTATTAAGCACATCAAGATCCAGAGCAAACGCCTGACCGAGTTCTGGGGGCGGCCTATGTACCTCGGCGCGCACGTGTTGCTACCCGCCGGGTTTGTTGAGCACCCCGAAGCACGCTACCCGATCTGCATTAACCACGGCCACTTTCCGGCCGACTTCGACGGTTTCAGCGAAACGCCCCCAGTCGCTAACATGGACACGACCGATTACATCGAGCGGTTTAAACTCTACGGCTACAAGAAAATAGTGGCGCAGGAAGCGCATGACTTCTATAAAAAATGGACCAGCAAGGACTTCCCGCGTATGCTGATCGTGGAGATTCAGCACGCCAACCCGTATTATGACGATTCCTACGCCGTGAACTCCGAAAATCTCGGTCCCTACGGCGACGCCATCATGTATGAACTGCTGCCCGAAATTGAGCGGCAGTTCCGGGGTATTGGGCAGGGCTGGGCACGGTTTACGTATGGCGGGTCCACGGGCGGCTGGGAAGCGCTGGCCGCGCAGGTGCTCTACCCCGACGAGTTCAATGGCTGCTTTGCCGCCTGCCCCGACCCCATTGCGTTCGATGCCTACACGGTGTTCAATCTGTATAAAGACAAAAACGCGTACTACAGTGAAGGCCCGTTCCGGCGGACGCCCCGGCCCGGTCAGCGCAATTACCTCGGCCAGGTGAAAGTGACTCTCGAAGAAACCAACCATCGCGAACTGGCGCTGGGCACGCACAGCCGCTCCGGCGATCAGTTCGACATCTGGGAGGCTGTTTACTCCCCCGCCGGACCCGATGGCTACCCCAAACGAATCTGGAACAAGCTAACCGGCGAAATAGACACCACGGTAGCGGCCCATTGGCGCGATCACTATGATTTGCTCCACATTCTCCGGCGCGACTGGAAAACGCTCGGCCCCAAAGTCGTCGGCAAAATTCACCTCTACTGTGGTGATATGGACAATTATTACCTCAATAATGCGGTTTACCTGATGGAGGATTTTTTGAAAGGGGTTCAGAACCCGGCGGCTAACAGCGAAGTGACCTATGGCGACCGCGCTGAACACTGCTGGAACGGCGACCCCACGCAACCCAACTACATCAGCCGTCTGCGCTACAACACCATGTACGTGGACAAAATCCTGAAGCGCATCGAAATGAACCACCCGCCCGGCGCAGACTTAAAAAGCTGGCGGTATTAAGCGTACTCATTGCTATGAATTTACCACATACCTTAAACGGAAACCGGATTCTCAAACGGCTGGATTTCAACTTACTGCGGACCAAGTACAACAACCACCGGCGCTTACAGGTATTCGCAAAAAAAGGAACGGCCTGCGTACGCTGTGGGGTTGAGGGCGTCCACTTACTGTCGTCCGTTGATCCGGGGAAAGGGCATCACGTCGATCTGTACACGGCTGATTTCACGCTCATGACAATCGACCATATCGTTCCCAGATCTAAAGGTGGCGAGAGCACCCTGGCCAATTACCAGCCAATGTGCCAGCACTGTAACGCCCGGAAAGGCAATACCCTGGAGGAACTGTAGAAACGCGACACTTCGCGTCTCTACAGCAATCAATACTTTCCGAAAAACTTGTTGAGGGCCTCGACCTTGTTGTCGACGTGGAGTTTTTCGTAGATGTTATAGATGTGCTTTTTCAAGGTTTTGACGCTGATAAAAAGCCCATCGGCTACTTCGGCGTAGGTCAGTCCTTTCGAGAGCATCGTCAGCACCTCTACTTCGCGGGGCGTGATGTGGTAGTCGGTGCGAACCTGGCCGTTGCGCTGAAGCCGACCCACGATTTTGCGGGCAATGTCGCTGCTCATGGGTGAGCCACCTTCGTACACCTCGCGAATGGCGGACAGCAGCAATTCGGGTTTACTTTTCTTGAGAATATACGAGTTAGCCCCGGCTTCGAGCGACTGAAAAACGGTTTCGTCTTCGTCGTAAATGGTGCACATAATGAACTCGACATTGGGACAAAGCGGCTTCAGCTTCCGGACGCAGTCGATGCCACTCAGGTCGGGCAAGCCAATGTCCATCAGCACCACGTCGGGCAGCAGTTCCGGAATACGGCGGAGCGCGTCGGTGCCGGTCGGGGACACGCCCACGCAGGCGTACTCATCGTCGCGGCTCACAATCGTTTGCAGCAGCAACTGAATATCGGGGTTGTCCTCAACGATAAAAACGGCGATCATAGTGGTGATTGTTAAACCGGCAAGCCGGTTTATGAACTTCAGGTGCTCATCGGCGTCTGAATGCTGACCTGCGTACCGTTGTCAGTGATCCAGTTGATCCGGCCTTTCACGCCTTCAATATTTTTGCGCATGTTCCGCAGGCCGTTGCTCCAGAGTTTAGCGGGTTCTCCGCTCATGCCTTTGCCGTTGTCCCGGATCAGGATGTGCAACTCATTTTCGACGGTGGCGATGGCCAGTTCAACCCGCGACGCTTCGGCGTGTTTCACCACGTTATGAACGGCTTCTTTCACCGACTGATAGACGTTCCGGCGGATAATGCCTTTCAGTTCGCGCTGGGGGTCGGCGATGGTTTCGGTAAAGATCATCTGGATACCGGCTTCCCCTAAAAAGTCGGCACAGAACTTCCGAATGTAGGCGACTAAGCTCTGTAGGTTGTCATTGTTCACGTTGAGGCTCCAGACGATTTCATTCATGCGGGTCGTCATCTCCGACGACGCTCTGGCGATGATCTGTACTTCGGTCGAGTTGGTTTGCTGCTGCTGTTTGAGCAGTTCGCTGGCGAGCGAAATCGACGTCAGCGCCGTACCCAGCTCATCGTGCAGTTCCTGCGAGATGCGGCTGCGCTCTTCCTGCTGGGCTTCCATGCGGCTTTTCAGCGCGTTCCACTCGGTCTCTAACCGAAGTTTGGCGAGTTTCTCCGACTCCAGCAGCTTGCGTTTGCGCCAGTACAGCACCAGCAGCGTGGCCACCCCGGCCAGCAGCAAACAACCCGCTGTCAGCATCACGATGGTGTTGTTTTTCCGGGTGATAACCAACTGCTGCTCGGCGGCCTGTTTCTCGTCCCGTAATTTGCGAACTTTCTCGTCGTACTGAATCAGTTGGCGGTTTTTCTCGCCGTTCTCAAATTCGGCTACGGCTAAGTTATATTTCTCAAGGGCGGCCAGTGCCTGGGCGGGGCGGGCGGTTTTCCGGAAGAGCCGGTACTGGGTCTGGTAATAGTTTTGCCGGTCGAGCATCGGCAGCGAGTCAATGGCCGTGAGCCGGGCTGCGTCGGATAGTCGTTGTTCGGTTGCCCGTAGATCGTTGGCCAGCCAGTCGGTCTGAGCCAGGCCAATGAGCGGCTGCGCTAAGTAAGCGGGGGGATACAGGGTCCGGGTCAGGTGGTAGTAACGGCTGAAGTAGTACCGTGCCGAGTCGCTTCGGCGTTTAGCCAAATAATACTCGCCCGCATTCTTGTAGAGTTCGGTTTGCTGCCGCCACATTTTTGGGCCGGTTGCCAGTGCAATGCCCGTTGCCAAGTAAGCAAATGCCGTAGTTGTGTCTTTGCGGGCCGTTTCAAAGCCGTACAAGTTTACGTAGCTGCCAATCAGTGCGCCCGTGTCGGCTTCGCTGACGGCGTGGCGAAGCGATTTTAACTGATACGCCACGGCCAGATCGTCGCGCTGCTGATAATGAAACAGAATGGCCAGATTGTTCTGAATCATGGGCACCCGCGACGTGTCTTTGGTGAACGGCTGGTTGTCGAGTGCCCGCAGGTAATACACAATGGCCGAATCGTTTTGCTCCTGAAGCTGGTAGTGAATGGCCCTGGAGAAATTCATCAGCATTCTGAATCGCTGCCGGGCGGGGTCCTGCACCAGGGTCATGGCCGTGTCGCTCAGTTGTTTGGCCAGTGTAAAGTCGCCCCGGAAAGCCGCCCGGTTATATATCGCCTGGTTGTAATAGTTAAAAAGTCCCTGGTCGAAGCCGTTCCGGCGGGACAGAGCACCCGCTTCCTGAATCAGGGCGTAGGCGCTGTCGGGGTCGGTGTTTTGCACGCCATACGCCTGCCCGAACAACTGAAACACCCGTACCGAATCCCGCGCCGATATACCTGAACGTTTCGTGTCGGCCGTTTCCCGGCACGAAATGACGAGACCTATTAGGCCAGCGAAAAGCAGGATGTAAACAAGACCTCGCATAGGATGGGGTGGAAGAGGTAAGAACCCGTTCGGTAAACATACGCGTTCGCTCGGCGGTCTGATGCTGCCGCGTGTCAATATACTACTTTGGTAGTATGGTTACTGAAGGAGACGTGATTGACCTTTGCCCCGAACAAAAACAAATTCACGCATGAAAAACGTAATCACTCCATTCACGCTGATCGTGGTCCTCGCCCTGAGCACGGCTTCGGTGGCGCAGGATAATAAAGAACAACTCATCGACAAAATTGAACAGAGCAACGTCTGGATGACGGGCTACGTGGTCGAGAAACTATTTACGATCAATCTCTCGCCGACGATGTGGGAAACGGTGCTGGCCGCACCCAGCCAGCCGCGTGGCCGCGATAGCTTCAAACGAATGGCCCAATCGTTAGTCGATTTCTCGGATAAGGCGGGTTATACAACTCTCGAAGAGAAATGCGGTTATGGCGTTCAGACCGACAAGGCCAAAGAGTGGAAGCCAACCTGCAAAGAACAGATCGACGGCTTAGCCAGCAAGCTCACGTTTAAATACGACGCGCCGGATCTTGCCAAAAATCCGGTTTCGTTTAACCTGGCCATGGGCTACATGACTACCATCGCTGACTTTTTCGGGTCGCGCAGCAAATACATTTCGGATGGCTGGCGGCCGAAGGGAGAAAAACTGGCCATCGTCCTCAGCCCGTCCGATAAAGCGACGGCCATGAAAGTAGCCTGGAGCACCGACGGCCAAACGGTTACCGTCAGCGGCCCGGCCAGTAAAGAAATTGCTGGTTGGAACGACGCCATCCTGAACGGGCTGGCCAAAGGCGGCAAGAAATAATTGTACAGTGTTCGTTGGCAGGATTACAGGATTGAAAATGATGTTTATCGCAGCTAAAACCCTGTAATCCTGTCTAAAAAATCTTCATCTATCAATCAGCAAAACGTATGTCTTTGTTCTCACTGATGCTCATTACCGGGGTAGGCGGTTATCTGTACTATTTTTTCTACGTAAAAAAACGCGAGACAGATACCCCCGTCATGCGCGAATTTTATGGTTACACGACGGGCGAAACACTCGCCCAAATGTGGCCCAACGGCCTGCTCTGGCTCCGGGAAGTGAGCGATTCGGAGAAAACCCTCGTCACGGCGGGCAATGTTGCCGGGGTAGTGCTGGGCTTCCGGGTGCATTCGGTCTATGACACCTTCGCGCTGTCGCTAACTACGGATGGCGTATTTATTATTAAGGATAATAAGAAGGAAAACAACGTCGGTACGGTGCGCTTTCGGCGGGCCGACATTCAGCACGTAAACCGGCTGCACCAGGAGAATAACCTGGCTGCTTCAGGGGTGGGCAAGGTTGAAGGGGCGTTCGACGTCGAATTACAATTGAAGGACGGCGGTACTTACTGGATTCAGATTCCGCAGAGTGCCTACGAAGCCCTGACCGTTCAAAACGTATAATCCGCTATGAAACGAAACTTGCTATTGGTTGGCCTTTATCTGTTGATGACCGCTTGTGGTAGCGATAATACCACCAACGATACAGCCGCTTCGGCAAGCTCAGCCGCTGCTGCCGAAGCCAAGAACGACGATTTGGAAAACAGAGGGGACATACAACATCAGATGCCCGACGGTGACCAGATTGAAGAAGCTTACGAAGCCATACTGGAAAAGGCGGGTGTTGATGATCCTGAACTGATGGAGGTGTACATCAGCTTCAATAAGAGTAACAACGATCCGGCGGGGGACAGGGCACACATGTCGGTGCAAATGGTATCGCCGGAGAACAAGAACAAGATTGTGGCTTACTCGTACGATTTTCAGGGTAAGCAGGTCGAAGATCCCCGCGAAGTAACGCTATCGAGCGGTCTGGGCAGCAAAGAAAAGTTTATCGACACCTACGACGGCTTTAAGGAAGTCCTGTTCAAAAAGTCGGACATCACGGATTTTGATAAAGCGGAGGATGTGTATAAAGAAGCCATCGCCAAATCGGGGTATGAACCGAAAGACTGCTACGTGGATCAGTTGCAGTTTAAGTACGACAACAATGGGGTGCCACGGGGCGATGTAGGTGTGCAAAGTACGCGCAGCATCTCCGCCCATAAAGGCTTCTCAGTCGACAAAGAAGGTAATCTAACTGCTGACTGAACCCAGCCTGTCACATGCAACGCACACTTATTGCGAGCCTGATCGTCGTGTTATTGAGCGGATACGCTCAGGCCCAGTCGGGCAAGTCGGACGCGGCCCGACCCGAAATAGGGCGGTACTGCAAGGTGTACCGGGCCGGTGAAGGGCTGAAGGTTGTGTTGCTGCGGGTTGGTCCCGAAGCTAAAAACGAGTCACTCGTGGCCGTGGATGGCTTCGACCATCCGTGGGACGGGAAGATTTTCAAAGCCAGCGTCGTCAAGGCTGACGGACGCCAGGAGTTCACCATTCAAAACAACGGTCGCCCGTTCGTGATCCTCGTGTTTCGGGAGCGTTACGGGCAATCGACGCTCTTCGTACCCAAATACGGCACCGAGGAAACTGAACGCCCGCTTTCTTACTCCGAAGAACTTTCAGCCAATTGCAAACCCGACATTCTGTTGTCGCAATACCTGAATCAGCAGGCTCAAAAGTAGCCACAAGAGTGGCTGAAATCAGGTGAACAAAACTACCGCAGTTGCTTCAGGAACGCCATTGTATCTACTCCATCGGCATAATCACCTAAACCGGGGCGCTGTGTCTGGCCAAACGGAACACTGCCCGCCAGCCAGCCCTGCGCCGACGCCACGACCTGAATCTGATCGGCGCGGGCACTGAGCCACGCGTCGGCGTCGGCCTGCATCCGGTACGGCTGGAAATACAAAACCGAAATTGGCGACACTAACCCGTCGTTCTGCGTCACCAGCAAATAACCGTTATCGAGGTGAGGAACGCCGTTGATGAGGTAAATCGACTTGTTGTAATCGTAATTATTCTGGTATTTGTGGTTGTTGAGGTACGTTGATACCTGCGGTTCCAAGGTACGCAGCAGCGGAGTGAAGTCGTACGGTTCGCCGTTGGGCCCCTCAGGCACCAGAATTGTTGACACGTTGCGGCACCCCAATCCGTAATAATCGGACACGTCGTGACCGAGTTTCAAAAACTCATCCTCACCCTCTTCGCCCATCAATAACCCAACCGACGTGCGGTTTTTTCGGATCAGATGCGGCTTCTTCCCAAAATAGTATTGAAAATAGCGGGCCGTGTTATTGCTGCCGGTGGCAATGAATGCATCGGCCGCATTGAGCCGGTCAGCCCCCTCAATCCAGATGCCAATGGCTGGGTTGAAGTCCGTTAATTTTTGTATTAAATAATGAATTAATACAAAATCAGGCGAACTAAGTTTGGCTAACAGCCGGTGGCCGCTCAGCAGCACACAGAGTAAATCGTGGAAACCAACGGCCGGAATGTTGCCCGCCATCACAACCCCAACGGTGCGGGGAGTGCTCCCTGATTCGGTATCGTACTGACTTAACCAGGCGGTGAGTTTATCCTCGGTCAGGAATTCATCGGCAAGCATGCGCAGCGCATTCAATGAATTATAGATGGTAAACCAGTTGTTGCGGTAGTTGGCCTGCTGAGCCACTTCGGCTAATTCGGGTTGAGCCTCCGCCGAGCGCAAAAAGTTACCTAACGCTACGAATGTATGTAGTCGTTCAGATTGGAGCATGTATCAGATAAGCAAATGGAATACCCCATCAACCTTTGTGATTAAATTTTAGTTTGGCACCAACCTTTAAATAGTTATATTTGTTGTCCAATCTACAAAGGCCAGAATTTACATTCTATAAATCTGTACTGCTCATGGCAATCATGATCACCGATGAGTGCATCAACTGTGGTGCCTGCGAACCCGAATGTCCAAACACGGCCATCTACGAAGGTGGCGTAGAATGGACGTGGAGCGGAGGAACTGAACTGACTGACGTTGATTTTGGCGACGGCACGGTTGTAAGCGGCAAAGCTCCGCAGGCTCCGGTCTCCAACGAGTTTTACTACATTGTAAACGACAAATGCACCGAGTGCATGGGCTTTCACGAAGAGCCGCAGTGTGCGGCCGTTTGCCCGGTGGATTGTTGCGTGCCCGATCCTGAACACGAAGAGGATGAGGAAACATTGCTGGCTAAGAAAGCGTGGCTTCACGCCGAAGCATAGGCCAGTTTCTTGCCAACTTATTAGTTGAAAAACCCGATCAGGAACTGGTCGGGTTTTTCATTTTACGGATATTTGTCTCCAAAAAAAGTCCTTATAGCATAGTGTATAATATTTGGCAAAAGACTGTTTTAGCAGAATATAATGAAAGGTTATATGTTTTGGTAATTTTTGGGTATTTATATTGGAAATAGTAGAATATTTCAAATAATATTGGCTAAAAAGGCAAAATATCTTAGAATATTTAAGCTAATCTGTTGCATACGCTTATTTTTATCCTAAAATTTGCCACCGAACAAACCACCGCCGGGCCGTCCGTCATACCAAACATTAATTATGAAAAAAATTGTTTTACTTATTACTTCTTTGCTTGCCGGTTATAGTAGTCAAGCTCAGGATACTACTGCTACGTCGCAAAAACGCCCCGCTGATCCAACACCAGCCGAGTCGACGCCAACACCCGGCAAGTTCACCTTCTCGGGCTACATGGATACCTACTATTTCGGCAATTTCAACAGACCCCTCTTCCGCGAAAATGTTGGTGTAAACGGAGCTGCCCGGGCATTTGACCAGCGAGCCGGTCAGTTTCAGCTTGGCTTAGTGCAGGCCAAAGCCGCCTACACTTCCGACAAAGTAGACGCCGTGTTCGACATGGCGTTCGGCAACAACGCCGACCTCGGCAACTACGGCAATTCATTGTCATTGAACACGGGCGCGGCTACATCCACGGCATTAGCCATAAAGCAGGCGTACCTTACCCTGAAGGCGTCGCCCAAACTGTCGTTCACGGCCGGGCAATTTGGTACTCACATCGGGTACGAGGTCATCGACGCCCCCGTCAATTACAATTACTCTTTGTCGAACCTGTTCAACAACGGACCCTTCTATCACCTCGGCCTCAAAGCGCAGTATGCCTTTAGCGACCGGGCCTATCTGATGGTTGGACTGGTCAACAACGTCGACCGCAACTTCGACAATAACCGCGCAAAAGGGTTCATCGCCCAGTTGTTTGTTAGCCCGGTGAGTGGCTGGAACGTGTACCTGAACACGGCCATTTCTAACGAAGCCAACGTGCAGACGACCAATGGTAACGCGGGCGATGACACGACCGGCAACTATACCATCTTCGACCTGACGACGACGTACCAGATTTCCCCCAAATTCTTCCTCGGCGTCAATGCGGCCATTGGTTCGCAAACGGGTGGTTATCAACAGTTGAATCCGTATTTCACGGGTACGTTCGTTGGTGAATCAACCAGTTGGGGCGGTCTGGCAGTCTATGGCAACTACGCAGTGTCGGACAAGTTCGGCTTAGGTGCCCGCTACGAAGTGTTCGACAATTCGGGCGGGGCACGGGCGCTCACAGCCGCCGATGGGTCGGGCGTGAGCGTTAACTCGCTCACGATTACGGGTAATATTACCGTTGCCGATGGCCACGTGCTGCTCAAGCCTGAACTGCGGATCGATAGCTATAGCAAAGACAAATTTATTGATGGTGATGGTCAACTGCAGACGGGACAGACGACCCTCGGCATGGCCGCTATCTTTAAATTCTAAGTTCGTGTAACTACGTTTTGCTTACCCTCAATTTTTCAATTAGTACAACAAAAACCCCTAAAGTACCATGCAAAAACCAACTTACATTCCTCTGGCTATTCTGCTGATTATCAGTATTTTAGCTGTATTGTCGCCCGCTGTTCCGACCCAGATCGTGACCGAAGGCATCAACGCTGGCGACACCGCCTGGATGCTGGTCGCTTCGGCCCTCGTCTTGCTGATGACGCCCGGTCTGGCCTATTTCTACGGTGGAATGGTGAATAACAAGAACGTGATCTCGACCATGTTGCAGAGTTTCGTGGCCATGGGTATTATCAGCATTCTATGGATCGTTGTTGGTTACAGTCTGGCCTTCGGTTCGTCGATTGGCGGATTTATTGGCAACCCAATGGATCACTTCATGTTCAAAGGCGTGCTGGACGGTAAGCCCTGGTCGCTTGCCCCCACGATTCCATTAGTGGTATTCGCTTTCTTCCAACTAAAGTTCGCCGTTATTACACCCGCCCTCGTAACGGGGTCGATGGCTGAGCGGGTTAATTTCCGCTCCTACGTTTTGTTCATTATCCTGTTCAGCCTGTTCGTGTATGCCCCACTGGCGCACATGACCTGGCACCCCGAAGGTTGGCTGTTCAAACTGGGTGTGCTTGACTTTGCCGGTGGCACGGTCGTTCACATGTCGGCAGGCTGGGCCGCGCTGGCTGGTGCTTTGTACCTGAAACGACGGAAGTCGCACCTCGAAGCCTCCTACTTTCCCCCGGCTAACGTACCATTCGTCCTGTTGGGTACGGGCCTGCTGTGGTTCGGCTGGTTTGGCTTCAATGCCGGTTCGGCGGTAGCTGCTTCGCCATTGGCAGCTTCATCATTTGCCACGACCAATACAGCGGCTGCGGCTGGCGGCTTAGCCTGGGTGCTTTTCGACGCGGCCAAGGGCAAGAAAGTATCGGCCCTCGGGTTTTGCATCGGGGCTGTCGTTGGCTTGGTGGCTATCACGCCGGCAGCCGGTTTTGTGACTATCCCAACGGCTATCTTCATCGGTACGATTGGTGGTATGGTCTCGAACTACGTAGCACATCTGCGTACGAAGTCGACCTTGGACGACACGCTGGACGTGTTTCCCTGCCACGGTGTTGGCGGTATGGTTGGTATGATTATGACGGGCATTTTCGCCACTAAAGGCATTAACTCGGCGGTTACGGTCGAAGGGCTGGCTTTTGGCGAAACGGGTTTGTTCTTCGTACACATGATTGCGTTAGTCGCCGTGTCGGCTTTTGCGTTTGGCATGTCGCTGCTGTTACTGAAGGTAACGGATCTGATTTTACCGTTGCGCGTATCGGAAGAGGATGAGAAGGCAGGGCTGGACGTAAGTCAGCACGACGAATACCTGATCGAAGCTTAGAAGTAAATGAACCGTGCGGGCGGCCTCGAATGTATAATGAGTAATGTATAATGAAGAGAGCACCGCAGTGCATTATACATTACTCATTACACATTATCCATTAACTACATCAACAAAGCCACAGGCATCCTGTCTGGCCAACGCGTCTGATAGCTTTACTGTGGTTTTGTTGTACTCATGGAGCCGCTCCCACTTGGGGGCGGTTTCCTGCTTCAGGGGCAATGGTCAATAGGATACGCCCGGCGTCTTCTTCACATACGCATCATCCTGCACTTGTTTCAACATGAAATCAGCAACATCGGCACGCGAAATTTTAACCGTGATAGCCTTGTCAGTCGCTGGAAAGCCGTGCCGGTATGCACCCGTGTGATTTCCGTCTGTCAGATTGCCTGGCCGGACGATTACCCACTCTAATTGGCTTTGCCTAATGTACTCTTCCTGAAGAGCGTGGTCTGCGAAGCCCTTCCGTAGTATGAACGGAACAATGAGGTACTTGAAGTAGAAAGGTGTTTGGTCTAATACGTTCCGGCTATCGCCGTAGCCAAGCGACGTTTGGCAGATGAAACGCCGGACACCGGCTGTTTCCATCGCACGGATAATGTTACGCGTTCCATCCGACCGTACCGTGCCGATTTTATTGGCGGGCGAACCGATTGCCGACAACACGGCCTCCTGACCCTGTATGGCCCGTTCGACCGAAGCGAAATCCATCACGTCACCCTGTACGACTCTTAGATTCGCGTGTTTGGTGGATATAGCTGCCGGATTGCGTGCAAACGCCGTGACGGCGTATCCCTGCATAAGCGCTTGTTCAACCAACTGATGACCGGTGCCGCCCGTCGACCCGAAAATGAGCAATTTCTTTTTGTGCGTGTTTACGCCTAAGCTTTTGTTTTCCATCACCCGTCTGTTTTTCAACAAAAGTAGACGGGGGGCAAGGCGGGAAATAGAACAAAACCGACAGGATATTACAGGATCAGTTCGGATAAATTCTCAACAACCTCGTTCGATTGCCGTTGATACTGACAGGGAGAAAACCCCGCAAATTCCTTAAACGCCCGTATGAAGTGGGATTGATCTGCATACTCGTTCTCGAAGGCTATATCCGAAAGCTTACCGTAATTATTCGCTCTCAACTGATTTAATGACGTTTGGAAGCGACAGATTCTTGAGAACAATTTAGGTGAAATGCCGACGTACTGTTTGAATTTACGTTCTAAACTCCGCTCAGACAGGCGCAGACTTTGCTGGAGTTCTTTCAAGGAGACGTTACCTCTCGATTCAATTAGTTGAGTTAGCGCATAATGCATAGGTTCGTCTACCTGCACATTATTTTCTTTATACTGATGGAATAGGTAGGACGATAGCAGTTCAATCTGGCTATTTATCGACGGCGCGTTTGACAATTGTTCCAACAGATGAGACCCCTGTTTTGCCGCCAGCATATTCAGGTCGAGACACGAGTTGGTGAGTTCCTCCGCGTTGAGCCCGAAGATGGACTTCAGCGCATTTGGATAAAAGTAAACGCCCACTGTGCTGAATTGACCACGCAAGGCTATTTCGGCGTATTTTGTGGATTGTCCGAATAAAAAGACAGCCGGTAGCTGCTTCTTATTTTGGTAAAGTACTCCCTTTTCTGCCTGCTGAAAAATAAGCCCTGGACAACCATCGGCGATGGTTCGAAACGTTTTTTGCGACGTATCAGCACTACTTTCCAGTGTCCAAAAATAGCGGACGTACTCGTTGAGCTGGGCAGGCGGTTGTATTTGCTCGTAGTTCATTTGCTAAGCTTGCTTTTCGACACACTGCCTGTAGGCTTGTTCGCAATTCATTCCTTAGAAACGTCTAAACCGTTGGAATAGGCTCTTAAATCCTGTGGCTTACCGTTCGGGATTTTTTCGGGTGGGGTTCCGTTGGGCTGTTCAGCAGGTCGGTTGCCGTTCGGGTGGTTGCTGGTTTGGAAATTCAGCCGTTCCCGGCGCAACTGCCGCTGCTCGTCGTCATTCAGTACCGTGCGGGTCGCTTCTCCCTGACCATACCCGTCGTTGAAATTGCTGATGCGGGTGTCGGTATGGGCCAGTTTCAAGTCGGCCAGCAGGTCATTTATCTCAACCGTAATCGTCCGGCGCTGCTCCCGTAATTCGTCCAGATCAGGCAGTAAATCGAGGTCGTGCTGCAGAACGGTCTGACGGGTACGCTGCTCGGCTAACTGGGCTTCCAGCGGAGCCATTTCTTTATCTAACCGCTTCAGCCGACGGCGTAGCTTCCACAGCTTAGGGCCAGCCTGCAACCACCGAAACCAGAACGCCGACAGCACAGGCAACGCGATACCCAGACAAACGGCTCCCGCCAGTGCGAACAGAATGCCGCTGAGTACGAACGACAGCATTGCCCACGGGCTGTTTACCAGGGCCAGGTTTAGTTCGCTCGACTCGCCCAATTGCTTCTCGATTTTGCTCAGCGTCAGAGCATCCAGCGTTTGTGTTGCGGAAGATGGGTCGGTGTTAAGCTGCAACTGCCGGACGGATTTGTTAATGGCTGCTTTGAGCTGATCGGTGCGGTAGGCCTCGTAGCGAAACCAGCCCAGCACGGCCAGCGTCAGCAACGAAAACACCGATAACGCTACTTTGAACCGCTCGTATTTGGTGCGGTTTTGTGCTGGATTTTCCAGATATGGTTGCTCAATGAGCCGGTCGTAGGCCGGTTTCAGCAGGATAGATACCATCGCTAAACCAAACGCGAACGCCCAGGCTTCGTTGGTGTCGCGGATGTTCAGCGCGTAGGCGACAATCTCGTGGGAAATGATTAAATCGCCTGCCAAAAAGGAAATGCCCGCTACCAAAAATAGCAGCCCCGCCAGCAGCGAATACTCCGGCGACGCGCTGGCCCGGCGTTTACGCAGGGCGTCGCGTTCCGTTTCTACGAAGAGCCGGTCGGCCTCGCGCTGGCTTACCTGCTTGGCCAATCGTTCAACCTGAAGCGTGTGGCTTTGCAGGTCGGCAAAAACCGTTCGGTTGGCTTGGGTCGTTTCGGCGATCTGCCGCTCAGTTAGGGTCAACTCGCCCCGTTTTTCTGCAATTCGGTCGGTGAGCCATTCCCAGTTGACCTGACTCGATAAATAGCCTTCGTACGTTTCCCGGTTGACGCCTTCCACGCCACTCGTGTAGCCGTGCTGGAAATCGGGGTTGTTGGTTGGTTCCACAGTTTTCAGTTTGTCGTTCGTAGTTTGTGGTGGTTGTTCTGTTCAACAACGTCTCTAAGCGCACATAGTGTGTAACGAAACGAGACTTAGTCGGACGAGGAGACGGAGGCCGGGCGGCTAAGCTGCGGCACAAATCGTTTGAACAACAGCCACGATACGGCTAACAAACCGCTGAAAATGAGCGATAAACCCCGATTGTAATAAATGATGGCCAGCAGACAGATGATGGATAACACCAGCGCAGTCATAGGTACGACCGGGTAAAATGGGGTACTGTAGGGACGCACCAGATTCGGCTCCGTCCGGCGTAATCGAAACAAACTCAGCAGGCTGATGATGTACATAGCCAGCGCTCCAAGTACTGACAGGGTAATAATCTCGCCCGTAGTGCCCGAAAACAAGGCTGCTAAGCCAACCAGCCCGCCAACGATCAGCGACCAATGAGGGGTTTGAAAGCGGGTGTTTATGTTGGCTAAGAACCGGGGTAGGTAACCCGCCCGTGCCAGCGCAAATAACTGCCGCGAGTAACCGAGCGTGTTGGCGTGAAACGACGCAATTAGCCCAAACAGGCCTAAACCAGCAAAGATTTTGGCCCACGAATTCTGCCGACCGAACACCATGGCTAATGTGGCGGGTAGCGGGTAATCGTTTTGGCTCAACTGCCGCCAGTCGCCCGCGCCCGCACAGAGGAGCATGGTGCCAAGGGCTAAAACGACCAGTGTACCAATGCTGAGTAAGTAGCCACGTGGAATGGTTTTTTGTGGATCGCGTACTTCCTCGGCCACCATTGCCACGCCTTCAATGGCTAAGTAGAACCAGATGGCGAACGGCAAAGCGGCAAAAATTCCCCCAATGCCAAACGATTCGTTATGAGCGAGTACGTTTTCGGTTTTGTAAGCAGGGGCCACTAAGGCCATGAATACCAGCAATTCAGCAACCGACAGCACCGTCACGATAACTGAAAAATTAGCAGACTCACGAATGCCCAGTATGTTGATACCAATAAATATGCCATACGAAGCGACCGCTACGCCCAGCACCGGCAGGGCCGGGTTCAGGAAGTGGGCGTAGGCCCCCAGCGCGGCTGCAATGGCGGGCGGAGCCATCAAAAAGTCGATCAGCGTAGCGAACCCGGCCAGAAATCCACCCGTTGGCCCAAACGCCCGGAACGCATACGCAAACGGGCCGCCCGCTTCGGGAATGGCCGTGGTCAGTTCGGTGTAGCTGAAAATGAAGGTGAGGTAAAGAACGGTTACGATCAACGTAGCAATCAGAAAGCCAATGGTCCCGGCCACGGCCCAGCCGTAATTCCAGCCAAAATACTCGCCCGAAATAACCATGCCCACCGCAATGGCCCACAGTTGCGTGGTTGAAATGACCTTGCGCAGGCCTGGTTGTGTTTGGCCGGGCTGCGTGTTGCCGATTTGGGGAGATAAGTTGGAACCGTTGGGAGGGTCGCCCATGATGGAGATGAACGTGTTTATGTGTGTTGGTGTGTGCGCATTTAGGTGTTTAGGTACATTGGTATTTGTGAACCGGAAACACTAACACACTTAAACACTACTTTCTATGCGTATCGCTGTAAAAATACGCGCTGGAGAGCAGCCCACAGTCGTTTTTTTAAATTTTGGTCGGCTTCAATCGTCGGCAGCGAGTCGGCCATCAGAAACGTGATTCCCTCGAACCGAACCGGCGCGTAACGATCCATCATAATGTCGAGGTTGATGCGCTCGAAGGGTACGCCGAACGTAATGAAGTGATTGATGTATTTGCCCTTCAGCAGTTCGTCGAAGTCCACGTTCTGTGCGCCACGCAGATTTAGCAAATCAACCCCGTTGACATTCAGATTCACCGCTTTCAGGATTTTCTCCAGAAACAGCAGGTTGCTCGGATCTAATTCTTCGTCGGCCAGCAGCAACACTTTGTGATTGAGCTGCGGCAGCCGGGATTGTTGTTGAATGGGCGGCAGCAGCGAAGGCGTTGTTGGCCGGGGCGCGGGCTGGGGCAACGGTTGGGGCGTGGCAGGGACAACGGTCAGATCGGGTTCGGGTGCCGCTTCGACCAGCACCGGAGTTGGCTCATCGACTGCCTCAATATTACCTGATTCGACTTCTTCCAGCGGTGTTGCCAACCGGTCCAGTTCAGTCAGAAAATGGGCATCACTTCGGGCATTAATAGCCACTGGAGCAGTGTCCGCCGGAGCAGTAACTTCAATTAGCTGCGTATCAGTCGCTGTTTTAACGGTGCTCCACGGCTCACCGACCAGCCGGAAAAGCTGGTCGGTTTGGTAAAAAGTCTGGTAGAAATTAGTGGCTGACATGAATCGGCAGGTACTGGGAGCAATCAGGCCGCCACCGACTGCCGGTAAATGATGGCTTCCCGATCTGGGCTGGTCGAAATGATACTGATTGGCAACCCTAACGATTCTTCCAAAAAATAGATGTAATTAGCCAGTTCAGCGGGCATATCGTCAAACTGCCGGATAGTGGCGAGGTCCGTTTGCCAGCCTTTAAATGACTTATAAACCGGCTTTAGGTCGGTGTCGGTCAGGTCGTAGGGGAGAAGCTCAGTGGTGGTCTGGTCCGGGTATTGGTAATGCGTGCAGACCTGAATCTGGTCGAAGATATTCAGAACATCGACCTTCATCATCACCAACTGCGTGACGCCATTAATCATGATGGCATACTTAAGAGCGGGCAGATCGAGCCAGCCACACCGGCGCGGGCGGCCCGTGGTGGCACCAAATTCACGCCCTTCCTGCCGTATTTTCTCGCCTGTTTCCTCCAGCAGCTCCGTGGGGAACGGACCACTACCGACGCGGGTGCTGTAGGCTTTGAAGATTCCGTACACTTCGCCAATCTGCTTCGGAGCGATACCCAGCCCCGTGCAGGCACCGGCGGCCATGGTGCTCGATGAGGTCACGAACGGATAGGACCCGAAATCAATGTCTAACAGCGAACCCTGAGCACCTTCAGCCAGGATCTTTTTGCCCGACGTTAGGGCGTCATTAATGGCATACTCACTGTCGGTCAACTGAAACTGCTTCATGAACTCGACGGCTGCAAAGAACTCGGCCTCGGCCTGGGGCAGTACCGACGCATGGTCGAAGTGGTTCTGGTCCAGAATTAATCGGTGAGTTGCCACCAACTTACCGTATTTCTCCCGAAAATTTGGTGACAACACATCGCCCACTCGCAACCCCTGCCGGGCTACTTTATCCTGGTAGGTTGGACCGATGCCGCGCAGCGTTGACCCAATCTTGGAAGCACCTTTGGCAAGTTCATAAGCTTGATCCAGCAGCCGGTGGGTGGGAATAATGAGCGACGCTTTCTTGGAAATCAGCAGGTTGTCGCGCAGGTTGAGACTATACTTCGCCAGCCCGTCGATTTCTTTTTTGAACACAATCGGGTCGAGCACCACGCCGTTGCCGATGATGTTGAGAATGTCGCTGCGGAAAATGCCGGACGGAATCTGGTGCAGCACGTGCTTGAAACCGTCGAATTCGAGCGTGTGCCCGGCGTTAGGCCCACCCTGAAACCGGGCTACAACCTGGTACTGGGGTGCCAGCACGTCCACAATTTTACCCTTTCCCTCGTCGCCCCACTGGAGGCCTAATAAAACATCTACCATTACTTAACTGATTGGTTCTGAATAAACTTACGCTCTAACTTTTGCTTTCATCATCCGCACAATATGCTCCAATTGGATAGACTGGTTTGACTCGTCCCGCTCTCCCTGAATAGCTATGCTATCTTCTCCTTTTGTGACAAATCATACGCATGCGATTCTTACAAGGCCCTAAATGCCAAAATAGCTTCCGGTTTGACATTGGCTACGACAAAGTCGATTAGTTCGATAAAAAGGTTCATATCGCTCTGTTTATGATTGATACGATACAATCGAGGTGATAACGCGTTCAGGCATCGGCCGGATATCCCGAATTGAAAACGCGTCTGGTCCCGATCCATACCGGTTCAACTGCTCCAGTCGTTCTTTCGCTTCCTGCATCGTTGGGAAATGACCGATTGGAACCCACCACAGCACCGTCGTCAGTTCGGCGGGTTTCTCAAACCACTTCCGCCGGTCCTTCATAACATCAGTATGCATACTCTTGAATACGAATGCCTGTAATTTCTCCGGCGATTCCCACACGGACATGTTGACAATGATTCGCTCGTCGTCAAACGCTTTGATGTCGGTCGCGTTACTGCCGTCGCCTTTGAGCCGCCAGATAAACCCGTCACTCGCTTCCGCCAAGTCATTGATTGTATCAAGCTGTGCCACAAAATCGGCCATTAACGGATGGTCGATACTGGGGGCGTTCATGCGCGAAATGTTCAGTTGGGCAAGGTGCATGTTTTAGATGTATAATGTATTATACATGATATATTATTGATGCACCACATACATCATATATAACACATCATACATTTTTACTCTTCTACCGGCACCTGAACGCCCTGTTGATCCTTCTCGGTTACCTGACGATTTTCGCAGAGGTCGCGGGCGCAGGAGCCGTAGAAAATCAGCGAGTGGTGCATCACGTTGAACTTCAGCATGTCGCCCACCATGTTCTGAATATTCTGGACGCGCGGGTCGCAGAATTCCATCACTTTGTGGCAGTCAGTACAAATCAGGTGGTCGTGCTGCCGGTAGCCGTACGATTTTTCGTACTGCGCCAGGTTGCGGCCGAACTGGTGTTTCGTCACTAAATCGCAGTCCACCAGCACATCGAGTGTGTTGTACACGGTGGCGCGGCTGACGCGGTATTTTTTGTTTTTCATCGAGATAAACAACTCATCCACGTCGAAGTGGTCCTGTCGGTTGTAGATCTCTTCCAAAATAGCGAAACGTTCGGGTGTTTTCCGCAGGCCCTTCCGTTCGAGGTAAGCCGTGAAAATCATTCGGGCGTTTTCTATATTCGATTGCATCGGCGCAGGCATGTCTGTTCCGGTTAGTTTGAAAGTGCAAAGGTAAGGAAGGGAACGATGAATGATGGATGATTATGCGTATCATTCATCGTTCTTTCACGAGTCGAACCGAGTCACGTCGAACACGCCCTGAACGCGATCCAGCTTGTGCATGAGCGTTTCGAGGTGGCCCGTGTCGTGGACGTAGAGCCGGATGTTTCCCTCAAATATACCATCCTTCGAGTCAATCGTGACCGACCGCATGTTGATGTGCAGTTCGTTACTGATGATCCGCGTTACGTCGTTTACTAAGCCCACCCGGTCGGTGCCGGTGATGCGCAGCCCCGCCAGAAACGCCAGTTCTTTCTGGGACGTCCACTTGGCTTTGATAATTCGGTTGCCGTGATTCGACATCAGCTCAACGGCGTTGGGGCAGGTGACGCGATGAATTTTGATGCCGTCGTTAATCGTCACAAAACCGAACACGTCATCGCCCGAAATAGGGTTGCAGCACTTGGAGAGCGTGTAGTCAATTTTGTCCATGTCTTCCCCAATGAGGAGCATGTCGGCGTCGGCCCGCTCACCGTGAATTTTCTTGAGTTCCTTCTCGAACGTCTTTCCGTCAGGAATGGCGTCGATGTTGAGTTTATGGGCGCGGTTCTCCTTGGCTTCTTTGTCAGACTTGAATTTTTTCAGTTCCTGTACGTCGATATGACCCTTGCCAACGCGGTAAAAGAAGTCGTCGGTGGTTTTGGAGCCGAAGTAGGCCCGCACCTGATTAATGACTTCATTGGTCATTTCCATCCGCAACACCCGCAATTTCTTGGCAACCAACTCGCGGCCGTCCGTCACAAACCGTTTGTTGTCTTCTTTTATCAGGTCCTTAATTTTGGTTTTGGCCTTCGACGTCACCACAAACCGCAGCCAGTCTTCGCTGGGTTTTTGCCGGTTCGACGTAATCACCTCCACCTGATCGCCGTTTTGCAGCACATAGCTCAGCGGCACCAGCGTGTTGTTCACCTTGGCGGCCATGCACCGTGCCCCAATTTGGGTGTGAATGTCGAACGCAAAATCGAGGGCCGTCGCCCCGCGCTGCAACACTTTCAAGTCGCCTTTGGGCGTAAATACGAATACCTCTTCGCTGTACAGATTGCTCCGGAAATCATCGACAAACTCGATAGCGGCCTTCTTGTCGCCCTTACCCGCCGACTCAATCATGTCGCGCACCTGACTGATCCACGATTCAATACCCGCGCCGGTCTGGGTGTCGTTGCCCTTGTATTTCCAGTGGGCCGCGTACCCTTTCTCGGCAATTTCGTTCATCCGTTCCGACCGGATCTGCACCTCCACCCACTGCCCCGACTTACTCATAACGGTGGTGTGGAGCGACTCGTAGCCGTTGGTACGGGGGCTGCTGATCCAGTCTTTGAGCCGGTCGGGATTGGGCTTGTAGTGGTCGGTGACGATGGAATAGGCCCGCCAGCAGGCTGCTTTTTCTTCCTCCATCGGCACGTTCAGAATAATGCGAATGGCGAAGAGGTCGTATATTTCCTCGAACGGCTTTTTCGACTTATCCAATTTCGTCCAGATCGAATAAATCGACTTTGGCCGCCCTTTGACGATGAATTGAATGCCCGTTTCGGTTAAATCCTGCTCAATTGGTTCGATAAAGCGGCCAATGAACCGGTCGCGGGAGAGCCGGGTTTCGCGCAGCTTTTTAGCGATGTCGCGGTACGCATCCGGCTCAACGTGCTTAAGGTATAGGTCTTCGAGTTCCGATTTGATAGCGTACAAGCCCAGCCGGTGCGCCAGGGGTGCGTAGATGTAGATCGTCTCGGACGCAATTTTTAGCTGCTTGTCGCGGGGCATCGAATCCAGCGTCCGCATGTTGTGGAGCCGGTCGGCGAGTTTGATCAGGATCACCCGCACGTCGTCCGACAGCGTCAGCAGCATCTTCCGGAAATTCTCGGCCTGCTGCGACGTGCCGTACTCGAAGATACCCGAAATCTTAGTTAGCCCGTCGATAATCTTGGCCACTTTCGGCCCGAACGACCGGTCGATGTCGGCAATGGTGGCGTCTGTATCTTCGACAACGTCGTGGAGCAGTGCGGCCACAATACTGGTGGTGCCGAGACCAATTTCTTCAACGGCGATCTGGGCCACGGCCAACGGGTGATAGATGTATGGTTCGCCCGACCGGCGACGCATGTCTTTGTGGGCTTCAGCCGATGTATTAAACGCTTTTTTTATCAGTTTGGCATCATTGTCTTTTAGCAGCGGTTTAGCCGCCCGCAGCAAACGCCGGTATCGTTTAAGAATCTCCTGGCGCTCAAGTTCTAAGTCAATGACGGGTTCAGCAACCGTCCGGGGTTCAATGGCATTCATCAGGATTGGCGTCTGGGCAGATACTGGCCCGGTTAGGTTGTAGTCGTACTACCAATATAACAAGTAAATGTGAAAAAATCGAGTTGATAACCGGTAAAAATAAAATCACCCAACCAAACTTTGCCGAGTTCATAGTTTATCGTACTTTTGCACCCTGAAAAAGTCTTAAACAGCCTTTGTCTGTTCAAGACAGCACACGCGGGTGTGGCGAAATTGGTAGACGTGCCAGACTTAGGATCTGGTGCCGCAAGGCATGGGGGTTCGAGTCCCTCCACCCGTACAACAGTGAAAGAGTGAAAGAGATAAAGAGTGAAAAGTGAAGCGTTCCCGGACCGTCGCTTTTTCACTCATTCGCTCTTTCGCTCTTTATTCATTTTAAACCGATACAAACGTGGATATTACCTTAGAAAAAGCCAGCGATACCAATGCCTCGCTGAAAATTACGCTCACCCCAGCCGACTACAAGCCTGAGGTTGATAAGAAACTCAAAGATTATGGTCGGAAAGTGCAGTTGAAAGGGTTTCGGCCCGGTCACGTACCCGCTTCGGTCGTCCAGAAAATGTACGGCAAGAGCATCATGGTCGATGAAATCAACGCGATGCTGAGCAAGACTGTCAGTCAGTATATCCGCGAAAATAAATTACAGGTTGTTGGCGATCCCGTTCCCGACCGCGAACTGGCCGGAGCCATCGACTGGGACAACCAAACTGATTTTGCGTTTAGCTATACGCTGGGACTGGCGTCGGAATTTGATATTGACTTTTCCGATCTGCCGAGCGTCACCCAATACGAAATTCAGGCGGGTGAGACCGAGATTGACTCGACCATTGCCGACCTGCGTCAGCGTTTTCACACCCACAGTCACGGCGATGAGGTAGCCGACGGCGATACGATCTACGGCGAACTGAAACAGGTTAATGCACCGCAAGGAGCAACAGGGAAAGGCGAGTCGGCGGACTACGCTTCTGCGGAACCCTTCTCGGCGAAAACCGCCTTTCCAATGAATCAGATGGCCGACGACGCCAAAGCGCAATTCATTGGTGCCAAGAAGGGGGACGTTGTGACGTTTATGCTGGAGCAGGCATTCCCCGATGAAAAAGCCCGCGCAACGGCCACCGGTGTAAAAAGAGAAGAAGCCGCTAACCTGACGGGTGAGTTCACGTTTGAAGTCGATGACATCACGCGCCACGAACCGGCCGAACTGAACCAGGAGTTTTTCGATAAGGTGCTGGGGGCCGGTGCCGTTGAAAACGAAGAACAGCTGCGCGTGAAAGTGGCCGACATTGTGCGGAGCAATTACACCCGCGAAGCCGATCAACTGCTGCGGTTAGACATCGAAAAAACGCTGCTCGACAATACGCCAATCCTGCTGCCCGACGAGTTCCTGAAAAACTGGCTGCTGGAGGTGAACGAAGGTAAGTTCACGCCGGAGCAAATCGAAGAGCAATATGACGACTTCACAAAGTCGGTGAAGCTACAACTCATAAAGAACAAAATTGCTGACAAAGCCGACATTAAAGTTGAGTTTGATGAGGTGCTGGCCTCGACTCGGCAGATGGTGAGCGAACAGTTTGGCTTCGCGGGGGGCGAAAACGAGGAGATGAATCAAACCATCGACCGCATTGCCCGCAACTACCTGATGGACGAGAAAAACAACGGTCAGAACTACAGCAGCACGTATAACCGGGTGTATGACGACAAGGTGATTGGGTACGCCAAAACGCAGTTGACCACCGTCACGCAGGAAATAACCGTTGACGAGTTCAAAGCGCTGGTTGAGAATCGGTAGGGATTGCGTTCCGTATATATTTAAAACAGACCCGTCAATGCTGATGGGTCTGTTTCGTTTCGGTACAAGCAGTTTTACAGCCTTTACTATAACACACTAATATATGGGACTGAAGTTTGGTCACTTAATTTTTGTACTCACTCTGTTTGCAAGTTGTCGTCACGAACCACAACCATTTCAAGCATCACTGGCAGGATATAGCATTCAATTTCCTACCACATCCAAAGAATTGCGAAACAGGTATCCAAATGCTGTAGAGACTCTTTTAATCTTTCTAAAGGATACGACTCAAAATGTGCAAGTTGTCTGGCGGTTTGAAAACTCAATTCGAGATCCACGAAGCCAGCCCTACGGTGTTTCGGTTACGCTGAAAAATAAAGGCCATAAAATGGATTCTATTCGTACGGCGCTGGAGACTCAATATGCTCAGTCCTTCGAGCCACTGACGAGACCACAACACTTAGGCGAATACGAATACCATGAGCAAGATTCGTCGTTGGGAGTCATGCAAATTAACGATGACGTGCAATTGTCTATAAACAGAAGGAAGGTTTGGCCTCAAGGTGGGTATAAGTTTACCAACGATGTGGTTGTCTCAATTTGTTATAATCTTGACGTTACTGAAAGAGAGCGCTTTGCTATGAAGCAAGGTGACATTCGTAATCGTGATTAGGGGAAATTAGGGGAAAATAGCTTTAGAATGCTCAACACGTCGTCAAATCTTATATGATTGTTCTGCAAACTGACCGGCTATCCCTGTGCCAACTGTCAACGTCGGATGCTCCGTTTATTGTTGACCTGCTTAATACGCCTTCCTGGTTAAAATTCATTGGTGATCGGGGAGTAAATACCCTCAGCGATGCCCGCGATTACATCCTCAACGGCCCCGTAGCCAGCTATAATCAATTCGGGTTCGGACTCTACTTAGTCAAGTTGACCGAAAACCATGTACCAATTGGGTTGTGTGGGCTGCTGAAGCGGGAAACATTGGAAGACGTCGACATTGGATTTGCCTTCATGCCTGAATATACCCGGAAGGGGTATGGGTATGAAGCTGCATCGGCCGTCATGACGCACGCTCGGGAGATACTAAAATTAGCGCGTATTGTTGCTATTACTGCTCCTGCCAACCAAAGCTCAATCAACCTGCTCGAACGATTGGGTTTACGGTATGAAGCGACGATCACACTGGCTGGGGCCACCAACGAATCACTCCTATTTGGAATCAATTGGGTTGGCACACTGTCCAAGGTTGCGCGTTAGACTATGTAATTGGCGTGAGCCTTCCGAGCAGAAACATATAACAAGTTAGAACTCTGATGTACAGAATGCAAACAAAAATGGCAACCCTAAAAGGTTGCCATTTTTGTTTGCATTCTGGTATTACTGATACTGAATATACATCGGTTTTGGTTCCAGCGCCAGCACTTCGGCCGGGGTCATGATCCGGGACCCTTTTTTACGGAAGTCGTTGTCGTAGAACAGCTTGAAACCGGTAAACTGCACGGGCTCCTTAACAATGTAATCGTGGTAAGAGTCTTTTTTGAGTACCGGTGGTCCCCAGCCGTCCATGTCCATCACGATCTGGACGTTGGGATCGAGTTTAATGTTTTTGTAATTTTTTATCATGCCCTGCGTGAAGCGGTGAACGACCAGCACCTTCGGCGGCAGGTTATTCTCCTTCACCACGCGGCTCAGAAACCGCACCGCCTGGTTGATGTCGGCGGCATCGTAGGAACCAATTTTAGTGCCGGGTTTAGCGCCCGTCACCATCGAAAATTCCGGGTCGATACCGAGGTGAACAAACGGCAGTTTCAGGTATTTCTCCATGTATTCCATTTCGGGACCGAGGGGGGCGTGACCCCGCTGAATGTCGAGGAAAACGAGCGATTTGTGTTCGTTGCCCCACCGCAGTACTTTCTTGATCGTCTTGTCCGACATCCGCATCCGGTAGCCGCCATCTTTACCAGGAGCGCCCTGCGCCGACGTTGCTACCAAGTGCAGCGCGGGCTGAATGGGCGTGGCGGGGTCGGCAGCCTGCCAGTTTTTGATTTCCTCATCCAGCCGACGCAGCATCTCGCTTTTTTCGTACTTACCGAGGATGCCCATTTTTTTGGAATGCGGATTGCCGTAATACGCGAAAATTCGGTATTTGGGCAGCAGGGCGCCCGTGGGAGGAGCGTAGGTCAGCGAGTCGAGGGTAGAGTCGCCGGTGGACACTGCCCTGCTGGAGCCTAAGCGGGTTGAAGCAGCATCGGGCGCGTCGGACGTATCTGGGGTAGTGGCGGGTGTGCTGGCCGACGCGTCGGCGGTGACCTTGTCGGCCCGCGTCGAATCTTCCTGTTTTGATTGAGTACTTGAACAGCCGGTGAGTTGGCTAAACGCCAACAGGGATAAAGCGGCCAATGAAAAACGCATAGTGTATAAGCTGAGTTAAGGGACAATGCACAAAAATAGGGTTAAACTCCAGTACGAAGGAGTGTTAACCCTACGGTGCAAGTATAGCCAGTTACGCTAACTTTTCAAAGCGTTAATTCGCCCAGCCCCTGCCGAATGATGGAGAAGTCGTCGTCGGTGGCGTCGACGATGGTGGAGGCTACGTTGCCGCCGTAACCGCCGTCGATGACAACGTCGACCTGGTGCTGGAACTTCTCGAAGATCAGTTCGGGGTCGGTTGAGTACTCAATCACTTCGTCCTCGTCGCGGATGGAGGTAGTGATAATGGGGTTGCCAAGTGCCTGCACAATCTGCCGGGGAATGGCGTGATCGGGTACGCGGATACCTACCGTCTTTTTGTTGGTATTCAGCAGTTTCGGTACGTTTCCCGTTGCTTCGAGAATGAATGTGTACGGCCCCGGCAACACCCGCTTCATTAGCTTGAACGCCTGATTGCCAACCTTGGCGTAGTCGGCAATGTGGCTCAGGTCATAGCAGATAAACGAAAAATCGTTTTTGACGGGTTTAATTCCCTTAATGCGGGCGACACGCTCCACGGCCCGGGCGTTGTGAATATCGCACCCCATGCCGTAGACCGTGTCAGTTGGATAAATGATGACGGCCCCGTTGCGGAGTGCCCGCACAATGTGCTCAACCCGGCGCGGATCAGGATTTTGTGGGTAGAGTTTAAGGAATTCGGCTGGCATGAAAATGTAGTTCTGAGTTCGTAGTTTTTGGGTTTATGAGTTTGTGGTTGGTTGCCGCGTCCAGAATCATCCGGCAGCCAACCACAAACTCATAAACCACAAACCGCCTGAACTAATTGCACCGACTGGTGGCGAACGCGGGTGTAGTTGAGGTACTGCCGATAGAGTCGATTCACGGGTGGCTGCAAACGGCTTAGCTGTAGAATCAGGCTCGTTGGCCAGCCGGGCCGTTCTATCTGCCGGAGCAACTGCCCGAACTGTAGCGCCAGCCTGAACTGTTCGGTGTAGAACGCCTTGCGGATAAAGGTACGGATGCGCTGGGCCAATGCACCGTATTCGGCGGTGGTGCGGCAACGGTCAAATGCTTTCTGGCACACGACCAGCGTTGAGGGCAATAACTGGTTGCCCGGCAGCGAAACCCGGGCCGAAAGCGAGTCAGGCAGCTTACGTTTGAGCGTCAGCACTTCGTCTACGTAGCCGTAATGATACAACCGTGCCGACCGCACCCAGAAATCGAAGTCCTCGTAGCTCAGCGTTTCGTCGTAGCCACCCAGTTCATTGAGCACATCCCGGCGCATCATCATGGTTGGGGTGCAGATAAAATAGGATTCCAGCACTGGCCGGAACACATTGCCCGATGGTACTTTAACGAGGGCACGGCCGTTGGCATCGACGGGGTAATGAAGGCCCGTTCTACACCCCTGTTCATCAATGTAGGCCGCGTTGGAAAACACGACAGCGTAGGGGCCCGACAGGCGCTCGAAGAGGTCGGCCTGCCGGGCAATTCGGTCCGGCAGCAGCACATCGTCGGCCGACAAATCGATGACGTAGCGCCCGCCCGCCAGAGCCAGCCCTTGATTAAACGCCCGGTTCAAACCCAGATTGGCCTTATTTTTGAGGAAGCGCACGGCCGGGTTCCGCTCAGCGAACCGGTCAATCCGCTCAACGGAGCGATCTGCACTGCCATTGTCAACAACAATCAGCTCTACATTTGGGTATGTTTGGCCGGCAACTGACCAAAGGGCTTCTTCTACGTAGTTTTCATGGTTGTAACTCACGCAGATAACGGTAACCCACGGTTTCATCTGGTCGAGGTACAGGCCCATGGGGAGCGGATTGGATTGGCCAGTAACGGAGTTCATATAAATTTTAGCTCAGAACGTACCTGATATATTCTTTTTGAAAAAGAATGGTTACGTTCGTGCCCTCAAAGTAAGGTCTTTATGATTACTGATAACTATAGTTTTGAGTGAACGGAAACAAGAGTAACATCATCAATTTCAATGATACCTGATTGGCACGATTTTTAATCTATTTCACCCGTATCGGTCCTTCCCGCCATATAGTTGGCGGTTCCGCTACATTTATGGGTTAGATTTCGCAAACGTCACTTCACGTGTTTGAGGTGACGTTTGTTGTTTTCTGCTCTACATCGGGATTTTTTTCGCCTTCGAGGTTGAACAGCGCTACATTCATCTCGAAACCCAGAATGAGCAGCAGCGCAATCAGGTTGATCCAGATCATCAGGGCGATGAGTGTGCCAATGGACCCGTAGACTTTATTGTACGAACCAAAGTTGGACACGTAGTAGGAGAAGGCCAGCGTTGTCAGCACGATCAGGACAGACGCCGTAACCGAACCCGGCGTTACAAAGGTCCACTTCATGTTCACGTCCGGCCCGAACCGGTAAATGATGGAAACCGCAGCTACAAAAACGGCGAACACCACTAAATAACGGGCCAGCGCCAGCAAGTACACGAAAATAACGTTGTTCAGGATGCCGAACTTGAGCAGGTAGTCGCTCACGACGCCCCCCACAATCAGGCCCAGAATGGCCAGCACCAGCGCAATAGCCAGCGTAAACGTTAACCCAACGGCCACACCCCGAATCTTAAAGAAGCCCCGGCTATCCTCGGACCGGTGCGACGAATTAAACGCGTTCATCAGCGCCACCAGGCCGCTCGTGGCCGAAAAAAGCGCCAGTAAAAAACCGAATGACAATACGCCCCCGCGCTGCCGGGTGATGATGTCCTGGATGGTTGTTTTGACCGAGCTAAAAGTGTCACCGGGCAACGCATTCCCCAAAAAACCCATGATCCGCTCCTGAAGGTTGTCGATGGGGATGTACGGAATGAGCGTGAATAGGAAAATAACGGTTGGGAAAACGGCCAGAATCAGGCTGTATGATACCGAAGCGGCCCGCTCACTGGTGTCATTTTCCGTGATCTTATTCGTCATCTTCTTCAAAAACTCGTACCAGGTCGTTTTGGATTTGAACGGGTGATGATCTCTCAGCCAGATGCGCGCTCCCTGCAGCGCGTTCAAACTCATCAATTTGTCGAACATAGCGGTTGTGTCGGTCAGTGAGTTGGTCAGTGAGTTGGTCAGTGAGTTGGTCAGTCAGAGCAAGATTCCTGCTGACTGACCAACTCACTGACTGCCTTCTCTAACCCCTCACTTAAAGAAAGGTTTGGCGGCTTCAACCAAATCATTAGGTGCCGTGCAGGGACGGCCCGTGTCGGTTCGCACGAAGACCAGCGTCGTTTGGCCGGTGTTGAGGAGTTGCCCGTCCTGGTTGAAGATTTCGTAGGAAAACATGAAACGGGTTTTGGGTAAATGCGGAATCGTGACCCGAATGGTCAGCAGGTCGTCGTATTTGGCGGGCCTGATAAAGCGCGAGTTAAGGTCATAGACTGGCATCGAGATACCGCGCTCCTCCAGATCTTTGTAGTTTATGCCCAGATGCCGTATCGCTTCAACGCGGCCAATCTCATAAAAACGGGCGTAGTTACCGTAGTAAACAATACCCATCTGGTCGGTATCGTAGTAGCGCACCCGTATGTCAGTGACGTCGTAAATTAGCATTATTACTTCATGATTTTCATCCGGGTCAGCGCCTGCTGATACAGGCGGGCGTTGGCCAGGTGCTCCGACAGGTTTTTGGAGAATGTATGGTAGCCGTTGAAGCGGGCATCGACCACAAAAAACAGGTAGTCGTGCTGCTCGGCGTTCAGCACGGCGTCGATGGTGGCGGGGGCGGGGAGGTTGATCGGTCCCGGTGGTAAACCCGCGTATCGATAGGTGTTGTAGGGAGAATCGACGGCCAATTGACGCGTCAGCAGCCGCCGGATGCCAAAGTCGCGCAGGGCAAAGATCACCGTTGGGTCGGCTTCGAGTTTAATACCCCGTTTCAACCGGTTCAGGTACACGCCCGCCACGCGGGGTTGCTCGTCGCGCTTGTTGGTTTCGGCTGCTACGATGGACGCCAGCACCTGGGTCTGGGTTTGGCTCAGGCCGAGCGCTTTGGCTTTGGCCTGCCGGTTGGGCGTCCAGAACTTCTTGTATTCGCTGCCCATGCGGTCCAGCAGGGCGTCGGGTTTGATGGTCCAGAAAAACTCGTAGGTATTAGGCAGAAACAGGCAGACGATAGTGGTGGTGTCGAAGCCGTACTTTTGGCAGACGGCCGGGTCGTTGAGCAGTGGGCCGAGGGCTTCAGGGCCAAATTCAAACTTGCTGCCGAGCCGCTGAATCAAATCACTTTTCTGCCGCATACTGTTAAACGTGACGGGCATAGCATCCTGGTCGCCACTGCGGAGTTTGACCAAGGCCGCCCGGTTGCCCATGCGCGGGGTGATCTCGTAGCGGCCTTCTTTCACCAGGTCCGGGTACTTCATCAGCTTGGCCAGAAACCGGAACGACATTTCATCGTTGAGCACGTCGTGTTTTTGAAGCGTGTCCATCACCGACTCGAACGTGGCCCCGCGCGGAATGAGCAGCGCAAACGTCTTGTCATTTTCCCGCGTCTGAAGATTGGGACTCCGGTAGATTTGCCAGAAATAAAAGGTAAACGTCGTCAGCAGAATGGATACGGTGAGGAAGATGCCAATTTTGATGTTGCGCGACATAATACGGAGGAATGAGTAATAGTAAATGAATAATGGGGCGGAACCGCGACTCGATGGTTAGGTGCACCGGCCGCATTATTCGTTTACCATTATTCATTAGTTTGTTCAGTATGCCGCAAAATTACGTCAAAACCAGTCCCGTGATAAGATTGGTCCTCTTTTCGCTAAATGCGTTGTAATTTTGCGCTGAACCAACCCTACTTGTTTTGGTCGTTCGCTCTCTGTTCACCCGTCGGGTTGCCGACTCCCCCTCGCTTTACACGCTCTCGTTCTGGTTACTGAGTGTCAGTAACTTCCTGTTCTGTGCCAGTTTTTCGATGATGATTCCTGAACTGCCCGACTACCTCACGCAGTTGGGTGGCCGGGAGTATGTCGGGTTGATTATCGCGCTGTTTACGCTCACGGCGGGCCTTTCGCGGCCGTTTAGCGGTAAAATCACGGATACCGTGGGGCGGGTGCCGGTGATGGCGTTTGGTTCATTAGTGTGTTTTCTCTGCGGATTTCTGTACCCGTATCTGCTTACGGTCTGGGGCTTTTTGCTGCTGCGGCTCATCCACGGTTTCTCCACCGGCACCAAACCCACCGCCACGGCCGCTTACGTTGCCGACGTAGTGCCTGCCAACCGCCGGGGCGAAGCCATGGGGATGCTGGGCTTATTTACGGCAATGGGCATGTCGCTTGGCCCGGCCATTGGCAGTTGGTTAGCCCACGACTATTCCATGAACGTCATGTTCTGGACCTCATCGGTTTTTGCGCTGCTGTCCATCGGAATCCTGATGCGAATGCCCGAAACGCTGGTCCATACGCAGCCGTTTCGGTTTAGTCTGTTGCGGTTGAAGAAAGACGAACTATTCGACAAACAGGCGCTGCCGCCTTTTATCGTGCTTTTGTTGCAATCGTTCTCGTCGGGGGTGGTGCTCACGGTCATTTCGTCACTGAGCGAGTCGCTGGCGATTAACAACAAAGGCTTATTTTTTACGGTCTACACCGTTGCTTCCCTACTTGTTCGGGTGGTTTTCAGCCGAAGCTCTGACCGCTACGGACGCCTGCCCGTGCTGTTTGTTTCGACGGTGGTACTGGCGCTGGCGATGGGTTTGCTGGTTATCACCAATACACCGGCGCTGTTTTGGACGGCGGCCGTTTGCTTTGGCCTGTCGTGGGGCATGAACTCGCCAACCGTAACGGCCTGGACGGCCGACCTCGCCGACGAAGCTACCCGTGGCCGGGCCATGGCTACTATGTACATTGCGCTCGAAGCCGGTATTGGACTGGGGGCGCTGGTATCGGGCTGGCTGCTGAATCACCTCGTCGGCCCTGCGGGCTTAACGGCCTCGTTTGGACTGTCGGTGGTGCTGGCGCTGGTGGCGACGGGGTATCTGGGCTGGCTCTGGCACAAAAGCCGGGTGCAGCCGGTGGGTCAGGTGTGAGGTTTTGGGTGTTTTGGTGTTTAAGTTTATAGGTGTATCAACGTATGGATCACTTAAAAACCTACAAACCCAAAAACACCAAACCGCATGAACGACATCGAACCCCGCATCCAGCCGCTGGTCGACGCCCTGAACGCAACGGGTATCGTTCAGACGTTTTCGAGCTGCGAAGGCCATTTTGACGCGTCTGAACAAACAATTGTTGACCGTAATCTGGCTTACGTACGATTTGTGTCTGCTGAGGGCGTTTCGGTCGGGCAGACAGAAACCTTGATTAGTTACGTGCTGACGCGCTTCAAAGCGAGACACGGCCTGGTTCCAATAAACCTGACCGGCTACAAATTGTACACTCCTCTCGACGAAAGCACCGAGGAAACGTTCGTACTTGAACTGCGTCCCTTCAACCGCTTCGACTTGCCCGACCGCAAGCGGGCCGATACCGACCGGGCGGTGACGCAAGCAGTGACTCTACTTAATTTATTTGTATCTTCACTGTAGGATGACGTTAGAACTTCATATCCCCGATGAGTTGGCGGCTACGCTGACACGCCTTGTTCCCGACGCCGAATCATTTGCTTTGGAGGCTTTGCAAACCAGGTTGAAAGAAATTGAATCGGATGAACGGTTAGCTGAAGAATACTGCTTTGCCGCGAAGGAAAATGAGTCAGTTACTCGCGACTTTGCCGCAGTAGATGCCGAACACTGGGATGACTATTAAACGGCGGTGTTACAAAAGACTCAAAAGTGAAGCCTGATCAGATCCGCACCATAGACAAGAGTCGTCTCATAAAACTGTACGGGACCTTGCCGGATACGTACGTGCAACAACTTAATAAAGCCCTCAAACTGCACCTTGCGTTAAACTGAGAGCGCACTAATTCGATCAAAAACTTTGAAATAGCCTGATTGCTTTATAATCATAAAGCAATCAGGCTAAAATTGTCACAAAATAAACTGGCTCAGATCCCGGTTTTTAACCAGTTCATTTAATTTCTCGCTGACTAATTCTTTGGTTATAACAACCTGCTCATTAGCCCCGATCACGTCGGGAATGTCGAACATGAAGTCGTTCATGAGGTGGCTCAGCACCGTTTGCAGCCGACGGGCGCCAATGTTTTCGACCTCGCCGTTCACCTCAAACGCAATCCGGGCGAGTTCACGCAGGGCGTCATCCTCGAAGGTCAGGCCAACGTCTTCAGCGGCTAACATCGCCACATACTGCTTGGTCAGCGCGTTTCGGGGTTCTTTCAGAATGTGATAAAAATCGTCCTCCGACAGGCTTTGCAATTCAACCCGAATTGGAAAACGGCCCTGTAATTCGGGAATCAGGTCACTGGGTTTGGCTACGTGGAAAGCCCCGGCCGCGATGAACAATATGTGGTCGGTGTGGATGACGCCGTATTTGGTATTCACCGCGCTACCTTCCACAATTGGCAGCAAATCGCGCTGCACACCCTCGCGGCTAACGTCTGGGCCACCCCCGCCACTGCCCGACCGGGCGGAGGCTACCTTGTCGATTTCGTCGATGAATATGATACCGGCATCCTCCGCTTTACGAATGGCTTCTTCCTTCACTTCGTCCATGTCGATGAGTTTGGCGGCTTCTTCTTCGAGCAGAATCGTGCGGGCTTCGGCGATGGTCACTTTGCGTTTCTTGCCGCGCTTGGGCATCATGCCGCCAATCATCTCCTGAATATTCATCATCGACAGGTCATCGACCGAGCCGCCCATGATGCCGATGTTGGGCGTCTGACTCTGCTGCACGTCGATGTCGATTTTACGGTCGTCCATTTCGCCGGAGCGGATTTTCTCGCGGAAGCGTTCGCGGGTGCGTTCGTTTAATTCAGCGTCGGAATCGGGTTTGGCATTTTCATCAAATCCCATTGTCTGTTGCTGCCCGTTGGTGGACTTGACAGGTGGGATCAGAATATCTAAAATGGCGTCTTCCACGAGTTGCTGCGCCCGCACCTGCACGGCTTCTTTTTTGGCGGCCCGGACCATATTAACGGACTGCTCAACCAGGTCGCGCACCATACTCTCCACATCGCGGCCGACGTAGCCGACTTCGGTGAACTTGGAGGCTTCAACTTTAATAAAGGGCGCATCGGCGATTTTGGCGAGCCGCCGGGCTATTTCCGTTTTGCCGACGCCCGTGGCGCCAATCATCAGAATGTTGTTGGGCGTTATTTCACGCTGCATGTCGGCGGTGCTGTTCATGCGACGCCAGCGGTTGCGGAGGGCGATGGCCACGTTGCGTTTGGCGTCGTTCTGGCCGATGATATACTGGTCCAATTCGGCAACGATCTGCCGGGGGGTAAGGTCTTTAAGTGATTGGGTCATTGAACTGCGGAGACGGGTAGTATGCTCTTCTGGTAAAGAAACACCGGAAACGGGAAAATGTGCGATGGGGCCGGGGAAACTGGGAATTATAATCATCCAGATATGTATAATCCAGTAGGTAATAGCGAGTGAAACCCAGCCATTCCTGATAATGATGGTCAATTAAAACACCCCTTCATACACATCACTTAACTGCAACGTAATGCCCAGCGCAACTACCTCAAAGGAGTCAGTGAGACTGGTATAGAATGTGTATTCCCATTTGGATCCCGTGCGCTGATAAACTTCAACCAATGGTTCGGCTTGGGAAATAATCAGATAACACTGCATTGACGGCATGGATGAATACTCAATCAATTTATCGTGCGTATCGGTTTTTAATGAATTTTCTGAAGTGACTTCGGCCGTTAAAACCGCTTGATAAACCATGTGCGAGTCAGCCATACCAGTCGATGAGCGAACCATTACGTCGGGATAACGGTATTTTTCGGCCGCTTTGGTAAGTAGCTTAACATCCTGGATATACACTTTGTACGGCTGACCACGAAGCAAACTCTTCAGCATAGCAAGCAGGTTGCCCGCAATTTCATTGGCAACCAAGGATTCTCCCGCTATCTCAATTAAGTATCCGTCTATAAATTCGTGCTTGACCCCAGAGTTTTTTTCCAGTTCGAGGTATTCATCAACCGTATAAATGCGCTTATCTGATTGTTCCGCGATCATACCTTGTGTCACGTTGTTAATTGAGTGAAAGTACGCCTTTCGCTTAGCAAATCAAAACGGCTTCACCCCGTTATCCGGTCGGTTCAGCGTCCTTACCAACGTACTGGTACACCAGCTTAGCCTCAATAATGAGTTCGGCCAGTTCGCGCAGGCAACCCTGTCCACCGGCTGTCTCGCAGCAGTAATCAACCACCGCTTTGTTCTGGCGCGTGGCATCGGCGGGGCAGGCCGACAAACCGACCGCCTGCAAAATGGCAATATCGTTGACGTCGTCGCCAATGAAGGCCACCTCCGATGCATCCAAGCCCGTGCGGTTCAGTATCCCAGCCAACAGCGACAGCTTATCGCTCGCTCCAAGGTGCAGTTCGGTGATCTTCAGCTTCGCAGCCCGCGTCACGACCGATGGCGAAGTTTCGCCCGTAACGATGCCCGTTTCTACGCCGACTAATTCGCGCAGCCGCACCACGCCCATGCCATCCCGAATGTTGAAGCGCTTGAAAATCTCGCCCGATTCACCGTAGTACACGCCCGCGTCGGTTAGAACGCCATCGCAGTCGGTGAGCACAAGTTTAATGCGGGCGGCTTTGGTTTGAAGGGTTGGGGTCATGAGTTGCAGTTTGTGGTTTGTGAGTTTGTGGTTTGATAGTTTGTGGTTTGTAGTTGGCTGACCGCACCGGCGGACCGGCGTCCAGCTTACGCGCGTCAGCCAACTACAAACCACAAACTATTTCAACAGTCTATCAAGATCAATGCGTAAGGAAAGTTGACTGGTGCCCGCCGTGGGAACGGATGAGAAACGGCCGTAGGTAAGTTGAAAACCCCGCGCCTGCACGGATGCACCGAAGGATACGCCCCCAATGCCACCCGTTGTCAGCTTGCCTTCCTGCCGTTTTTGATGATTGTAGCCAACCAATAAATGTACGTTACGGCTGATGAGCAGTTCAGCCCCCACGCTCAGGTGTCGCGCTACTTTCTCGGCTACGCTTACCGACTCAGGGATGGGATTGCCGTTCAGGTCATAGCGGACGTTCAGGGTTGGGTCATTATAGGTGATGTCGAAGCGTTGCAGGTGGTGGGCCGTCAGTGTCAGGCGGATGGGGGCGTAGCGGGGCTTGAGCGTGACACCCGCCTGTAAATCGAACGGCAAGTTAACCTCGTCGGTCGGACCGTAATTCATGAATAGATAACCAACGTTTTTCGCGACCAATCCAAACGTCAGTTCCTGCTTTGGATGACGCCAGATACCACCAAAATCGGCTAATACGCCAAATGCCGAGTACGTTTCGATGGCTGACCCAACGGCTTTGATAGTGGCACCGAGCGTAAAATTGCCTTCAGTGCGGGCGTGGGTTAGGCTCAGGGCGTAGTCGTTGGCGGTGAAGGTGCCGAGGGCGTTACCGGCCGGATCGGTTAGTTCAAACTGTCCGTAGGTCAGGTATTGTAAGCCAGCCGCCCACATGCCACGTGATTTCACCGGTAAACTGTAGTGCAGTGTGTAGTATTTCGCAGCCGCCAGATACGGCATTAAGCTGATTGCCAGTTGATTGTCGGGCAGTGAATCGGCCAGCGCGGGGTTGTTCAGAAAGTAGGGGGCATCGGGCCGGGTGGCGGTGGCAACCTGTCCGCCGAGGGCTGCGACGCGGGCGTGGGTGGGCAGATCAAGAAATGAAAAGACGCGCTGCCCGCCGAAGGGCTGAGCGCGGCCGCCCCTCGCTAAACACGTAATCAGGAAAAAAATAAGCAGAGACTGACGCAATTCTATTCAGTAAACGACGATTGCGCAAAGGTCTAAAAACCACGTCACAGCGCAAAACCTACTTTCAGTCCGGCCGTAATGCTGGGCGTTACCTGACTTCCTGTGTCGGTAAACGAGCGGCCAATTCCGCAGCCACAGTCGTACATATTTGCGCCACTATTGCTTCGAACGTCGTTCGTTGACCAACGCGCACCAGCGCCAAGGTAGATGTCGAGCAGCGTCCGCGAAAACACACGCCGTTGGGGATCGTAAAACGCCCACTGCCGTCCAATTTTCAGGTGCGTACCCAGGACATACCGGCTGCTTACCAGACCTAAATACGGCTCGGCTTTGGTGGAAAACAAATCGATTGGCTGAACGGCGCGACCGGCAACATTGATCTGCTTGAACAACCCGTCGATGGCCCAGTAATTACCCAGCGGAAAATTGCTGCGGACCCTAATGCCCTGCCGACGGTTGGTGCGGTAGCGACCACTGTAAAAACGAACTTCGGCCCGACCCCGCCACACTTCGGCGTCGACAAACTCGTTCAGGTCCGAACTGAATAGTGATAAGCCGCGCCAGCCATAACCAATCTCGGCCTGCACGGATGTTCTGACGCCGGTTCGGTACTCCAAACCGGCCTGAATGGTAGCGTCCTGATCCAGCAGCGACAGTGGTGCCAATTTGACGATGGCGCGGGGTGCGCTACGCAACGCAATGGTGGAATCCTGAGCCATCACCGACGAAGCAATGAGGAGGAAGTAAACGAGGTAGATAAGTTGTTTCATGGCTTGTTTTTATTGGTGGTTACGAACGGCCAAGATTAAAGCGCAAACCCTATTTTGAAACCGCCCGACGCGCTTCTCGCCCAGAAATTTCGCCCTGGAACAAAGCGGGTGAACCGTAAGCCTTCCGGCGTGTTACCGTTGGTTGGGATGATTGATGAACCGGCTGTTTGCCGGACGCGAATGTGTCTCGCCCCAACTCCGAGGTACACATCGAAAATGATCCGCGATTCTTTTCTACGCGGATCGAATGCCGCACTGGCGGACCGTCCAAATCCGGTTTGGTAACCCACCTTTACGTGACCGCCGAGCACGGTTCGGTTAACGGTAGCCCTCTCGGTATTCGTCGGACAGGGAGCGACTAAACAAGGAAAAACTGCCGTTTGGGTACGCTCAGCCGAAATTCGTTTTCCCAGAAATTCCCCGGCGACATAAACTCCCGCTGGGTAGGGGACGTCGTCAAAAGAGGCCGTTCTGGGTAGGTAATACCGGCCCTCAGCCCGAATCCGCCCCGTTTGTTTACTCGTAATCCCACCCTCACGCGGTAGGGATCGGGATAGACCGGCCCATCCGTAGCCGCCCTCCAGTTGAATCGTCGTTTGGGCCGCAATGGGAAGCTCAATGGCTCCCTGCACAGTCGCATCAATATCGACCAAAGACAACGGGGCAAATTTGACAACGACGTGGGATGCTCGCCGGACCGAGTCCTGGCCTGACACCGGGGTGATGGCTACGAACGCCCAAAAACAGACCAGCAAAACGGATGAGTGAGTCATACCTGTTTGGTTAAAAAACGTATCCGATCCGAAAGCCGACGGTAGCACTCATTCGCACGGGAATATCGAAAAGGATATCGTCAAAGACGCCACTGCCGCTGGTGAAAAAGTACGAACCGCCGTCTTCGGGTTCGGGTAAGTCGTACTGTTTGACGAGCCGCCGACGAAGGCCCAAACCCAGGTACATATCCAGCACGAACCGACTGTTTCCGTCTGCGTTGAACAGCAGCGCCTGTCGGCCTACTTTCACGTGTGTGGCCCCGACGTACTTGACAACCCGCGACTGAAACCGCTGAAAATATTGGCAGGAGCCATCTTCGCACGCCCGGCCAACGCTGCCGCTTTCGGTGGCGTTGCTTTGCTTATAGAACCCGTCAAACGCTACGTAATTGCCCAATGGTTTGCGGGTAACCGTTCGCCCAACCCGGCCAGGTTGCCACCGACGATGCGACCGAATGCGACGGGTGTAGATGCGCCACTCAACCCGCCCCCGCCAGGTGTCGCGAATCCCGTTGGTTGGTGACGAATTATACGGACGCGACAGACTTAGGGATGATGGACCGTACCCAATTTCGCCCAGCACCGAATAACGGCCCGCCAGCAGCCGTTCAAGCCCAACCTGCACGGTGTTTTCGGGGTCGAGAAAGGCAAGCGGGGCCAAACTGACCACCCAGCGGGGCGGGCGCGTCATGGACTCAACGCGCACCGTATCGGAATAGCGCACAACCGGCTCCTGAGCAACCGCCAGACCCCACCCGCCCGTTAGCGCGGCCAGCAGAAACAGTCGAACGTGGCTCATATCGAAGGCGTAACGACGAGTTTGCTGAGCAGCTTCAGTTGCGTCGGGTCGGCGTAACTGTATTGGTAGATGCCGTCTTTGCCCGTCACGATCAGGAGCTTTTCAGTAGGAATAACGTCGTATGCCCGCACGTCGGTCAGGTGCTGAATCTCGCGCAGGTCGGTGGGTTTGGTGGCATCCATCATCCGTAGGCCATTGTCGCCTTCGGTCACGAACAGCAAATTGCCGTCTATACCTAAACCGTACGGACTGCGCATGGGATAACTGCGCAGCACTTTCGGCGTTCTCAGGTCACGAATATCCAGCACGTCGAGCACGTTGTTGGCGACCGGGTTGCGGCATTCGGTTCCGCTGCGGAGCGTAACGTAGGCGTAATCGCCCTGCACCACCACCGGATCGCAGCTTTGGACGTGGGAATATTGCGATACAAACTTCGGCTGGCCGTTAGCGCCGATCTCGTAGATGAACATACCCGTTTGGGTGCCGATGAACAGGTGATTCTGGTACGGGAAAATGGTTTCTACGCCAATGCCCAACTTGGTCTTATCGCCGGGTTTGGGGTCACTGCTCTGCGTGATGTCGTAGGTTCGCAGGGTAGTACTGCTGACCAAATACAGCGTGTTGCCCGCGATGGTGAAGCGGGCCGTGGAGCCGCCAATGCCCGCGCCGGGCGAAATGCTGTCGCTACTTTTAGAGCAGGCACCGAACAGCGTGACGAGAAATAAAAAGTAGATGGTTGATTTCATGGCGATAGCAGAAAGCTTGATTGGTTAGCGGTCATCGGTAGCACTGAGCGTCTTTCTGGTCGGTTTTTTCCCACCCGACAATCAGGCCTTTGTCCGAATCCGGGCACTCGAAACGGACGTTGCGCATGGGTGGGTAAGCGGTGTAGGGAAACGCGTTTTCGATTCGCTTTACTAACCGCACGTTGCGCGGGTCGGCCACGTTAAGCGCGACCAGATCAACGATGTTGTCGGTGTACAGAATGCTGTCTTTGATGGCTACTTCGCGCACCCCCGGAACGGCCACAAACGAGAGTTTAATCGGATTGGCTGGGTCGTGATTATCGACAATGTGAATGCCCTGCCCCACGTCGTTGATGAACAGAAATCCGTCTTTGACGTAAATTTTACCGGGCGTCCGAATGGGTCGCGGAGCCAGGGTTTCCACCGTTCGGATTTGGTCGTACGAACTGTAAATCGGGCGGTACGTGTCCCACTTATCTGTTGCCGGTTCGGTCGATCTGGATTCGATGCAGCCATCAAGCAGCAGGCAGCCGGCCAGCACGGTAAGCGAAAGCAGGCAGCGGTTCAGGGTAGATTTCATGGCAGATAAAGGAGTTGATGCAACGATGATACAAAAACAATCCGAACCGTTGGAATGCGGATGAATAATTAACTTTGCCATCACACGAACATTGCCCAGACCGCTATTTATGCAAACCGAAACCCGTCCCGGTACCAAACCCGCCGACCTCAACAAACCGACCCCAACCGAACTGCTCGCCCGCAAAAACGCCGAAGCCGAGTTGGGCGGTGGTCAGCAACGCATCGACGCCCAGCACAAAAAAGGCAAACTGACCGCCCGCGAACGCGTTGCGCTGCTACTGGACGAAGGCTCGTTTGAGGAGATCGGTAAGTTTGTGATGCACCGCACTCGCGACTTCGGGATGGACAAGGAACATTACCTCGGCGACGGCGTCGTGACGGGCTACGGCACCATCGACGGGCGGTTAGTGTACGTCTTTGCGCAGGATTTCACGGTCTTTGGTGGGGCACTGTCGGAAACCCACGCTGAAAAAATCTGCAAGCTGATGGATTTGGCCCTGCAAAATGGTGCCCCACTCATCGGCCTGAACGACTCCGGCGGTGCCCGCATTCAGGAAGGTGTCCTATCATTGGCGGGCTACGCCGACATCTTTTACCGCAACACGCGGGCGTCGGGCGTAATTCCGCAACTGTCGGCCGTGATGGGACCGTGTGCGGGCGGGGCGGTCTACAGTCCGGCCATCACTGATTTTGTGTTCATGGTCGAGCACACGAGCTACATGTTCGTGACCGGCCCCAACGTGGTCAAAACGGTGACGCACGAGGAAGTGACGGCTGAGGAACTGGGCGGAGCCAGCACCCACAGCACCAAATCGGGCGTAACGCATTTTGCCTGCGCCAACGAACTCGCCTGCATTCAGGAAATTAAGCAACTGCTCAGTTATATCCCGCAAAACTGCGAAGACGAACCCTTCCAGCTTTCGTACGAGACGCAGGACGAAAGCCGCCCGGCTCTGAACAGCATTATCCCCGACAATCCCAACCAGCCCTACGACATGCGCGAGGTGATTGAGGAGTTGGTCGATGCGGGTACGTTCATGGAGGTTCACAAGAATTTTGCCGAAAACATCGTTGTGGGCTTCGCCCGGATTGGGGGCCGGAGCATTGGCGTGGTCGGCAACCAACCGGCGGTTTTGGCGGGCGTACTGGACATCAACGCCAGCACCAAAGCGGCCCGGTTCGTGCGCTTCTGCGACTGTTTCAACATCCCTCTGCTCGTGCTCGAAGACGTGCCCGGTTTTTTGCCCGGCACCGACCAGGAGTGGAACGGCATCATCACCAACGGGGCCAAGCTGCTGTATGCGTTTTGCGAAGCCACGGTGCCGCGCGTAACGGTCATCACCCGCAAAGCCTACGGTGGCGCCTATGACGTGATGAATTCCAAGCACATCGGGGCCGATCTAAACTACGCCTGGCCGAGCGCCGAAATTGCGGTGATGGGGGCCAGCGGAGCCGCCGAGATCATTTTTAAGCGCGAAATCGCCGACGCCGAAGACCCGCAGGCCAAGTTGCAGGAGAAGGTGCTGGACTACACCGAGAAGTTTGCCAATCCGTACCGGGCGGCCCACCGGGGCTACATCGACGAGGTCATCATGCCCGACCAGACCCGCCACAAGCTCATCCGGGCGTTCACGATGCTGGAAAACAAAGTGGCAACGATGCCGAAGAAAAAGCACGGGAACATTCCGTTGTAGATTGTGGAAGAACTATTGCAGTTCATTTGTGGAGCGTTGGAAGAATGCGGCATTGACTATATGCTGTCGGGCAGCGTGGCGTTAAATGCTTATTCAATCCCCCGGTACACACGTGACATTGACATTGTGATCGAATTACAGGTAGAAAAATTCCCTGAGTTTGCCCAGTTATTCGCCCAACGGGAATGTTACTTTCACTACGAAAGTGCCAAAGAAGAGGTGACAAGGAAGGGAATGTTCAATGTTATTGATTGGAAGTCTGGTATGAAAATAGACTTCATTGTCCGGAAAAACGACGATTTTCAACGAACGGAGTTTGCCCGCAGGCAACGAAAACAGGTACTGCCAGACGTTGTCTGTTGGGTCATATCACCGGAAGACCTGATCATTGCCAAACTCCTATGGATTCAACAATTGTTCAGTCAACAGCAGATTAATGACGTTAGGAATGTGATTCATGATTGCCCGAACCTTGACAAAATGTATGTTAATAATTGGATTAAACGGTTGCAATTGAATGATTTTGGCCTGACTATCTGATGAACGACACTCCGAATCATGTAAAGCGTATCTACGCAGATTTCATCATGCACAAGTCGGACGTCGACCGGTTCAAAATGGGTTTTGAGATGGCTGATATTGGTCGAAGAATGGTTGAAATGAATCTGACTCAGCAACACCCCGACTGGTCAACAGGTCAGTTAAAAGCCGCCGTTTTTGAGCGCATCTACTGTGACGATTTCACGACCGACGAGATGAAGCGAATTACGGAATCTATCCTTGCTTTTCACGACCGGCAAACCACCTGAACGTATGGCGAAACCACCCCGTAACTCCGGCAGTCTGATCAAAACCGTGCTGATTGGCCTGCTGATTCTCTTCGGCATCGCTCTGCTGGTCGGTACGGCGTCGGTGCTGTTTCCTTAACCGGCGACGGCGTCAGTCGCGTCCAGAATCACCGCGCAGGCTTCCCGAATTTGCTCTTCGGTGATGATTAATGGCGGGGCGATGCGCATCGAGTTGTCGCAGAACAGGAACCAGTCGGTAATGACGCCACCCAATGGCCCGCCGTTGATGGCCCGGTCGATGATGGGTTTGAGCACCGAAAATGAGTCAAACTCGATGGCCAGCATCAGGCCCTTGCCGCGCACGTCCCGGATGGCCGGGTGAACGAGCAACTCCCGGAACAACTGCCCTTTCGCTTCGGCCTGTTCATGGAATCTGCCTTCCTGAATAACCTGCAACGTAGCCAATGAAGCCGCGCACGACACCGGGTGCCCGCCAAACGTGGTGATGTGGCCCAGTACCGGATTATTCTTGAACACGCCCATGATCTCCGCCGAACTGATGAAGGCCCCGATGGGCATTCCACCCCCCATGCCTTTGGCGCACAGCAGCACGTCGGGAACGACCGGACCCGATTCATCCGCGCCCTCAAAAGCCCATAACGTACCCGTCCGGCCGAAACCCGTTTGAATTTCGTCGAAAATCAGTAACGCGCCCACCTCGGTGCAGCGCTGGCGAACGGCCTTCAAATAACCCGCGTCGGGAACGCGAATGCCCGACTCGGCTCCAACGACTTCCATTACGACGGCCGCTGTGCGCTGACTAATCTGCTCGATGTCGGCCCGGTTGTTGTAGCGAATATGGCGGACGTCGGGTAGGAGGGGGCGGTAGTTTCGTTTGAAATTTTCGTCGCCGGAGAGGGATAATGCACCCTGCGTGGCTCCGTGGTAGGCGTTGATGCACGAGATGATTTCCGTTCGATTCGTGTAGCGTTTGGCCAATTTCATGGCCCCTTCCACGGCTTCGGTGCCGGAGTTGGTGAAGTACACGTTGTCGAGACCAGCGGGTAGGGTTTCGGCCAGCGCCTGCGCTAATTGCGTTTGGGGCGTTTGCACGTACTCGCCGTACACCATCAGGTGCAGGTACTTGTCCAACTGGTTCTGGATGGCTTCGAGGACTTTCGGGTGGCGGTGACCGACGTTGCTCACGCCAATACCCGAAATCAAATCCATGTAGCGCTTCGGTGCCTGACCTGGTCCGAGTGTCGGACCACCGAGCGTCGGTCCGAAAATAAATACGCCTTCAGCCCGATCAATTTCCAACGCTAAGGGCGAATCGGAGGTCTGTGCTATATGCTGGAAGAATAACTGCCGGTGCGTCACCGTTTGCATGATAAATCGTTCAATAAAGATTCGTATAAAAGCAACATCCTCTGCCATGAAAACAGTTCTGCTTTTACTGTTCATAAGCCCCATCGTTGCGTGGGCACAAGTGTTCAAAATTACGCCCCAGGATGCCCAACGCAGGCAATCGTTTCTGCTCATGCGCGATGGCTCGGTCGTGCGCGGGCAGATTCTACGGCAGGACAGCACAATCATCAGCGTTCGAAAGCGGGGTGGCAACCTGTCGTTTATCGAAGCCGACCAGGTAATCAGCGTCCTGGCCGACCGGTCCGGGTTGCCCGAGAACAAAGCGGGCGTTCGACCGGCTTCGCCCTACAAGGTCTACGTCATGAAAGACGGTGCCCGGATTGAAGGGATGTTTATCCGGCGGGACAGCACCATGATTACGCTTCAGAAACCCAATGGTCAGTTTACCTACTTTGAGCCGGAACTGTTGGCCCGCATCGACACGGTTCAGGGCGAATCGTTCCGCGATGGGGGCCGGACGTTTCCTAACCGCTTTGCGCCCTATCTGCTCACGGGTCTGACGGCTCATAATCCTGAAAAGGGACGGTTCTACTACCGCAATACGTGGCTGTTGCTCAATGAATTGCAGTATGGCATTACGCGAAACTGGAGCGTGGGAGCCAGTTTTATCACCCCCATCCCGTACTTAGCTTATTCGGATCTTTATTTCCGAAGCGGTGAGTACTTATCATACAATTCGCGGCTATTTACGAAAATCAGTGTACCCATTGGTAACCGGTTTCGGTTGGGTGTCGATGCGTCGTATCGTAACAATCAGCAATTTACCTTAATTAGGGGACGGGACATCTGGACATTCCAGGCGCTGGCTACCGTTGGCAGCAGTCAGCGCAACGCCACGCTTGGCTACGGGCTGATAACCCCATCGCGCCGACGGTATGAGTACTATACCTACAGCTTCTCGTCCAGTTATCCACCGCAGCCGGGGTCAGGGCAGTTCGTCACCTACACCATTCCCAACCAGTCGTTTCTGACCCTTGGGCTGGTCCAGAAAGTGTCACCCGGTTTAACGATAGTGTTAGACAATACGCTCCTGCTGGGCCGGACTTACTATCAGTACAACGAGTCGAAAGCATCGCTATCGGCTGCCCTGCGCCTTGACCGTCGGCGACATGCCTTCGACCTCGGCATTTACACCCTTATTTATCAAAAGCCTATCCTCTGGGAAAATGGCCGTAGTACACGTTTCTTTCCGTATGTCGGGTATAATTTGCTAATTGGCCGTGATTAGCTCCCTCACCTCAACCCGGCATGAAACACTATTTACTGTATGCGTTTTTCCTGCTGCCGTTGCTGGCGACGGCGCAGGAGGGCGAGTATTACCAGAAACAACCGGCCGGGGCAGTTTACGTCATCGCGCTGAAAGATGGTACCAAACTGCGGGGTGAACTGCTGCGGCAGGATAGCACCGGAGTCGTTATCAAGACAAAAAAATTCGGCGAAGTCCGGCTGCCCACCGATCAGATCGCCCGTATGGGACCGCAGGACGTGCTGGAGCCGGTTGAAACGTTCCCCAACCTGTTTTCACAAACGATGCGGGTGGCCCCAACGGCTTTTTCGGCCGAAAAAGGGCGAGTGTATTTCAGAAATTATTTTGTTTACTTCAGTCAGTTTGAGTACGGTATAACGGATAACTGGAGTGTGGGCACCACGTTTTTTAGTATTGCACCTACGGCCCTGTTCAGTGTCAACACCAAGGTATCATTTCCGGTCACTAATCGGGTGCGTCTGGGGCTGAACGCCCAGTATGCGACGCTGAGAATCAATAATTTTATTTTCAATGCCGTTCGCGCGGACATTGGTTATCTCCAGGGTATTGTGACCACCGGCGACCGCCAGAATAACACAACGTACGGGTTGGGCTGGAGCTTATCGAACGGAGAGGTGTCCAGAAATTTTATCGGTACGTTCGGGCTGGTGCGCAAAGTGAGTCCGAAACTGACGTTCATTACCGAAAACTTCGTGCTGTTTGGCAGTGGCCGGGTGGATTTCGCCGGGTTAGTATCGGCCGGTATTCGTTTCGACCGCCGACGTCACGCGTTCGATCTGGCAGTCTATGCTCCGCTCGTGTTTGAACAAAACAGTCGGCCCACGTTCACTCTCGCGCCCTTCGGCATTTATCACCTGCGCATCGGCAAATAAGGCAATTGAACGGATTACTGGATGCGATACACCGATTTCCCTTAATTTCGCCGTTGTAGTCAGACAGCCCACCGTTTCCATGCCCGACAACCCCTCTGATTTGCCTCCTTTCGCCCGTTCATGGGCGCAGCTTTACGCCGTTGTCATCGGCAGTTTAGTCGTTGAAATTGTCCTGTTCTACGTCCTAATGCGCTGGCTGTCATGAGTACTATTGACTGGGGCGTACTTGTCCTGACGCTGCTGGGCGTCATTGTCTACGGCGTTGTCCGCAGCCGGGGAAGCCGTAGCATGGACGATTACCTGCTGGCGGGGCAGTCGCTGCCGTGGTATCACGTCGGCCTGTCGGTGATGGCCACGCAGGCCAGCGCCATCACGTTTCTGTCGGCACCGGGGCAGGGCTTTGCCGATGGAATGCGGTTTGTGCAGTTCTATTTCGGTCTGCCTCTGGCGATGGTCGTGCTGTCGGTGACGTTCGTCCCAATCTTCCACAAGCTCAAGGTATTCACGGCCTACGAGTTTCTGGAAAACCGCTTCGACGTGCGCGTCCGAACGCTGACGTCGGGGCTGTTTCTGATCCAGCGCGGTCTTTCCACGGGCCTGTCGATTTACGCACCCGCCATTATTTTGTCCACGATTCTGGGCTGGAACATCTACTGGACCAACTTGCTGATGGGTGGTATCGTGCTGGTGTACACCGTCACGGGCGGCACCAAAGCCATCTCCTACACGCACCTCCAGCAAATGGCTATCGTCACGTTTGCGATGGCGTTGGCCGGTTTTCTCACCGTTCGGCTACTGCCCGAAGGCGTTGGGTTCGTGGATGCGCTGTATGTGGCGGGCAAGGCCGGGCGCATGAACCTGATCGACCTGGAGTTCGACCCCAACAGCCGCTACAACATCTGGTCGGGACTGATTGGCGGTTTCTTTCTGCAACTCTCGTATTTCGGGACGGATCAGTCGCAGGTGGGGCGGTATCTGACGGGCGAAACCATTGGGCAGTCTCGGCTGGGGCTGCTCATGAACGGCTTGCTGAAGGTGCCGATGCAGTTCCTGATTCTGCTGGTCGGGGTGCTGGTATTCGTGTTCTACCAGTACAATCCGGCCCCCACGTTTTTCAACAAGCAGGAAACCGACAAGCTCAAAACGAGTCAATACGCGGGTGTTTACCAACTCGCCGAAATCAAGCACCAGAACTTGGCAACCCAGCGGCAACGGGCCGTGGCCGATATGCAGGTGGCCCTCAAAGCTGACGACGAAGCCGGACAGGACGCGGCCGGGGCCGTGCTGCGCCAAACGGATGAAGCCCTGAAAACCGTGAAAGCCGACGTGGTGAAACTCATCGAAAAAAACAACCCGGCGGCCGACACCAACGACGTCAATTACGTGTTCCTGCGGTTCGTACTCGACTACCTGCCCCACGGCCTGATTGGGTTACTGATTGCCGTCATTTTCAGTGCCTCCATGGGGTCCATTGCCGCTGCCTACAATTCGCTGGCGTCGACAACGGTGGTGGACGTGTACAAGCGGCTCGTCCGGTCCGAAGCCGACGATGCGCATTACCTGCGGGCGTCGCGCTGGGCCACAGTGGGCTGGGGCGTGTTCTGCATTGTGGTCGCGCAGTTTGCCAACCGGCTGGGCAGCATGATCGAGGCCGTCAACATTCTGGGGTCGTTGTTTTATGGCGTCATTCTGGGCGTATTTGTGGTTGCGTTCTACGTCAAGTCGATTGGGGGAAGGGCTACGTTCTGGGCTACCATCATTGCCGAAGGATTTGTGGTGCTAAGCTGGTATCGGGACCTGACGGCGTTCCTGTGGCTCAACGTAATTGGGTGCTTGCTGGTGGTCGGCATCGCGTGGCTGTTGCAGCTAATGATGGGTTTAGGCAGACGGGTAGAGACTGACTGACAGAGTGGGCAATGGCGTTAAAATTGAGTTATATTTGATAAAAAACTCGTCAGCTTATGGAAGCCATCCTTGATATCACCACCGACGACGCACAAGACGAGAAAATGTCCAGTATCAATCATTCTGAATTACAGAGCCATCTGGCTTTTTTATTTCGTGCTGCGTATCGGCAACAGTACAGTATCTATACCGAACTTGACCTGGATTTCGCATCCGGCAAAACCCGTCCTGACCTGTGCATCATGCCCAAACGCCGGGCCAATTGGTTAGCCGACGAAATCATTGTGCAGGATGTACCATTGACGACCATCGAAATTCTTTCTCCAGAGCAAAGCCTGAACAGCCTGACCGACCGAATTTACAAAAAGCACTTCCCGGCGGGTGTTAAAACGGTCTGGTTGGTAGTGCCCACTGTGCAGACCGTTTCCATTCTACTACCCGACCGCAAACAGGTCAACTTCGCCAGTGGAATCGTCATCGACCCCGTGACAACTATTCAACTCAATCTGAGCGAAATATTCGAGGGGTAATCATTCACTCCGCAAACTGGTCACTGGGTTCATCAGCGCGGCTTTTATACTCTGGAAACTCACCGTCAGCAGCGCAATGCCCACCGCCAGCAAACCCGCCAGCGCGAATACCCACCATTCGATGTCGATTTTGTAGGCAAAGTCCTGCAACCACCGGTTCATGGCGTACCAGGCAATGGGCGAGGCAATGACAATCGCAATCAAGACCAACTCTAAAAAATCTTTCGAGAGAAGCGCTACTATACTGGCCACACTCGCGCCCAGCACTTTACGAATGCCAATTTCTTTGGTCCGCTGCACCACGGCGTGTGACACCAATCCGTACAGACCGAGGCAGCAGATCAGGATGGCGATGCCGGTGAAGGCGTTGATAAGCCGGGAAGTCAGCGTCTCAGCTTGGTAAAGCTGGGCGATTTGATCGTTTAAAAACTGGTACTCGAACACCTCATCGGGGAACAATTGCTGCCACGTCTGCCGGATGTGTTGCAGCGTTTGCGCCGGATCATTGCCTGATATTCGGATGCCCGCCTGCCGATACCAGGGTGCCCAGTTGGCGATGATGCAGGGGCCGATCTCGTCGCGCATCGACTTCTGGTGAAAATCGCGCACTACCCCAACAATCGGCAACGGAATCGACGAAAGGTAGTACTGTAGTGTCTTGCCCAATACCTGCTGCGGATTATTGAAACCAAGTTTGTGGAGCAACGTCTCGTTAATGAGGTAATCGCGGATGGTATCGCCGGGCGTGATGTTGCGACCGGCCAGTAGCTTTATTCCGTACGTGCTTACATAATCGGCATCGGCCAGCCGGTCCAGAACCGGATAAAGCTCCCAATCGGTTTTGCCGTTGAATATAAAAGAGCCGCCATAGCCCCGGCTACTGGAAGGCGGCAGAACCGACAAACTGACCGACCGAATGTCGGCATACGACGACAACTGCTGTTTAAAGGCATCATGTTTCGCCTTTTGGTCAAACGGCAGGGCGACGACTACGACGTTATCTTGTCTGAATCCTAAGTCAGACCGTTGGATGTACCGAATCTGATTAGCCACCACCAACGCCCCAACAATCAGTGCCTGACAAACCACAAACTGCGTCACTACCAAAACCCGCTTCATGGTGAAACCCCGTCCCACTGTAGTCGTTAATTTTCCCCGTAGAGCCATATAAGGCGTGAAGCCGGATAGTACGATGGCCGGATAGCCACCCGCCAGCAGCACAACACTACTCAACATCAACCCCACAAAAGCAATTGTCGGCGAGTCGAACCGGAGGGACAAACTCAACTGTACCCAGTCGTTGAAGAGCGGAAGCAAAATCGTGACCAGCAACAGACCCAAACCCAGCGCGGCTCCAGTAATCAGTGCCGTTTCGAGCAGAAATTGCCGAATCAATTGACGACGCGAACTGCCCAGCGTTTTGCGAATGCCTACTTCTTTACCGCGCCGAAGGGCCTGCGCTGTGGCGAGGTTGATGAAGTTGATGCAGGCTGCCAAAATCAGCAGCAGCCCCACCACACCCAGCGACCACAGCAGTGCGGGACGAATGGTGTGGGCGGGGTCCCGCGCCACGTCGAAGTGCAGCTCGGTCATCGGCTGCACCTGAAACTTATAAATGCGTGCTGATTCGCCGTAGTGCTGCTTCGACAGCGCGGGCATTGCCTGTTGCAGGCTGCTGATGGCTTCCGGACTTTTCAGGCGGGCGTAGAGCCGATTTGCGCTGTTGAGCAGACTCCAGTCGGTCAGATCAATAGTTGGTACGAGTTGGCGCACGGTAGGCAGCGATATAAACAGGCCCAGTTCGGTGTCGGTGGGGCCGGGCGGGTCGGCTACTACACCCGTCACGGTTACGATAGCCTTGTTGTCAAGGGTCAGCGTCTGGCCAAGTGCGTTGGTTTCCCCAAAATATCGCTTGGCCCATGACTGGGTCAGTACGACCCGGTTGGGCGCACTGAGGGCCGTTTTGGGGTCACCTTGTAGCCAGGTATAAGTCAGTACGTCAAACCATTCGGGTTCTACGAAGCCCATACCGTCTTGTTCAAAAAAACGGGTAGGTTGTGGGTTGGTTGATCGGTGTGAACTGACCGTAATGTCGCGCCAACCCAGCAGAAATGCCGCCTGCTCAACCTGCGGGTAGCGGGTGCGGAGGGCCGCTGACATCGGTGGTGGTGCTTCGGCATTGTACTCAATCGACCCATCGTCGAGGTGCAAATCCGTGTCGATTCGGACGATGCGGTTGTAATTGGCGTGGTGGCGGTCGGTGCTGAGGTGATGCCGTAGAAATAGAAAAATCAGGAGTCCGCCCGCCATGCCTACCGATAAACCAACGGTGTTAATGAACGTGTAACTGCGTTGCGAACGCAGGTTTCGCAGGGCGATTTTGAGGTAATTACGTAACATGATTGTGTTGGTTTTGGCTATCTTAGATTTCCTTTCCGGGTAATGCTCATTGCGCTATGGAAACACCATCGGTTGATCTTATTGACGAATTCCACACTGAAGACATCATCGGTCCGCCGACGCGGTCTTACAATCACGCTAAACTCACGTATCGACTTTCTAAAAGTTTCAGCCGATATGATGAGCAGTATGATGTTTTGCCAGAACTTGAGTTTGAGCTTTCGCACGGACGGGCAAAGCCCGATGTGGCGGTTTGTCAGCTTGGCAAAACTAATTGGCTTCGTGATATTATCCGGCCAACTACGCCACCATTGCTGGCCGTTGAAATCTCATCTCCTCGCCAGGCCCTGTCTAATCTAACCGACAAAGCGTTAGACATTTACTTTCCATCGGGTACGCCGGTTGTTTGGGTGGTCATTCCCCATTTTAGACAGGTGACGATTATGACTCCGGATGGTCAGGCCACGGTAACATCGGGAACGTTGCAGGATGAACATACTGGTATTGAACTCAATTTGACCGATATTTTCAGCTGAGAATCACTCGCTCCGCAAACTCTTGACCGGATTCGTCAGCGCGGCTTTGATAACCTGCAAACTGACTACCAAACTCGTTAACAGTGCCAGCCCGATTCCGACCTGCACAAAGGGTAACCAGGTTACGGTGGTGTGGTAAGCATAATCCGCAAGCCAGTTGGTGATGAGCCAATACGCTAATGGCCAGGCCAGTAGGTTGGCCAGCAATAATACCCAGACGTATTCCTGCAAAAACAGAGCGATTACGTTTGGTATTGATGCCCCTAACACTTTGCGGATACCCACCTCTTTCGTGCGCCGGGCCACGCTCAACGACACCAGCCCTACCACACCCAGCAACACAATGAGCAGGGCCAGACCGGTGGCAACGTAGGCCGCTTTTTCCAACTGCAATTCGGTCTGGTACAGTTTTTCGAGGGTTTGGTCCATGAAGGCATAATCGAACGGAGCGTCGGGGAAAAGGTCATGCCATTTCTGCTCGACAGATGCGATAGTCCGCTTCGTATTCTCCGGCAGCAACCGGAACGAGAAAAACCGGTAAATCGGAACGGTACGTACCTGACCAATCACCAGCGGGCCAATGGCTTTGTGCATCGTGCCGATATGGAAATTTTGCACCACGCCCCGAATCCGGTACGTCAGCGGGACATTCTGAAACCGCACAGTCTGCCCAACGGCCGATTCGGGCGTTTTGTAGCCCAATGCGTTGATAGCCGCTTCGTTGAGAACTACGCTGGTTGAATCGTAGCCCCCCTGCCCGGAATGAAAATACCGGCCCGCCTGTAAGCCAATCTGATAGGTTTGGGCGTAGTGCTCGTCGGTCGTTATAATGTTCACGCTCACGGCCTGCGTCGAGTCGCGGCCTTCGGAATAGAGACTACCGCTGTTGCCCACATTGCCGTTGGGAATTTCGAACGACAAACTTACCGAACGGATGCCGGGCAACCGGGCGAACTGATCGCGGGCGGCTTCCATTCGGGCTACGCCGTCCCGCGTCCAGGTACGGGGCAGCGACGATACGGTCAGCACCGTCTCTTTCTTGAAGCCCAGATCGGTGTTAAAGAAGTAAGCGATTTGTCGCGAAACAAGCACCGCCCCGACAATCACGAAAATGGCAATCGTAAACTGAAGCGTAACCAAACCGCGCCTGAACAGGGCCGCACCGGCGGACCGGCCTTCTGGTGCCGACATGCCTTTCCCTTTCAGCGAATCGACCGACGAATACGCCGATAAATGCAGGGCCGGGTAGCCACCCGCCAGTCCGCCAACGACCGAAATCAACACCAGAATCAGCCAGCTATACTGCCCCGGCAGGGCCGTCAGCGACGGAATGGTTTTGCCCACTACATCACCAAATAAGGGCCGTAACAGCACGTACAGAAGTATCGAAAGGACCGTAGCAATAGCCGTCAGCGCGAGCGCTTCAGTCAGAAACTGGACGGTCAACTGCCGACGAAAACCCCCTAATGCCTTGCGAACGCCGATTTCGCGCAGCCGCGACGACGATTGGCTCATCGACAGGTTTATAAAGTTTACCACGGCCATCAGCAAAATAAAGAGCGCAATAGCACTGAGCGTCACGATCATCTTTTTGACCAAACCGTTATTGCTTTGCCGGTAATAATTCGTTAGTGGCGTTGCGTAGGCCGTCAGGTTTTTCTGGATTTCGGGCGGGGCATTCGTCCTGATTAACTGAGCGAGCGGTTTTTCTAAATCGTTCGGCGTAATGCCCGGTTGTAACTCCACGTAGTTGACAATGTACTGGTTCTGCCAATTCTTCATATCGGCTCCGAACTGCGGCAGCGCACCCAGAGCCATAAACACTTCGTTCGCTTCGGGCAGCAAGTTCGACACCGAATTCAGTGGCAGCGGCTTCAGAACACCTGTAACTAAGAATGCTTGCTTACCCGATTGGGGTGTTTCGACCGTCAGTGACTGGTTCAGCACGTCGGTTTTACCGAAGAACTTCAGGGCTTTGTCCGCCGTGATGACAATAGCGTTTGGCTCCGTCAGGGCGGTACGTGGGTTGCCGTGCAGCAGGTCGAACCCGTACATGGTCAGCAACGTCGAGTCGCCAATTTGTATCGACTCGCGGAAGTGGTTCGAGCCTTTGGAGATTGTAGCGCTAACCCCGTGAAACCGGTAGAAATTGGCCACTAAGGTCGGGTATTGCGCTCTCAGAGCTGCGCCGATGGGGGCCAGCGTTGTGATGGGCATACCCATGTCGTCGACTCTCCACCGACTTTGTACAAGGCACTGTTGCGGGGCGTTGCGGAGTCCGCGATTCACTTGGAATTCGCCCCAGACGTAGGCGCCGATGAGCAACGTGAAGGTGATACCCACCCCTAAGCCGACGATGTTGAGCAGCGCGTAAAACCGGCGACGTAACAGGTGCCGCCAGGCGATTTTGATGTAGTTCTGAAGCATAACATGTAGTGCCGAAGCTCCAGCTTCGGGTGTAAAAATTAAGTATAGGCCCGAAACTGGAGCTTCCGGGGTGCCGGACCAGGCATAACATCACTCGCTACGTAAACTGTTGACCGGATTCATCAGGGCAGCTTTGATGCTCTGAAAACTCACCGTCAGCAGGGCGATACTCACCACCAGCGCACCCGCCAGGGCGAAGTACCACCACTCGATGTCGATTTTGTAGGCGAAGTCCTTGAGCCACTGATTTATGACGTACCAGGCGATGGGGGAGGCCACCACAATAGCGATCAGCACCAATTTGAGGAAGTCTTTGGAGAGCAGGGCGACAATGCTACTGACGCTGGCACCGAGGACTTTGCGAACGCCGATTTCCTTGGTACGCTGCTCGGCCGTAAAAGCCGCTAAACCGAACAGGCCGAGGCAGGAAATGAAAATGGTAAGGACCGAAAACCAGCTAATGAGCGTCGCCAGCGTTTCTTCCCGGCGGTATTGCTGGTTATACGAGTCATCCAGAAATGAGTACTCGAAGGGCCGATCCGGTACGAGCGCTTGCCAGGCCTGGCGAACGACATCCAGATTTTCTGGTTTCATCCGCACCAACAAAGAACCCGGATTTTCTCCGCCATAATAAAAGAGCAGGGGTTCAACTTTGTGACGTAGTGACTGAAAATGAAAATCTTTGACTACCCCAATCACCCGCGATGTGAGTGAATCATGAGCTGAAGGGTTGATTTTTCGGCCGATTGCCTTTTCCCAGCCCATCCATTTGACAAACGCTTCATTAACGAGTACCCGGTGCTTCTGGTCAGCAGACGAGGAGAAGTTACGGCCCGCCACAAGGTCCAGTTTCAATACCTCAAGGTACGATTCATCAATGAGCGCTATGTTGATGAACAGGTTCGTTTTCTGACCATTTTCCTCTTTGACAAAAGACCCTTTAAAGTCCATCTCAACGGGTTTGCGCCCGGTGGAAACGCCTTCAATCCGGCTGTCGGCAACCAATCGGCGTTTCAGCGCTGGCATTTTTTGCCGGATAGGGTCTTCATCCGGCACCTGAACAACGAGTACCTGATCCCGGCGAAAGCCCGGATTTTTGGTGCGCACATACGTCAGTTGCGCCTGAACGAGCAGCGTCCCCGCAATCAGGGCGATGGCAATGCTGAACTGAACCACGACCAAAACCTGCTGCAACACGGGTTTGCCCGACCGGGTCAGTGGCCCCTTCAACACCCGTGCCGGATCAAACCGGGCCAAATACAAAGCGGGATAGCTACTGGTGAGCAGACCCACGAAGATCAACAGTGCCAGGCTACCTATGACGAATGCCCAGTTCCAATGGACCAATGTACTACCGGAGTTTCCGGTAAACTGTTGGAAAACAGGGCTGGCTACCTGACTAACTACCAATGCCAGCCCTACGCTCAAGCCAATGAGCACGGCCGATTCGGCGATAAACTGCCCCGCCAACTGGGATTTCCCCGCCCCCAGCACCTTTCGCATACCTACTTCCTTCTGCCGGTGAATCGATTGCGCGACGTACAGGTTGACGTAGTTAATACACGCCACGAACAGCAGCAGTCCGGCAATGACAGAGAAGATGACCAGCGACGTCCGGTTACCTTTGGGCGTGTCCTCCGACAGCCCCTCCGTAAAGTGAATGTCGGTCAGCGGCTGAATTTCGTTTTTAACCGAGAAGTCAAATACGCCTAACGCTTTAATTCGGGTGGCAAAGTAGGAACGGGCAAAGTGAGCCAGTTTTTTGTCAAACCCATTGGCCTGACGCGCATCGCCAAATGACAGGTACGTGTAGCAGGGCGCGTCGAGCCAGTCCTGGCGTTCTGCCTCGGTCGTACGCCAGGAAAGCAGGGCCGTAAACCGCAGATCTGAATTCGACGGCACATTCGCCAGTACGCCGGTTACCACGTGGGCCGCGCCGTTTACGGACAGCGTTTTCCCGAGCGGGTTGGTCGATTGGAAATATTTCTCGGCAAGCGCCTGTGTCAGCACGACGCTGTTCGGTCGGTCCAAAGCCGTCGTGTCACCCCGTAGTATTGGATAGGAAAAAACGGTCAACACGGAAGGATCAGCGTAAAAAACGGCTTCTTGGTTCACCAACGTCTGGCCATACCGCACCGTAGCCGCCGTGGGTTTCAGCCGAACGACGTCCCGAACTTCCGGGTAATTTCGTTTCAACAGCGGTCCCACGTCAATTCCAGCGCGGGCGATACCGTCCTCCGAACCACTCGCCTTGATGCGGGTGACTACCCGATAAATCAACTCGGCTCGCTCATGAAACCTGTCGTACTGTAGCTCGTGCCACACGTACGAGGCAATCAGCAGGAACGAAGCCATACCCACAACCAGCCCCAATACGTTGATGGCCGAATAAACCTTATCACGGAGCAAGTTCCGCCAGGCAATTTTGACGTAGTTTCCAAACATAAATGTCCGTATCTGAATTTGAAGTCAAGGTACGGACGAGCCTACTACACAGGCTGTTAATAATTGTTAAGCTTCGTTTGTGGCTTACTCGCTGCGCAAACTTTTGACCGGATTCATCAAGGCCGCTTTTATGGTTTGCAAGCTGACGATCAAGGTAATCACCAGCGCAAACAGCAGACCCACGCTGATGAATGATATCAGGCTAATGTCGATGTGATAAGCGAAGTTTTGAAGCCAGGCTTGCATCAGCAGAAAAGCTACTGGGAAAGCGATTAAAACGGCAATCAATAAAACCAGTAGAAACTCATTCATAAATAACAGAACAATGCTTTGCGCATTGGCTCCCAGTACTTTTCGGATGCCCACTTCTCTGGTTCGCCGGGAAACGCTCAACGAAACCATGCCCAAAATGCCCGACAAAACAATAATCAGCGCTAAAACGGTAGCGGTCTGAGCCGCTTTCTTGAGTTGCAATTCGGATTGATACGTTTGTTGCAAGGCTTCGTCGATAAATGTAAATTCAAAAGGTGCATCGGGTAAAAGTTGATGAAACTTCGTCTCGATTGAGGCAATCGAACTGGTTAACTTATTGGGCCTGAGTCGGATTGAGAAATAAGAGAATAGATTGCCTGCTCCACTTACATGGCCGATGGCAACGGGCGCTATCTTCTCGCGCATCGAGCTAAAACTAAAGTCTTTGGTTACACCAATGATTGTTATGCGGGGTTTGTAGCCTTGAATCTGTAGCTGCTGCCCAATGGCTGCCGCTGGACTCTTGTAGCCTAATGCCTTGATGGCCGCTTCGTTCAGAACCAGTTTGTCTTCGTGATGAACGCCCGCCGAAGATTGGTAGAATTGACCGGCTACCACTGGAATTTGATAGGTTTGGGGGAAATGCTCGTCGGTTTGCAGGACGGATGCGGGTATGGCATTTGTGGAATCTTGTCCAAAACGATATAGATTCAGGGTGTAGCTGGTTCCTCCTTTTACCGTTGATGACGAGATACTTATATCGCTAATTTCCGTCATGCGGGCGAATTCATTGCGGATGGTCTCCATCTTTGCTACCCCCTGTGGCGTCCACTCACGGGGTAGCGATACCAGCACAACAGATTCTTTGTTGTAGCCTAAGTCTTTATCGAAAAAATAGGTCACCTGCTGCGAAATAATCACGGCTGCACAAAAAACGAATAGGGCAATTGAAAACTGAGCAGCCAGCAGAAACCGCCTGAACAACAAACCTTCTTTCACGGATTTCAACTTGCCCTTCAGCGAGTCGACGGAAGGCAGCGACGACAACACAAACGCGGGATAAAGGCCTGATACAATGCCAATAAGCAGCGTAAATAAAAGCGAAACGCCTATGAAGTAAGGCGAACTGATCCACAACGGATCAATCTTTTTTCCGGCAATTTCTATGAACAGCGGCCTGAATAGTTCGTAAAAAAGAAATGAGATAATAATTGCAAGTAGAGCCAGTATAATCGATTCGGTCAGGAATTGACCAATGATCTGACTTTTTCGGCTCCCCAATACCTTGCGAACGCCAATCTCTTTTATCCTTGACGATGAACCGCCAATCGAGCTGTTTATAAAATTCACCATTGCCATAATCATTACAAGTAGGGCAATGGTGGAAAGCGCGTAGATGGTTTTTTTAACAATTCCCTTGTTGAACTCCCGGTAATAGTCTTTTAACGGAGTCAGAAATACCTGAAGATTTCCGTTAACTTCTTTGGGAGCGTAGGTAGCTATCAGTTGCTCAATTGGTTTAGCTAAGTCTTCGGTAGTTACTCCCTCCTTCAACTCAATATAAGTAGGCAAGTTATACGTAGTCCAGCTATCTGCCTCCGTTCGTCCCTGTAAACTGTTGAGCGGGATGAAAACGTTTACGGGTGTGTCCCACAGATAAGTGACGGAGTTTTTGGAAAGACTTTTCAGAACGCCCGTCACGGTAAAGTTCTGCTTACCGCCGACGTAGTTGCTGAGACTCAGCACCTGACCGACTACATCCGTCTTTCCAAAGTACTTTATGGCATTCTCCTCGGTCAGCACAACAGAATTAGGGTCTTTAAGGGCAGTTCGAGCGTCGCCATATAGCATTGGAAACCCGTACATGGAAATCATTGTCGAATCGCCAGCTTCAGCAACTTCCCTCGCGAAGTATTTGTCGCCGTTAGAAACAGCCGTCGTAACTACATCAAAGCGATATTGATTAGCCACTAAGTTAGGGTACTGTGCTTTCAATAATTTCCCCAACGGGGCAAGCGTCGCGTCTTCAAACCCCATACCGGGCTGTTTCCACTTGCTACGGATAATGTACTGATTATCGGCGTTTCTTAACGTGGCATTTACCTGTAATTCGCTCCAGACGAAGCTGCCAATGAGTAAGGTAAACGTCATGCCCACGGCCAATCCGAATATGTTGACTATAGCGTAAAACTTACGTTTCAGTAGATTCCGAACCGCGATTTTAAAGTAGTTCTGTAACATAAATGTCCGTACCTGAATTTGAAATCAAGGTACGGACAAGCTTACTACACAGGCTGTTAATAATTGTTAAGCTGCGTTCGTGGCTATTCGCTCCGGAGGCTATCGGCTGGATTCGCAAGGGCTGCCCGGTAGGTTCGGATGCCAATTGTTAGGCTACCGATCATCAGCAAAATACCGAAGCATAGGCCAATTGTTTCAAGGCCAATGGAAACTCGGTAGGCAAAATTATGTAGTAATGCTCTTCCGGCTAAATAGCCCAGCGGGTAGGCAATAAGCCCGGCAATGAGCAGTAACTTCAGGAATCCCCACGATAGCAGCGTAACAATCTGCGTTACCGTAGCGCCCATCACTTTCCTGATGCCCACTTCCTTAACCCTCATCTGGGTGTTATACGTCACGATACCTAACAAGCCAAGACACGCAATCAACAGCGCCATCCCGATGAGTAGAATCAGCAAGTGGGTATCCTCGCTACGGTCGTACTTTCGGTGTAGAAAGTCGTCGTACCATTCGCCCATGAATGGCTCGTATGGCAGTAACCGCTTCCAGATACGCTCAGTTTTGGCCACCACCGTTTGTTCACCTCCCTGGGCTACCGCAACGCTGATGTAGCGGAACCGGTGCGGTTGATGGAGCAACAGCAGGGGTCCGATGGGTCGAGATAGGGTTGCAAATCGAAAGTTTTTCAGTACACCCGCAATCTGCACCTCCGTGCTGTCATTTAACCAGACTGAGCGTCCGACAGCCTCCGACGGATTGCCTAACTGAAATTTCCGCACGGCTTCTTCATTGATCAGTATAAACCGGGATACCTGACCGCGCGAAGCGGCTTGGCTCGTGGCTGGTAGGTTTCGACCAGCCACGAGCGTCAGCCCCATTGTGCGAACGAAATTGGAGTCAACGGCAAACGCGGTTGTTCGGGCGGAATCGCGGCCATTCCGTTCCCGGCTAACAAAACGCGAATCGCCAAATTCACTCAATAACTCCGACGTAGCCGATACGTGTTCTACGCCCGCTAATTGACTCAGTTCGTTCATCAATCGCTGAGGTGGTTGATTGCCGATAGGAATAGTCAAGAGACGTTCGCGCCGAAAGCCGTAGTCGGCCGTTGCCAAATACTGAAACTGCCGGGTCAGGGTCAACAGGACGATCAGGGCGATGAGTGAAATACTGAATTGGGCAACAATCAACGATTTTCGGAATGACAAGCCCCGCAATACGCGTAGGCCGGTATAGCTGCGGAATACCTGTGCAGGCTCGAAACCGGATAGTATTCGTGCCGGAGCCAGGCCCGCCAGTACACCCGTTACTAAGGTGAAGGCGATCAGTATCAGCCACAGACGTACATCCCACGATAGTCCACCCATAAACCACTGTTGCAAGGTGGGCATTGGCCGGATGAATTCAGCCATACCGTACGCTAAACCCAACGCCAGTAGCGACAGCACAACGGATTCGACCATGAACTGGCCCATTAACTGCCACCGTAAAGCGCCGACTACCTTGCGAACACCCACCTCGCGGGCGCGGCTGATGGATCGGGCGAGGGTTAGGTTGACGTAATTAAAGCCCGCCAGTAGCAATGTGATCAAGCCAACAAATAGCTCAGCCAGCAACTCGCCATAATGTTGTACGTTCATGGACGATCTTAACATCTCTCGGGCCGGGGAGATCTGACTAAGCGATTGGACTCGTAAGCTATAGCTTTTCTCATTTGGTAATTGAAGCCCTTGCGTAGCCCGCTTCACAATGGAAGGTAGCGAATTCTTGAGATTTTCAGCCGTAGCCGTAGACGTCAACAAGACGTACGTATAGCCATTGTCGTACTGTTGCCAGCCCCAGTAGGGATCTTGCTGAGAAGTTGGTAGGTAAGTTGCCAAGGATACGAGAACATCAAACTTGAGATGCGTATTGAGTGGTAAATCGGCCAATACCCCCGTAATAGTTACTGGACCATGATTGGCGTACTGGAGTACTTTACCGATTGGATTCGCTGTCCCAAAATAACGTTCGGCCGTTTTGTGGGTTACTACAGCCGTACGAGGTTCGGTAGCGGGTCGTCCTTTTTTCAACCGGAAGTCAAAAACGCTGAAGAAGCCAGAATCGACCGCAAACACCTGAACGTTAAGACGTTTATAATTACCTGTCATCTCTTCTGGAAGCCTGACGATACGGACGGTTTCTTCTACAAAATCATAGTTCCGCTTTAGTGCGTCTGCCAGAGACAAAGGCGAGGTGGCATACCCCATTCGGTCGTTGTCTAGGCTCGTTACGTCGGTAATAATGCGGTAGATACGGTCGCGGTTTGGGTGAAAATTGTCATAATCCAACGTGCCCTTTACGTGAGCGATAGCCAGAAAACAAACCACTAATCCTGATGCCAGTCCAAAAACATTGATGACCGAAAATAGCTTGTGTTTCCACAGATTCCGAAGCGCAATTTTGAGATAATTTCGTAGCATAACGCTGGATGTTTAGATCGTCTTCACTCGCTGCGCAAGCTTTTCACCGGATTCATCAGGGCGGCTTTCACACTCTGGAATGAGACCGTCAGCAGAGCAATACCAATCGCCACCAGACCCGCCCCCGCGAACACCCACCACTCGATGTCGATCTTGTAAGCAAAGTCCTGCAACCAGCGGTTCATGGCATACCAGGCAATGGGCGTAGCGATCAGGATGGCAATCAGGACCAGTTTGAGGAAGTCTTTGGAGAGTAGCGTTACGATGCTGGCAACGCTGGCTCCCAGCACTTTGCGGACGCCGATTTCTTTGGTGCGCTGTTCAGCGGTGAACGTGGCGAGGCCGAACAGACCTAAGCAGGAAATGAAAATGGCCAGGGCCGCGAAAAGCCCCAATACCTGTCCCGCCCGGCGATCAGCCTGGTAGGAGCGGTTAAAAAAATCGTCCATGAATTCATAGTCGAAGGGGACGTTTGGAAAAGACTGTTTCCACAACCGCTCGATCTGTTGAACGGTTGCCGGTACGTTACCCGCCCTGATTTTGATAGATAGTTGATTTTCCCAGCCTTGGGCGAGCGAAAATAACAGGGGGGAAATCGTCTTTTTTAAGTTTTGCTGGTGGTAATCGGCTACGACACCCACTACCGGACCTCGTTGCGGCACTTCGCGGTAATTGCCGCTCTGGTCATACTCGTAAGTGTAGTAGCCAACCATCTTGTTGGTTAAGTTTTTCCACCCGAAATACGCCATGGCCGCTTCATTAACGAGAAAGGCCCGGCGGTCGGCTGGCCGCTCCGTGGTTAAGGTGCGGCCTTGTACTAACTTGATGTTGAACGTTTTAAAAAAATTTTCGTCCGCCGTCATTCGGCTAATGCTCAAATTAGTAACGCCTTTGGGAGCGTAGTCACTAACGAGTTTTTCGCCCAGCAAGGCTCCGCTGCCGGGTACACTGTAACTCTGCGAGGCTACCGCCACGCCCGCCAGCCGCTGCACCTGCTCCTTGAAGCGTTGCTTTGCCTCAACCGACGCATCGTGCAGGTCGGTAACCAGCACCTGCTCCCGCTCATAACCTAAGCTTTTTTGCTGAATGTAGGTAAGCTGATTATAGACTACCAACGTGGCAATCAGCATACTGATGGAAACGACAAACTGCCCCACCACGAGTGTTTGCCGGAGTAACGGTGTTTTGCTGCCGTTGGTCAACGAGACAACGCCCTTTAAAATCAATGCCGGACGAACCGCCGACAGTACGAAAGCCGGATAGGTGCCAGCCGCTAAACACAGCAGCCCAACGCCCGTAAACAGCCCCAATAGTCGCACCGGAGTCAGGAGCGTATCTAATCTTAATTGCTTGTCGGTCAGGTTGTTGAAAGTTGGCAGTAGCAGCGGTATCAGCAGGGCCGCCAGGCCAAGCGCCAACAGCACAAACAAGGTCGTTTCGCCCAGAAACTGCCGCCGAAGCTGACCAAACGACGAGCCAAGTACTTTACGAACGCCCACTTCCTTAGCCCGCCTGATGGCCCGCGCCGTAGCCAGATTCACGTAGTTGAACGTAGCCAGCGCCAGGATCAGCAACCCTACCACCAGAAAAATGGTGACGTAGGCCAGCCGGTTGGGTGCAATCAGATCGGTTCGTAGGTACAGATCCGTCAGCGGGATCAGTTTCAGCTTCCAAACGCCCGCGTTTGGGTCGTTGAGCTGCCTGGTGTAGGCTGGGAACTGCGCTTCAAGGGCCTGAAGCGTTGTGCCGGGGGTTAGTAACAGGTACGTCCACGCACTGCCAGCCCAAAGGTTGCTTGTCACATCCTGACCGGTAAGTTCGTTGGCGTTGGCATAATTAGCCAGAAAGTCGATCTTCTGGTGTGAGTTGCCCGGCAGGTCGCGCATCACGCCCGTTACGTGCAGGGTGTGTTTGTTGTCGTAGCGCAGCGTCTGCCCCAGCGGGTTCTGGTTGGGAAAGTACTTCCCGGCCATCGACTCCGACAGCACAACGCCATACTGCTCCGAAAGGGCCGTGCGCGGATTTCCCCGAGTGAGTGGCCACGTAAAGACAGTAAACGCGCTGCTATCGGCAAAAAAGAAATTCTCTTCGTAAGCGGCCGTTTGCTGCGTAGTAATTAACGCGTTGGATTCCCTGAGCCGGACCGCATCCACCACCTGAGCAAATCGCTGTTTAAAATCCGTTGCGAATCGTCCGCCGGTTACGGCCGTGTTCTCAAACTGCTGCAACACCACAATCTGGTCTGCATTCTGATGAAAGCGGTCGTAACTCAATTCGTCAAGTACGTATAAGCTAATGAACAGGCCTGAGGTGAGGCCAATGGCCAGCCCGACGATGTTGATGACTGAAAACGTCTTGTTGCGGACCAGATTCCGCCAGGTGATCTTGAAGTAGTTCGTGAGCATAGTTGTACTATTTGGTCCGGTATTCCGTGGTCCGGCATTCCGGAAGCTCCAGCTTCGGGTGTATATGTAATTTTCACGTCCGAAGCTGGAGCTTCGGCGCTAAACGACATTATTCACTTCTCAGGCTCTTGACCGGGTCCATCAGGGCGGCTTTGATGCTTTGGAAACTCACCGTCAGCAGCGCGATGCCCACCGCCAGCGCACCCGCCAGCGCGAAGTACCACCACTCGATGTCGATCTTGTAGGCGAAGTCTTTGAGCCACTGACTCATCGCGTACCAGGCAAGGGGTGAAGCAACGACAATGGCAATTAGGACCAGCCGGAGGAAATCTTTCGATAATAATCCGACGATACTGAAGACACTCGCACCGAGCACTTTGCGAACGCCGATTTCCTTGGTGCGCTGCTCGGCCATGAACGCGGCTAAACCGAACAGGCCTAAGCAGGCAATCAGGATCGCCAGCACCGCAAACGTCAGGGCGATGGTGCCGATGCGCTGCTCAGCGCGGTACATGGCGTCGAAGCTGTCTTCCAGAAACGAGTAACTGAACGGCTGACCGGGCGCGACCTGCTTCCACTTCGCTTCAATCTGACTAATTAAGGCTGGTAGGTTTGTACCGCTTAGCGGAGTGCCGCCCAGCCGGAACGAAGCGGCCCCGGAGTTCGCATCCAGCACCAGGGCCAGCGCACCAATATTCTGACGAAGCGATTCATAATGGAAGTTTTTGACCACGCCGATGACGGTGTACGTCTTCGTGGTTTTTAACTGTGGATTAACGAATTGTAGAATACGCTTCCCAACGATGGCCTTACCGCCAAAGAGCTTAGCGGCCGTTTCGTTCAGGACAATGCCGGACGAGTCGGAGCCGAAATCCCGCGAAAAATCCCGGCCCTGAACAAGCTGCATACCCAGCGTTTTCACGTAATCGTGATCAACGCCCCACGCCTGCATACTGACGGCGTTTTTCTGGTCGATTTTCCCCTCCGGGAAGAATGAATTATTGCTTCGGTTGGAGGGCGTGGGCAGGTAACCAGAGATGGAGCCACTGACCACGCCGGGCAGCCGGAGCACTTCCTGTTTGAACGTCTCCGCCTGTTTGCCAATGGCGTACACCTCGTTGACCGTTAGGACCTGATCGCGTTTAAACCCCAGATTCTTGTTCTGGATGTAGGTGACCTGCCGGTACACAACGATGGTGCCGACGATGAGCACCATCGACATCATAAACTGAAACACGACCAGGCCGCTTCGTAGCCCAGCCCCTTTGAAACTGACGTTAACCTTACCTTTCAGTACAGTAATGGGTTTGAACGACGATAGGAAGAAGGCCGGATAAACACCCGCCAGTAAACCGACCACAATTGGAAGCAGAACGAGTAAGGGCAACCAGTAGGGAGATAACAGGCCTTGGATGCTTAATTGCTTGGCGGCCAAGTCATTGAAGAATGGTATCGACACGGCGACCAGTAGCAGGGCCAGCACCATGGCCAGCACCGTCATTAGCACGGATTCGGTCATAAACTGCCCAATGAGTTGCGGCCGTTCTGACCCCAGTACTTTGCGGACGCCCACTTCTTTGGCGCGATTGGCCGAGCGGGCGGTGGCTAAGTTCATGAAGTTGATACCCGCAATGAGCAGGATAAACAGGGCCACCGCCGAGAAAATGTAGACGTACTGGATGTCGCCGTTGGGCGCGAGTTGAATGGTTTCTTTTGAATGGAGATGGATGTCGGTGAGGGGCATGAGCGAAAAGCGAAAGCGGTTGCCCGCTTGCCGAAACTGCGCCAGCGTAATACCAATAAACTGCAATGCCTGTGGTCCAACGTATTTTTCAATGACGGCGTCGAAATTTTTCTCAAACTGCCGGTAATCTGTGCCTGCGCGTAGCACAATGTAGGTATGGTGGTTGTTGCTCAACCATTGTCCCCATCGGTAACCGTCGCTGAGCATGGCCGGAAAGAAGTCGCTGCGGAAGTGCGAATTGGCGGGCATATCGCGCATAACGCCCGTTACTTTATAGTTCTGATTGTTGTCGAAGGTCAGCGTCTGACCCATTGGGTCCTGGTTGCCAAAATGCCGTTTGGCTGCCGATTCGCTGATGACAACCGTATTAGGCGAGGTCAGTGCTCGTTTTGGATCGCCCGCGACAAGTGGCAGGGTAAACACGTCGAACAGCGTTGAGTCGGCAAACGTAATGTTCTCTTCGCGCAGGCTACTCGTTGATCCGGCCCGTTTGACGAGCCACGTACCGCGCTGGTGAAGCCGCACAAACTGTTCCACCTGCGGGTAGTCCTGTTTCAGCGTCGGCCCGACCGGATCGGCCGTCACGGCACTCTGCGAGTCGTTACCGCCAAACTTAACGTCGGTATGGATGCGGTAGATGCGGTCTGCTTTGACGTTGTAGCGGTCATAGCTCAGTTCGTCGAGGACGTAGAGCGTGATGAGCAGACAGCAGGCCAGCCCAACGGCCAGTCCTGAGATGTTGATAAATGACAGTCCGCGTTGTTTACGCAGGTTTCGCCAGGCGATTTTGAGATAGTTTCGTAGCATAACTGTAGTACCGAAGCTCCAGCTTCGGTTGTATCGTTGACTGTCCTACCCGAAGCTGGAGCTTCCGGGGCGCCGGACCGGGCGCTACATCACTCACTGCGCAGGCTTTTCACCGGGTTCGTCAGGGCGGCTTTTACGCTCTGAAAGCTGACCGTCAGCAACGCGATGCTCACGGCCAGCAGACCCGCTCCGGCAAACACCCACCATTCAATGTCGATCTTGTAGGCAAAGTCCTGCAACCAGCGGTTCATGGCATACCAGGCAATGGGCGTAGCGATCAGGATGGCAATCAGCACCAGTTTCAGAAAGTCTTTGCTGAGCAGGGTGACGATGCTGACCACGGATGCACCCAGCACTTTGCGAACGCCAATCTCTTTGGTGCGCTGCTCAGCCGTGAAGGCGGCAAGGCCGAATAAACCCAGACAGGCAATGAAGATGGCCAGGGCGGTAAGGCCGACCAATAGCTGGCCCTGCTTCTGCTGCGTGGTGTATTGTTGGGCAAAATTTTGATCCAAAAATTGATACGTAAACACGCCACCCGGTTCAAACTGATGATACGTTTTTTCGATCAGGGCCAGAGCCGCTTCGGTCTGCCCCGCCCGAATTTTGATGTACAGATTATCCTGCTCGTTGGGGTCGGCAGGGAGTTGCAGCAGGAGCGGTTCAATTTTGTGTTGCAGCGAGTTCAGGTGGAAATCGCCCACTACGCCAACCACCCGGCGTTCGATTGGGCCGTTCGGACTGAACGACTTCACCCGCTTGCCAATTGGGTTTTCCCAACCCATGGCCTTCGCCAGCGTCTCGTTGACAAGTACGGCGTTCTGGCGGTCGGCGGGCGTTTTGGCGGAAAGGTTGCGCCCCTGCATCAACTGAATCTCCAGTGTGTTCAGAAAATCGTCGTCAACCTGTAAGTTGTTGGCGATCCGGGTTGACTCGCTCATCCTGCCGTCAATCTCGAAGAAATGACCATCGCCACCCATGAAATTCCTGCCGATGGAATTACTGGCTACCGATACGCCCTCAATGAGTGAATTACTCAGCAACTGCGCTTTGATGGCCGGAATCTGAGTGCGCGTGCGGGTCTCGTTGAGGTGGACCGTCAGCACCTGATCTTTGTTAAACCCTAAATTCTTGGTCAGTACGAACCGCAGTTGCTGGTAGAGGATACCCGACGCGGCCATAAGCGCAATGGTGATCACGAACTGGAACGTGACGAGCGATTTCCGAAACGCCAGCACACCTGTCTGACTGCCCAACTGCCCCCGCAACGCCAGTACCGGACGCGCACCGGACAGAAACAGGGCTGGGTATGCACCACTGAGCAGCCCCGCCAGCCCCGCAAACACCGCCACCGCCAACAGACTGTATCCGACCCCAAACTGCCCCATAGACAGTTTTTTGTCAATCAACTCGTTGAACAGGGGCAAGGTCAGCTCAGCCAGCAATATGCCCAGCCCCGTTGCCACGATAATTACGGACAAGGTTTCGGTCAGGAATAGCCCCGCCAGTTGGCTCCGGGCAGAACCGACAGCTTTCCTGACGCCCACCTCCCGAATCCGCATCACCGAGCGGGCCATGGACAGATTCATGTAGTTGATACCCGCCAGCAGCAAAATCAACCCGCCGATGATGCCAAAGACCAGTACTGTCTGACTGTTACCGTTTGGGCTGACTTCAAAGTCGAGGTTAGAGTGCAGGTGAATGGACGCCAGCGGCTGTAGTTCCATCCGGTAGTTTCCGTTGCCTGTTTCGGGCTTGATAAACTGCTCAAAAAAGGCCGGGAATTTGGCCATTAGCTTTTGCGCATCTGTGCCGGGTTTCAGCAGCAGGTACGTGTATAGATCATAATTTTGCCATTCGGCGGTGTAACCCGTTGGCAACGAGCGTACCCCGCTGAACGCAAAGTGTGAATTGCGGGGTACGTTCTGGATCACCCCCGTAACCAGGTTCGGAAAGTTATTCTCGAAGAGTACCGTTTTCCCGACGGCCTTAGCTGCGTCGCCAAACAGACGCGTAGCCAAATCTTTTGTCAGCACGATAGCCTGCGGTTTGCTGAGGGCGGTAGCCGGGTCGCCGTACAAAAACGGATGGCTGAATACCTGAAACAGGTTGGCGTCGGCAAACATAATATCGTTGGCCTCTACCTTTATTGAGCCATGTTGCACCACGCCCCCGCCTTCGTGCAGGACCCGCACGGCCTGTTCAATTTCCGGGTACGTCTGCGTAAGGGCTGGCGCGTACGGGGCCGACGTAATGGCTAAGTTCATGTCGCGCCCTCCCCACGTCATGTGGTGCACGACCCGGTGGATGCGATCAGCCCGCTCGTGGTGGCGGTCGTAGCTGAGTTCATCGGCTACGTAGAGCGTGATGAGCACGCAGGTACCTAACCCCACGGCCAGACCAAACACGTTGATGCCGCTGTAGACGCGGTTTTTCCACAAGTTGCGGAAGGCGATTTTAAGGTAGTTGCGCAGCATAGTTGTAGTGCTTGGTCCGGCATTCCGGAAGCTCCAGCTTCGGTTAGTATTGTTGGCTGTCCTATCCGAAGCTGGAGCTTCGGTACTTCATTACTCGCTTCTTAAACTTTTTACCGGGTCCATCAAAGCCGCTTTCACGCTCTGAAAACTCACCGTCAACAGCGTGATCGCTAACGCGCCCAGGCCCGACAGGGCAAAAATCCACCAAGAGATGTCGGTTCGGTATTCGTATTTCTGAAGCCAGCCGGAGAGGGAATAATAGGCGATGGGTGTGGCAATGAAAAAGGCGATGACGACCAGCATCACGAAGTCCTTGGAAAGCAGCCCCCACAGATTCAGTACCGACGCGCCCAGCACCTTGCGAACACCAATTTCTTTCGTGCGCTGCTCAGCCACGAAGGAGGCTAACCCGAACAGACCTAAACAGGAAATAAAAATAGCGAGCATAGCGAAGATCGAAGCCAGGTTGCCGATACGCTCTTCATCGCCGAATTTTTTGGCGTATTCCTGGTCGATGAACCGGTAGTCGAACGGAATCGCCGGGTTGTATTTTTTGACGACGGTTTCAATACGCGCCAGTGCCTGGCTGGTGCTGACCGCCGGGTCGATCCTGACCATAACAAAGTTGCCGTTGTCAGGAGCTAAATGGTAAATGGATGGCCGGATTGGCTCATAAGGCGATTCGACAACCATATCCTTCACCACCCCGATGATGGTGAACGGTTGCCCGTCCCAGCGGACAACTTCACCAATGGGTGATCCGCCGGTGCCGTCGCGGTTTTTGAAGCCCATGAATTTGGCGGCCGTTTCGTTAATAATAAAACCGGCAGAGTCCGTACCAAACGCCCGCGAAAAATCCCGACCCGCCACCAGTTTCCAGCCAATCGTTTTGCCGAACTCGTAGGATACCCCCGCATTCGGAAAGTCGACCGACAGACCGGGGTCTTTGCCCCGCCATTCAAAACCGCCGTTGGTACTCCATACATCGGTAACCGGGGTGCCCGACTCCGCCAGTTCCGCAGCGATCCCGGCTCCTTTCAACTCTTGCCGTATCGCATCGATGTGCTTGTGCGTATTTTCCGTGCCCATCACCATCAGCAATCCGGCCCGGCTGTAGCCAACGGGTCGATTTTTCGCAAACTGGATCTGACGAAAGACGATAATGGTGCCGACGATCAGCGTGATAGAAACGGTAAATTGGGCAACCACCAGCACCCGGCGCGGAACCCCCGCAAAACGCCCGGCCCGAAAGACACCTTTCAATACGCTCACGGGTTTGAACGACGACAGATACAACGCCGGATAGCTGCCGGCAACCAACCCGGTGAGCAGACTAATACCCAGGCCCAGCAACCAGAAGAACGGGTTGGCCCACGGTAGGCGTATCTGCTTGTTGGCTACCTGGTTGAAAGCGGGCAGCGTGAGCAGGACAGCCGCCAGCGCCAGTCCGAACGCCAGCACCACAACCAACAGCGACTCGCCGAAAAACTGCGTAATCAACTGCCCCCGCAACGAGCCAACGGCCTTGCGGATACCCACTTCCTTTGCTCGTTTTTCGGAGCGGGCCGTACTCAGGTTCATAAAATTGATGCAGGCCAGCAGCAGCACAAACCCACCAATACTGCCGAACAGCCATACGAACTGAATAAGGCCACCGGTGCGAACGCCGTTCTTGAATTCCGAATACAAATGCCATTGCCGCATCGGGTTCAGGAATACCTGCGGCTGATAGCGTCGCTCTTCCGGCCGGATGTTTTTTAGCTTGACGTCTTTGATCCGGGCCGACACGTTGTCAATGGTAGCCTGTTTGGTCAATTGAACAAACAACTGATAAGAGTTAGAACGCCAGGGATTTTCCTGCTTCTGAATATAGGGTTGTTCCGAGAGATACAACGCCCACGGCGCAATGAAGGACAAGTCGCTGAAGGACGAGTTTCGGGGTATGTCTTCGTAAACGCCGGTCACTTTCACCGTCGTTTTATCATTGAGCCGGATGAGTTTGTTCATTGGATCTGTTTCACCAAACAAGTCGCGGGCCACTGACTCGGACAGCAGAATTGACGCCGGATCGGCTAAGCCCGCCCGGGTGCCTTTGCGCATATTCAGGCTCAGCATGTCGGGCGCCTGCGACTCGATATAAATGCCGCTCTTCGACAGGGTCTTGTCGCCAACGGTCAAAACACGGGACATTACCCACGATGCCATCAGAACGTGATCGAAGTTATTCCCATAATTCCGACGTAGTTCATCGCCCAGCGGAAACGGAATAGCTGTTTGCGTGCTAATCTCATTATTGTAAGTCTGATGCTGCATTACCTGGGCGATGCGGTCGTAGTTGGCGAACGATTTGTCGAAGCTGAGTTCATCCCAGACCCATAAGCCAATCAGCATTGCCACGGCCATGCCCACAGCCAGTCCGCTGATGTTGATGAATGAGTAGACTTTATTACGGATCAAATTCCGCCAGGCGATCTTGAGGTAGTTCGTGAGCATAGTTGTAGTGCTTGGTCCGGCATTCCGTGGTCCGGCATTCCGGAAGCTCCAGCTTCGGTTGTGTATTTGGTTTTTACATCCGAAGCTGGAGCTTCGGCGCTACATCACTCGCTCCGCAAGCTCTTGACCGGGTTCATTAGGGCGGCTTTGATGGCTTGGTAGCTGACCGTTAGGCCCGTAATCAACAGGGCTACCAATGTGGTGATAACAAAGACCGACACGCCAATCCGGGTTTGGTACGCAAAGTTCTGGAGCCACTTGTTCATGATAAACCACGCCAGGGGCGAGGCAATCACCACGGCGATCAGTACTAATTTCAGGAAGTCTTTCGACAACAGCAGCACGACATTACCCACCGTTGCGCCCAGCACTTTTCGGATGCCAATTTCCTTAACGCGCTGATCGACGTTGAACGAGGCCAGCCCAAACAAACCCAGACAGGAAATTAGAATGGCGATGAAGGTGAAGTAGCCGACAATGGTCGAGAGTCGGTTTTCGGCTATGTAATTCTTCTGGAATTCCTGGTCCAGAAAACTGTACTCAAATGGCTCATTCGGATTCAGTTTTTTCCAGGTGGCTTCCAGCGATTGTAGCATCGGCTGCACCTCGCCCGCTTTCACATGCGCCACTATGTAATTGTGATCGTTGCGTTGGTTCAACGTGAAGGCGTAGGGTGTAATGGGCAAGTGCAGATCCTCGAAGTGAAAATCCTTCACCACGCCAACAATAGTGAAGCCAACGCGTTCGCCATCCCGTTCGGTGTAGGCCATTTTGCCAACGGCAGCCTGCGCCGATTTATACCCCATTTCTTTTACGGCCTGCTCGTTCAACACAACCCGTAAATTAGTGTCGGCAGGAAAGTCGCGGGAGAATAACCTGCCCGCTACTGGTTTGATAGCCAGCGTCTTGAGGTAATCAGCATCGACCCGATTGGTGCGGGTTCGTTTCCCGTCTTTGGCCGTTTGTCCTTCACCAAACTGGTTGACATCTTCAGGGTTGAAAATACCTGGATAATAGGCCGATGCCCCTACCGATTCGATCTGCGCCAAGCTGGTGAGGGCGGTTTTCAGGGCCGAAGAGCTGGCTTTGGCCATTCCGCTCCGCAGGGGAATGATGATCTGCTGGTCTTTAGCGAAGCCGAGGTCGGCCGAACGCAGGAAGTTCATCTGCTGGTGGATCACCACCGACGCAATAATGAGTACCACCGACAGCATGAACTGAAACACCACCAGCCCCCGCCGAAGCGATACAGCCGCCAGCGAGTTGGTAAACTTTCCTTTCAACACCATAACGGGCCGAAACGAAGATAGGTAAAACGCCGGGTAGCTACCCGCCAGCAAACCCGTGAATACACTCAGGCCAAAAAAGCCGCCCAGAATGACTAAGTGCTGGTTGACCGAAAACTGCAACGTTTTGCCGGACACCTGCTCGAACAGGGGCGTCAGCAATAGCGTAAAACCAACGGCAAGCCCGAATGCGAAAAAGCTGAACAGCAGCGACTCCGCCAGAAACTGCCGGATGAGGGCACCTTTTTCGGCCCCCAACGCTTTCCGAATGCCCACCTCGCCGAACCGTTTGGACGACCGGGCCGTGCTGAGGTTCATGAAGTTAATACAGGCAATGAGCAACGTGAACAGGGCGATGGATGCCAGAATGTACAGGTACGTCAGGCTACCGTTGGGGGTTACGTTATGGGTCAGGTCGGTGCGCAGGTGAATGTCGGATACTGCCGTCAGAAACTGCCGCTTGTCGAAGGAGGCCGTCCGCAGGTCTTTTCGCATATATTTTTCGACAAAAGCGGGCAGTTTGGCTTCGAGTTTGCGGGCATCGGTGCCGGGTTTAAGCTTCAGGTACGTAAAAAACATGTTGTTACTTGCCATACCCGTCTGACCTTTCACGTACTGCGATAGCCCACCCCCCGCAAACGAAATGAAGAACCGCCCGTCGATGTGCGAGGGTACACTGCCGGGCCGAAACACGCCGGTTACGGTGTAGTTACCGTTGCCGTTGGTGTTGCTTTCCACGTGAACGACCTTGTTGAGGGCTGGCTGATTGCCGAACAGTTTGCGGGCGATCTCCTCCGACAGCACAAGGGCATTCGGATTTTTTAGCGCCTGTTCCCCGTCCCCTTCGATGAAGTCGTAGCTGAAAAACGAAAAGAACGTAGGGTCGGCGAGGTAGCCTTTCGTCTCGTAGAAAACCCGGCTTTTGTTGGCCCCGGCATCGTAGCGCAGCAGCGTTTTATCGTCAACGAATAACCCCACTAAGCGCGTTACGCTGCTGATTTCGGGATATTCCAGTTGGAGCGCATCGGCAACAGGGTAGGGCGTATCGGCCGTTTTTGTTTCGCCATCGGGCCGAATAAACACCGTTCCGATTTGATACAATTGCGAGCGGTCTTTGTGCTGCGTGTCGTAGCTCAGTTCGTCGTAGATGTAGAGGCAAATGAGCATACAGCACGACAGCCCGGCCGCCAGCCCAACAATGTTAATAAACGAGAAGACCTTGTTTTTGGCAAGGTTCCGCCAAGTGATTTTGAGATAGTTTCGGAGCATGACACCGATTTATTTAGTGGGTTTCGCGACGTTAATAATTTGAGCGCGACCGGATCTGACTTCGTTCACGGTTTGTGCATTAACGCGAAGGGTCGCGTTGGCGAGTGTGATAACGTTAGCCGTTTGCGTAATCAACTCGTCGGCACGAATACCTCCATTAGCGGCACTGGCCACATTGAAAGTTGTGACTTTGCCAAGCAGTGTTACGTTGCCATTGGCTTCGTTAGCCAGGTCGAACCACTCCCCGCTCAGGCCCTTCACCAGCACGTCGCTATTCGATCCGTGTCTGAGTCTTATGAGTTGGGGCGTTCGGACGGTGACGCTGATGGCCGATTTGCTGACCCAGGACGGTTTACCCTGCGGATCGGCGAATGATAGTTTCAGGATACCATCCTCTTGGTCGATCCGCAGAAATTGGCGCAGGTTGTCGTCAAGGCTGATACCCACCGACGATTCACTGCCGCCGACCTCGACGGTTATTTTGGCCGGAAACTGTCGCGTTTGAATTTCAGTGAACGGCTCGACTCGTTTAATTTCTTGGACTACCTGCCCACTGCCGAGTATTTCTTGCGAAGCATCGTATTTACTATGCTGAGCCTGGAGGATGATTGACAACAGTAAAGCGAAGATGAGTAAGGGCGTTTTCATAAAAACAGAGTTTAAAAGATTATTCGCTTCTCAAACTTTTGACTGGGTTCATTAGGGCGGCTTTCACGCTCTGGAAGCTCACCGTCAGCAAGGCGATGCCCACCGCCAGCAAGCCCGCCAGCCCGAACACCCACCACTCGATGGTGATCTTGTAAGCAAAGTCCTGCAACCACCGATTCATGGCATACCACGCAATGGGTGACGCGATGACAATAGCGATCAGCACCAGTTTCAGAAAGTCTTTGGAAAGCAATGTGACAATGCTGGTGACCGACGCACCGAGCACCTTGCGAACGCCGATTTCTTTGGTCCGTTGCTCGGCGGTAAATATGGCCAGCCCGAACAAACCGAGACAGGAAATGAGGATTGCCAAAAGGGCGAAATAACTTGAAAGTTGGCGGACTACTTGTTCGCTACGGTACAGTCGGGCGTATTCCTGATCGGTGAACGAATAGGTAAATGGAAATTTTGGATTCAATTTTTTGCACACCTGTTCAATTTTGACCAGTGCATCCGGCGTTCTGCCCGCATCAAGTCGAACCAACACGACGCCTTCAGGGCCGCTGTGTTTTAAATAAGTAATAAGTGGTCTGATGGGCGTGTGCAACGACTGAAAATGAAAATCTTCAACCATACCTATTATCGTTCCTCTGGTGTTGCCCCAGGTTACCGGTTGCCCAATCGGATTTTTGAATCCCATTGTTTTAGCCGCCGTTTCATTGATTAAAAAACCAGTTGAGTCGGTAGCAAAGTCTTTAGAATAGTCCCGCCCTTCCAGTAGGCGAAGACTCATCGTTTTGACAAAATTATACCCCACACCAACGGGTGTAAACCGAATTTTAGCCTTCGGGTCACTTCCAGCCCAGCTTAGACCCTCCGTACCATCACCGATACCGGCAGGATTTCCAGTCATTTGTGATACCTGTTTGATGCCCGAAACCTGAGAAAGTTCTTCATTCAGAATGTCAAATTTCTTGGCTAAATCACCCTCCAATGGAAAGTATACTAAGTTCTCCCGATCAAAGCCCAGATTTTTAGTTTGGACGTACTCAACCTGCCGATCAATAACGATCATACCCACAATTAGCAGAATGGAGAGCGCGAACTGAAACACCACCAGCCCCTGACGAAACCAGATGGAACCTCTATCAAATCGTAATCGTCCGGTCAGTACCCGAATTGGCTTCAACGACGACAGGAAAAGAGCCGGGTAGCTGCCCGCTATCAAGCCCGTTGCCAACATCAACCCAATCAGCATTGTCCAAAAGGAAGGATCGCCAACGGGCAGTACTATTTGCTTCTCGGTGAGATTATTAAAAGCCGGTAACATTAGTGCAATGAACAGAACCGCCAGGATAACCGACAAAACGGTCAATAAAAGAGCTTCGCCCATAAACTGTCCGACTAACCCCGAACGGATGGCCCCAACTACTTTGCGAACGCCTACCTCTTTCGCCCGTTTTACCGACCGGGCCGTGGCCAGATTCATGAAATTGATGCAGGCAATTAGCAGGATGAACACCGCCACGATGATGAACAACCGCACATATTCAATACGACCGCCATCAATCCGAGCATCTTTGAAATTGCTGTTAAGGTAGTACTCGTGGAAGGGCTGCATGGCCAATTCGGTCTTTTCCAGACCTTTGCGATGCTTGTCGAGCAGGTGCTGAATTTTGGCTTCTACTTTCGCCGGGTCGGCCGGTACGCCGTTGCGGTCCGCACGAATCATAAAAAAGGTGAGCGGGTCGGTACTATCCCACCCTTTCGCCCATTGATTGCCGTCAGCCACGTAAGCGTCCCAATTTCGCAGGCAGTCAAACTGTATGGTACTGTTTTTAGGCAGATTTTCAAAAACACCTCTGACCACCAAATCCTGACGATTATCGAACCGGATGAGTTTACCAATGGCTGTTTCGGGACTACCAAAGAAGGTCTCGGCCATGTTGCGCGAGATAGCTAAACTGTTCGGGTCTTTCAGAGCCGCTTCGGGAGTTCCCTGTAGCAGTTTGAAACTGAACATCCTGAAAAAATCAGCTCCAGCTACGTTTGTCTGCTGTTTGTTCGTTTTATCACCGACAGTAAAGGTCTGTTGGCTGGGCCAGGAGAAAGGTGTAGCGAGTTGAATTTCAGGAACCGACTTCTTCAGTTCGTCGGCTAAGGGGCCGGGCGTCCATATTACGCCCTGTTCTTTCCCGCTAAAATACTCCCGCATATAGATCCGGTAGAGTTGTTCTTTATTGGCATGGAACGCATCCACACTACGCTCGTCCTGCACCCACAGCATAATCAATAGACTACTGGCTATGCCAAGAGCTAAGCCGACTATGTTGATGGCCGAAAAGGTCTTGTTCTTGACGAGATTTCGCCAGGCGATCTTGACATAATTTCGTAGCATAGTTGTGTTGGTTGAACACCTGCAAGGTTTGTAAAACTTTACAGGGCCGGTTTACTCACTTCTCAAACTTTTGACTGGGTTCATTAGGGCGGCTTTCACGCTCTGGAAACTCACCGTCAATAGAGCAATGCCCACCGCCAGCAAACCCGCCAGCGCAAACACCCACCACTCGATGGTGATTTTGTAGGCAAAATCCTGCAACCAGCGGTGCATGGCGTACCAGGCAACGGGCGACGCGATAACAATGGCGATGAGTACCAGCTTGAGAAAGTCTTTCGAGAGCAGCGTAACAATACTGGTGACGCTGGCACCCAGCACTTTCCGAACGCCAATCTCTTTCGTGCGGCTCTCGGCGGTGAACATCGCCAAGCCAAACAAACCCATACAGGAAATGAAGATAGTTAGCCCACTAAATAGGCCCAGTACCTGGCCTGTTTGTTGCTCGGCCCGATAGACTGCGTTGAAATCATCGGTCAGAAACGAATACGCAAACGGTACATCGACACCAAACGCACGCCATTGATTATCCATCATTTTTAGCAGGTCCGCCACGTCGCCCGTTTTTACATTCACCAGGGTGGTGCCACTGTTATCACCCATCGTCATCATTAGCGGGGTGATGCGCTCGTGCAACGACCTGAAGTGGAAATCCTTCACAATACCAATGACATGGTAAGCCTTTTTGCCGCCGTCGTTAGACGTCTTAATGCGGTGGCCTACCGCATCGTTACCCCAACCGAGTTGTTTGGCGGCCGTTTCATTGAGGATAATACCCAACGAATCGGTGCCGAAAGCCGGGGAGAAATTACGTCCGGTAGCCATCGTCATACCCAGCGTTGGAATGTACCGCTCATCAATATCGTACCGGATGCCTTTGACATACTGCCCGGCCTTGTTGTCGCCATAAACGAGGAAGTTATTATTGTGGGAGTGACCGGCGGGAACGTAGCCCGAAACACTGGCATTGATTACCCGCGAATCCTGCAAAAGTTGTTGCCGAAACAGCGTTTCGTTTTTGCCCAGCCGCCCCGTTTCGTGCAATACCAGTACGCGCTCTTTGTTGTAGCCGAGTTTGGTGTTTCGGATAAAGGTGATCTGCTGCGAAACCACCGCTGTGCCAACAATGAGTACAAACGACAGGCAAAACTGGATCACCACCAGCACACTCCGAAGTGACACCCGTTGCCGACCTGCCGTACCCCGGAATGGAGTATCACCTTTCAGTACGGCAATCGGCTTAAACGACGACAGGAAAAAGGCCGGGTAGCTACCTGCCAAAACCCCTACCACCAGCCCAAACAGGACCAAACCCGGCAATAGCCCCGGCGCATTCAACAAATTGAAACTCAAACTAGTACCCGTTATCGTGTTGAAGGCAGGCAGGACCAGCAACACCAGTCCAACGGCCAGCAACAAAGCGATGGTTGTCAGTAAGAGCGACTCGACCAGAAACTGCCAAACCAACGCGCTTCGGACGGACCCCATTACTTTACGAATGCCGACTTCGCCCGCTCGTTTGGTGGCCCCCGCCGTGCTGAGGTTCATGAAGTTGAAGGTGGCAATCAGGAGCATGAACAGGGCGATGGCTCCAAACCCATACACATACTGGATGTCGCCCGACGGACTTAGGTCGTAGGCGAAATCGGAATGCAGGTGAATGTCGGTCAGGGGTTGTAGCCGCAGGCCCACGTCGTTGCCTGCCTCACGGAACTTGACGAAAGGTATACCAAAGGCCTGCTGAATTTGCGGACCCATATACTTCTCGACTGCCTGCGGAAGTTTAGCTTCCAGTTGTTTAGGGTCATACCCCTCTGGCAACACGAGATACGTATAAAATTCCGACTGCATCCACGAAGTTGCTCTGGCTTCATCCAAACCCGCCATCGCCATCAGAAAATCGTAACGTAAATGCGAATTGGTTGGGAAGTCAGCCATAACGCCGGTTATTTGCAGCGCCTGGTTGCTGCCCTTTGGAGACAGCGTTTTGCCGATAGGGTTCGCATCACCGAAATACTTCCGGGCCATCTTTTCGGCAATAACCACCGTGTTTGGCCGTAGCAAAGCGGTTTTGGCGTTTCCCTTCACCAGCGGAAAGCTGAAAACCTCGAAGAAAGTAGCATCGACGAAGGCGACGGCCTGTTCCCGGACCAGGTCGTTGCCTTTTTTCAGTAGCAGTTCACCCGCGTGCCGCAGCCGGGTGGCTTCGCGTACTTCGGGATAGTCGCGCAGCAGGCCCTGGGCGGTCGGCGGCATCACGTGAGCCTCGTTAATTTTGGTGCCGTTCATATTGGCCCGAAACGTAACGCGCACAATCCGGTCCGCTTTTTTGTGGAATCGGTCGTAACTCAGCTCACGGTACACGTACAGGCTGATGAGCAAACACGTAGCCATGCCCAGCGCCAAACCCGTAATATTGATGGCTGTAAAGGCTTTATTGCGGAGCAGATTCCGCCAGGCGATTTTGACGTAGTTTCTAAACATGGTTTTAGGGGGTGAAACCTGTAAGGTTTGAAAAACCTTGCAGGTTTGGTTCACTCACTTCTCAAACTTTTCACTGGGTTCATTAGGGCGGCCCGGATGCTCTGAAAACTCACCGTCAGCAAGGCAATTCCCACCGCCAGCAAACCCGCCAGACCGAACACCCACCACTCGATGGTGATCTTGTAGGCAAAGTCCTGCAACCAGCGGTGCATAGCGTACCAGGCGATGGGCGAGGCAATGACAATAGCTATCAGCACCAGTTTTAAGAAGTCCTTCGAGAGCAGGGCCACAATGCTGGTGACACTCGCGCCGAGCACTTTGCGGACGCCGATTTCTTTGGTGCGCTGCTGAATAGTGATCAGGGCGATGGCAAACAAACCCATGCACGAGAGCCCAATGGCGATGCCAGCCGCGAGACTGTACATTTGCGACAGTTTTTCTTCTTTACGGTACCAGCGATTCGTATTTTCATCCAGGAAGCTACCCTGAAACTCCGATTTGGGCGCGATCTGCCGCCACTCGCGTTTCAGCGTCTCCATCACAGAGACTCCGCTTTGGGGCGTCACCCGGACCAGCAGATAGCCCACGTCGCGGTTCTGGCTCATGTGCATCGTGATTGGCTTTACTTTCTCATGCAGGGCGTAGAGGTGGAAGTCCGGTACGACGCCGATAATCTGGTATTTCGTTCCGGCGGAGTCGGTCTGGAAAAACTGACCGATGGGCTGCTTCTCACCGAATTGCTTGACGAAACTGGTCGTCACGACCACCGACGAGACGGAGTCGGTAGCGTACTGGCGGCTGAAATCACGACCGGCCAGCAGTTTAATACCAAGCGTTTTGAGGTAATCATAATCCACTCGCAGCCAATCGGTGGTAATTTCCCGGTCTTTGTACGTAAAGCCCGATACACTCCGGCTGCTGCTGCCGTCAAGTCCCCAACCGATGTTGACGCGGGTACCGCTAATGGCCACTACGTTCGGGTTGCTGGCCAGCCGGTTGCGGAGTTGATTCAGAGCGTACATCCCCGTCACTTCGTTACCCACCGGGATGCTGATGACCTGCTCTTTGTCAAAACCCAGCGACGCAGTACGTAGGTAGCCAATCTGCCGCACGACCACGAACGTACTGATAATAAGCAGACAGGCAATGGCAAACTGCGTCACGATGAGACCGTTGCGTAGCAGACCCGGCTTGCCTGCCTTCACTGTTCCCTTTAGCACCTGCACCGTCTGGAAGCGGGTCATGACCCAGGCCGGGTAGCCGCCCGCCACGAGCGTCACGACCAGAAACGTCAGTAAGATAACCAGCAGCGTTGTGGGTTGCAGCAAGTTTGCCAGCGACACCTGGGCGTTGAAAAGCGCGTTGAACGGTCCCCGCAGGAAGATTGCCAGCCCAATACCGGTGGCCAGTCCCAGACCGCAGGTCAGCAGCGTTTCACCCCAAAGTTGCGCGAACAGTTGCCCCCGTAACGCTCCCAGCGATTTGCGAACGCCCACTTCCCGCGCCCGCGTAAATGACCGCGCCAGCGTCAGGTTCACGAAATTAATGACGGCAATCCCCAGAATAAACAGCCCAATCAGACCCAGCGTATAGACGTACATCCGGCTGGTGCCCGCGCCCTGAACCGCGCCCGTGTCGAAGTGGACGTCTAAGAGCGGCTGCAGCCGGATGCTGAACAGCTCACCGCGTTCGTCGGGCCGGGCACCGATTCGTTTCTGGTCCCGAATCACCGACTGGAAATACGTCAGGCTGAACGGTTTCAGCCGTTGCTCCAGCGTGGCCAATCCCACCGCAGGCTTGAGCTTTACGAATAATTCGTGGTCGCCGTGGTCCCACTTATCTTTGTTTTCAGCATAGCTCGGGGCGTTTTCAATCCGGACGAACGCATCGAATTGTAGCGTTGAACTATTTGGAAAGTCGGCCAGCACGCCCGTTACGATGTAGGCTTTCGGTCCGCCTTCGCCCGTCACGCGCAGGGTTTTACCCATTGGGTTTACGTTGCCGAACACGTCCCTGGCCATATTTTCGGTGATAACCATGCTGCTCAGACTGTTCAGGGCGGTTTTTTGGTCGCCCTGCACCATTGGGAACGTAAACATTGTGAGCATGTCCGGGTCAACGCCGTCGATCTGTTTATGCAACTGCCGGTCGCCGTACCGTACGGAGCCGTTGTCTTCCTGGTAGCGCGTTACGCCTTCGAGTTCGGGGTAGGTCTGCTTCAGCGCCGGTGCCAATGGATACGGCATCGTGGTCGAACGCTCGGCCCCTTTGGGGTCCTGCGTCACAAAGTTCGTCCGGTAAATTCGGTCGGCATTGGCGTGGAAGCGGTCGAACGACAGCTCGAAAGCCGCCGTCAGAAACAGCAACGTGGCGCTGGCAAACGCCACGGCCAGGCCCACCATGTTGATTGCCGTATGGGTTTTGTGTTTCCACAGCGTTCGAAAAGCGATTTTCAAATAATTGCGTAGCATACCAATACCGGTAGATGAGTGCACCACCCAACCCGCAAACAACCTGCCAGCATCAAAAAGGCCATTTCTGGGACAACATGCCGGTTTTGCGCCATCCCCCGCGTCCGAAATCGTACAGTTAGTGTCCGTAGGTGGACAGTTTGGCGTGGGCTATAACGCAAAAATGCCCATCGGAGAGTCCCCGGTGGGCATTTTACTAAGTGAGTTGGTTACGCGCTTTTCTTGCCTTTTTTGCCCTTCATTGCGGGCATGGCAGGCATCTTCGCGGTGTATTCGGTGATGCTTTTTTCAATGCCTTCCTTGAAGAAGGGGAACGCGGCATCGTTCGATGACTGACCCAAGGTCAGGGCTTTCTGCGCCACCGGCACGGCTTCGGCAAACTTGCCCATCTTGCCCAGCAACTGCGACTTCACATACAGGTTGCGGAACGTTTCTTTCGCTGTGATGGATTTGTCGATCCAGCCCATTGCCTGTTCCAGATTGCGGCCCTTCGAGAGGTTGTAACTGGCCGCAGCCTGCAACACGGCCGGGTCGTCGGGCTTTTCGGCAACGGCTTTGTCCACGTTGGCGGCTGCGTTGGTGTTCACGTCTACTTTCAGGTCGGCAGTGGCTTTGACATCGGCAAACAGGATGTTCATTTTGGCCGTGCTGTCGGTGAGGTCACTGAAGCCAATCGTGAACGTTTCCATCATTTCGCCCCCTTTGGTGGGCTTTAGCTGAACGCGCAGGACGTCTTCTTCTTGCTTGTAGGTTGGCTCCGTCACGGTCAGGTTCTTGCTGAAAATCAGCGTCCAGTCATCCATCGACGGCATCGACAGAATGGCGTAGGTCCCAGCGGGTAGCATTTTGCCGTTGACCATCAGATCGGTCGAGGTGGTGAAGGCGGTAGCCTGATTGGCACCCGTGCGCCATACTTTACCGGTCGGCACGAAGGCATCCGTAAAGGGCGTCCGGCCTTTTAAACTGGGCCGTGAGTATTTAACGGTCAGATCGGTGGTGCCGATGGTCTGCATTACCGTTGCGCCAGGGCTGGGGGAGGGGAGTTTGATCTGGGCGGTAGCCAACTGAGCCGCGAGGCTCAGCGTTACGCCACTGAGTACGAGTTTACGCATGATGTTGTGTTTGGTTGCGTTACCGGTTATTCCGAATAACAAGACAAATTTGCCCATTTTTACGCAGACTCCCAACCCATGCACCGCCAGCCGCTCCTGAATCTACTCCGCCAGCATACGCCAACCAATGCCGATGAGCAGGCCATGACGCTGGCGACGATTGACTTTGTCAGGCAGCACCCCGACTGCTTCGAGCGGTCGCAGCTACGGGGGCACGTTACCGGCTCAGCCTGGATCGTGAGTCCCGACCGGCGTTCGGCCTTACTTATTCACCACCGCAAACTCGACCGGTGGCTTCAGCCCGGTGGTCATGCCGATGGTGACCCCGACGTGGCGGCCGTGGCGCTCCGGGAAGCGCGGGAAGAAACCGGTCTCCATTCGCTTCAATTCGCTGGTGTGCTTAGTGAGCTACCGCCAATTTTTGATGTTGATGTGCACCCCATTCCCGCCCGTGGCGACGTGCCCGAGCACCTGCACTACGACATCCGTTTTCTGATGGAAGCTGACCCGAATGAAGCATTTGGGTTATCTGAAGAAATAAAGAATATTCGATGGATATCGGTAGAAACTGTAAAATCAATAGCTAAATCGGAGTCCATTTGCAGAATGGTAGGTAAAATATTGAAATACTAAGAATATAGTAGCTGTTTTTGTTGTTTACTTTATGTCCTCAAACACTAATCTATTTACAACAAAACCACAGGAATCGCTATGAAAACGACAGGCACTTATTTTCTACTGGTAGGTTGGCTGGTTTTGGCCGGGCAGGCGTGTGGTCAGGACGACCGGAATAAGTCACGCAATGATCCCACGTATTCAACGCATAACTACAAACACGCGAACAAAGCGGCTGCTGCCCGGAAATGGCAGGGTAACTCGGGGGTGGTGGTTAAACAACCGACCAGTGGCGAAACAGACTTGGCTAACTACAAACGTCAGGTGCCCAATCAGGCCCCGGTGGGCGGTGTAACGGTGGGTCACACGCCGTCGACCGACGTAGCCGACCGAAATTATAAAATGCAGCGACCAATTCAGTCAACCACCTCATCGGGCACGGGCGTTGCCAGCAGGAAGAGAAATCGCGTTGACAAAGGGGCAACGGTGGGCGACTAATAGTTAACGGTCACCTGATGTTCGACAACCACTCGTATACCGGGTGGTTTTTTTATGGGCAGGCCATGACAAACAACGTAGCTGAGTCAGGCGTGGTCTGCACTTGTCAGGGTGTATAGATTAATAGAGGGCGAGGGAATCTCCGCACAAGGTACGAACCCGGTCGCGGGCACGCTTCAGGCGCATCTTCACGGCGCTGTTTCTTAAGTTGAGCTTGTCCGCAATCTGCTGCACGTCCAGCCCTTCCTGATATTTCAACCGCAGGATCTGGGCTTCTTGGGGCGCAATGGTGTTCATAGCCGTTTTGAGTTGTTGCAGGCTGTATTCCATCCGCTCGGCTTCGTCGGTCGTTGGCGACTGGCAGTCGATGTTATCGGCGATGGCCGTCGTTTCCAGGCGTTTAGACACCCTGATCTGGTCGATACAGTAATTGTAGGAGATGGAGTACAACCAGGTTGAAAAAGTGGAACGCTCTTCAAAGCGGTCCAGGCGGGCGAACATCCGAATGAAAATGTCATGCGTGAAATCCTGAGCTTTCTCCGTGTCTTTGGTAATGGACAGGCACCGGTTGTACACTTTACCAACGTAGCGGTTATAAAGTGTCTCGAAGCAATCGTTCGGGCTGGTATTTAGGTACTGCCGGATCACTTCCTCGTCATTCAAGTTAACTTTCATAGGATAGTGCCTGTCGAAACAAGCTTTGAATAGGTTAATGTTTTTGATTGTTGATTAAGTATGATGCAAATGTGCTCATTACTTACAGATTTATCGACGATAATTCGATGAATTGTCACATTTGCCCGTTTTATGGTTGAAAATGTGTAGTGTTTATGTGATTACTGGTAACGATTCTGCATTTATTGAGATAATTTGTTACTTTTAACTGTAGGCTGATTCGCTATTTTACCTTCTCAGTACATGAAAGGAATTGTATTTACCGAATTACTGGAAATGGTTGAGAACCAGTACGGATACGCACTGGTCGATCAGTTACTTGTTGAGAGCGATCTCCCGTCCGGGGGAACTTATACGGCCATTGGCACCTACGATCATGCCGAGATGAGTACGCTGGTTCACAACCTAAGCCAGAAAACCCAACTGCCCATACCAGACCTGCTCCGTGCGTATGGACGCTACATGTTCAACTCGTTTACGCAAACCTACCGACCCCTCGTCGAGCGGTCTACCTCGGCCTTCGACCTGCTCAAATCCGTTCATCACTACGTTCACGTGGAGGTTCGGAAACTGTACCCGGATGCGGAGTTACCCCACTTCAGCGTTGAACAGCCCACTCCAACCCACCTGATTATGCACTATCGGTCGGAGCGCAAATTAGCTGACTTTGCGCATGGGCTTATCGAGGGCTGTTTAACTCACTTTAACGAAACGGCCACGATTACCAAAACAGATAAGGCTGGGGATGGCAGCTACGTGGTGTTTGATATTGTGAAGATGTAGGTTGTGTATGGAAAACATCGATTTGCTCAACCGGCGGCTGGTACGCGAGAAAGCCGCCCGCAAACAGGCTGAGCTTATTCTGGAAAAAAAAGCGCTGGAACTTTACAATGCCAACGAGCAGCTCCAGCACCTGAATCAGCACCTGGAACAGCAGGTTCGCGACAAATTAGCCGAACTCCGCCAAACCGAACAACGCTATCGGCTGCTGATCGAGTCGGTTCAGGACATTATCTACAAAATTTCGCCCCAGGGTTATTTTACCTTCGTTAGTCCCGTTGTCGAAAAACTGCTGGGTTATACCGAGCAGGAATTTCTGGGTCAGCACTTCACCCGTTTCGTCCAGCCTGAGCAACGCCAGCCGCTGATCGAGTTTTACCAGACAATGCTGGATGAGCAGCAGGACAGCACCTACACCGAATTTCCGATACTGACTAAGGATGGACACGTGGTTTGCATTGGGCAAACGGTCCGGCGAGTCGAAGCCAGCAACGGAATCATCGAATTAGTGGCGGTGGCCAGGGACGTGTCCGACCGGAAACAGGCCGAAGACGCGCTCCAAACGGCTCAAACCCGGCTGTCAACGCTGATTACCAATCTACAGTCGGGCGTGATGGTTGAGGATGAACACGGGCGGGTCATTCTGGCCAATCAACTGTTCTGCGATCTGTTCGCCATTCCGTTCACCCCCACTGAATTGATTGGCTTCAACAGTGCTGACGCGCGGCAGCAGGTAAAACACCTGTTTGCCCAGCCCGACGCGTTCATTGAACGGATGGATCAGTTGCTGCTTGACCAGGAGGCCTGCGTGGGCCAAGAAGTCAGTATGGCCAGCGGCAGCATTCTGGAATTTGACTACATCCCGATTCTGCTCGACGACAAGTACATGGGGCATCTGTGGCGATACGGCGACGTTACCGAAAAATACCGCGCCCGCGAACACATCCGCCGGAGCGAAGAAAAATACCGGGGTATCATGAACAACATGGCGCTGGGATTGCTGGAGGTCGACAATGAGCAAACGATTTTGCGGGCCTACGAACGCTTCTGCCACATGCTGGGCTACACGCAGGAGGAACTGATTGGAAAAAATGCCGCTCAACTGCTGGTGGCGACCGAGTTTCAGTCGGTGATTGCGGATGAGCAGCAACAACGCAATCGGGGGAACGCCGGGTCCTACGAGCTGCAGTTAGTTCGCAAGGACGGCAGTCGGATCTGGGTGCTGGTGAGTGGAGTGCCCATCAGTAATGAACACGGTGTGGTGGTTGGTTCGATGGGCATTCATTATGACCTGAGCGAACGAAAACTGCTGGAGCAGGAACTGGCAGCGGCCCGGCAGATTACCGAAGAGGCCCGGCAGGCCGAGAAGCAGTTCTTAGCGAACATGAGCCACGAAATACGAACTCCGCTCAATGCCGTCATTGGCATGTCGCACCTGCTGTTCGATACGCAGCCCAGCCGCCAGCAGCGCGAATACATCGACGTGCTCAAAACGTCGGCCGATTTTCTGCACAGCCTTATCTCTGACTTACTTGATATGACCAAAATTGAAGCGGGCCGCCTTGAAGTTCATCCCCGGCCGTTCGACCTGATTGGCCTGCTGCGGGCTACCCAGAAAGTGTTCGAGATGAAACTTACCGGTCGGCCGGTCACGATTGATGTGATGCTGGATGCCCGCATTACGGGCGATTTTATTGGCGACGACGTGATGCTGAATCAGGTGTTGATGAACTTAGTCGGAAACGCGGATAAATTCACCGAAAAAGGCCAGATCCAGATCACCGCCCGGCTTCAGCAGGATGAAGAAACCAAATGCTGCATCGAATTCAGCGTGGCCGATACGGGCATTGGCATCCCGGCCGAAAAGCTGGGCCTGGTGTTTCAAAAATTCAAACAGGTTAATCCACAGGGCCACAAACACAAAGGAACGGGGCTGGGTCTGGCCATTACCAAAGAGCTGATCGACATTCAGGGGGGCACCATCAGCGTACGAAGCCAGATTGGGCAGGGGAGTGTGTTCACGTTTACGCTGCCCTTTGGCAAAGCCCCCGCCTATCCCAAGCCAAAAAGTGCCGCGCTGAGCGACCTCAACAAAGACGATAAGTTGCGGATTGAGCACGTGCTGGTTGTGGAGGATAACCTCATGAATCAGAAGTACATCGGTGGGCTGTTGACCAAGTGGAAAATCCCCTACACATTGGCAATGAATGGAAAAGCGGCCGTTGAAGAAGCGAAAAAACAGCGGTTCGACATCATTTTGATGGACATTCAGATGCCGGTTATGGATGGGTATGAAGCCACCGTTGCCATCCGAAGCAGCCACAACCCCAACCAGTATGTACCCATCATTGCGCTCACCGCGTCGGCCATGCTCGATCACAAAAAAACGGCCTTAGACGCGGGCATGAATGATTTCCTGACCAAGCCGTTCGATCCCGGTCAATTGATGGCGCTGTTCCGGCGGTATGTGCCCCCGGAACCCGTGGCCGACGGATCGTTTCTGTTCGATAAGGCGCTGGATCAGCCGCGTTTGCTGGAGCTGTACGGCACCGACCGGGCTTATCTGCTGGAAATGTTTAGCTTGTTTCTGACGGATATAGCGCCCGAATTTCTCAAGCTGCCAGCCCTTTGTCAGAAACGGGATTGGGCTGCGCTGGGCCGTGAGGTGCATAAACTGCGGCCAACGCTCGGGATGGTGGGCTTGTCGCGGCTCGAAGAAAAAATGGAGGAAATAGAAAGAGGGTTACAAAAAGGAATTGAAAAAGACGTAATAGTAGTATATTGTAATGATATTGTTGACGGTATTAGTAAAATCATACCCATGCTGCAAAGAGAAACTCGCAAGCTATCTTAAGTTTAACTCATGAGTTTGACCTGTATTATTGTTGAGGATGAGCCGATGTCCCGCAAAGCGTTGCAGCGAATGTGCGAGCAGCACCACTCGCTGACTCTTTTGGCTTCGTTCGACAATGCCACCGGCGCACTGCATTTTTTGACTGAGCACCCCGTTGACCTGATCTGGCTCGACGTTGAAATGCCGGGCCTGACGGGTCTGGAACTGCTGGCGAAACTGTCAGCCATTCCCTACGTTGTGCTGACAACGGGCGAAACCAAGTATGCTTACGATGCTTTCCAGTACCAGGTAACGGATTATTTGAAGAAGCCCATCAGCGTACCCCGGTTCAACTTAGCCGTTAAAAAAGTACTTGAACAAAGTGCGAGTGCGCGGGCCAAACTCGGCTCGCCCGCCGAACGGGAGGAGATTTACATTAAAACAGACGGTCGCTACATTCGACTGCCCTTCGACAGCATCGCGTATATCGAGAATACGGGCGACTACGTAAAAATTTACACCAGCACCCAAATCTACATCGTCTACTCAACGATGAAATACCTCGAAGAAAAACTGGGTACGCAATTCCTCCGGGTTCACCGCTCTTACATTGTGCACTTAGACAAAATCGTCGACATTGAAGAAAACACGCTGGTTATCAACAGTAAGGTGATCCCCATCAGCCGGGCCAATAAGTCGGAGTTGATGAACCGGCTGAATTTGCTGTGACCCGCTCGTTTGTGCTTGGGTAGGGCCAGCCTGGCCGACCTCTAACTACTTAGTTTGCCGCCGATTACAGACTGTGAATTGCCACTTTGATAGGCCGGAATCTGCCGATTTAAACGGCCCGTTTAATCTTCACAGAAATGATGTCTATTTTGAGTCTTCTTAGATAGGTGCAATTCGGTAGGCACTATTAAATCTTAATTGTATTGATCGATTAGGTTGTATATCAAGTTACGCTTCCCGGTTCGTGCCCATGCTACAACCGTCAGATTTTCAGATTCGGGGAAATGCCGCCTGTTTTAGCTTAACCTGACGGCTATGGTGCCCTCACAGACTATAGACTGTGTGAAATAGTAGATAAGCTCATCAACCAATACTCTTAGTTATTATCTCAAGTATAACTAAGGGTAAAATAAAATAAAGAGAACCCGCTGGCGGCTGGTGTGCTGTACCCAAACTTTGTATTAACTCCAGCCTTGGGTGCGGTACTGATGAGTGCGAGTACGGTAACCGTAACCTTGAACGCTCAGTTGCTCAGGCGAAATTTGAGTAATTACCCAGCGTATTTGTAAGCACTCTTTCCATCTCCAAAATGGATACGATAATGTCAGCCATCAAGGGATCTTTGGTGTTCGGGATGGTTTCCTCAGAACAATAGGCCGAGTAACGCAGGCCCAGCAACTGAGATAAATACAGGAAACAGTCCGGCTTGTAATCCGCGTTGAACAACTCAAACAGATGCGTACCTGGCTTGCACCAAATGACATTGGCAAAGGACGCACCATGTGGCCCAAGAATAAAGTCGGCGTTTCTATAGATGGAAACCTGCTCGGCAATGGACCGGGGAGTATCGTCAATGATTGTAAAATCGTATCGCAACAACAGTTCGATTAGCGATTCCTCGTTGATAATGCGACGCCGGCCGGCTCGGCTTATGTAGATTCGATGCTGGTTGGTAAGTTGGACTGATATACGCCCTTCAATGTGCTTTTTGAGTGACATCACGTCCGCTACATTTGGATAACACCAATTGCCACTGTCACCGAACAGGCAGGTATCAAATGAAATCGAGTAAATCCGACTATCCAGTATCTGGTTTTGTTGAAAGCCGATCAAGGCGAGCACTTCTTGTTCATACGCTGTATTGAGCAATGGATAGGCGATTACCGATTGGAGGAACAGGTGTTCAGGTAAGGAATCTTTGATGCGGCATATTTTAGCCGCTACGAGAATCATAAAATCGTAATAGCCTCTAAACGAAATTCCCCTCCGATATGTAAAGCTTGTTTGTGTTTTTTCAAAGTATTGACTCCAAGGGGCAATAAGGGTTTTTGCCTGATAGGATACGCGGTTGCTTCCACCAAACGGATTTATAAAAGCATCGGTGGTATAATCTGTACAAAGTAACTTATAATTCAATAAAATGCCTCCACATCGTAATAAAAGAACATGCTTGCCGAGTTCGCTGATCTGCCAAACATAATTGCATGAGGTGTGAATGTACGTCTCGTAAAATAGAATTGTATTAGAATCCTTGGCATTGTTTACGGTAGGTAAAATAACATGCTTCTCAGGAATAAGGGCAAACTGGTAAGGTACTAAATAGGATTTAGTACGATCTTTATCAAGTACTCCAAGCTGGTTTAAAACGGCTGCTGCATAAGGCTTAATTCTGCGCCAAAGTGATGAACGAACGGATAAAAATAGAGTAATTAGCTTTTTCATATAAGTAGATGGTTAAATCAAACCGTATCGAGGAATCTACTCTTCATTTTAAGTACTATTCAATTAACTAAGGGATTTACCAAGACTGTTCACAAACTATCTTGATAAAGCTACTGGTAAACATTTTCGTACTTCGAGTGAGGAATTAATCAAAATATACCGTTTAATCAACATTCAGGACGTCGATTAATTTATTAAAAGGTAAATGGCCGGTTGAATGGGTAGATAGATTAAAAACTGCTAAATATGAGAAGGAAAATCAATTAATTGATTCTGCATTATTACAAAATTATTCACCAAAGTTGTAATATTTTTGGTAATTCATTGACAGTCATATGAACGGAATTATTTCATAAAATGACCACGGTCACGGCCCGTTTCAAGCTGACAGAGCGGCTCTCGTCCGCTTGATAGGGGAAATAGCTGAGATTACGAGAGAATGCCGCTTAGTAGCAAACCCATTGACGAGCTTTGTTGAAAAACCCGCAAATAGCGTTTCTTTACAAGATTGCTCTGTTCCCTTACAGAATTACCGGGTTTGGGTGACGAAGGTCAAGAGAACCGTCATTACGACATTATCATTGCTTTTTCTTGCCATTTTATAATTCATCCGCTAAAACATGGAACAGGACAATCAGGCAAATGAAGTACATGCCCTTAGTGATGTAGACCGGTTTTACATCTTGATGGAACCGCTTCATGGAGTGGTCGAGACCCAAAATTCAATTGAGCTGGGCCAATGCAGCACGCCGGACGAATTACGTCAGGCTATCATTAGCCGGGCGGCTAAGGTCAAAGCAATACTAAGAAAGAATTAAAGTAAGTTAAATAGTAGCAAAAGCAACGCTGAATGCTCGTTTACAGCGAATCTAATTAAATTATATACCAGATTAACTCACGGGTAAACATATTCTTATAATTCGCTACAGCACTGTTATTTCTTTCTATAAATCCTCGTTTTCTAAAAAGGTTAAGTTAATTTGACCAGAAGCGGAATCAAACACCGTTTTAGATTGGCAATGGACACTTCGATTTCTTCAGCAATCGCGCACATACCTAATTTAACCACTTCTGCAGAGCAATAAGCTGAGTAGCGAAATTCCAGCTCAGTACTTGAGCCAATAAGATAAATAGTTTGGTGCTTAGTTAGCAGAAAATAGCTTGAAAAGGTGCATATCTGACTCACATCAGAAAATGGTATCAAACCACGGGCCGTGTGGGTGGCCCCAGTATGAAAAGCGATTTTATATATAGAAGCTGTTCATGCCACACAAATTAATTTTTCATGATTGATAAATCTTTTTAATGGTTACGGGTACAGAGTTGGTTCACCACACATATCTATTACTCAAATTTTCATTATTTATGGTAAACATAATTAGTAATTAATAGACAAAATTATTGGAATGACGGACATTGTATAAAACACTTTTTTGGACATCTCGTCTCGTAAGTAGTCTGTCAGCATCAGTTATCCATTCAGCCGTCTTGTCCGATGCCTAAAATAACTTATAAGTCGGTGATGGTAGCTAATCAACGCTGCTTATAGGTTTTAACCAGTTTATCGTAAACTTGTACGTAACAGGTGGCTAAAGGTGGAAAGGGCTATCAATGAATACAACACGATCCGCCCCCATGCATCATTGAATTATTTGATCCCCTATCAGATGCACCAGCGTAAGCGAAAACCCCAAGCTTCGCCGGGCACCGGTGCGCTGGTATCCGTCTAAGAAAGTCAGATACGGAAATGTACAATATGAAGCCGTATTCCGGTGATTTTAATAACTGTCCAACTCAATCAGTAGCAACCACACACCCACACACCTAAAAACTCTCTTACCTCTTTACTAGCCTCACCGTCCGTTTTTTCTCGCCCGCTACCAGCGTCATCACGTACATCCCCGCCGATAAGTTCAGGTTTGGCAACGCGAACGCGGCCAGTCCGCCCGCGTCATACTGCCTGCGCCAGACAACGCGCCCGCTCAGGTCGGTGAGTGTGGCATAGAGGGGTACGTTGGTTTCAATCTCACCCCAGATTACCGACAGCGGTTCGTCTTCGCTGAATGGATTGGGATAAATCAGTAGCTGACTCAGGGTTTCGGCGAGCAGCGCAGCCCGCCCAAAGTTGGGAATGCCATAGCCCAACTGATCGTCGGGACTGCTGAACTGACTACCCGACTGCCGGAGCGCCGACGTCACCTGAGCGGCCGTTAATTGCGGGTGGGCCTGCCAGAATCCAGCCGCCAACCCTGCAGCAAGGGGTGCCGCAAAGGACGTGCCGTTGCCCATCACGATCTGCCCGCCGGGACTGCCCACCACGGTGCCCTGTCCGCGGGCTGCCAGATCAGGCTTTACCCGTCCGTCGGCCGAGGGGCCAAACGAACTGAATGCGGCCCGCTCACCGGCTTGGTTAACGGCTCCGATGGCCAGTGCCGAGGGCGCGTCGGACGGCGCCGACAGGTAGCGCCAGGCGTCATTACCTTCATTACCGGCCGCCACCACAACCACCATCCCCGTTTCGGCCGCCACCTGAGCCGCCCGGGTCGAGAGGGCTGTTCTGCCGTTCATATCCTGGTAGGTGTAACTGGTTGTTGCGTCGTCGAACCGGGTATACCCCAGCGACGAACTGATGACGTCGACCCCTGCACTATCGGCGTATTCGGCCCCAAACAGCCAGTTCGCTTCTTCCACGCGGCTTTCACTGGCCGCATCTTCGGTGCGGAGCAGCATAAAGTTGGCCTTGTAGGCCGTGCCGTACAGTTGCCCATCGGCGGTGGCGGCAATGGCTGACAGGCACGACAGGCCGTGCGAATCGTCTTCGTAGACGGCCGTTTCTTTCCTGACAAAGTCATACGTCGCCAGCACCCGGCCTTCGTCGAACAGCGGTTTAAGAAAACCGACCCGATTCGCGTTCAGAAACCCCGCGTCCAGCACACCAATCAGCATCGTCTCGCCGTGGTAGCCCTGCTGATGCATCTGGTCGACGCCAAGCTGGGTAACTTGCCCCTGCGAACTGCCGTAGTTGAGTGGCTCCACCTCGCCAAATTTGCCTACCTGATCAACCGTACGAGTCGATGCAACGGGGGCCGCACTTTGGCGGGCGTTGGCCAGCGACCGGCCGAACTCCAGTCCTTTCACAGCGGGCAGCGTTTGGATGGTGGCAATGGCTGCGTCGGTGGCTTCGACCAGCACGGCGTTGAGCCACCGCGAGGTGTACCAGATTGTTGCACCCGCCTGCCGGATCTGCGTTACGTAAGCCGGGTTGACGGGTAGATCCCGCTCCAGCACGGGAATGGCCTGTTTCTGACGGCGCAGGATCGACCGCTGCGACAAAAACTGGTCGGGGCGGTCTACCCGGTATGGCGTGCCCGCTTTGTCGCGCAGCAGCACTAAGTACTTGCGGGTTGTCTGGCCGAAACCGGGTAACTGACTGAGCAACAGTAGCCCAATGAGCCAGCCTAATTTACTCGCTGCCGGACGAATGAATGCGGTAGATTTGTCGGGTGCCATAATCAATTTGGTAGGTGCCAATGCAGGCCGGTGTCGATGAGCAATACTGGAATTGAACACGTTCTTTATAGATTAACCCGATTTGCCGGGCGTAAATTTCAATTCGTTTATCTTGCGAAAGCAGGGTTGAATCCCGTTGGGCCACCACCGTCACCGTTTCAGTAAACTGTTTATCCGAAACGCGGTAAGACTGGCCGCTATTGCGCATTTCGTACTCGTCTTCACCGATGGCGTTGTACCGGTTGCCGTTCCAGCGGAGCCGGTCGCTGACGGGAAACCGGAGCTTGACGAAATCCAGTCCGTTCTCGGTACGGATGGCCTCCGTATTAACCAGCCGGGCTGACCAAATCGAATCGGTCCGCCACGGCTGATCCTCAGTTGATCGGCGGTAGCGCAGCAACCGATACGCTTTTTGCCCCGTAACGTCAACGTAGGATGCGCCAACCACTTCCTTTAGCTGATACGCCCGCTGAACGGGTAATGTTGCAGTCAGCGAATATTGGTATTCTGTAACGTCGTAGATCGTGTACCGGCCCGTTACGAGCGGAAAATAGTCGTAGCCAGACGAAACCGGCCCCGAGTCGACCGACCGGCAACCGATACTGAGCAACAGGACGATTAGTACAAACAGAAAATTACGCAGGCAAACCATGGTACGGTGGCGGGGTTCAACCGTACAAGATAACCGGTTCGCGTTCGACGGGCAAGAGTTGGTGGATATTGTAACAATTCAGCTTGTTTCGTTGTCATGCTTACCAATGGATACCAACGAACGTTCCGCCCCAATCCGGCCCCTTGTCGCCACCGAACCCACGGCTGTCAGCCCGGCCGAGCAATTTCAGAATCAGACAATCCGGCCCATTCTGAAACTACTGGACAACAGTATTCAAACGCTGTGGCAGCACCACTGGCCCAAGCGCAAAACGCCTTTTAACCGCCTGACTAACCAGGAAAAGGTGGCTTACATTGAGCGGGCCGTTCGGGAGGACACGCGCCTGCGCTTAACGCTCGTGGGGATGGTGTTGGGTCATTTCACCCCTGACGAATGGGTTATTTTTACGGCTGACGAATCCGAAATCACGCGCAGAATCACGTCGTTGCTAACCCAGCGGCTACAAAGCAATGTATAAAGGTTAATGTAAAATGAATAGTGAGACGTATGCAGCTTACCCATTATTCATTTTACATTAACCTTTACACATTCAGAAAATCCGGCTCCAGGCAAGGCGGATAATGAGCAGCAGGGCAATGAAGCCAATAATGATGTATGAAAAGGGCACGTAGGCGATGGCGTAGATGCGGGTTCGGTCGATAAACCACATGATGCCCATAATGGCCGCAATGAGCGTCAGGAAACCCGACAACCTGCCAAAACCGGGAATATAATCGAACGGTATTTTGCGCCGGATGAGCAGCAACGTTCCCACCATCGTCAGGATGGGCAGGACTTGTAGGGCGAGGTTCAGGTTCCAGATGCTTTGCCGCTCGAACAGGAACAGATACACGTTCAGCGTGATGGCGAAAACACCGGGAATGCAGGCCAGATAAACCAGCCCGGCATAAACGTACCGCCACCTCCAGATTTCTTCCGCCGTTTTACCCGATCCCAGATTCACTAAAAAAGCTCCCGTCGGCACCGCCATCAGGAGCAGGAACAGGAGCGTGGGCTGTCCAGAAACAGTCTCAAAAACGTCGCGGAGGGTCATAATAATTAGCCGGTCAGTTAGTCAGTCGGTGAGTCAATCAGTTGCTGACGCAAAAGTTACTCACCTACTGACCGACTCACTGACTCTATTTTAACGTCAACAAATAACCAATTGTGAAGTTGGCGTCCCAGTCGAACACGAACTGGTCGGTGCCGGTGGCGTCGGCAATGGCTTTGTAGATATTAAGGCCCGCTTTCGACTTGGCTTCGTCGAGTTTATAAGCCGAGGGGGCGTCTAATACGGTATATCGCTCCTTGCCCTGCCGCACTTTTTTGGCCATCTCGAAGGGCACACCGCCAATGATGAAGCACGTTTTGCGGTTGCTGGCCGGAATTTGTTTAGCTTTTGCTATCACCTCCGTCGCCACTGTCTCGTCGCTGGTGCTATTCTGAAAATACTTGGCCCCGTAGGTTTCCAGCGCCTTCGTTTCTCCGCCTTCTTTCCACGAGATTTTGGTATTGCCCGAGCCGAGGTCTACTACGTATGAGTTGCCAAAGTACTCGGCGGGCAGCACGGAGCGTAGCGCTAAGGAACCTTCCCGCTCCGGCGTTACGGTATTGACCACGTAGTTCAGCGCTTTGAGCGCTTTGGTGATTTTCAGCGTTCCTTCGGCTTTGGCGGCTCCTGAGCTAACCACAAAATGAATGTCGCGCCCGCCCACGCCAAAGTCGAGCATCTTGCCGATGTAGCTTTTCAAACCCGCCCGGATGTCATCGTCCGACGCCATGTTTTCCAACACGAGGCTGTTACCAAATTCGGCTTTTTCGAGTTTCCACCGCTTTTGATCGTCAACCCGAATGATGAACGAGTTGAAGCCGCTGGCTCCTAATTCCACCACACCCTTCAGTTTGCCATTCTGGGGCGCAGGGGGCGTGTAGGTGAATGCTCCGCGGGGCGTATCGCTGCCCGCGTTATCCGACGAACCGGCCGACGATGCGTTGGCGTCCGACGCGGTTGATTCTTCCACCACGGCTTCCGCCGTTTCGTTGTCAGCGCGGGGCATCGTTGCCGACTCCGAATACTCCTTGTCGTTCGGCGACAGTTTGCGCAGGGCTTCGTTACCGCCAAAATAGCGGAATGCGAAAAAAGCAGCGGCCAGAATGAGGGCCGTGATGAGCAGCCGACCGGCTATGGTTAGACGTTGCATATTGGTTTGGAATTAATTAATGAGTGAATTAGTGAATGAGCGAATTGGTGAATGGATGCGTCAGCTATTCGCTCATTCACCAATTCACTCATCAGTCAAGCAAATTCCGGTAACCGGCGTCTTTGGGCGGATTCAACTGACCCGGTATGGGTGCCGTGATGGGGTTAGCCGTTGGCGCGTCCAACTGTACCATCTTGAACTCGCCTTTGTTGTACGCTTCCAGCAGGGCCTCGCCCTTGTCGGACAAAATACCGTTCTGAATGTCGACGCCGTTGATAAAGTCCATCGACAGGTCCATGGCCCGCTTCATTTCACCGAGTTTATTGCTCATATCGTCCTGAATGTACTCCATCGACTGTTCGAAATAAAACCGCTTGTCGGGGTCACCTTTGAAAATGCTGACGGCCGTTTTGAGGGCGTTCGAGCTTTCTTTCACGATCTGGTATTCGGTTTCCTTCAGCCGGACTTTGATTTCGGTTTCTTTGATGATGTAGTCGGCGCTTTTGTTCACTTTCTCCATGAACGCCAGCACCGTTTGCATGTTCCGCTGGAGGGGTGTCAGTTTCTCATTCATCTCCTGCAAGCCCGCTCCCTCAATGGTGGCCAACTGGGCCGCTTCGCGCATACCCGGCTTTTCGTTCATCGAATTGGCCTTGTTGGCTTCGGCGAATTTCTGCTTGCTGGCTTCGTTGTTCTCGTTGATTTTCTTGTTCAGCTTCACCAACTGCCCCTGTAGAACGTCGATTTGTCCGGTCATCTTTTGCCGTTTGTCCTTCAAATCCTGGACGTAGATTTTCATGATGGCGATGGGGTTCAATTGAATCACCGTACCCGTCAGGCTGCGCATCAGCGACTTAAACAGGAAGAATACCGCCGTGCGAACGTCGCGGCTGGTGAACAGGAAAATCAAAACGCCGAGCGCCCCCAGCAGCAGCGACAGTTCGAGAATGTTGGAGGTGGCCCGGATCAGGAATTCGACGATCCGGTTAAAATACACCAGTCCGAAACCAGCCAGACCGGCCAGCACAATCATACCGAGAACACCTTCGGGGCGGCTCCAGAACGAACGCTTTTCAACGTCGGTGCTGCCGCCAATCTGGGAGAAGTCAGGAGTAGCCATGTTTTTGTAGTTAGTAAGTCGGTAAGTCAATAAGTCGGTAAGTTCTTGGCTGTCATCGGTGTCAGTTACTGACTAACTCGCCAACTGACCAACTTACTGACTCATTTTAAATACTGCGTTATTTTGGCAATGTCGCCTTTAATCTGATCGGTGAAATGAGCAAAGGTGGCGTCGTAATTCTGCCGGTTCTGCGTGATTTTTGCGCTTTGCTCCGCCACCTCGCCGTTGATGGCCGTCAGTCGGTTGCTGTTCGCGTCGATCTGCTGTTGAATGGCCAATAGCTGTTTAGCGAGCGCTTCGTTGTCGGTTTGCAGACGTTTCTGCTCGTTCTGCAATCCACCAACCCGCTCGGCAATGGCCGCTTCCACGCTTTTGCCGAATGCGTCTCGGTCTTTGCTCAGGGCCGCCACAAACTGGTTCGCCGTGTTGGTGAGCGTCGATACGTCGGTTGTACCGGCGAGGGCTTTGAAACTGGCCCAGGCCGCCTGGTACTGCTTGTCTTCGGTCAGGCCAAGGGTAGACAGGCTGCGCAGCGTCTCGCGGAACTCGAAGTAGTCCGGACCGGGCGGATTGTTCTGCGCGAGTACGTCGGCAAAGTGCTGGGCAAACTTCGGGTCAACGGTGCCAGGCCCAACATTGACGGGCGTGACGCCGGGTACCGGAGCGTTTACCGGCGGGCGTGGTACAACGGGTGTTGGCGGAGCGCCGACGGTCGGCGACGTTCCGGTAGCTGGCTTTCCCGTGGCTACCGAACCAGCAGCCGACGTTTCGGACTCATCTTCCTTGATGAAGAAACCCAGAATTTTACGGCCAATGGATTGATCGGACTCAGGCATGGATATCACAGCGTTGGTGAAAGACTGAGCAATGTTACGAGGTTCGGGCCAAACCCACAATAGTCGTTTTGGCCGAACGGTTGCCAAACCTGACAAATTGCTGTGGGGGAGGACGATCTTACAGTCAGTAAGTTGGTCAGGTAGTGAGTCGGTGCGGTCAGCCGCTCACCGACTCATCAACTCACATACCGTTCTTCAGCTTATCCGCCAGCCGCTCCCGGAACTTCTCAACTTTAGGCGTCGAGACGGTGCGAACGTACAGATCGTTCGGGTGGTCATAATAATACCCCTGGTGGTAAACTTCGGCCGGATAAAACACCCTGAACGGCTCCACCTGCGTCACGATGGGACGGCTGTAGTGTCCCGATGCATTCTCCTGCCCGATGGCGGTTTCGATGGCCGCTTTTTCGGCGGGTGTCCGGTAGAAAGCTATCGAGCGGTACTGCGTGCCTACGTCGGGTCCCTGCCGGTTGAGCGAAGAGCCATCGTGACCGATGAAAAAGGCCTTTACCAACGTAGCATACGAAACAACCGTTGGGTCATAATAAACCTGGATTGCTTCGGCGTGGTCCGTCTGGCCGGAGCCGACCTGCTCATAGGTTGGGTTTTCGAGTTCGCCCCCGGCATAACCCGACACCGCGTCCCGAACGCCCCGCAACGACTCAAACTGGGCTTCGGTGCACCAGAAACAGCCAGCCGCAAAGGTGGCAACAGCCTCACCGGGTTGCAGAGCGGGCAATTTAGCCGGGCTGGTATCTTTAGCGGTGCCACTCGTGCTGGCCGGGCGTTGCTGGCAATTGATGAGCAGCAGCAGGAGCAGAAAAGATGCGAATGATTTCATGATTGGATCGTTATCCCGAAATAACAGTAAACCAATGGGAGAGGTTGCGTTATCTTTGAATTCCCACAAAAACCCAAGCCTGAAGGAGTGGGCTAATATTCTGTACATTATCAGCTCATCCCTTCAGGCTTGGGACTCTCGATTATGACCACCCTCGGCCTCGAACTGCCTACTGATCCGCGCTGGGTCGACATTGCCGAAATGAACATCGGCGAAATCCTGATCGACCACGCTTGGTGCGAACAGAAAGCCGCTTCGTCGTGTATATCGCTCATCGTCATGTACACCGACAAAGCAAAGCTGGTCAACGTCCTGACGCCTATTGTGGCCGAAGAGTGGGGCCATTTTCAGCGGGTACTTAATGAACTCCGCAAGCGCAGTATTACGCTGGGACGGCAGCGCAAAGATTTATACGTGAATGAGTTGCGGGTGAAATTGCGCCGGTCTACCAGCGATCAGCACGAGCAGATGATGGACAATCTGCTTATTAACGCCCTGATCGAAGCCCGGAGCTGCGAACGCTTCAAACTCCTCGCTACCCACATTGCCGACGAAGGCCTGCGCAAATTCTACCACGAACTGATGATTTCGGAAGCAGGTCACTACCGGGCCTTCATTGAACTGGCCGAGACCTACCTACCCGCCGAGCGCGTCCGGGCGCGGTGGAAAGAATTCCTGACCGTAGAAGCCGACATCATGGCGACCCTGGTCATACGGAGCGACCGGATGCACTAAGGCGGCCTGCTTACTCCAGAACGGGAAGATACACACTGAATGTAGCACCCTGACCGGGCTGGCTCGTGGCAGTAATAGCTCCACCGTGGTTAGCGGCCACTTTTTCGCAGATGGCTAAACCAATGCCCGTACCAGCGTACTGGTTTCGGCCGTGCAGTCGCTGGAAAACCTGAAAAATGCGGTCTACGTATTTGTCATCGAAGCCAATGCCGTCGTCAGACACCTCAATACGGTAATACGCTACGGCCATCCTCGCTGGTCTGACGGTAGGGGGCAGGTCCGCAACGGCTACTGTTTGGGCGGTGATCTGAATGGTTGGGGTCGTGTTGGGCCGACGAAATTTCAGGGCGTTGCTCAGCAGGTTCTGGAAAAGCTGACCCAATTGGGAGTCATCGCCCTGCACCGTTGGCAGTGGCTCAACGGTTACGCGGGCGCCGGTTTCGGTAAGGCCTACGTCCAGGTCGCTCAGCACACCGTCAACAACCGTGGTTAGTGAAACCGGGCTTGTGGCGTCCTGCTGCGTCGAAATCCGCGAAAACAGTAGCAGGTCTTTAATCAGAACCGACATCCGGCTGGCGGCCGACTGCATCCGCTGAAGGTGATCAATTCCTTCGGCTAACTGGTTGCCATACTGCGATTTAAGTAGATCGCCGAAGGACTGAATTTTGCGCAGGGGTTCCTGTAGGTCGTGGCTGGCGACGTAGGCAAACTGCTGCAGGTTCTGATTGGAACGCTGCAAATCCTGAACCGACGCCTGCAATTGCCGGGTGCGCAGTTGCACCTGTTGTTCCAGTTCGGCCGCGAGGGTTCGAAGGCGGGCTTCGCTGGCTTCTAATTTTTGCCGGGACTGCACCTGCTCCGTTACATCAACGGCCGTTTCCAGAATCGCATACACCTCACCTGTGACATTGCGCAACGGTTTAAAGGTGTAATCAAAATAGTACGTGTCCAGAACGCCATCAACGATCAGATCGGCGCGGTCGGCCTTTGCTTCGTAGGTGTCTCCCGATGTAAACAGGGTATCGAGCGTTGACAAAAAATGTTGCCCCCGTAGTTCCGGCAACGCCTGATGGAGCGGCTGGCCAATAACCGACCGGCCTTTGCCCCAAACGGCAATCATGGCTTCGTTGGCGATATCAATACGCAGGTCGCGGCCCACAAAGAGGCAGGTGGCTACGGGGGCTTCTTCGATCAGGGCGCGGAACTTGGCTTCACTGTCAACCAGTTGCTGGCGGGCGACTGTCTGTTCGTGCACATCGATCACCGTGCCAATCATACCTTCGTAGTTGCCATTCGCGCTAAACCGGGGGCTGGCCTTGTCGATGGACCAGCGGTAAGAGCCATCTTTCTGGCGTAGTCGATACAGGGCGTTGAACGACGTTTGCCGTTCGTTGGCCTCAAGAAATAGTCGTCCGGCCTCTTCCATATCATCCGGGTGGGTGGCGTTGAGCCAGCCGAAACCTTCGGCCTCTTCTTTGGTCTGTCCGGTATACTCGTACCATTGTTTGTTGAGGTAGCTGCAACTGCCGTCGGCTTCGGTGATCCAGATCATGGCCGGTACGGTATCGGTAAGCTGGCGGAAGTAAGTCTCACTCTCCTGTAGCTTTTGCCGCGCAACTACCTGCTCCGTTACGTCAGTAGCCAACACCATCACGCCGGTAACCGCGCCTTTCACATCGCGTGAGGGGGTGTAAACGAAGTCGAAATAAACGTCGTCTAACTGGCCGTGCCGATTTAGTCTGGCTGGTACACCATTGCCGGAAAAAAGCTCGCCGGTGTCATAAACGCCTTCCAGCAGTTCAACGAATCCCTGCCCCTGTAGTTCCGGTAATGCGTCGACCAGCCGCCGTCCGATTATGGATAGGTCTTTGCCCCAGACGTCAAAGAGTTTAGCATTACCCGTTTCGATGACCATATCGCGACTCTTGAGCAAACCAATGGCCATGGGTGCCTGCTCAACAATACTGCGAAAGCGGGCTTCGCTGGTTTCTAACTCCCGCCTTGTCATCACTTCGCTGGTTACATCGATGGCCATCTCCATAATCGCGTAGACTTCATCGTTGGCATTGCGCAGGGGCTTGAAGGTGTAGTCGAAATAATAAGTGCCCAACGCTCCATTGACAACCAGATCGGCGCGACCCGCCTTTGTTTCGTGCGTTCTGCCTGTTGTAAATAATTCGTCAAGTAATGGCAGGAAGTGCTGACTTTTCAGTTCAGGCAGGGCGTCGGCGAGGGGCTGGCCAATAACCGACCCGCCTTTGCCCCAAATGTCGATCATGGCTTCATTGGCCAACTCGATGCGCATGTCCCGGCCAACGAACAGGCAGGTCGCTACGGGCGCTTCTTCGATCAGGGAACGGAGTTTGATTTCGCTGGCTTCGATCTGCTGCCGCGCTTCTACTTCCTGGGTGATGTCGCGGAACGATAAGACGACACCGTCATCGAGCTTGGCCACGACCGTAACGTATTGGTTATTAAAACCCTCACTGGTATAATGGCGTTCTTTCTCAACGAGCCTGCCCGTTTGAACAACCGCAACAAAGTCGTCGAACAGGCCCGCCTGCCGATAGCCTGAGTGGACGACTGAATAGCGCTGCCCAATTAGGTCGGTGCGGTTGTTGATCTGTTCGGTAACCCGGTTCACCAGCCGGTACTCGAAGTCAATGATTTCTTCCTGCTCATTTCGCACACTGGTAAGCACACTGATGCCCGCCATAGCTGAGTCGAGCACCGACTGTAGCAACTCGGTCGTCGTTTGCTGCTGCTGCCTGGCATTGGCGTCGGCCTGTTGCCGGGATAGCACGTCCGGCGTCACATCCTGCGCAATACCCGAAAGTTGGTATGCCCCGCCCTGCTCATCGAAATACGCCCTCCCTTGGCAACGTAACCAGCGTGGTTGCCCGTCTGTAGTGGTGGCGGGTCGAAAGTCAATGGTGTACTGACCACCGGATTCTATGGTCAACGCCCGTTGAATTGCTTCATCCACCCGCTGCCGATCATCGGGATGCACGTGGGTCAACACCTGGCTGTACGGCGCAACGTCGTTTTGAGCAGTGCCGAAGAGGGACTGACAGCGCTCGTCCCAATAAACCAACTGGTGGATCGGGTCCAGTTCCCAGGTGCCGATGTCGGCGGCTTGCAGGGCAAACAGTAGCCGTTCGTTGGTAGAGGTTGTATCGTTTGGTAGGTGCTTGTAGGCGTCCGGCATGTAGTCCTGTCTTGTTTTAAGCGGGTAAATATAGGCAAAGCACCGCTATTGCAGAGACACGCCTGTACCCGAAAAGCCGCGTTCTGAACAAACAGACGCGGCTTTTTAAGAGCATTGACTCGAATGAATCCGTCGTTATTAGTAGACGGCTACTGCGCCCTGTGTTCAGGCAGGCTGCTGCGCCGGTTGAATGCTATTGGCAATGGCCCAGCCTGCGCCAACGCAAAGAATATCTTCGGCCAGCGCAACGAGGGGATCGGGTAAACCGACGCCGTAATGGAGCCACTGCCGCAGATTAAAAAACGCCAGCGTACCGACTACAGCGCCAACACCACCGGCAATGGACCCGACCAGAATAGACTGTCCTTCGACCTCGCTCAGAACTGCTCCGCAACTGCCCCCCGACACAACGCGGCCACCGAACTGGAAGGGAACTGTGCGGTTGGGTACGCCGGGAAGTTTATCGGTTAAAATCTCCGTACCTGCCAACACCTCCAGCGCGAGGGCTACCGGCGGCTGCGCCATGTAGTGAATGGGCTTCGTCGGTTCTTTGACGGGCAGGGTGCGGACTAATTTGCGGCTCAACAGGGCGGGGCCTGCTAAAGCCCGCATGCCAATCACTATTCCAAGGCCGAACGCCTTTGCATACGTATCAAGCATAACGTTGTTGAATTATGTTAGTTTTCGTCTTTGAGCGTTTGCATGTCGATTACAAACCGGAATTGGACGTCTTCATTCAGCATCCGCTTGTATGCTTTGTTGATGTCCTGCATGGCAATCATCTCCACCTCAGGCGCAATTGAATGCGCAGCGCAAAAGTCCAGCACCTCCTGGGTTTCGGCGATGCTGCCAATGAGTGAACCCGATACCGTGCGCCGGTGCATGGCCACTTCCATGTTGTCGGTTGCGCTTTTGAACGGTCCTATAACACCCACCGCCACAAATGCCCCGTCGCGCTTGAGCAACTGAATATACGGATTGAGGTCATACTTGTCGGGGATGGTGTTTAGCACCAGATCGAACGTCAGCTCGTGGTCCTTCATCGCCTTCTTATCGGTCGAGATAATGACCTCGTGCGCGCCCAATGCTTCGGCGATTGCCCGCTTTTCTTCGGTGTGGGTGATAACGGTTACGTTGGCCCCCATTGCTTTGGCTATTTGAACGCCCATGTGCCCCAGTCCACCCAAACCCACCACGGCTACCTTGTCGCCGGGTTTGGTGTTCCAATGCTTAAGGGGAGAATACGTCGTTACGCCCGCGCACAGAATCGGCGCAGCCGCTTTGATGTCGAGCGCGTCGGGAATGCGCAGTACAAACGACTCTTTAACGACAATACCCGTCGAATACCCGCCAAAGGTGTTGTAGCCGCTGCCATCGGGTTTCATGTACCCGTTGTAGGTCGCCGTCCAGCTTACCGGCCCTTCGCAGTAGTTCTCTACCCCGTCCTGACAGGAGTGGCACTGACCGCACGAATCAATCATGCACCCAACGCCAACTACGTCGCCCACGCTGAATTTAGTGACGTCACTGCCGACCTGCGTTACCTTACCAACAATTTCGTGGCCGGGTACGCACGGGTAAACGGTGTTGTTCCAGTCGTTGCGCACTTGGTGTACGTCGGAGTGGCAGACGCCACAGTACAAAACATCAATCTGAACTTCGTCCGGCTTAGGTTCATTCCGCTCGATGTCCATGCGGGACAAACTACTGAGCGAGTCAATCAGGGACGCCTTAGCGCCGTAGGCTTTTGTCTTAGTTGCTTCCATAACGTTTAGTTTGTTGTTTGTGGGGTAGACCTTCACCCCACAAACGAATTATGCCAGTGCGTCTTCAACGGTTGATTTGGCGTCGCTGTACGCGCTTTTTACTGAATCGCTAACGGAAGCCAGAGCGTTTTTTGCTGATCGTTTCGCCCTTCCGGCTTTGTAGCGGTATCGTGCCTTGTCGTAGGCGCTAACGCTTGGCACAACCGACGAGCTATTACGCGATAGTAACCATATCCCAGCCACCGCCACCGCTACTCCAATGATAATAGCCGTTGTTTGCTTCTGTTTTTCGGCGGCTTCATCTTTTGGCATCATGTCGCTGCGGCCCTTAGCGGCAATTAGGGGATCGGGCAGCAAGTGGGCCAGTCCTACCTTGATTTTGTTCATGAAGCCCGCCACCACGTGATCGTCACCGGCCATTAGCGCGTCATAACCCGCTTTGGCCACCGAAGCCGGATCGGCTGTTTTGTTGGGGTCGGCTCCCTTGACGTGCTCAGCACCGGCCGTTTTAAAGAAATTGGTATTGGTGGCTCCCGGCATGAGCACCGTGATCGTGACCTTCGAGCCATTGCCTTTCAACTCGCTGCGAATTGACTCGGCGAACGACTTGATAAACGCTTTGGTAGCGCCGTAAACGGCCATCATTGGGCTGGGCGCAACCGATACTTCCGAACCGAGCATCAGAATTTTGCCGTCGTTGCGGGCCACCATATCCTTCAGGTACAACTTCGTCAGGTGCATGAGCGACGTAGCGTTGCCCTGCACAATGGCCAATTCGCGCTGAAGGTTGGTTTCACTCGCAAACTGGCCGTATTCACCTTCGCCAGCGTCATTTACCAGCACGTCGATGGTCGTTCCGCTCGTTTGCGCGTAGATTTCTTCCGGTGCACTGGGATCAGACAGGTTTTTGGTAATAAGGGTTGCCTGCGTACCGTACTGATTCTTAAGGTTATAAGCTAATTGACTCATGCCCTGTTCGTCTCGGTCAACCAGAATCAAGTTATAGCCGTCTTTGGCAAACAGCCGGGTGAGTTCACTGCCAATGCCGCTGGCCGCGCCCGTAATGAGGGCCGTTTTACTATTGGGTTGAGTTTCCATCGTTGAGAAATTCGATTTTATTGGTTGGTAATTAATTGGTAATCAGCAGAAAATCATAATGTGTGGACAGAGACTGGATACTTGGTTCGTCCATGATTTATACTTGTCAATGAGGGTTAGATTTCGCTCGTCACCGGTTCCTTCTGTTCAACTACCATCAGGGTTTGAGCACTACTTTGGTGCAGTCATCTTCTTTTTTCTTGAATATGTCATAGGCCCGCGACGTCTCCGTAAGTGGCAGCACGTGCGACACGATGTCGTCGAGCACCACCTTACCCTGCACAACGAGATCCAGCAGATGATCGATGTTTTTGTGCACAAAGGATTGGCCCATGCGCATCGTCACGCCTTTGTCGAACATCCGGCCAATCGGGAAGTTGTCGAACGGAGTGCCATAAACACCCACTACCGTCACAACCCCACCCCGGCGCACGGCCCGGAAGCACGTCTCCAGCACACTGATTGAGCCTTTTTCGAGGTTAATAACCGCTTTTGCCCGGTCCAGAACAGATCGGTCAGCCTCCATACCTACAGCGTCGACGCAAACGTCGGGGCCGCGCCCTTCGGTCATGCCCCGGAGCGTTTCGACAATGTCCACATCGTTCGGATTGAGCGTCTCTACCTTGTTGACCCGCTTGGCGCGTTCTAGCCGGTAGTTGACCGTGTCGATAGCAATAACGCGTCCGGCTCCCTGTAGCCAGGCCGATTTTTGCGCCATCAGCCCCACCGGCCCCGACCCAAAAATGGCGACCGTTTCGCCCCCCTTCAGTTCGGCCCATTCGATGGAACTCCAGCCAGTAGGGAAAATATCGGATAAAAACAGAACCTCTTCGTCCTTCAGTTGCTCCGGCACGTGCCGCAGGCCATAGTCGGCGTAGGGCACCCGCACGGCTTCGGCCTGCCCGCCATTGTAGCCGCCGTAGAGGTCGGAGTAGCCGAAGAGTGCCCCGCCTTTTTCGCTGAGCAGCCCGCCGTCCGGTCCGTAGGCTTCTTTGTTGGAGTTTTCGCAGTGCATCTGAAAGTTATGCTCGCAGAAGTAGCACTTGCCGCAGGAGATGGTAAACGGTACGACCACCCGGTCACCTTTTTTGAGGTTTGTTACGCCGGAACCAACGTCCTCCACGATACCCATAAACTCGTGGCCGAGCACCTCCGGGCGAAGCTGGGGGAGAAAACCATTGTAAATGTGCAGGTCGGAACCGCAGATAGCCGTGGATGTAATGCGAATGATGGCGTCGCGGGAATCTTCAATTTTGGGGTCATCAACGTGTTCGTAACGGATGTCGCCCACTTTGTGAAATACGGCTGCTTTCATATGAAGGGTATACAGAAAATAGATAATGCTCTGTGCGCTGGCACAGTGTACCGCTTGTAACGGTCACGGTCCTGATTGGTTTAGTTTACTAAGTAAATGGACCAATTAGACTTTATGGGGTGAAACGGATGCCCACTGCCTGTACACCCGGCGGCTGGCGCATTGACGTTTTCATAAGTACCTGACAGGTAGCATTTAGTAGGCGGTAATGAGACTTATTTAACCTGAACAAAGCGCTTTTTTAGCCGCTAACCCAGTTTGTCGGTTATACAGACTAAATCTTCGCTACACGATCTATGCCCGCTCACTCATTCGACCTTATCGTTATCGGCACGGGTTCGGCCGGGAAAACCGTTGCCGAAGCCGCCCGGGAAGCCGGTAAGTCCGTCGCTATTATTGATAAACAGCCATTTGGCGGTACCTGCTCCCAGCGCGGCTGCGACCCGAAAAAAGTGCTGGCCGGAGCCGCTGAGATCATTGCCCGTTCGGCGCAGATGACCGGGAAAGGAATTGACGGGGCCTTAACCATCAACTGGCCGGATCTGATGGCGTTCAAGAAAACGTTTACCGACCCAATTCCAGAACGCACGGAGGTGAAGTTTACCGACGAAGGCATCGTCCAGTTTCACGGCGTGGCCTCGTTTGTAGACACCAACACGGTGCGCGTGGTTGATGACGAACTACGCGCCACCCACATCGTTATTGCTACCGGACAGCGACCACAACCCCTGAACATTCCCGGCGAGGAGTTGCTCATCGACAGCACCGGGTTTCTGGAACTACCCCAATTGCCCAAACAACTCATTATGGTGGGTGGCGGGTACATCGCCTTCGAGTTTGCGCACATTGCCGCCCGCGCCGGGGCAATGGTGACCATTATCCACAAGGGCAAACGGCCGTTGGAGGGGTTCGACGCCGACGTGGTTGGCTTGTTGGTGAAAGCGATGGAGTCGATTGGCATTCGGTTCGTGCTGGAAGCGGCCGTATCGGCCATTGAGGGGCAGCCGGGTAACCTGACCGTTTGCTACAATCAGCAGCAGAAAGAACATTCGGTTACGACAAACCTCGTTGTTCACGCGGCTGGCCGGGTGGCTGATGTGGCTGAGTTAGGGCTGGAGAAAGCCCGTGTTGAGGTGAGCAAAAAAGGGGTTGTGGTGAACGAGTACCTGCAAAGCGTATCGAACCCGGCGGTGTACGCCTGCGGAGACGTGGCCGACAAAGGCTTGCCGCTAACGCCGATGGCTGGCTACGAGGGTGGTATCGTGAGCGGGAATATTCTGAAGGGCAATCACAAAACGTTCGCCGATGCGCCGGTGCCGACAACCGTTTTTACTGTGCCGCCTTTGGCCTCCGTTGGCCTGACCGAAGAGCAGGCGAAACAACAGGGACGCCGGGTGAAAGTGACCTTAAAAGAAACAACCGACTGGTACAGCTCCCGGCGCATGAACGAGCCAACGTCGGGCTTCAAAACGCTGATTGACGAAGAAACCGGGCAAATTGTGGGCGCACACCTGCTGGGATCAGGTAGCGACGAAGTGATTAACCTGTTTGCCTTAGCCATGAAGCACCAGATTCCGGCGAACGCACTGGGTGATATGCACTTCGCGTATCCGACACATACCTCCGATATGAAGTATATGCTGCCGGAGTGAGACGTTAGTCAGCGGATGGCTGTTGGTTGGTCATTTCATTTTCAATCAGCGTTGTCTCAAAATCTATGGGGTTCTGCAACGCCCGATGGATGGGACAGCGGTCGGCCATTTCCAGCAGTCGCGCCCGCTGATCGTCGTCCAGGTCACCGTTCAGAATCAGCTTCATCGTAAATAGTGAACGCTTGGTTGCTGGATCGCTGGTATAATCAACGTGCGCCACGACGGAGTCAAGCGGCCAGCCCTTGCGGTCGGCGTACATGCGCAGGGTAATGACGGTGCAGGCTGCCAGCGACCCTGCCAGCAACTCACCCGGCCGCATACCCCGGTCTTGCCCACCTACGTCGTTGGGCTCATCAACAACCACAACCTGCGACTCAGTCGACAAGTGCGTTTCATACGGTGTTCGTTCAATACGGGCGGTGATGAGGGCCATGTTAGTTAGTTTGTGGTTTGAGGGTTTGTGGTTCGTAATTGGCTGACCGCACCGGCGGACCGGCGTAAGCTGGACGCGTCAGCCAACTACGCGAACCACAAACCCAAAACTACCTTCCCCATTCCGCCGGGTTTTGCCGCCAGGCCGACAGCGAGTCTATTGCATCAGTCGTTATGTAGTCGAGCGTTTGTGCTTCGGTCAGCAGGGCGTTGTAATTGCTCAGACAAATTAGCGGCACGTTTCTATCCCGGAAATTTTGGTCGGCTGCCGGAAAGCCGTAGGTAAAGATAGCGGCCATGCCCAGCACATCGGCCCCAGCCGCCCGGAGTGCGTCGACTACTTTTAGCGAACTGCCGCCGGTTGAGATCAGATCTTCAATCACCACCACGCGGGCACCCGTTTCCAACTCACCTTCAATTTGCTTGCCCATGCCGTGCGCCTTGGGTTCGGGCCGAACGTAGCAGTAGGGGAGGCCCAGCGCGTCGGCCACCAAGGCACCCTGCGGAATACCGGCCGTAGCCACTCCGGCAATGACCTCCACCGCAGGATAATGCTGACGGATGGCATCGGCCAGGGCATTTTTGATAAATGTGCGTACGTCGGGGTAAGCCAGCGTGACGCGGTTGTCGCAATAGATGGGTGATTTCCAGCCCGAACTCCAGGTGAAGGGTGCATCGGGTTGTAGCCGAACGGCCCGAGCCGACAGCAGATGCCGGGCAACGGTTTGTTGAATGGTACGTGGGTCCACAGTATGAGGTAGATAAAAATATATTTTCAGTTCCCAACGCTAAAGCGGTGGGCTGATAGCCGGTATCAGCCCACCGCTTTAGCGTTGGGAAACCTTAGTCCCGATTCAGTCGCACCTTTACCGTGTCGATTCGGGTGCCGTCCATCGACATGACGGTGAACGTAAACGGAGCAAACTCGATTACTTCGCCCACCTGGGGAATGTCTTCGTTCGTAGCCAGAATCAGTCCGCCAAGCGTGTCGTATCGGTTTGATGTCGATGTTCGGTCACCCTCCGGGATGTTCCAGCCGTACTTCTCGTTCAAATCGTCAATTTCGTGGCGGGCACTCAGCAGCCAGTTATTTTCGTCCAGTTGCCGCTCAACCCAGTCCTCATTGGTGTCATACTCATCCTGAATCTCTCCAAAAATTTGCTCTACCATATCCTCCACGCTGACAATGCCCGCCGTACCGCCAAACTCATCGACTACCAGAGCAAGACTCTTGCGTTCCGACAGAAACCGGAGCAGCAGATCCTGGGCGGGCATGGTTTCGGGAACGGTAATAATGGGAGTAATGATTTCTTCGACTGTGGCTGGTTTTTGAAAGAGCGCCAAGGCGTGACAGTACCCAATTACGTCGTCGATGGTGTCGCGGTACACCACAATTTTGGAGTGACCACTGTCCTGAAATGCCTGCCGCAACTCCTCAACCGTATCATCGACGGCAATGGCCGCAATTTCGGTGCGGGGGATCAGGCAGTCGCGCACCCGCACGTCGCGGAATTCGATGGCTTTGTTAAATATTCGCGTATCAACTTCTACATCTTCTTCCGTATTGGCTTTCTGATTCAGTTGCTGGAGGTAATGATTCAGGTCTGTCAGGCCGAAGACGGGCCGGATTTCCGGATTTTTCTTGCCCAGTCCGTACCGGATAAAGAACCGAGCCGTTCCCACCAGTACCCGAACAATGGGCGCAATAGCCTGATAGATAATCCATAACGGAATGGCTAACCATTCCAGAAACCGGTCGGGATGAATGAGCGCAAGACTTTTTGGCAAGTAATCGGCCAGGGGTAGAAAAATGACCGTCAGGATAATCGTTTCCAGCACAACGAGCAAAAACGGGCTGTCGTAGGCATCGGGAATAAGCGCCATCAGCAACGGATTCAGCACCGATACGCTCAGCACCACGTAGAGCACCAAAAAGAGCGTGTTGCCCGTTAGCGTGGTGCCAACGAAGAGAATCGGGTTTTTGAGAAACCCCGACACGAGTTTTTCGCCCAGTGGTCCTTGCTTGCTGTGGAGTTCAAAGTACAGCCGGTTCACCGACACGTAGGCCATCTCGACCGCCGAGAAAAAACCGGCCAGCACGAGGGCGAGTAGGGCACCGAAAAGTAACGCGTACGAATCCAAATGTGGTTAGTTGGTCAGTAAGTGACACAAAGCTAAGCGCCCGGGCGTCTTATCGCATCTTTTTAGATCGTTCCTCTGGTTCGAGTAGCTCATCGTTGAGATAATCCCGACTGCTATCTACTTTTTCCTCGCTGATTTCTTGCCTGATTCCGACGCTTTCTTACGGTCGTTCACTATTTGCTTAATCGTCGGGGAAACGGCTTTTTCGCGTTCGAGCCGCTTGGTACGAACGAACTGGAACGCCAGCAAAAACGCTAAGCACAGCATCAACAGCCAGTAGCTTTCAGCGAAGGTCGTGCGCTGTAGTTCGGCAATCCAGATGGTCAGGAAACCAGCCGCAGCCGCGAGAAGAAGGATTTCGGAGAGTTTCATAAGGCAATTTTTAAGTACGTAAGTGGTAGGTGTTTAAATAGCTGACGCGAAAGCAACACCCTCGCGTCAGCTATTTAAACACTTACCACTTACGTACTTCTTATACACCTTTCACCTTCATTTTGGCGAACTCGCGGTAGCGCCGGACGGTGGCAATCAGAAAGCCGAGCACAACAATGAGCGTACCGATCCAAAGCAGGTTGATGAGCGGCTTTTCCAGCGCCTTCATCACGATGTAGTCGCGCTGGGTCCGGTTGACGGCAAACGTGAACTTACCCGTCTGCGGATTGATTTCGTTCAGCTGAATCCGCACGCCCAACTCGTCGCTCGTTTCGGCCCGCCGACCCACCAAACGGTCTTTAATGATGAACGCCGGGCTAAGAATGTGTTCGCCGTTTTTGTCCAGCACCCGCACTCGTGCCCGCACAGCGGCATCGTTGGGGCCAATTTCCATGCCTTCAACCTCGTTCGTTCGTGCTACATCGTCCAGGATGGCGACGTAATCATTAAGGAAGAATGTGTCTTTAATGGCAACGGAGTACGTTTCTGTCTTTTCCCACTTGTCCTCTTCCGATGGGTTCGGTGCAGTAGCAATGTAGGTGTAAATATCACGGTCTACCGTGTGCCGACTATCGGGCGAGAGGACCACGCCCATACGCTCGTTAACCTGAATACGCGGGTACAGCGTGAAAATCTTGCCCGTTGGCTCGCGATACTCAACTGCATAATGGACATTCTCAGGATACATAGCCAGCGTATCACCTTTCTTGTAATACAGTTTGCCGTTTTGCTCAATGTCGCGCTGGGCAATGCCGTGAAAATCACCTTCGATCACCGTGACATCCTCACGCGGAACGTAACCAGGCACACCACGAATTTCTACGCGCTGGCCCCGGTAGGTAATCTGGTACTTGTCCATCCGCTCCGGCTGATTCAACCAAAGCAGTACATTTTCTTTATTTTCTTTATTGTCATTTTTGATGAAATCCTCCTGATTAGAAATCGCTATTCCGCTATTATTAAGCGAGACAACGCGCGAATACCCGGACGAGTACAAAATGCCAATCAGCATCAGGGCTAAGCCCATGTGCGCAATGGCCCCACCCGACAGCCGGTAGTTACCCCGGATGATGGACAGCAGAATCGTGCCGTTGGTCATCAGCGCAAAGACGGAAGCGACCATCAGGGCCATGTAAACCGGGTTTTTAATCCCGCCAAACGCAATTAGGGCCGCGCTGATTAGCAGCGTCAGGATGCCGGGCGTGATGAGCGCATCCCATTTTTTGTTCTCTAATTTGCGCCACCACATGTACTGACCAATACCCGTCAGCAACGCGATCACAACGAAAAACCAAACTTGAAATTTACTGTAATGCGCGGGCTGGTCGGCGGGTAGTGCAAGGTTCGAGACCTTACCGAACGCTTCCAGAATTTTGTTGTAAACGGGAATGGAAGTAGTAGCAATCACCTGAAAAGCCGACAGACACAGCACGACGGCACCGATAAATACCCAGAATTCTTTGGTATATACCGAGGCTTCGTCGGCGTCGCTTGGGATGTTTTTCCACTTGACAGCCGCCAGCACAATGGCCATGACCACAAACGCCAGTAAGTACAGTAATATTTGGCCCGACAGGCCCAGATCCGTGAACGAGTGGACCGATGCATTACCCAGAATACCACTACGCGCTAAAAACGTGGAGTAAAGAACCAGCAGAAACGTGGCGATGGTCAGAATAATCGCTGTTTTCAGGCCCGTTGACGAGCGTTTGGCAATTAGCATCGTGTGCGATGCGGCCACCATCACCAGCCACGGTACGTACACCGCGTTTTCGACGGGGTCCCAGTTCCAGTAGCCGCCAAAATTGAGCGTTTCGTAGGCCCAGTAGCCACCCATCATAATGCCGATGCCGAGGATCATGGCTCCAAATAGCGTCCAGGGCAGGGCGGGCCGAATCCATTCGAGGGGCTGGTTGCGCCATAGTCCGGCAATGCAATACGCAAACGGTACGAGTGTCAGGGCGAAACCAAAAAATAGCGTTGGCGGGTGAATGACCATCCAGTAGTTCTGGAGCAGGGGATTCAAGCCGTTTCCGTCCTTGGGCACGAACGTCGGATCAGCAGTGAAAATCGGCGCGTCGGGTATGGCTTCGGTCAGCAATAAAAACGGCGACGAACCAATCTTGAACGCTTCGCCAAAGACGACGCCTAAGATCATCGACGCCAGAAACGCCTGCACCAGCGCAAAAACGGTCATCATGGGCGCTTCCCATCGGGACCCAGCCGTGCGAATCAGAATGGCACCAACGACTGCGTTCCAGAACAGCCAGAGCAGAAACGAGCCTTCCTGCCCTTCCCAAAAGCAGGAGATCATGTACTGCACCGGCAACGCCAGCGACGAGTGACTCCACGCGTAATGGTACTCGAAATAATGGTTATAGATGATCCAGTACAAACTAACGGCGACACCCAGTACGGCTAAACCGTGCGTGTAGAACGCCCACCGCGCCAGCGTCCGCCAGTCATCTCTTTCGGGTTTCGACTGTTGAAAAGCCGCTTTCGGCGGGGTCTTTCGCTTTGTTGTCTTACCCCCAAAGCTCGACTCGCCCGCGTAGGCTAACTGCGGCTCTTCAATAGGAACGACCTGCGCGGTACTGCGTCGACCGAGGGCCGACAGAAAATAAGCGACCGTGGCCACCAGCGCCGTAACGAACGAGAGGATGACGAAAAAGTGGCCGAGTTGCCCGACTGTGGTATGTATCATTGGTTGATAATTCTATCGTATTCTGAGTGATGACCAATCCAGAACCAGGCAACGACGCCTTCTTCAGGTTCAATAGCCACGGCTCTGTAATGTTCGCCTACACGCACCGACCAAAACTGACTTTTCCTGCCTACCTTCTTAAAATGTAAGGATGGATGTAACGGGTCTTGCTTCAGTAACTCGTAATTCTTCTTTGCCAACTCCCTAACTGAATCCGGTAATTGATCGTGACGCTTCCAGAAACGCTCAAACGTTCTGTGCGTCATAGTGGTTTGGTTAAGCCTTGTTTGTACTCTTCAGTTAATTCCGCAATCAGATTGTCGAAATGGCCAGCATCTAAATCACTTTCAAGACGTTGCTCCCAATCCCGATTACGCTGTTCGAGTATCCAATCGGAGAGTTTCCAAAACTCGTCATAACTCAGTTGAGTAATAGCAGTTTCAATTTCTTGTATACTCATAGCTGTGCCGTTTTCGCTTCGTGTTCCGTTGTTTCCAACTTGCCGTCCTGGTATTTCGACGGGCACTTGAGCAGAATCTTGTTGCACTGGAAATGATCGCCCTGCATGGCCCCAACAACGACGACTTGCTCTGAACGGTCAAAATCTTGTGGCTTGGGGCTGTTGTACACCACTTTCTGCGCCTGCTTGTCATTGTCGACGAGCGTAAACTCAAAGTGGTTTGGGTCGATGGCCGGGTTGTAAAGCATGTCCGTAATGCGGCCCTGCGCGTCTTTCTGTACCTTGCCAACAACGTGAATCAGCTTGTCATCGCCGTCTTTAGCGAGTTCGCTCGCCTGCCGGAACGTTACGTACGAACTGGCGTCGCCCGCCGTGGCAACGATGATGCCGATGGCCAGCGCAATGACAACGATACCGAGAATGTGAGAGAGTTTCATAGCTTTAGAGTCGAACAGACTGCGTGTTTTTCTTTTCGTTTACTTCCTTTTCCAACTTACCAATCTGCCGGTCGAGCCGGACGAGGTAGATGATAATGCCCGCGAACACAGCCGCAATAACCGCTACCACCACCCATATTTTGCCGTCGGCCCGGAGTCGGTCGGCCATTTTCACACCATCTGCAACGGGCTGTTGAGCCAGGAGGTTTTGACTAAACAAAAGCAGTGCTGCTAAAAGAGTTTTTGTTAGAAAAAAGGGTCGCATTGGCCTATCGGGATAGTTACAAAAATAACGCAAAAAGCGGCTGAATCATTCGGAGTTGCTCATTCAGATTTACTCCTCTAAAACGGCTTTGACCCGGCGCATCCTGACACGCAGCTCGGTAATCCAAACGCCCAGCAGGGTAAATCCAATTACGGCGGGGTAAAACACCATCCGCATTTTACTGTCCATGTCATACTGGCCGAAGGCTGGGTTTCCCCCATTGCCGGGGTGCAGCGAATCGGTCAGGCGCGGCACCACGAAGATGAGCGGGACAAACACCGCAAAGGCGAAGATGTTGTACACCGCCGAAATCCTGGCCCGGCGCTGCTCATCGTCGAACGAGCCGCGCAGAATCAGGTAAGCAAAGTACATCAGCATCCCTACTGCTACGCTGTTCAGCTTTGGATCGTTGGGCCACGGTTCGCCCCACGTGAAATTAGCCCACAGCGACCCGGTCATGCAACCCAACAGGCCAAACAAAATAGCGGTATTGGCAAACTCTACCGCGACCAAATCATCACCAAACCGGCCACTGCGCAGGTAGCGAACCGAATAAATAGCCGACACCAGCAGCAGCGCAATCATCCCGAACCAGAGCGGCACATGGAAATACACATTCCGAATACTCTCGTTCAGAATTGGCTGGCGCGGCACCACGCCGAGCAGGCCCTGCAACACTACGTAGGTTAAAATAATGACCGCCAGGGTCTTCCACCAGTATGTTTTCATAAATGTATCACGGACTAAAGTCCGTATCTTACTCAACAAATACGGACTAAAGGCTCCGCGCCCCGGTCCGTGATACTTCAACTCCGCCACAAGAACGGAAACAACAGCCAGGACAGTGTCAGCACGATAGCGTCAATGGCCAGCACCGTCCAGATTTCGCTCCAACTGACGCTGCGGTCGAGGCCATCCATCGCGTTTTTCGAGATTTTCAGCAGCAACAGCAGCAGCGGCAGGATAATTGGAAAACTCAGCACTGCCATCAGCGTAGCCGGGTTCTCAGCCTTGCTGGCAATGCCCGATACCAGTGTCAGCGAAGCCGCAAACCCCACCGCCCCCAGCACCAATGTCAGCAGATACAGCGGCACGTCCTGCACCGGATTGCCCAGCACGAACGCGTATGTACTGAACCCTAACAACGCCAGCACCAGCATGAGTGCCGTATTATAGCCAATTTTCGACAGAATTATTTGCTGCGGACTAACCAGCGTGTAGTAATACAGTTGCCGTCCCGCCCGCTCCTGCACAAAGCTTTTAGCGATGGCGTTGATGGCCGTAAACAGGAGAATAATCCAGAACAGCGTGTTCCAGACAATCGGCGTCAATTGTCCGGGGCGGGCGTTGAAACTCAGGTAACACACAAACACCGCTCCCACAATGTACAGTAGCATCCCGTTGAGGGCGTAGCGTTGCCGCCATTCCAGCAGAAATTCCTTCCGCATCAACGCTCCCATCTGCCGTACCGATTCTGCCACGCTTTGTTTCTTTATACGTGTGCAAATTTACGGCAGAACGGTGATGGTAAAAAGGAAACTGCACTATTTGCGGACCCGGTAGGATCGATCATCAGTATCCTGCTTGGTAAGCTCATCATATTTCTGTTCCTCTTCTCTTGCATCAATAAACTTTGAGCCGTAATCTTGCGTTAATTAAATTGAATCTAAATAAAGATAGCCGTCTCACACCGGCACCCTCGGCCATGAGCAAGCGCAGTGTAGCTGACCTTAAAGTAGGCGAACGGGCCATCATTCAGTCGTTTAACGATCAAATGATGTCACTTAAGCTGCTCGAAATGGGTTGTTTGCCAGGTGCTGAAGTATGTTTGCATTGTAAGGCTCCCCTCGGTGATCCAATTTGCCTGAACGTATCCGGCTATTGTCTGTCGATGCGCCGGTCTGAAGCGGCTACTATATTGATTGACAATTAACCGTTGCTGGTGTGTGTGGGTAGGTTTTTAGTATTGTATTTGCGTCCGCGTGACCAGCGTTGAACACGCAAGCCCGCAGGCACCGCATCGGCGGTCCGACGACGGCCCTGCCAAACACACAAACACACTGCGTCCTTGAGTACCTCGCCCATACTTGCCCTCATCGGTAATCCCAACGCCGGTAAATCGTCGCTGTTCAATCAACTGACTGGCCTGCGCCAGAAAACCGGCAACTTCCCCGGCGTTACCGTCGATAAAAAATTTGGCACATGGTCCGTTGATCCCCAAATTAGTGCCACGGTTATTGACCTGCCGGGCGTTTACTCTATCTATCCCAAGTCGTTAGACGAGCAACTCGTCACCGATATTCTGGCTAATCCGGCCCACGTCGATTATCCCGATGTGGCCGTTGTGGTTGTTGATGCCTCAAATCTACACCGGAATTTGCTGCTGTTTACGCAGGTTGCAGACCTCGGCGTACCGACGGTGCTGGCGCTGAACATGCTCGACGTAGCGCTTAAACAAAGCAAGCAGGTTAACTCAGTACGGCTGGCCATGCGGCTGGGTGTGCCCGTTGTGCGCATCAATGCCCGCACCGGTGAGGGGATCGACTCGCTTAAGAAAGCCGTGCTGGGACAGCTTCATCAGCCAACGCTGCCCGGCAAGCTATTCTTCGATCCTGCTGATGACGCGGCTGAGTTAATTGCCGATACCAGAGCGCAGTACCAGCTCAGTAATAACTACCTCGCCCTCCAATACGTCATCCAGCACGACGGTTTCACGTTTCTGAGCCGTCCCCAGCAAGTTGGTCTGGATACCCTTATTACTAAACACAACTTCAGCGAACCAACGTTTCAGGCTAACGAAACCATCACGCGCTACAAGCGCATTGCCACCGTTGTTGCCGAAGCCGTGACGGATCAGCGGCCGGTGGGTCAGCCCACCTGGAGCCAGAAACTCGACCGTATCCTGCTGCATCCTGTCTGGGGTTACGCCATCTTTGGATTCGTGCTGTTACTGATTTTTCAGGCCATTTTTGCCTGGGCACAGCCGTTTATGGATGCCATTGATGCGGGCGTAGCCTGGCTCAACGGTCAGCTAAAGGACAGCCTACCCGCCGGACCGCTTACCGATCTGCTAACCGACGGTATTCTGGCTGGCATTGGGGGTATACTGGTCTTCATTCCCCAAATCGCGTTTCTGTTTCTGCTGGTGGCACTGCTCGAAGAGTCGGGCTATATGTCGCGGGTGATGGTTATCATGGACCGGATCATGCGTAAATTCGGACTAAATGGCCGGAGCGTAGTACCCCTGATTTCAGGCGTTGCCTGCGCCGTACCCGCCATCATGGCTACGCGCAGCATCGGCACCCGGCGCGACCGGCTCATCACGATCCTCGTTACGCCCCTGATGAGCTGCGCGGCTCGTCTGCCCATCTACACCATTCTGATTGCCTTGGTTGTGCCGAGCCAGCGCATACTGGGATTCTTCAATTTGCAGGGACTGGCCCTGATGAGTTTGTACCTGCTGGGCTTAGTTAGCGCATTATTATCGGCTTATGTGTTGAAACTGCTGCTGAAAACAAAGGAGCGCAGCTTCTTCATTATGGAACTGCCCACGTTCAAACTGCCCCGATGGAACCACGTAGGTCTGACCGTTTACGACAGCGTCCGGTCGTTCGTTTGGGAAGCCGGGCGGGTTATTTTGGCTATTTCGATTGTGCTGTGGGTGCTGGCCAGTTACGGCCCCGGCGACGACATGCAACAGGCCGAAATCCGCGTTCGGCAACAGAATACGTCGCTGAACAGCGAGGGATTGGCCAACCGGATTGCGTCCGAACGGCGCGAAGCATCCTACGCGGGCAATTTCGGCCACTTCATCGAACCCGCCATCCGACCCCTCGGCTACGACTGGAAAATTGGCATTGCATTGCTTAGCTCGTTTGCCGCCCGCGAAGTATTCGTTGGCACCATGTCTATCATTTACAGCATTGGTGCCGGGGATGAAGACGGGGAAAACACAACCATCCGGGAGCGGCTTCAGCAGGAGCGTAATCCCGAAACGGGCGGGCCGATGTACACGCCCGCGGTGGCCTGGTCGCTGCTGGTGTTCTACGTATTTGCCATGATGTGCATGAGTACGCTGGCGGCTACCCAGCGCGAAACTAAAAGCTGGACGTGGCCCGCTGTGCAGTTGGCCTACATGATGATACTGGCGTATGTGTCGGCCTTTGCCACCTACCAGTTGATGAAATAAATAACACCCCGCCGGACCAGAAACCGGCGGGGTGCTTTTGCAGGTAATCAATCACTACCAGAGTAATCCTTTCGAGATCAACGGGTAGATGAAATGATAAACAATATAGATGAGCAGAGCGACCGTCAGACTGCCCAGGGCGGTTGTTTGGTCGATGTTAACTTGACTCCTGCGCGAGGGGCGGGACACGCGCCAATCCCGCTGTGCTGTGTGTTTCATGGTGTGTTTGTAAACAGGCTATTTTCCTTCGCACAAATTTGGGGCCTGCCCATCACCAAAAACAGCGCAGAAACCCGGAATCTGCCCATTACGTAAAACTACCCGATGCACCAGCCGACTGTCATTCGTAGATATTTCGTAAGCGGTAGGTAACAGAACCATCCGACTTAGCCAATCGGATGGGCAATGGGGTGAACTATACACACTACCGTTACCCGGCTTCTACAAATCAGTCCCATCGCAACGCATCGACCACATCAGACGCAATCATTCCGATTGGTCCGCGCTGTTGAGCCACCCGGTCGCCCGCCAGCCCATGCGCATACACACCCAACACAGCCGCTTCAACCGGATCATACCCCTGGGCCAGCAGAGCCGTTAGCACACCCGTCAGCACATCGCCGGTGCCGCCGGTACTCAGGCCGGGGTTGCCCGTTGCATTAAAGTGCACGTCGCCATCGGGGGTGGCAACGGCCGAATAAGCGCCTTTCAAAACAACGACAACCCGGTGCGTCCGGGCAAAGTCGCGCAGGAGTGTCAACTTGTGGTAGTCATCGTCCCAGGGTTGGGTGAGCCGCTCAAACTCTTTAGGGTGGGGGGTAAGGATGCTGCTGGGCGGAAGAAGTTTTAGCAGGTCCCGGTTTTCGGCCAGCAGATTCAGGGCGTCGGCATCCACGACCATCGGCTTTTTTAGCGTCGGCAGTAGCTCACGGAACATAGCAAGTGTCTCGGTTGCCTTGCCAATGCCGGGGCCAATACCGACTGTCGAGTAATCGGCCGGAGCCGGACTATCACCTTCGCTCGCAATGCTCAACACATTCTGATGACCGTTGGGGCGGCACATGGCCTCGGGCACGGCTGTTTGCACGACGGCGTAGCCACAGCGCGGCACCTGCACGGTTAGTAACCCCACTCCCGACCGGAGACAGGCCCGGGCGGCCAGCACGGCCGCCCCAATTTTACCGTAGCTGCCCACCAGCAGGAGCGCATGACCGAACGTGCCTTTGTGGGCATGGCGGTCACGCTTACGGAGCAGCAGCCGGGCTTCGTGGGGCTGGGTGAAAAAATAAGGTGTGGGAGCCAGATCGATATAGCGTTTGTGCAGACGGATGTCGACCATGTGCCAATCACCCACGTAACGGCCATTTTGGGGGAGTAGAAACGCCAGTTTTGGCAGTTGAAAGGTAACCGTGTAGTCCGGTTCAATGATGACGTCGCCGGGCGCGTTGGGCTTATCGGCGTATAAACCGCTGGCAATATCGACCGAGATTACCGTGGCCGGTGCCCGGTTGATGGCTTCGATGGTGCTCTTTATAATCCCCTCGGCCGGACGCGACAGTCCCGATCCCAGAATGGCATCAATTACGATTTCATTGTGTCGGATGGCCGGTATATGCTTTGAAAATTCAATGTAATTAACTTGTTCGGTCACTAACTTAAGCCGCCGGTGATTGTGCATAAAGTCGTCTGATTCGCGGGGCGCGTAGCGTACGACGTGAATGTCGACCGGGTAGTTGCGTTCGAGCAGCAACCGGGCAATGGCCATTCCGTCGCCCCCGTTATTGCCCAAACCGCAGAAAATTTTGGTGGGCGTCGTGTCTGGAAACCGGTCCACGTACCAGTCGACAAACGTTAGAGAGGCCCTTTCCATAAGGTTGAGTGGGGCAATCGGTTCGCTTTTGATGGTCGATTGGTCAAGGGCGCGGACCTGGTCAACGTTCAGTATTTTCATGGGCTTAGCACGGGTTGAAGGGGGCAATTTTGCAAAAGTATTTTCTACCCGCTAAAAGATTACTATCTTTGCGGTTCATTTCGCAAATAGTTATCTGGCGATTTATAATACGGTCATGAGCGAGTTAATAAAATTAGTGGAGGCAGACAACGCGCAGCGTCGCGCCGACTTGCCTGCTTTCCGGTCGGGCGATACGGTAAACGTGCACGTCAAAATCCGCGAGGGAAATAAAGAACGCATCCAGGTTTTCACGGGAACGGTTATTCAACGCCGGAATCCGAGCAGCGGTGGTGAAACATTCACCGTCCGCAAAATATCGAACGGCGTTGGTGTAGAGCGCATTTTTCCGGTTCTGTCACCCAACATCGACAAAATCGAAATCGTCCGCATGGGCAAAGTGCGCCGGGCGCGGTTGTTCTACCTGCGTGGTCGTCAGGGCAAGGCTGCCCGGCTTAAAGAGCGCAAGCCAAAAGTTAAGGCCGTAGCCTGATCAACGGGTTGTTCATGGAAAAACAAAAGCTGCCTGAAAAGGTGGCTTTTTTTATATCGGCTACCACAACAGACAATGGACTTCTACAAATACCAGGGCACCGGTAACGACTTCGTGCTACTTGATGATCGGACTGGAACGTTTCCCCATACCAATCAGGCTCTCATTGAGCGGCTGTGTCACCGGCGGTTTGGCATTGGAGCCGACGGGCTGATTCTGCTTCAGAACGATGCCGACTACGACTTTCGGATGGTGTATTTCAACGCCGACGGGGCCGAGGGCAGCATGTGTGGCAACGGCGGGCGATGCATTGTCCGGTTTGCGCATGACCTGGGCCTGTTTGAGAACGAAACGCGTTTTCGAGCGGTCGATGGGGAGCATGTGGCGGTGGTGTGCGAGGAAGAGATATTTTTGAAAATGAGCGACGTTGCCGGTATTGAAAAACGCAGTGATCTGACGTTTCTGGACACCGGTTCGCCCCATGTGGTGCAGTTCGTCGAAAATCTGGAGTCGCTCGATGTCGTGACCGAAGGCCGTACCATTCGGTATAATACGGCTTTCGCCGGAGGGACGAACGTTAATTTTGCGCAGATACTGGACGACCATACGGTGCTTGTCAGAACCTACGAGCGGGGCGTTGAAGACGAAACGTATTCCTGCGGCACGGGCGTGACGGCGGTGGCGCTGGTAGCGCATCAGCAACTGGCAATGCCCGATCCTGTGTTCATCCAAACGCTGGGCGGTAACCTGCGCGTGTCGTTCAATCCGACGGTTAGTAGTGCTTCGTTCAGCGATATTTACCTGATAGGACCAGCCAAACGGGTATTTGCCGGATTTATATCATAACTGTTTAATTCATCAGCGCGTTGTGCTTTATTGACTACTACAAGACGCAAACGAGCATTGTATGATTGTTTATAAATCGAAAGACTGGTTACCCGCTATCTGGCATTTTCACACGGGGCCTACCGCCAAAGGATTAGTCAAACGGATATTGCTGGTGGGACTTTACGTGACTGTTGTTACCGTGGCGGAGTTAAACTACAGCGATATACGAATCAAGGACACGCCCAGTTCATTTCTGCAGGCGATGGGTATTCTGCTGAGTTTGCTCCTGATTTTCCGCACGAACACGGCCTATGACCGCTTCTATGAGGGCCGAATTGCCTGGGGTTCACTGGTAAACAACTGCCGGAATCTGTCGATATTTTTCAACGCTATCCTCGACCGGGATGACGTGGAGAGCCGTACTTTTTTCGCCAAAACGATCTCCAACTTTCCATTTGCGCTCAAAAATCACCTGCGCGATTCACCCGGATTAGACGAATTAGACGAAACTGAGGAGGGGGAACGACGCGACCTGAGCAGCTTCGACCATGTACCGGCGGGCGTATCGAGTCAACTGTGGGTAAAAACCGAGACATTATACCGGCAGCGGCTCATCTCTGAATCGCAGCATATTAACGTCAATCAATACCTAACGTCGTTGATGGACGTTTGCGGCATCTGTGAGCGCATCAAGAGCACGCCAATCCCGTTTTCCTACAATCTGTTTATTAAATTATTTATCCTGTTGTACGTGGCTGTCCTGCCATTTACGGTGATTGAAGTGTACGGTTACTTAACGGTTCCGGCCGTGATGCTGACCTCCTACATTCTGGTGGGGCTGGAGTCAATTGGGGAGGAGATAGAAGAGCCGTTTGGTCTCGAACGGAATGATCTGCCGCTGAATCAGTTGGCGCAGTTGATCCGAGTGAATGCGCACGACATTTTACAGATCGACCTGCCCCACGTCGAGAAGCAAGCGGCCAAACCGGGCTTCACCATCGTCACCTAATCAGTCTTCGGCTTCGATAATGCCCCCGTGTAGATGATAAATTGTTTTGTGCTGAAACTCCGGCTGGCGCAGTAAATCTTTGGCGGCTACGCGACTGCGAGCGCCATTGGTGCAAATAACAATGAGTGAATCGTAGGGCAGAAGTTCGGCTTTTCGAGTGCGTAGATCGGGGAGGGGCACATTCAACCCGCCAACGTTAAATTCGTCAAACTCCCATTCGTCGCGCACATCCACAACCGCCGTTCCAGGTTGCTGACGAAGAGTTTCGAGTTCGGGGAGGGTTATGTCGGTATACATAGATAAAATTAACTGGCACCAAGGGTCAAGGCAGTGCTTACCTTAGATGCTGGTATAACGTCAATCTGTAATTGGCAGTTTCGATTCTGTCAATCTGTCAGCCGCGCCCGTCTTGGAACAGGATTTGACGCCCGCCAGATACCAGTAACCTCATCTTTAAAATACATTATGGAAACCGTACAGAACGAAAAAGGCGAATCCACGCGGGGCCAGATCTCGATCCACACCGAGAACATCTTCCCGATTATTAAGAAATTCCTGTATTCCGACCACGAGATTTTCCTGCGCGAATTGGTCTCGAATGCGGTCGATGCCACCCAAAAGCTGCGCCAACTGGCGTCGTTTGGTGAATTCGGTGGTGAACTGGGCGATTTGAAAGTGACGATCTCACTCGATGAAGAGGCCAAAACAGTTACCGTCAGCGACAATGGCATCGGTATGACGGCCGAGGAAATCAAAAAGTACATTAATCAGATTGCGTTCTCCGGGGCGTCGGATTTTTTAGAGAAGTACAAAGATAAAACGGACGACAAGGGTGCCATCATCGGCCACTTTGGCCTTGGTTTCTACTCGGCTTTCATGGTGGCCGAGCAGGTTGAGATCGTCACGAAGTCGTACCGTGAGGAAGCCCAAGCAGCCCGCTGGGTGTGCGACGGTTCGACCGAATATGAGCTGACGCCCGCCGACCGGACTGAGCGCGGCACCGATATTATTCTCCACATTGCGCCCGATTCGGAAGAGTTCTTAGACAAAAACCGGCTGCGGAGCATTCTGGATAAGTATGCGCGTTTCCTGCCCACGCCGGTTGAGTTCGACGGGGAGACGGTGAACAACACGACGCCGATCTGGACCAAGTCCCCCGCCGACCTGACCGACGACGATTACAAGGCGTTCTACCGCGAATTGTACCCCATGAGCGAGGAGCCGCTGTTCTGGATTCACCTCAACGTCGATTATCCCTTCAACCTGACGGGTATCCTTTATTTTCCGCGCATCAAGAACGAACTGCGGTTTCAGCGCGAGAAAATCCAGTTGTACAGTCGGCAGGTGTTCATTACCGACGAGGTGAAAGATGTGGTGCCCGACTTCCTGATGATGCTCCATGGCGTTATTGACTCACCGGATATTCCACTGAACGTATCGCGAAGTTTTTTGCAGGCCGACAGCAGCGTCAAGAAAATTAACGGCTACATCACCCGCAAAGTGGCCGATAAGTTAGCTGACCTCTTCAACGCCGACCGCAACGGCTTCGAGGAGAAGTTTGACGACATCGGGCTGTTTATCAAGTACGGTATTCTGAGCGACGATAAGTTCTGGGAGAAAGCCAAAAGCTTCGTGCTGCTCAAAAACACCGAGGCTAATTACGCGACGCTGGACGAGTACCGCGAGAAGATTCAGGCTAATCAGACCGACAAAAATGACACGCTGACCATGCTGTATACCAGCGACCGCAAGCAGCAGGACGCTTACGTCGAATCGGCCGTTCGGCGGGGTTACGACGTGTTGCTGATGGACAACGTTATTGATGCGCATTTCATTAATGCCCTTGAGTCCAAGCTGGAGAAGGTTCGTTTTGTGCGGGTTGATGCCGATACGCTCGACAAACTCATCGACAAAGGGCTGAATAACGAAAGCGTGCTGTCGACCGATGACCAGACGAAGCTGAAAGAACTGTTTGAGCAGGTACTGGACAACAAGTCGCTGATGGTAAGCATCGAAGCCCAGCCGACCGATGAATTGCCCGTGACGATTACGCAGCCGGAGTTCATGCGCCGGATGAAGGATATGTCGGCGCTGTCGGGCGAGCAATCGTTCTACGGCAATTTCCCGATGTCGCTCAACGTGGTCGTGAACGCGAACCATCCACTTATTGGTAAAGTTCTTGCCGAAGCAAACGCTGATGCCCAAAAATCGCTGGTGAAGCAAGTCTACGATCTGGCGCTACTGGCCCAGAATATGTTGACGGGCGCTGACTTGACTGCGTTTGTCCGCCGGACGGTAGCGGGTTTGGTGTAGTCAATAAGGCCAGTCATAAAACGGGGTCGTTCGGTTAACCGAACGACCCCGTTTTATTTTGTTTGAACGAATTAAGTTCGACGCGTAAACCAGACTTTTCGTTTGGTCAATAACTGACTGATGATGAAGACGACCACAACGCCAACAACAATTACTGCCACTAAGGGCAGCAATACCGTTAGGATCGATAAACCCAGCGATGCCACGTTTTCACCCGTAGCCACGACCGGATTTCCCAAACCGCCCGTTGTGGCCGTGGAGCCAAGCCGCAGCAAACTCGTGCCAGCTTGTACGACACCCGCCGAGCTGCCGCCCAGCATCAGACCCAGACCCCACTGAAGAATCGGCGTGTCAATATTGAGGAACGATGTGCTAAGCAGCGTACCGGCCGCAATGGAGAGGGGCGTGGCTACGGTATCCAACGCGTTGTCGAGCCAGGGAATGTAATAGGCTCCCAGTTCAAACACCGTTGCCAGAGCCAGTCCCGTCAGGGCGGGCCAGCCACTGATCCACTCGAAACCGTCCATCGTACCAATAATACCCAGCTTAGTAGCCGCGCTGGCAATGAGCAGCGGCACAAACACCCGGAAGCCGCAGCAGGCCGCCAAACCGACGCCGATGCAGGCACTTGTAATCCAGTCGATGCTCATAGTACAACGTTATTACGCAAAAATTCGCAGAGAAGAACAGAGACGGGCAGCCCCCCCTGTTGCTTGTCATTCATTCTGTGCTCCTCTAATTATTACTACTGCCTTTGTCGAAAGTTCTGCTTCGGGCCAGGAATGAAGTACATCTCCATCTTTCAGTACGTTTGCTGGATTGACAAACGCTCGTATCTGGAACTTGACGCCAATGTCTCCTTTATCTTCACTGCCAATATATGTTGCTCCCCGCCATGTACTATCATCTCTCACCTTGATGGGCGGCTGAACCCAATAACGTACGCTCCCAACCGCCCGGACAACAATCCATACGGTGTCTGCACCGGACACTTTGCCACCGGTAAGCAATTCGCGGGGAACAATTCTGTTGTAAGTAGGACGATCAATAAGTAACCCACTTGCTGGTTTCGTAAGTATATCACTTACTGATGTTGCAGAACGCAGATACTGAACAGCCGCGTACCCTATGAGGCCCGTCATTAGCATAAAACCCGCCAAAACAATTCGGCGGGCTACGAGGGAAGGCCGGGCTTCCAGCGGATTTGTGGCCGGAACCGCGCCGTTGACAGCAACTTTCTCTTTGCTCTCTGCATAAGAACGACAGGTGTTAAATATTTTCTTGCTTGGTACATAGCTGTCGTCCGTAAAAATCAGTGATAACGTATTGGTGCTGGGAATGTGGATATTGAGATTGATTCGGTCAATACCTCTAACTACATAAAACTCATTTTCGAAGGAAGCCCGTAACGGCTCGTAATTGGCCCGGTTCGTATTATACTCAAGATCGGGAAACTGCATTGGGTCGGTTAAATGATACTGCCTGTATTTGTTTTTAATTCCCTCCTGTAGGGTATTCATCTCAGGTTTCATAAGGGATTGTCCGAACGTTTCCATATCGACAGAAAACAGAAGCTAAACAGGAGTGGATGAAAGTGAACCGAAATAAAAACGGAACCGGGCGGGAAGTTAAACGAAAAACCAAAACGTTGTCAGCTTCCACAGAAATATAATCTTTGCCCCGTCACAGATGGACGTTCGCTTCTGCGGTTGAGGCTGTCGCCTGATTGAGACATACGCTTTCCGATTCTATCCACACCCCTTTTTGTTATGCACCTACCTATACGCTCCACCTTACGGCTTCTGTTGTGGCCGTCTCCTCAACTTCATAGCCAGCTTGCAAGAAAGATTAATCAGTTCACTACTGGCAGCTGGTAGGTTAGTCTATGCTTCATTTTACGATAAAGCAATTAACAGTCGCTAATTAGTGACGTACACCGCAGCTATCAGGAGAAACGTTGATATCAGCAATGCAAATGCCCTGCAAGTCTGCGTGCAAATCAATGTTGGATGCGGGTCCATAAAATGTCTGCAAAGCAACGTCTTCCTTGCTCCCTATTTTTTTTACGTGAAAAACTGCGGGTTGAAATTCATCAGAAACGTCTCGTCCGTGGCCCGCGTCATGGCTGTGTAGAGCCACCGCACAAACTCATTGTTTACCTGGCCGTCGGGCAAGAAACCCTGGTCAATGAAAACGGCGCTCCACTGCCCGCCCTGGGCTTTGTGGCACGTCAGCGCGTAGGCAAATTTTACCTGAAGAGCATTCAGGTACGGGTCGCGCCGGATGGCTTCGGATCGTTCTTTCTTGCCCTTGATGTAAAAATAATCCTTCGACACGCTTTCATACAGCGCTTTGTACTGCTCCGACGACATCGACGGCACGTGCGTATGGAGCGTGTCGAGCATGATTTTGGCGTCGAAATCGGGCTGCTCTTCGTAATCGACTAACCGCAACGTAACAGTGGCAAACCGGAACCCGTGAATCTCCTCTTTGTGGCGAATCTTGAGCACCTCCGCAAATTCGCCGTTGGCCAGAAAACCAGCCGGTGAGTCCTCTTCCAGCACGGTGTAGTTGTTGCGGGCAATCATGAGCATGTCGCCCGCGTCGAGTTCTTCCTCACATTGGTCAATCATGCGCCGGACAAACTGGTTATACTGCACCGCCGTTTTGTTGGAGCGGCACAGGATCACCGTGTTCTCCCGGCCATATTTGTTGTACGCATACTGAATGCCGTCTTCCAGTTTGGTCATTGGCATCTTGAAAATATCCCGGAACGACTTCACATTCAGCCGGATATCGGGCGGTGCCATTTCTGTAGCCGGACCATTATCATTTAGCAGCGCATCGAACCCAACGGCTTTGGGCTTAGCCGGTTCCGCGCCGTCGAGCAGCATTCGCAGACTGGTTGCGTTGTAAAGAATACCCGATTCCTCATCCTGCCGCATAACCTCGGTCAGTTCCTGCTCAAAAACGGTCATGTCGAACGAGTTGGCTAAGAAGTTCCGGTCGAGGGCGGGGCTTAGCTCGCGGCCAACGGGTGGCAACTGAGCCGTATCGCCTACCAGCAATAATTTATTGCCTTTCGTCTCGAACACGTAATCAATCAAATCCGTCAGGAGACCCTTACCGCCAAAGTCGGCTTCGTCCGAAATCATCGACGCTTCATCGACGATAAAAAGCGTGTCTTCGTGGTAATTTTTCTGTCGTTCAAAGGCCAGCGTTCCCGAGCCGGGGTCGGCCACCTGCCGGTATATCTTGCGGTGGATGGTCTGGGCGGGCTTTTTGGCATAGTTGGATATCACCTTTGCCGCCCGCCCGGTGGGGGCCAGCAACACTGATTTATAACCGAAGCGGGGCAGTACTTTAATGAGCGTACCAACGAGGGTCGTCTTACCCGTACCGGCGTAGCCCCGCAGTAAAAAGCAGTCCCGGTAACGCTCAAAGTCCTCGTGGGCAATGAAAGCACCGATCTGATCGAAGAACTGCACCTGACCGGGCGTGGGCTTATAAGGGAAACGTTTGGCCAGCAATTGCGCGGCCGTTTGGGTTTCGTTCATGGATCTAAATTACGAAAAATTAGGCAAAGGGGAAAGCGGGAAATGCGGTAAAAGCGAGGACGAATGAGGATGAGTAATTTTACGGGTTATCCTCTTTTCTCTATTCTGCCTTTTGTCTGTCTTTCTTTTTTGTATCTTTCACCGACCATTAAATCCTTCCCAATTGTGAAAATAAGCCAAATACTACAGGGGAAAGCCGTTAACGCGCTCTATACCGTCTCTTCCGATCAAACGGTGCTGGACGCCCTCAAACTCATGGCCGAGAAAAATATTGGCGCCGTACTGGTTGTCGATGACGGTCAATTGACGGGTATTTTTTCGGAGCGCGACTATGCCCGTAAGCTCATTCTGAAGGACCGCAGTTCGGACGATACACGCGTCAGCGAAGTAATGACGGCGAAGGTTATCACCATCGAGCCAGATCAGCGTCTTGAGGAGTGTATGGTGATTATGTCGGACAAACACATCCGTCACCTGCCCGTCATGGACAAGGGGCAACTGGTGGGTATTATCTCCATCAATGACGTGGTGACGGCCATTATCCGCGATCAAAAAACCCGCATCGACTCGCTCGAAAGCTACATATCCGGCAGCCCATATTAATTAAGTCGTAAGTCATACCAATCATAACGAGACCGACTTACGACTGCTACGACTTACGACTTTTCTCCACCACTTACATGGATAATTCAATCCGGCAAGAGGTACAGGCGTTGTATGGAAATCGGCTGCGGCTACGCGTTTGTGGACTTTACCGGGAGAATGACCACCTGCTGATGGTGCGTCATCGGGGCATTGGTCCAGCTAATGCGTTCTGGAGTCCGCCCGGCGGTGGCATGCAGTTCGGCGAAACGGCTCCTGATGCGTTGGTTCGGGAGTTTGCCGAAGAAACCGGATTAACTGTCGACACGGGCGATCTGCTGTTTATAAATGAATTTGTTCAACCACCACTTCACGCGGTGGAATTGTTTTTTGCGGTCCGCCTTACCGGCGGCACACTTCAGCAGGGCGTCGATCCCGAAATGGAGGCCGACAGGCAGATCATTGACGAGGTGCGGCTGATGAGTTTTGCCGAAATTAAAAGCTACCCGCCTGCGGAAGTCCATACTTTGTTTCGACACTGTAGTTCACTTGACGATGTATTTGGACTGCGGGGTTACCTGTCTCCGTAGACCGTTTGCTTGTTTTTATTAAGGTTATCTGGAGAAACCGCCTAACTTTTAGTACGTTTATCCCCCCTTGCTGATTTCTATAACCATTAGTTGCTCTGAACTGTGCCAACCGTTGTGACCCTCGCGCCTACCGTAACCATCCGTGCCAATTCGTTCGACCCCGCACTCGCGGCCAAGTCGGTGCTGTGCATTGAAGTTGGACACGACCGGCTGCGGTTTATGGTTCAGAACGGGCGTGGGCGGGGGTGCTACCTCGAAGATTATACATTTCCGGCACTCCTTACCGATAACTCACTGACGGACAGGTTGCCCGACGTATTCCATACCAACCCGGTGCTATCGGCCGGGCCGTGGCAGGATATTCGGATCGGGGTTAACTCGCCGTCGTTTACGCTGGTCCCAAAACCGTTGTTCCGGAAAGAATACGCCAACAGCTACTTAGCGCTGATGCGCGGCAATCCGTTGCCCGCCCATGACTTTGCGCACGCCTACGCACATGAAGCCGAAGAGTTTTTGTCGGTCTTCAATCTGGAACACGCGCTGTTCGATTACTTCGCGGGCGTTTATCCGCTTCAACCGCTGACATTTATTCATCAGACGGGTGCTCTGATTCAGGCCACGGCCGATCTGGACCGCCGTTCGCTCACGCCCCACAACGTCTATCTGTATTTCGACGACGAGTTCGTAACCGTCATCTACCGCGAATCCCATCAACTGCGTTACTGCAACCGATTTGGCTACCGTAACGCGCAGGATTTATCGTATTACATCCTTTATGTCCTGGATGAACAGAAACTATTGCCCGACGCGGCTAACATTACTCTGTACGGCGAGATAACTCCTTTTGCAGAGTCGTACACATCGCTAAGCCGCTTTCTGCCCAACTTATCATTCGGTCACACGCCCCCCAGTCTGGCGTTAGCGCCTGAATTTGACGACTTACCCAACCATCGCTACTTAAGTCTGTACGGGCTTGGACTAATGAGCGAACGAGTGAATGAGTGAAAACCAGTCGGTGCCATTCGCTCGTTCACTCATTCGCTCGTTCACTCATTTACATGAAGCGTATTGCTCTTTTTCCCGGTTCATTCGACCCGTTTACTAAAGGCCACGAGGATATCGTGCTGCGGGGGTTGAAACTGTTTGATGAGGTTGTGATTGGTATCGGTCGGAATGCCCGTAAGGAACGCTATTTCCCGCTGGAGCAGATGATGCGGCTCATCGAGGAAGCGTTTCAGCATCAGCCCGCCGTCCGAATCATCAGCTACGACGACCTGACGGCCAACGTAGCCCGCAACGAAGGTGCAAAATTTTTGCTCCGCGGTCTGCGCAACACCACCGACTTTGAGTACGAAAACGGCATTTCGCAGGTCAATCGCTACGTATACGAAGAGGTCGATACGGTATTTTTAATTACGTCGCCCCACTTGGCGCCAATTAGCTCAAGCATTATCCGCGATCTACACCGCTACGGGCAGCATGTCGATGAATTTTTGCCGTATAAATTGTGAATGATCGGCAATCCCAACCCTAAAGCGGTAGGCTAATATTCTGGTATCAGCCCACCACTTTAGCGTTGGGATTATTGATTGACCAACTTTCCCATCTCCTCAATCACGTACCGGATTGAGCTAAATGAGTTAGTGAGGGCTAATTGAGTTTCCCGGTGGTTGAGCCAGGCTAATTTTTCAATGTCTTCGTCTTCCTGAGGGGTCATGCGGGTATCATCCACCACGTCCATTCGGTACCATTTAGTGCGTTTCAGCACAGGGTTGCCGTTCAGCGAGTAGGTGTGCCAGGTCGTACAAATACGGTCGCCCACCGAAACCCGGACGCCGGTTTCTTCTTCTACCTCGCGGGCGGCACCCTGCCGCGACGATTCGCCATCCTCTAATTTGCCTTTTGGCAGGTCCCAAACGCCCCGCCGAAACATCAGCAGTTGTTTGTTTCCTTTGACAATTACCCCCCCGGCGGCTTTGATAATTTTAAACGGTTTTTTGAGGGCCGTTTCGCAGTCGTCTTTGTCGAGGCACCCCAGCGTAACGGACAGCAGTTGGCTGGCGTCGGCCTTTTGGAAGAGTGCCAATAGTTTTTCGACGGTGGCCGGGGTTGCGTTCAGCACCAGCAGGTGGCCGTGTAGTGCATCGGCCTTGAGCACCTCCAACCGCGCATCCACGATCTGGTCGTAGTCGGTGAAGGCTTTGTGATTCGACGGGGCCGTTGACGCTGAACTCATCAACTGAGAAGCGGCCTTGGGGCCAACAAGCCGAATGGGGCGGTCATGAATGAAAACAATCATTGGGGCGATAGCGGTTCAGGGTGTAAAAGTAGCAAAACCCCCGGTCTGTGGTGCGGATGAACTGGTTGGAAACGATTTCAGTTTCTCTATTTTTGCAGCAGGCCAATTACCTCCCTTTGTGGAAATTCTTCTTATTGTAGTACTGACGATTCTGAACGGCGTATTCTCCATGTCAGAAATCGCCCTCGTTTCCTCCCGACGATCAAAGTTAGAAGCAGACGCTAAAAATGGTGACCGCCGGGCACAGGCCGCGCTCGACCTGGCCAACTCGCCCAACCGATTCTTATCGACAGTACAGATTGGTATCACCCTGATTGGTATTTTACTGGGTATTTTCTCGGGCGATACGCTTACCACCGATGTTCAGAATTGGGTAATCCAAGTCGACTTTTTACGGCCCTACGCACACTCAGTGGCGGTGGTGCTGGTGCTGTTGCTACTGACGTACCTGTCGCTGGTGCTGGGCGAACTGGTACCCAAACGCATTGGCCTCTCCAATCCCGAAGGCATTGCCAAAACGATGGCCGCTCCGATGGAGATACTGTCGAGAATTACCGCCCCGTTTATTGCGCTGCTCACCTTTTCGAGCGATTCACTGATTCGGCTCCTGCGCATCCGAGCCAGCGAAAACGCGGTCACGGAAGAGGAAATCAAGAGCCTGATTCAGGAGGGTACGTCAGGAGGTGCTATTGAAGAGATCGAGCAGGAGATTGTCCAGAACGTGTTTCAACTGGGCGACCGCAAAATCACCTCGCTGATGACCAACCGACAGGAAATTGTTTTTCTTGATCTGGATGACGAACCCGCCGAAAACCGGGCCAAAATTCTCGAATACCGGCATTCCGTTTATCCGCTCTGCAATGGCGGGGTCGATGATGTGGTAGGCCTTATTTACACGAAAGACTTTTTGGGCAAAGACCTCGACACCGAACTGCTGCGGCTGTCCGACGCGAAGCGCGATGCCCTGTTCGTACCCGAGAACAACCGGGCGTATCAGGTGCTGGAGCGATTCCGGGAGCGCAAACAGTACGTCGGCATCATCGTCGACGAGTATGGGGGTGTTTTGGGCATGGTCACGCTCAACGATATTCTGGACGCGCTGATCGGCGAAATTGACGACGATCCCGAATCGGACTACGACATCCGTCCCCGCAACGACGGCACCTACTTAATCGACGCGCAACTGCCGTTCGAGGATTTTCTGTCGTACTTCGACATCACCCTCTCGGCCCAAACCCGGCGCGATTTGACCGGCTTTGATACTCTCGGCGGTTTTGCCCTCTACATACTGAAAGACATTCCCGAAACCGGCGAAACGTTCGTTTGGCAGACGTACCGGTTCGAGATTGTGGACATGGATAAGAGCCGGATCGACAAGATTCTGGTGCATAAATTGGAGCAGGAGTAAAGCGTTCCGGGCCGGTCGTTTTTCAGCGGTGTACTGTTCAGGATACCGGTCACAACCCGTTACTTTTCGTAATATCCTCAAATTGTAGGATACGAAATCATTAGAATCCGGGATTTGCAGGCGGTGCGAAAGGTCAGACCTTTACAGTGTCTGCTATCCACACCATAAACCTGTCCTGTTTGCTCACTTGACTAAGACGGTCATTTTTCTAACTTTGATGAGTGGGCAAACCTAATTTCGGCATCTTAAAAAAACAAATTAACGATACTTACACTCTTGATATCAATATGGTGATTTACAGTTCGTTGACTTTTGACTATTTATTCATCAGATTGCAATTGATTTGTTGTTGACACCCACACCATGCGTATTCTCGTAGCCGAAGACCAACGAATTGTGCTGGACAGCATTGCCATGCTCCTGTCGAGTATCGACGGCATTGAGGTGGTGTCGAAACACACAAATGGTCGGCAGGTATTGACCGCGCTGGACATTGAGCCAGATATTGACTTGGTGGTTTCTGACCTTCAAATGCCCCTGATGGGTGGTATTGAGCTGACCCTTCAAATCCGCGAACGGTTTCCACACGTAAAAATCTGTTTGCTGACGGTGGCCGACGAACCTCAGGCCATTAAAGATGCCATTCGCGCTGGGGCCGATGGATACGTACTGAAAAATGCCGAACGTTGGGAACTGGAAATGGCCTTGAGCATGATTGCCAACGGGAATAAGTTTTACAGTGAACAGGTGCTCATGAAACTGGCTAATGAAGCCGGTATCGAGCTAATACCCGATACGGGAAAACCAGACAAAATAATCATTACGAAGCGGGAGTTGGACGTGCTAAAGTTGATTGCTCAGGAATTTTCGGGGACTCAGATTGCCGAGAAGCTATTCATTGGCTCCTCTACCGTTGAAACACACCGTAAACACCTGATGCAGAAATTAGGCGTTCAAACCACGATTGGTTTGGTGAAGTACGCCATCAAATTTCAAATCATTTAACTAAACTGTTTCACTTTTAACCACCACTCACACAATGGCTGATTTAAAATACGTTCATTTACTAAGTTTTGCGAGAATTGGGGAAACTGAAACTGAGATCGAAGGAATGAAAAGGCCAACGGTGGTTCTTCTTAATGGCAAAGGAGAGCCTCAACATTCCATTCATCACCCCTTGATTTTTAGAGGCCCACTGCCACCTAATAGAGTCTTTGACACAGTACTTGATGATGAGCTTAGCACTCCCGTCAAGCTTATAAATATACTTGCAGAATTTGACGAGAATCAGTTCAACGAACACAAAGCAAACATACCCTCTCTAACCCAAATAGAATGGGATGGTCTCGCCAAATCGAACAATCTGGGTGGCATGACCCCAATTATTCCACCAATACGACGATGAGTAGCAACTTGTAGAAACGAAGTGGTTGCCTGCTTCAGGCCATTTGGATATTCCCATTGAGACGAACGGTTTCAATGGGAATTTTTATGATTATTCGAGTCCCTTTTTCGCCAGGTAATACGAAATTGAACGTTCCGCCCAGCGAGTCTAACCGGGTTTGGATATTTTGCAGACCAACGCCCCGTTTGTCTGAATATTGACCCATTCCTACGCCATCGTCCGTAACCGATACGTCGATGCCGACGTCGGTTCTGAACAGACTGATATCAACGGTGGCGGCTTTGGCGTGTTTGATAGCATTATTAATCAATTCCAGCACAATGCTGTACACATTGAATTCGATCTCTATGGGCAACCGCTCCCGCAAGCCAGTTATCGTGAATGAAAATTGCAGCGGTGAGTTTTGATTCAATAGGTCAATTAACGTGGTCAGCGTTGTGGTAAGTCCTTCTTTTTCGAGTTCTGCTGGGAGAATATTATGCGAAATGTTCCGTACTTCATTATACGCGTTTTGAATAAGCTGTTTTACATTTCGGTAAACGGATTGTTCGGTTTCCGACAGGTTTTGTGGGTCGATTAGCTGAATACTCATGTTCACCGCACTGAGCAAACTGCTCAGGTTGTCGTGCAGTTCAATGGCTACTCGCTTACGTTCGATCGTTTGCCCTTTGAAGAGTGCCCCTTTTATTTCCTCGTTTTTCCGGGTCAGTTCCCGGTTGGCCGTGACGAGTTCTTCGGTGCGTTCCGCTACTCTTGTTTCTAAGGTTCTGTTGATGTCGGCAAGTTGCTCCTGAGCGGTTTCGAGTAACGTTCGTTGCTGGTCGATCTCCCGATTTTTGGCCTCCAGCCGCCTGGTGTTCCAGAAGAGAAGCGCTGCAACAAGCAAAATGGCAGCTATCCCCAGAAACAGTGCGCTTTGAATCTGTGCCAGTTGCTGATTCTGGTTTTGCTGGGCCAGCATTTGTACTTCTTGTCTTCGCAATGTATTCTCTTTCTGCACATTGTCATACTGAGCCTGTACCATCTCAATCTGTTGCTGAGTCTGTACTTTCGACAGGCTGTCTTTCAACAGGACAAAGTTTTCGTGGGCGCTCAGTGCTTTTGCCCATTCGCCTGTCTGCCTGAAAATCTTATAGAAATTTTCGTCGGCTTCAACTACAATACTGCTGTTTTTCACTTGTAGAGCTGTTTGTTTGGCCCGATGGCAATAGGCTAGTGCCTGTTGCCATTTTTTCTGCTGTATGTACGCATTCGTGATGCTAAGCAGAATACTTCCTTCCAGGTCAACACTGCCAATTTTGCGGCATAAAGCCAATGCTTTTCCATAAAAAACGAAGGCTTTGGTTAAGTCTCCCATCTCCTTGAACACACCTCCAATGGCATGCAAACTCTGTGATTCATGCCATTGATTGTGCTCTGTTCGGGCCAGATTATACATTTCCTGATTAACTCTCAGGGCATCCGTCAAGTTACCCTGTGCCCGGTATATCACGCCAAAAACACTCAGAATCGACGACTGGATGGTTGCATCGGGGTGATTACGAAGAATGTCCAGTCCTTGCTGGCAACGTTTTTTTGCTTTCGCGTAGTCCTTAAGGCTGGCATATGCATGAGCCAATGCGGCATACGACCTTGCCATTCGGGTGTACTGTTTTAATTTTTCAGCTAGTGGCAGAGCTTTATAATTATACCATATACTCTGCCAATATTCTCCTCGTACTTGATGGAGATAACTCGCGTACTGGTAGGCATAAATGAGTTCTTTCTGTAGTTTGGGGTTCCCGCACAGCCGAATCAACAGCGTATTATAGTGCGCCGATGAATCCACATTTACGTCAACATATGCGCTCATAATGGCCTTCAGCGTCTGGTAACGGAGTGTATCCTTAGTATATCCCTTCGGTTGTTTCTCCAAGCTTCCTAACTCCCGTTTCAAGCTGTCGATCTGGCGGGGTTGGGAAAACCCAATTTGCACCAGCAAGCATAGAAATAGTAGCAGTTTTTTCATGAAAGTGTGGGGTTTAGACAAACTTACGCAGTCTGCTTTTATTTCCAAACCGGGGATGCCAGATCGTCCACCGACGGTAATATCCCTAAATTAAAGGATGCAAAATCATTAGAATCAGGGATTTATGGGCGGAATTTGCGTATCGACCTTTGAGATGTTCAAACCGCTTCTTGTCCAGTCTTTCAAATAATATAAAATTACATCCGCATGAAAACTACTATCCATACCCTGTTCAGCTACCTGCTGATAGTATCGCTCCTATTCGGTTCAACTGCGTGTCCAACGGGAAACAAAGACCCGCAACCAATTACGCCCACTGTAACGGTTCCAACTACGCCCATTGTGACGGTTCCACCTACATCCGCCGTAACGGTTCTAAGTGATCCAAACGAGGTATCAAAAGTTGTGGTAATTCCTGGAGCTACTCAGCAGCAGGGTAGTCCGCCGACACCGACGAACACACCCAACACACCAGTGCTTTCTACCCCAACACCCGATATAAGTGCGATAAGTGGACAGGAAACAACCATCACTCTTAATTACTCAAATGCGGTAGGTAACATCAATTTTATCTATATTCAATTTGAGGGAGCAAGCTCTTATTTTAAGATTCCTATCGGCTCCAATTCTGGAACAGTGGGGCAAATAAGAATTCCAATCAAAGTTCCTGAAATCGTTTCCATTCCTCGGTGCAGCCGTTACCAAATGTTTGCTACAACGTATAATGGAGCTTGTAAGTCAATTGGTGGCAACTGTTTTACCAGCAATCTGCCACCCAGACCTGGTAAGGGTACTGCAAGTATTAGCGGCCAAAGCTACGATGCTACTGCCGTCTGCGATATTGATTTTGCCCCCTACGGAAAAGGGTACGGTATACTGATTGGTCAAGAGAAAGCGATTATTCTGTACAATATGCGGCAAGGCACCAATCAGTTAGGAGATTTCGAGAAGCTAATAGATGATAGTAATGGTGATATACCAACAAGCCCCTTTGCCGCCTTCTTTGACATCTCTTCTTCAGCCTTTTATTTTTCTGTATCTGGTACGGCCACTGTCAGCGGTAAAACAGCTTCTGCTTCGGGGGTTTTCAAAGAAGTGGGTGGCTCACGCCAAATCAGCGTCTCCGCATCGGGTAACTGTCAGTAAACAATTTTCCACACCATACCAAATAGAACCAACTCTGTTGGCCGACCATCTGATTGGTCAGCGGGGAGGGCTTCCCATCACGGCCATGAAAACCATACAACTCTTTATACTGATACTATTGCTGTGCCCGCTGGTAAAAGCACAGGACACCATCCTGAAAACCGACCAGACTGAACTGTCGGCCAAAGTGGTGGAAGTTACCAACGATGAGGTGAAATTCAAGCACTTCAACCGGCTTGATGGCCCGACCTATACGCTAAAAAAGTCGGAAGTATTCGTCATCATTTACAAAGACGGAACCCGCGAGAAATTCACTTCCGTTCCTATGCCTTTTGTTGCATCGGTGCCAACTTCCCTAACCGATACTCCTCAGCCGGTGGTCCCCCTGGTGCCTTCGGCAAGCAGCCCGACCGCTTTGGTTGAAAACCCACAAACTACTCGCCTGCTACTTACAAAATTGACTAACGGGCGACAATACACGTTCAAGAGCGGAGACCACATACGGCTTAAGAATGACGATGACTTCTATAACGGCAACTTTTCGAGCTATCAGGTGCAGGGGGTTGGTCGCGAAAAATTACTGCTCACAGCAGGTGGAACCGACTACGGCATGCCTTATCGGAATATCACTGGCATCAAGCATAAATCATCCAACGCTGTCCAGAACATATTTCGCTTTGGGGGAGCATTGCTTACCGTGGCGGCTTATCTATCGTCCAATAATAAATCGAACTACGGGTCATATACGACTTACGGCTCCACTTACTACCAAAAAGCACTTACCTGGGAAGTACCGGCTTATGTGGCTGGAGTCGGTATGGTCGTAACCAGTTTCTTTCTTAAAAAGCCCTATCTAAAGTTTAACAATCCCAATCGTTTTAAGTGGGAGGTTATTCCCGATAATTCTCGCCAGGCACCTATTTATAATCCCACCACGAGTACCCGCTAACGATCCGTAGCGAACTTGACAAAAAACGGTTGTGCTTACCAAATACAACCGAACAAATTCTTTACAAAATCATGGAAGTATTAAAGGTGATTACCTCACTTCAGCTTCTCCTATGCCTGTTTTTAGGCGACGGCTGGGTTGAGAAAGAGGTTGTAGTGACCTCATTCGGGAACGACGAACTGTTCATCAATGCCGATGTTACCGCCTTTATCTGCAATGCGAGCGGTAACCGACAACGCAACGGCGATTACCTGAAAATAATCAACAACGGGAAGTATCCATTTTATGTACGGGCAGCACCCTCAAGCGCGTATATCAATCCGAAAAAAGCAACGGTCAAATCGGCAACGGTTTCAAATGTGTTTTTTGATATGGGCCAGGTCTCTCCTGCTACGAGCCGTGTTTTTGCGGTAGTCGAAGGCCGGAGTTCCTCCGAGGAATATTTACCCACTCACGCTGAGGTAATTGTGAAGTACTACGGTAGGACTGACAAGGCTGCTGTATCTGGTGCAAATTCGGGACCAGGACAGCGCAGTTCTGATTGGCAAGGCTCTGATTTGCCGGGTCAAGAGTCAACGTCGAACCGGGCAAATGCTGACATTAGTCCCTTTGATTATGCTGACTATAGCGACTACAAGTTTGCATCGGGCAGTAGTTATGGCTTTCTCAATTTTAGCTGTCCCGGCCAAAAAATCTACTACGTGACCGAGGTATTTAGCTATGACCCAACTAAGCCGGACGAAACGCGGGATAATTTATTGAGGGCTTACCTGCGCTACGTTAACAAAGCCAGTGGTAAAGCGTACAAATTTGACGAAGTGATTCCGTCATACACAAATCCGTGTTCGCTCTATTTTGAGAAGGGAATCAGGTCCTTAACGAAGGAGGAAGCAGCAGAAATTCGGGATGGAGTAATAAAACCGCTCGAACGTCAGCGAATTCAGATCAACAGTATCAAAGTAAAATTCTAAAACCAAACCGGATTACCATGAAAACTCTATCCCCACGCCTGCGAAATGTATTTTTCTGTCTTGCCCTTTGGACACTATTTGTATTAAACAGCCCGACTACAGGGTATGGGCAGCAACTTTACGAGCAGTATGCTAAAGGAGCCCAAACAGCTCGCTGTTTAGCCGACATTACGAAATGCCCGGAACAGCGGGTTTACATGATTAAACTCGCCGAATGGAATGAGTGCATGGTAAAAACGTTGAGAACGGGATCGGGAGTGAGCGAATCTGATTGTGAACGATACAAACCTCTTACTCAAAACCCGCCCAACTGTCCAGAGAATTCTTCCATGACGGATGTGCCCCAGCAATTAGCTGATTGCATGGCAGGGAAAAGTTCTGGTGGTGGCAGTTCACGCAATAACTCCGGAGGTGGCAGCAGGAGCGGTAACTCGTCGCCATCTACTTACTCACCAAGTGGCGGCACTACCCTGAAAGACCAGATGAGAAACCGGTTGAGTCCCGATCAGCAGGTTCAGTTTGACCAGATGACCCCGAATCAACAGGCTATTGTAGGGGGTGCCGGATTACTGGCCGATGCCTTTGAGAAAGCCGGTGAGCGTAAAGAACAGGAGCGGACAAGCAGACGATTCGGTACACTTCAGGAGAAAGAGGCACTCTTGAACGAAGCTAAAGGTTTGAGATATGCTGCAAGTGGTAATTCCCGGTTTCTGTTTCTATTAGGAGGTGGTTTGGGGACAGCTATAGGTGTAAGTGCGGTAAGTAATCCAGCAAATGAGGAGCCAAGCCCATGGGCTTATGTCATGGCAGTGGGAGGTGGTGCTTTATCACTCTTTACCATATTTGGTATTGGCAAAGACATTTCCAGGCGCTCAAGAGCAAAGGAACTGGAACGACAGGCGAAAAATATGCAGGTATCGTTCGCGCCTGTTATCCAAGGTGTACAGAGTGGTTACACATATAATGGCCTGCGTATTAGAACGAGGTTCTGAAACCTCTCCCCGGTCGGTGGTATCACCGACCGGGGAGAGACATTGCCATACCGATCAGTGCATAATTCTTCACTTGATGAAATCGTACTTATCGCTGGCAGACCAATGAATATTCATCAGGGGTAGCTGGAGAGGGACTCTGGAAATTGGCGACACACAAACGAATAGGAGCTACGCTGAATAGTAAATAGTTCACTTAACCGGCTGCTCCTACTCCTAACCGAACTGATAGGTTGTTTTGAAACAGCCAAGCCGGTTGATGCGTTAAATAACTTTACTAAATCAACACGGCCATGCGATACCTCATCCCTGATTCCACTGACCCAGTTGAAATGCCGGACCACGGCGGAGACTCCAGTCAAGTGCCATCGGGTATGGATAATGATCCTCATGCCGACGAAGAAGTAATCAATCAGCAGGCTGGCGAACAATATCCCGAACCCGTTGAGGAATCGACGCAATCCAGTGATTCGCCCAAGTTAGCGCCCGACAACTTAGCCGACTCCATTGCTTACGCACTTGATGGCAGTGGCCCCGGTCCAACCAACGATACGCCCAATGTGTCCGGCCACAAGGTGATTACGGAAGGCACTACCGGTCACGGACCGGACGATGAAGAAGACGCGTTGCGGGCGTAGCGATCAGGGCGTTGCGACGCTTGTACAATTCTATTGCTTCATTCGGTTTTCAAACAAGAAAACGCCATTCTTGTTGGCCGTGACAATGTCCGGCTTTCGGTCGCCGTTCATGTCCTGCACCACGATATTGAGACCCGCCCCAGAATCAGTATCAATCACGTGCTCACTCCAGTGAGGCTGCTTATTCGGGTTGAGGTCTAACCACAGCAGAATGGCCGCATCACTGTCGCCGGGGTCACGGCCGTGGTGAGCCAGAAATCGCTTTCCGGTGATGTAATCGGCCCGGCCATCGCCGTTCAGATCGGCCATAATGGACGAATGGGTCTGGGCGGTTGTGGTACTCATCAGATGGGTTTTGAAGTTGAGCGTACCATCCTCATTCACTTGTTCGTGCCACCACACACCCAACGCGTGGGCCGATGCGCTGACGACATCATTTTTCCCGTCTCCGTTTACGTCCAGCACCTGCATGTGCGAACAAGGTTCGCCCAGATTGGCCGACTGAAATACCCAGTTGCCCGCTTTCCTATCGGCCGTGCCCCTGAACCACCCTTCCCGAACGACCACGTCTTTCAGTCCATCCCCGTCTACGTCGCCGTAGCCAATGCCGTGCGAAAAGATTTCCGTTCCATGAACGTTCTCATTGCTGAGGGCGAACCGCTTCCACATCGTGTCGCCCCGTTTCAGCGGGGCCTGCAGCCAGACAATTTGCTTCTTGGTCTTATCCCCGCATAAGATATCGAGTCGGCCATCACCATCCACGTCAACAAAGCCCGGTGATTCGTTGGTGATGCCTACCGAGTCGGCGATGATGTGTTTTTTCCAGTCACCTGATTCTTTTTTTGGATTCTCGAATCAAAAGCCCGGCTTTCCGGGAAAATCAACGATCACTACGTCATCCCAGCCGTCCTGATTTACGTCCATGCCCAGGTTCAAAAACGAATTGCTGTATTCCTTTCGTGGGTCAAACGTTCGGGAAGGGGCCAGCTCATGACGGGTCCAGGTGGGGGCTTCAAACCAATAGTACCCGGCAACAATATCCGGGCGACCATCCTTATTCAGGTCGGCTACGGCTACACCCTCCGAGATGAAATCGCCGGTGATCTTCGTCTTTTTAAAGTCAGTTGACGGGGTAGCCTGTTTTGTCTGACTGTACGCGTTTGTCAGCCAGCAGAAAAGCAGCAGACTGCTCAATACCCGTCGGCGATTTTGATCGATTCTTGTCCTCATACGTAGTTGACTGATTACGCTTCAGCGAATAGAACGCAGATTGGCTCACTCTCCCAACACTTTAGCAAGCAGCGTTTGAATTTCATGCTGTTCGGGCGAGTGTTCCAGTTTGCCCAATCGGTCATTCAATTCTTTCAGCAGCCTTTTAGAATCGTCGCTGCCAATGGCAGCAATGCGTTGAATCGTGTACGGCAGGTGCTTCGGCATTTTTGATTTTTGAGCCAGCGCCAGCGCCCGCTTCATATCAATAGCAGCTAAGGGTTCGGCAGCGTACCAAAGCATCAGCGGCAGATTATGGTCGTCCTTGTCGTCGAACCGCTGAACAAGCGCATCCAGCACGTCCCACCGCTGAGCCGGTTCCAGCCGGAGAATGGCCGATGTCAGGTAGAGCCGGACCAGCGCGGACGTGTCCTGCTGCGCCAGCGTGGCAAACCGCTTCAGGGTCTGGGGCGAAACGGCTTTATTTTCGGCCAGTAGCTGAATAGACCAGCTTCTGACGTGTTCATTTTCGTGACCCAGTAAATTCGTCAACTCCGCTTCGGTAAGTCCTTTCGTCACGTGAAGTGCCCACAGCGCCCGGAGTTTTCGGGTGGCGTCTGGGTTTTGGGCCAGGATCTCTTTCAGCGCTTTATGCACCTTTTTGTTCGGGCCGCGCTCCTGCAAAATCGTCCGGGCCTGCCGCACGTACCATTCGTTGGTATGAAGCTGATAATTCACCAAGTCCTGGTCCGTAGCTTTGGCTAAATCGACCTGCACCCGTTTGTCGTTTTCGTGGGTGATTTTGAAGATCCGGCCCATGGTTTTGTTATGCACATCGGGATTTGGGCTGTGGCACTGGTTTTTATCGTACCAGTCGATAGCATACACCGAACCGCTGGGGTCATATTTCATATTAAGCCATTGCGACCACGCGTCGTTCATGGTCAGGAAATCCGGTTTGTGGGTGACCGTATACCCCGATCCAGATCGGGTCGGCTGGTCCCGATTCAGCCGGGCGCCGTTGATGTTGTTCATGAAAATGGTATTGCGGTATTCTTTCGGCCATGAATCTCCACCGAGGTAAATCATTGCCCCGGCATGGGCATGGCCACCCCCCGCCGAAGCCGACCGGAAATTACCGGCATGAGGGCCGCGTTCGCCCACCCAGTGAACATGGTCGGCGTGGGTTTTGAGGTCGTCGTAGGTGTAGGGATTGAAATGGTTGCCGCCCTGCCGGTGGTAGCGCCCGCCCTGTATCATGTGATACATGTGCGGAATCACGCAGGCGGTGATGAAAGCGTGCCCGTAGTCATTGAAATCAAGCCCCCAGGGGTTGCTGGTGCCTTCGGCGAAGACCTCGAACTGGTGCGTCGTCGGGTGATACCGCCAGACCCCGGCGTTGAGTTTCGTTCGTTCCGAATCGGGAGCGCCCACTTTCCCGACGTTCGAATGAGTGAACACGCCGTGATTGCCGTACAGCCAGCCATCCGGTCCCCACCGCAGGCTGTTCAGGACCTCGTGCGTATCCTGCGTGCCCCAGCCGTCGAGCAGTTTCTGGGGCGGACCAGCGGGCAAATCAGTTTTGGCATCAACCGGAATAAATAGCAGGTAGGGGGCCGCACCGAGCCACACCCCGCCCATACCCACCTCAATGCCGCTGACTAAGTTCAGTCCTTCGGCAAAGACTTTGCGTTTGTCCAGGGTGCCATCGCCATTGGTGTCTTCAAAAATAAGAATACGGTCCCGACCCTGTCCTTCTGGTGCCGGAACGGGATAAGTGTGTCCCTCAACCACCCAAAGCCTGCCGCGTGAATCAAGGGTAAAGCTGATGGGGCGAATAATATCCGGTTCGGCGGCTGCCAGCATAATGGTAAATCCTTTGGGAAGCGTCATCACCTTGGCCGCTTCGCTACCCGATAGCCCAGCATGAAGGACCGGGTCTAAGGGCGGCAGGATAATAATGTCCTTCTGTTTCAGTTCGTTGGGGAAATTGGGACGGCTGGGGTAAAAAAGAAATTCATCGAAGTTAATGTGCGCCCATTTGTCGTTTGGTATGTAGGGGATCTGCGAAATTCCGGTCTCGTTATCAATGATGCGGATGACGATCTCCCGATTTAGATACGGTTGCAGATCCACCACCACCGGCTGAAGGGTAGCCCTGCCTTGCCCGGTGCTGTGAAAAATGACCTGATCCGTCCCCGCCAGTACGAGTTCAACGCGCGTATCGAGCAAGGCCCCGCCCGAAACCCGGAAGGCGGCAAAAGGCTGGCTCACAGTAAACGGTACGGAGGTTAGTGTGCCGGTCAGTTTATAGTTTGTTGTTCCCCCGCTGCTCAGAAAATGGGTTCCATCGAAGCCGATGTGCATCTCTTTTTCGTGAACGGGGGAAGGGTCTTCGGCGAAAAGCGGGTCGGCAAACGCATCGCCGGTGGCGGTCCAGTCTTTCAGCGTACCCGTCTCGAAGTTTAGATTTAGCGGTTGTCCATTTTTCATCGGTAGCTGTCCGGCAACCGTCGCATTCGAAATCACGCCTTCCACCACCTCAAAAGCGCCGACCATACCGGCCGCCCGGTGCCCCGGAACCGAACAGAAATACGTATCGCTTTTTTCGGCGGTAAACGTAATGCTGGTGCGGGTTCCCTTTTCCTGAAGCGTTCTGCTTTTCACGCCCAGTTTTTCCAGCGCAATGTCGTGCGTCATCAGCTCCCCGTTGGTAATCGTAATCCGAACGCGGTCGCCTTTGTTGGCCCGCAGCGTAGGGTTGCGGGAACCATCCCTGCCGAAATAACCCAGCATGGTCGCTTCCAGTGCATAGTCGCGGTCGATTCGGGCGGTGTCCTGAATTGGCCTGCTTTTGGAAGACTGAGCCGTGCTGTCTGTTCGGGCTACGGAAAGGGCGACAACCAGTATTGAGAAGAGCCAGCGAGCGTTATCCATGGCAGTAATAGCGTAACTTTTAGGAATATTCACCTTAAAAGTAGGAGAAAATTTGTTGCCGCCAATGCTGGATTTATTCCCGAACCTACTCGAATGGCCGTCCCGCTACCCGCGCTACCGGCAGATCAGCCCGAGGGGTTGGCCTCTCCACTGTTGCGACTTAGTGAATCGTTACCGACATTCAGGGCATGGCTCAGTCCCCGCTTTTCACCTACTTCAACGCCATTGCCCCACTTTCGGAAGCTGCCTGGCAGGCCATCGCGCCGTTATTCCAGCAGCGGCTGCTCAGCAAGCACGCCTATTTTGCGGAAGCCGGGCCGGTGGCTGATTCCTTCGCCTTCATGGCCGAGGGCGTGGTTCGGGTATTCTATCGCACTGCCGACGGGACCGAGTACAACAAACACTTTTTCACCGCCCCTACGACCATCGGAGCCTACTCCTCCTTGGTGACGGGGCAACCCAACCTGATCTACCAGCAGGCCATGACCGACTGCACGATCTGGGTGGCCAACTACGCCCGCTTCAACGAATGCTGCGACCGCTTTCCTGACCTGGAGCGGATTGCCCGGCGCAATGCCGAGCTGTATTTTGTTCAGAAGGAACAGCGCGAGGTGGAACTGGTCTTGCTGGATGCAGGTCAGCGCTACGAGCAGTTTCAGCGCGACTATGGCCATTTGGAGCAACTCATTCCGCAGTACCACATTGCCTCTTATCTCGGCGTAACGCCTACTCAGCTCAGCCGCATTCGCCGGGCAATAGCCGGTCGGTAACTGGTTCGTAGTTGCTTCACTTCTTTACCTATGTAAATGACTGGCGTTTGTGGGTACGTGATCTTTGTCTTCATAATCACGTTTAAAAACACCGCAGTGGCGGACCATCGCAGTGGCGGACCATCTCTATCAAATCGCTCTGGTCAGGTTCAGTCAATCAAAAGTCATGAAAACAACGGGGAATTGCATCCTCATCACCGGCGGCTCATCCGGCATTGGCCTGGCTATGGGCCGGCGATTTGTCCAGTCAGGTAACGAAGTTATTATTACGGGGCGGGACGCGGAGAGACTACGGCAGATTCAGCTTACTGAACTGCCTGCGCTCCATACGTTCCGGGGTGATTTGAGCCGGGCCGAAGATCTCCACGAACTGGTTCATTATGTTAGAACAGCACCACCCCCGGCTCAACGTGCTAATTAACAATGCATCGGTACAATACAATTACCAATTCGACACGGAGCCGGATGCCCTCTGTAAAGTCGACTACGAAATCAGGATCAACCTGATAGCACCCACCAAACTGATTGCCTTGCTGACCGCCAACCAGGACCCGGCCATTGTGAACATGTCGTCGGCGCTGGGGTTTGTGCCGAAAGCGTCGGCTCCGGTGTACGACGCTACCAAAGCGGGTATTCATATTTTCACCCAGGCATTGCGGTATCAACTGCCTGGTGTGCGGGTGATGGAAGTGATTCCGCCCTTAGTCGATACGCCCATGACGGCGGGGCGTGCGGTCCGGCAGTGGCAAGATTTCGCCGGACGCGCTGGTTGATGAATTTATGACCGGCTGGCAAACCAACCGGCTCGAAACGCGCATTGGTCGGGCAAAGGTGCTGCTAACCCTGCACCGCTGGCTCCCCGGCGTGGCCGGGCGCATCATGCGACGCAGTTAAGTTATTTGACACTCAACGAATTGGTGGGCTGCGCCGGAGTGCATTTCGACAAATAGCAACTGAACTGTTACTGCCCCGGCTGTCTTCTGCCTGACCGTTCAACCCCGCTTAAGCGCATCCCTGATTCTGACTACACCATAGCTGGTATTCGTTATGAAACGCGCAGGTCGATCTGTTCAGAACGGGCTCTGGATTGGCACATCAGAATCTGACCCTGCTGAATGGCTTGGAGCGTCAGGTACGTCTGAGTCTCATTCATCGTGACCTCGCCAGCAGTGCAGACCGCCCGGCACGTGCCGCAACGACCAGACCGGCACAAGTACGGCACCGACACGCCCGCCCGCAAAGCCGCATCGAGTAATGTCTCGTCCTGATGAACCGGCACCTCATGAACCTGACCGGCCAGCGTTATCTGAGCCTGCGCTACCGCCCGAGCGGGCAAGCTGGCTGGCTGGTCGGCCCCGTCGTCATAGGCTTTGCGGTGTACCTCAACCGCATCGTCCCCCTCCGTTTCAGCCTTGCCCCGGCGAAACAGGGCGCGGTAGGTAGCTTCGTAATCCCCGATTTCGGTATTCATGATCCGGTCCCACCACAGAAAGTACAGCCCGTAGTTACCATCGAACCGTTCGTGGTGCATGTTGTGGTGCGTCGACGGCGTTTTCCACTTCAGCAACCAGTGGTTTGTCCACCAGGCCGGGTATATCTCGTAGCCCATGTGTCCGATGACGTTGAAGGCAATGGCCCCCACCTGCCAGGCAATGATAGCTCCGAGGTGCACCGGCACTACCGCAGCATAGCCAATGATCAGCACCGCCGATCCCATTTCGAGAATGCCCTCTGCGGGGTGAAACCGGTAGGCGGTGAAGGGGGTGGTATCGACGCTTTCGTGATGAACTTTATGCATGTATTTGTAGATCATCGGGTGGTGAATGGTGCGGTGCATCCAGTAAAACCACGTATCGTCGATCACGAACAGCACAAAACAGGTGAAGACCGAATACAGTACCCCGCCATGCTCATTGATGTCGGTGTAGATTTTAAACAGCCCGCCCGTGTCAGCCGCCCCCGAACTGCCGTGGAGCAGCCACAGATCAGCCACCGAATAAAGCAGCACGAAAACCAGCGAATGCCGGATCTCGGCGATGTACTGACGGGTGTCGGCCCGTTGCACTGGCTGAATGCGCCGGTTGGCGAAGTACCGTTTGCCGATTACCCAGAACACCAGAAAAAAGGGGATTGTCCAGAGAAAATACCAAATGGCCTGGTCAAGAAAGGAAGCGGCAAACCGCTCGAAAACGGACTTGTTCATGATGAAGTTGGGATTGACCGTTAATCACTCGATTTGTCTCAGGGTACAAAAACCGTCTTTCCCACAGTCTCTGTCCCTTGTGATTAACAGGACAAACGTAACGGGCGCACTCAGGTTGACTGGCGGAAATCAAACCGAACCGTCAAAAACAGAGACTGGAAAATAGGATCGAGAGACTGAATGATGAGTTGGGATAAAGGATTTTCAACGCCGTGGGGTAATCCTCATGCCCGGCCAGCCGAAGGCCAGTACCAGCGATTTGATTTTCTTATTCGGCAATAGCTTTAACGAAACGGTGTCGCCGAGCATACACCGACATGGCTTCGTCGGCGTTCCAGTACGAATCGCGCCACACGACCTTGCTCCGCACGTCGGCGGGGAGTAAATCGTACACCTGCGTTTTGTTCTGCGCTACTTCTTTGCTCACTTCAGGGGCTAATAGCACTTTCAGGCCAGTTTCGCGCACCCAGGTCGTGTATTAGTTAATAGTAATGCCTGTTCAGAAGTGCCCGGCGAAATTGACAACGGCGCGACCCGTCTCACCGCGTTTGGTCGTAACCTGACCTGTGCATAATTAAGGCCGTAGATATACGCGTCGAATCAGGAAAAAGAATGGGTATTTTTCCCCTTTTCCTGTTGATTAATGACATTTACTTTTGAGCATTAAACATAAGATTGTCTAAAGCACTGAAACGGTTGATGCGGCTACGTTGGTTGCAGCGGCCTGATACAGGCGTTTAGAGAAGTGAGACCCCGGTACATTTCTACTATGAGAGTAACATATCCCACGAGCGTTGATAAAATAAATTTTATGAATATTGACAAGAAAGTACCAGGCCTGACAGTCCGAAGCTGCGTTTCTAACTTCGTTGGTTACAGTTGGTTTGCTTTACTGACTACTTCCTGTTTAACGTTTAATGAGCAAAAACACGTAAATGGTATTATTCGGGATTATCATACTGATACGATAATTTCAAATGCAAGAATAAGGATTCCCCGGGTTGGACTCGACATAGGAACCGATATGCTTGGCTATTTTGAAATACCTAAAAAACATAATTTTCAACTACCTAAAAAATGCATTTTTCGAAAGAAGATTTGCCCCACCTGTTTAACTACAAACGATATAATGGAAATATCTGTTTCCGGCGACACTACAGAAGTTCCGCTTTCAGAAAATATTAAATTTTACAAAATATTAATTAAAAATGGCGATAAAGAATTAAAATCAGATACATTCAAAGTGGCTGATATGCACTACCATGTAACGATGAAACCACATAACGAATTTGCTCAAAATATGTATTTTAGAAAAAAGGACCAAAAGGATCCTCTTTTCTGCGCAAAAAAGAAACTTTCGCAAAAAATATTTGATAATTCAGACAATAACGATCATTATTTACTTTGGGCGCTTCGCTATAGAAAATTAAAGGTACTGCATAATGGGGAGTACGTGAAACCGCCCCGTATCTGTTCAATTGATCCGAAAGCAATGTCTGAACCCGAAGAGCAGGAAAAATACGAATTATTGAAAAAATTGTACGAAACTAAATGGATTAAGCCGCAAAGTAATAACAACAATCTTTTTCATTATTCACAAGCTACATTACCTCACCTAAAAGCAGGCAACGTAAAGCTTGCTTTTAATGCCATATCACCTTTTGAACATAATCTGGCAAATAGTCGGTCAAAAAGAATAATCAGCAGACGTTTTAAATCAAATAGTAGACGCGAGTGGCTTAATACAATCGGGGGAATTGACAAAAAACGAAAGCGCTTCTTTCTAACGCACTGGCAAAACTATAAAAACGAATTAAATCTTATAAAAAACCAAAGTCAAAAATTAAATAATTTTGGATGGAAGCTATTGGAATCCGGTGAACAACTAAATACTGATACGGTTAGTCATTTTATTGTTAACGTAATGGAAGGCGCTCATTCGTTTCAGGACAAAGTATTCATGGGGCATTTGTACCTGAATGAAAAACTTAAAGAAAAACCTCAAAAAGAGAAAGAAATTTTGGAAGAGAAGATAATATTTGCACAACAGGTAATTAAAGAAGATTCTCTATATATTTATAGGAACTTTATAGACACTACTTCTAATTATGATTATAAACAATTAATTGAGAACCCGGCTAATAAAAATAGAGTTCAGATAAAAGAGGCATCCGAAATTGCGGAAGCGAGTTTGAGTGATGTGGTAATGGAGGAACTTAAGAAAAACATACGTGAGTTAAAAGCTGATCGCGATAGGCCCGTATTCATGGTCACCGTATCCCATCTGTCATGGAATGGAATGACCGGAAATGCTACCGCCCTTGATACAAAGGGTGTGGGGCGAACGCTAATCAAACGGTTATACCGCATTAAGGCCAGCGACGATAAAAAATTATTAGAGCAGTGGAGAGGGCTTTTTTATACTGAATCAATTAATCAATACGGCAAGCTCCTGATTGATAGCTTACTGTCAAAAAAAAATGGGGATAGACGCGTACTGATCGATTTAAAACATGCCGATTATCCGACCCGCAAGTATTTTTATGAGACGGTGCTCAAAAACGCTGAATTCGCCGACGTGCCTCCAATCTGTTCACATTGTGGAGTTAACGGGCTACATGAAATAAATTATTCGGACTTTGTTGACGAATATTCATTAATCAAGTCATCAGCGGATAGTGTCTTTTACCCCTTAAGTCTTAATTTATATGATGAAGAAATACGAACTATTTGTGATAAAAATGGAATTATTGGTATCCCTTTTGAACAGCGCGTATTGGGTGGTTTATTGAAACCGGAACGAAAAAAATTCATCTGTAGGTCACTTGATTATTTCAAGTCCGATCCAAAATACAAAAATTTTATTGACGCTGCGTTAGTATACACGAGAGATACGATGCCGATTGGAATGGTCAATCCTGAACAACTGTTTGCTGTTTTCAGGAATGATTATTTAAGTCTTGAACCATTCATTCAGAATTTATTTCATATCATCGACAACTCCGGTAAAGTTGGTGAAAGCGCGTGGAAACACGTCTGCTTAGGGACCGACCTGGATGGTATCATTGATCCCATTGATATTTGCCCAACGGCTTCCCAGTATCCTCATTTTAGGAAAAGGCTCACTCAGTTTATTCCCATCTTTCTGGCAATGCGAAAATTGTCTGATTCCAAAAAATCTGATTATGACGATTATTTTGGTAGTTCATCGACTGCTATTCCATTGAATGAAGCGATGAATTTTCTAATGTATACCAGTTTAAAGAATTTTGTCGCTACTCACTTTAGCAAATGAAAGCAACTACATTCGGTATTTTGTCGTTCTTCTGGTTAGCAGCCAGTTGGCCAGCTTTTGCTCAATTGCCAAATGATCGATTCAGGGATGTGAACGCTTCAGGTCCATTCCCAATTTACGTGGCTGTTCAGGGAACGTATGGCAAAGATTTTGATGAGTATAAGTATCTAAGCAAATTATTTGCCAAAGAATTCGACGCTTTTAAGAAGAGAAATCTTTGGGGTGGCGAGGCTTCCATTGGGTTTATAATTAATGAGGATAAGTTGCGTAATATATTAATTGAACCAATCTGCTTCAGGTACTTGCAAAGAAGAGCAAGAGGAAAAGAAGATAACCGATTACGTTACATTCATCAAACGTCCAGTTTTCGGATAGGTTATAGACAAAATATTTTCTACCCCGTAACGGCTCATTTTCTGATTGGCTTTATTTATTTTTCCCAGCAAGTTGCCCGTATTGACCAAATCGATTCAGTAGGGAGCTACTCCAGTTCAAGGGTATCAATGGTGGATGGGCTATTCAGCGACGGGTATAGAAAAAATAACTCAATTATTCCAGGCGTGGAGGGTAAAGTCAGACTCAATATTATTGATGCGGTAAGTTCTTCGGGTGGCCTCGGAGCCTATATTGAAGTGTATGTTTCCCATATAAATAAAAAGCCACTCGCTGCCCAGCTATTGTTTCCGAATCAGTCCGTTAAATTAGAAACAGATAAATGGAATAGTAGTATTTCCTTTGGACTTGTTATTCCGTTGGCCTTACGGGTGAAGCGCCTTTTTGGAAAAAAGAGTAAATGGCCCCCAAACGGATTGGCCAATTAATGGATACCGTTGATTTCCGTAAGAATTCCTTAGAAGCGGTAACTGATACCGCCACCGAGCATAGAACTAATACCCGCGTCGCCTAAGTTAGCCACCCGCAACCGAACGTCGGCACCCCAGCGCGGGTCAAACAGCCACTCGTATTCGGTGGTCAGGTGCCCACCCGTGTTCAGGCCGTGGCGTTGCTGCCGGTCAATGGCGACGCCCTGCAGGCCGGTTCGCGTAGACAGTGTGCTCGCGCCCCGGTATGTATCGTCGCGCTGATACCAGGCCGACAGCCCCGCGCCCAGCCGCAGCGCGTGGCGTGGGTGGCGCAGAAAATCGAACAGCACCGTAGCATCGGTCGTGAAGCGTTCCCGGCGGTTGGGACCGGGATCAACGTCATTGAACGGCCTGTTCGGCGACGTAACGTATAGATAGCCTGCTTCGGCGGCAACCACGAGCCGGTCGTTGCCGATGTGACGGGCCAAACGGCCTACGTAACGCGGACCAACGGCATCGGGCGCATCGAGCGAGGTGAGGTCAACACCCACGCGGGCCGAGTAGCGACCCACCGGGACCTGGGCGCGTATGAAGCCCGACAACAGTAAAGCGCCGAGTAACAGAACGTAACGGTTCATAGTGGTAGGGGAAGGGTTATTGGAGATACCAGTCGATACTGAGCGAACCCGTTGCGCCCGGTGCGCCTGTCACGACCAGTTCGGTTTGTTCTTTCGAGTAGTAGTCACCACCAAAATACGCGTTCGTGTACGTGCCAGCCACCAGCGTATCACGCCGGACAAATTGCCGTCCGGTAGTAGCGGTTAACTGATTGACAACCAGCGCAACCGGTTGGCTGACGGTGCCGCTAACCCGGATCGTGATGGAATTTGGGTAATCATCGCGGGCCGGAAGCAGCGTGCGGATTGGCGTTGAGAAATTATTGATCAGCACCCGCTGATACGGCCGGTCGATGGTGGTTATTTCGCGGCAGCCAATCAGCGCGAACAGCAACAGCCCGGCAGCGACCGTGCGGTTAAAATAAGCCTTTTTCATGAGTTGAGTGCTGAGGTTCATGGAGCAAAGAGCCGGGAGCGGGCAAATTGGTTGGAAACGGAACCGAAAATAAGTCGATAGCTGACGGCTCATCTAACGGGCATAACTGGCTAAACGTCGACACGTTACACGACTTCTTTGTACTGCATCCGGTACAGGTTGGCGTAAAAGCCTTCACGCTGAAGCAGTTCCTCGTGGTTGCCCTGCTCCGCAATCCGCCCTTTGTCCACGACGATGATATTGTGGGCTTTCTGAATGGTCGACAGGCGGTGCGCAATCACGATGGCGGTACGGCCTTTCATTAATTTGCTGATGGCATCCTGAATCATCTCTTCCGTTTCCGTATCGACCGAGGAGGTGGCTTCGTCGAGCACGATGATTTTAGGGTCCTGCACCATTGCCCGCACAAAGGAGATCAACTGCCGCTGCCCCACCGAAAGCGTTGATCCGCGCTCCATAACGTTGTACTCGTAACCGCCTGGCAGCCGCTCAATGAAGTCGTGAACGCCCACCAATTTGGCCGCTTCAACTATTTTTTCGCGGCTGATGCGTTTGTCGCCGAGCGTAATGTTGTTTTCGATGGTGTCGGAAAACAGGAAAACGTCTTGCAGCACTACGCCAATGTTCTGGCGCAGATACCCCAGTTCGTAGTCATGAACATCCACCCCATCCACCTCAATAGTGCCCTTATTGATGTCGTAGAAGCGGTTCAGCAGATTAATTATTGACGATTTGCCCGCACCCGTTGCGCCCACAAACGCGACGGTGTCGCCCTCGCCCACGGTAAACGAAATATCGCGCAGCACATAGTCCTCGTCGTTATATGCAAACCAAACGTTGTCGAATTTCACTTCACCCCGAATGGTGGCTGGTTTGTAGATGCCATCATTGGTCGTGAACTCGTCGCTATCCAATAGTTTCAGAATACGGTCGGTGCTGACGATGCCCATCTGGAGGGTGTTGAAGCGGTCGGCCAGCATCCTGATCGGTCGAAAAAACAGGTTGATGAACATGACGAAGGCCGTGATCGTACCAAACGTAACATCGGCACTGATGACCCGCCCGGCACCGTACCAGACCACCAGACCAACCGCCACCGCCGATATTATGTCGGCCACGGGATAATAAACCGAATAATACCAGATTGACCGAATGTTGGCCTGCCGGTGCTGATCGTTGATGGTGCGAAACTTTTCGGCTTCGATTTTCTCACTGCCGAAGATCTGGACAATGTTCATGCCCGTGATGTGCTCCTGCACAAACGAGTTCAGGTTGGCAACGGCCGTTCGTACTTCGTTGAACGACGTTTTGATCTTTTCCTTGAAAACGTACGTGCTGAACAGCATCAGCGGAATGGTCGACAGGCTGATGAGCGCCAGCCGCCAGTCGGTGTAGAACATGACGGCAATGATGAGCACTAATTGCAGCAGGTCGCCCGCAATGGCAGCCATGCCTTCGCTGAACACGTCGGCCAAGGTTTCAACGTCCGAAATAGACCGCGTAACCAACCGGCCAATGGGCGTATTGTCGAAGAATTTCAGCCGAAGCTGAATGATTTTCTGGTATAACTGCACCCGAATGTCGCGGATCACATATTGACCCAGCCAACCCGACAGATACGTGTTTGAAAACTGCACAATGGCCTGCACAATTAATACCCCAATCATCAGCACCAGCATCAGCGTTAGCTGTCCATAATCACCCGCAGCAATCACGTTGTCGATGGTGTAACGGATGAGCAGGGGTGTGAGCGGGGCCAGACAGGCCGCCAGCATAATGATGCCGATCAGGGCGTAAAAGCGCAGTTGGTACGGCTTCACAAAGGCGTACAGCCGCTGGAGAATATCAATGTCGAAAATACGGCCGGCGCTTTTTTGTTCTTCGTTCACGGGAAAGTGCAAGTGGGCGGTTCTCCGCCGGGAAAGTTCAGACGGGTAACAGCGTTTCAGGGCCGAACGGTTCAGCGGTTGGTTAGTCGATTTCCGTCACCCGCTCCGGCTCATCCGCTGCCTGACGTATCGCCAATGAGTTGACCGGCCAGGATAGTAGTTCGGCGTCAGTACCTTCGGCGGAGTAGTCGTAGTCACGGAATTTACCTTTAGGGAGCCAGTAGGCCAGCAACCCGGCATACGTCAGCGCAAGGGTGGCCGCCGTCCGGCCAACGAGGGGGTGCTTCGTCCATTGTTGCGTGGCAATGCCGCCAAACCCCGCCACGAACGGGAGCATGTACCACGGGTCGTTCAGGTGCCGCGCAATCACACACCCAGCCGCGCCCGTCGCCCCCAACATGCCCGCTGCCAGTGGCCCATCGCGTTTATCGTCACGTTTCCACAGGCCGAGCGTCAGCAGCGTGTTCGGTGTGCCAACGACGGTGGCGACCGTGAGCCAGCCCGCATACAAACTCACCGGGATGCGGAGGTGTTTTTCGGGAGCCGGTACGCTGGTCCGGCCAATTTCCAGATTCTGGTGCAACGCCAGCGCAGCGGGCAGGTTGAGTTTGGTGGTCAGGTCGGAGATAACAACGCTCCGCGCATCATCCTGCGAGAAGAAGCGGCCGAAAATGGCATTTAGGGTCCAGCTAATCCACCACCACGGCAATGCCCGCTGGTAACGCGGATTCGCCAACTGCCCGGGCAGGGCCTGATGCACCAGCAGCGCTCCTAAACCGGAGTAGACCGTCCACCAAACTACGCCAAACGCCCAGCCCGCCGGAACGATCAGGTTTTTGTCAAACACTTTCTGGTATTCGACCGGCACGTCATAGTCGGATGCCCGTGCATTAGGTTGTCGTTTCCGGCTTTGTTGACGCGAGCGGCTGCTCGACGTGGTTGTGTAAATAATGCTGCCCACGGCAAACACGGCTGTGGCAATGCGCCAGAATGAGGGGTTCTTCATTGCGTATTTGTTTGAGTCTATTGGAATTACGCGAACGGACCTGAACGGGGAGCTTTGCCAAAGGCTATGCGCCCCAGTTAAACTTTGGCAAAGTTCCCCGTTCAGGTCCGTTCTTTATCGTTCTTTAGGCAAACGTATCCGCTATCACGCGGGTGGCGATCTTTTTGATGCCCGCCCACTTATCAACGCCCGCATCTTTAGCCGTACCGAGCGACTCCCCGGCTTCGTCGAACAGATTCAGTGCCTGATCCTTCAGCTTACCGGCCTGGTAGCGATACCGTGCCCTGTCAACGGGGTTGGTATTATTGTAGGCCGTAACCAGAGCGATACCGGTTATCACGGCTGCTGCGATGCCCACAATCGTCCAGACCGACGTTTTGTCCTGCTCCGATTCGTCCTTGGGCGACAGCAGTTTGCGCATCCCCGATGCCAGTCCCTCCTGCGGGGATACGTAGGCCATCATCTCCTGCGCCTTGTTGCCGATGCCACCGGGAATCACTTTGGCTTCGCCTTTCATTAGCGCCTTGTACGCATCTTTGGCAACCACCGCCGGATCGTCCATCATGTCCTCAACGTTTAGTTTCGGCGCACCCGCTTCCCGGAAAAAGTTGGTAGCCGTGGCGTTGGGCATTAGCGCCGTCATGGTCACGTTCGTGTCTTTAATTTCGTTGATGAGCGACTGTGTCAGGTTCCAGATGTAGGCTTTCGTGGCGGCATAAACGGCCATCAGCGGGAAGGGCGTAATAGCAACCAACGAGGCTAATTGCAAAATGCGTCCTTCGTTGCGGCCAACCATGTCCTTCAAAAACAGCTTGGTCAACTGCGTCGTGGCCAGCACGTTCAGGTGAACAATTTGCTTTTCGCGCTCCCAGTCGGTTTCGGTGGCAAACTTACCGTAGGTGCTTGCGCCCGCGTCGTTGACTAAAATATTAACCGTAATGCCCTGCGCTATCACCTGATTATACACATCCTGCGCAGCATCTTCCTCCGACAAATCTTTATTGATAACCGTGACCTGCTGGGTTCCATAGTTACCCTTGAAGACGTCGGCCAGCCGGTCGAGGGTCTCTTCCTTCCGGCCAACTAGCACTAAATTGTAGCCGTCCTGGGCAAATAACTTGGCTAATTCCTGACCGATGCCACTCGATGCACCGGTAACGAGGGCGGTTTTTCCAGTTCCTGAATCCATAGTAGTTGAGTGATTAATGAATAGTTGACTGCTTATTGAACCACATCCGGCCGGAGTTGTTTTGGAAAACGGCTGATTGGCAACGGTGTCAGCGCCTATCAAACCAGGCTGAATCGGGACTAAACGACCCTATTTTTTGTTATCCAATAAATCGAAAAACGTTGTGAAGAAGCTATTAATGATCGTTTTGTTAGGAAGCGTGGTCGCCTGTTCGCCGTATCGCGTTGTCCGTAACCAGTCCGACAAAGCGGCCACCTGGTCGGCTTATCGAACCTTTGCATTTGTGGATACCAACCGCATCGACCCAACGCCCCGCGATGCGTATCAGGTTGCCGTGGAGGAGGTGAAACAGGCTGTTGCCGCCGAGTTGGGAAAGCGGGGCTATCAGCAAACCAAGGATAATCCGGATTTGCTGGTGAATCTGGGAACGGTTATCAAAGAAAAAACGCAGACTCGCCAGACGACCATCAATGAAGCCCCACTTTATATTGGGCAACGGCGGTACTCATGGCGGAGTCAGGAAGTGCCAATTGGTACCTACAACGAAGGCACTGTTAGCCTGCACGTTGTGGATGCGCAGCGAAACGCGCTCGTGTGGGACGTGGCGGTATCGAGCGTGCTGAACCGGCGCAGCGTGACACCCGTACAAATTGGCGAGGCCGTTGCCAGGGTATTCGAGAAATTTCCCGGTAAGCGTTCGTAGCTGCTCACCGCTGAGCGACCACCGTGGTAGTGGTTGGCGGATGGACATCCTGATTGCTTACCGCCACCGTGTCAACCGTCATTGGCGTGGCCAGGACATTGAAGCTTGTCCAGTTGATTCAGTATCGAATAGCGCGAGTTATCCCCCACAGGAGGTACTAATTGCTGATTCCTTTTACGTAAGGTGTTAGCCGGTTAATGTTCATAACCACGTTCGTCCACAAGAAAGCCGCGCCTTTTGAGTAAGGCACGGCTTTTTTTACCCGATATGCTTTTCTGAGCGTCAGGTCAATCAACGCTATTTCACGACAACCTTCAAATCGATTCGGCGCAGGGTGGGTTTCGCAATACCGGACGTATCGAGCCGACTCACTCCCGTGCCGCGTCCGATGGCGTCGATGCGTACGAAATCGATCCCCGACGCCATCAATTGCTGTTTGATCTGGTTCACCCGTTTGAACGACAGACTCTTGTTGGTAAATCCGCCCTGGGCATCGTTGGCGTAGCCGACAAGCTGCACCTGCAAACGCGGATAGGTTTTGAGCAGGGTGGCTAATTCACCAATCGTTGCTGTCGAACCGGGTGTCATCGACAGCGAACCGGGCTGGAACGCTACGCCTTTGAGGGGGAATACGCGGCCTTTGGGCAACGCGACATTACCAATATAAGGAGACAGTTGCTGCGTTAAGGTCCCGGCCGCAACGCCAGAAACGGCCACTGGCGACGTGACGGGGACCTTCGGGGCCGGGGTAGATACAGATGCACTCGTAGGAGCCATGTCGGTGGGCACCGCCAGCGACCGCGAAACGGTGTCGGCCCTAACTGTGTCGCTGGTGACGGTTGCGTCGGTCACGTTTGTCTCATCGGCGTGGTTTTTGGTGTTCTGATACACATAGTAGCCTACGGCTGCGAGGGCTAACACGAGCAATGCTGCCATGCCCCACTTGACCAACGAACCCGTTTCGTCGCCCGAATCATCGGGTTCGTAGGTAATGGCTGGCCGGGTGGCCGCAGCCGTAGCCCTCGACGCACCACCCGACTGGGCTGACGACTGGCGCACGGGCACCTCAACCGTTGTGCGCCGGGCCGGGGCTGCCAGCCCGGCCACGACCTGCTGGAGGCCAACTTTTTCGACGAGCCGGGGCATGAATTCGTCCGGTACGGCATTGACAAACGCTTCGCGCTCGGAAAACAGCGATGCGGCCAGTCCGTCGGCATCTAATTTCTGGTCTTTAACCCGCTTGCCCAGCACGTGTAGCACGATGGTGCTGGTTAGGCCCAGCAACGAAATTGCCGATGAGTTGCGGATGCCGGCATATCCCGATATCATGGTGCCGATGGAGCTTTTCATGGCGGGCAGCAGATGACTAATCACATCGTTGCCCTGCGTAATAAGCGTGTTGGTCTGGGCGGGTTCGCGCAGCACCGTAATCAGGTTGTCGGTCAGGCTGCCGTCGTACCGGCCTTTCTGAATATGATTGAAGAGTTGATTGACGCCAATTTCGGTGGTGGTGCGCTTCATCAGCCCGCCAACAACGGTGTAGACAAGACCGTCAACGGCTTTATGGGCTTTCTCGGCTGGCTCGTCAACATACGCAGCAATGCGCGACAGAACATCCGGGCTGAGAACGTCATTGATTGTGTTAAATAAATTCATAGAGTAGGTAGCTCAATCAGGCAGAAATGGGGTAGTTGGCACTTGGAAACAGAACCGGTAACGAACGTAGGCACCCCTTTCAAAATTTAGTTCCGGATGGGTATCTCCCGAAAGAATGTTTTCAAAATAGCGGTTGTGGAACTATCCACTCCAGTAGCATCTATGCCAGGAGCATCACTCCGGGAGCATCCACTCCGGGATAAAATTAGGCAAGGTTTGGCAAAGGTCGTATAGCGTATCGGCATAAATTCCCGGTTTATCGCTTGGGTAGCCGTTCAATTGCTTTCTGGTAGTCCGTTTCAACCGCCCGAAGCCGCTCCTGACAGAACGTAATGAGTTCTGACGCCAGTCGGATCTTACCGGGCAGTTCGTCGAGGGGTACCTGCTCATTTTCTATTTCGTCAACCAAGGTAGTCAACTGATCGTAAGCGTCCTGGTAGGTCATAATTCAGTTAGTCAGTTTGGTCAGTCAGCGAGTCGGTTAGTGGTTAGTCGGTGAGTACATTTTGCGTCAGCTACTGACCACTAACCGACTCACTGACTGACTACTGTAATAGTTCCGTCGCGTAGCTGTACCTGCAATGGGTCGTTGGGACGAAGGTCGGCAACGTTGGTAACGATACGACCCTCGCGAAGCAGCAGGGCATACCCACGCCGGAGCACGTTGGCCGGGTCGAGGTGGCGCAGCGTCACGGCCTTTTCGGTCAGGTCGGTATGGCGATTGCGGAAGTAGTTGTGCATCACAAAGCGCAGCCGTTCGGTCTCGCTGTCCAACTGCTCACGGGCAATCAGCAGGGATTCGCGGGCAACCACGCCCAGCCGGTCGCGCAGCCGCAGACAGCTTTCTTCAAATTGCCGGTTATGGTCGATCAGAAAGGCGGCTGCTTTGGTCGGTGTTTTCACGCTTTCGTGGCACAGCATATCCGTCAGGCTAACGTTGCGTTCGTGGCCGATACCCGCCAGAATCGGAATGCCAAAACCGGCAACGGCATGACCCATCAGAAAGGTATCGAACGAGCCAAAATCCAGTTGCGAACCGCCCCCGCGCACAATAACTACCGCGTCGTAGGGTACGTTGCTCAACCGAATTCGTTCGAGCTGCCCGCAGATGGCCCGCTCAGCGCCCGCACCCTGCACCTGCGTGAGGTACTCATCGACGGCAAACGCATAGCCAAAGGCATTTTGGGCCAGCTCGTGCCGGAAATCGCGCCAGCCGTCGGAATTAGGAGCCGAAATCAGCGCCAGCCGCTGCATAACCGCCGGGCGGGGCAGGAGTTGGTTGGCCGTGATATACTGCCCGGCTTCGAGCCAGACCAAATCAGGATGGTCGCGGATGAGCGCATCGAGCACGGCCTGCCGCTCGCGCTCCAAGTTGCCGAGGGTGTAGGACGGATCGATTTTCAGGATTTCCACCCGTAATCCGTACACCGGGCTGAACCCAACCGATACCAGCAGCAAGAGTTGAATGTTGCGGGCGAAGGCCACACCCGTCGCGCTTTCGAAGTCGCGAATGGTGTGGTAATTCTTCCGCCAGATGCAGGCGTCGAGTTTAGCGAGCGTTTCATGCCCGGCTTCGCGCTCCACCAGCGTCAGAAAGCAGTAGCCCCGGTCGGGGTAGTTTTTGATGTCGCTCGTTTCGGCCACCACCCACAGCATTTTCTGCCCGAACGCTTCGTCGATGACGGCTTCGAGGGTAAAGGCTAAATCAGATAGTCGGATGGGATTCATTTTTAATGCGTGAAAGAGCGAATGCGTGAAAGAGCGAATTGTGGTGATGCGTCAGCTATTCATTCTTTCACCATTCGCTCTTTCACTCTTCACTAAATTCCTTCAAACTGGCGCAGGAACCGAACGTCGTTTTCAGTGTAAAGCCGCAGGTCGTTGACCACGTACTTTAGCTGGGTAATACGCTCAATCCCCATTCCAAAGGCAAAACCGGTGTATTCATCGGGGTCGATGCCGCAATTGGCGATTACCTGCGGATCAACCATGCCCGATCCGGCAATTTCGACCCATCCGCTGTGTTTGCAGATGTTGCAGCCCGTGCCCCCGCAGATCTGGCACGAAATATCGATTTCAGCGCTGGGTTCGGTAAACGGAAAGTAGGACGGCCGAAAGCGGATTTGAGTGCCTGGGTCAAACATCTCTTTCACGAAATGATACAGCGTGTCTTTCAGGTCTTTGAAACCCACGTTGTGGTCAATGTAAATTCCTTCGACCTGGTGAAACATGCAGTGCGCCCGCGCCGAAATGGTTTCGTTTCGATACACCCGGCCCGGCATAATGGACCGTATTGGCCGGAAGGGCGTTGGCGCACCATCCGGACCAGGCTTCTGATGCTCCATCAGGCGAATTTGCACGTTCGAGGTATGCGTACGCAGCAGCATATCGCCCGAACTGGTGCTGTCTTCGGCCGCCTTTTCCACAAAAAATGTATCCTGCATATCACGGGCGGGGTGATTGGCGGGAAAGTTCAGCGCCCCAAAATTGTACCAGTCCGACTCTATTTCGGGACCGTCGGCAACGTTGAAACCGATTCGTTCAAATATTTGAACGATCCGCTGCCGCACCAAACTCAGCGGATGCTGCGTGCCCGTCAGGTTTGGCACGGTGGGCAGCGTCAGATCAAGGGGCGGGGCACTGTTGGCCGAATTTTGCTGGTTTTCAATGAATTGGCTAAACAACTCGAACCGTTCCTGAGCAAGAGTCTTTACGCCATTCAGGGCCTGCCCAACAGATCGGCGTTCGTCGGACGGCACGTTTTTGAGGGCATCGAACAACTCGGTCACTACCCCTTTCCGACTGATGTAGCGCAGGCGAAACTGGTCTAACTGCTCTTTCGAAACAACGGTGTATTGTAAAATCTCTTCAGTGATGACGTTCACTTTATCCAGCATACCGGGCATTAATAAGGGGCTTTTGCGTAACGACAAAGGTAAGAAAAAGGGCATAGCCTTCACTTTTCCCCGCTTATAAGCCTGACCGTATCCTCATTAACGGCAGAGCGCCCGAACAGCAGCAAGTGGCGATGAGTACAGTAATAAAGACGCTTTGCTGCTTTGTTGATTAAACGGTGAAATAATGTTTGTAGTTAGGGAGTTGTACCACTAACTAAACGAATGAGCAACACTCTGTTACAAGTAGGTCTGATTGTTGTAAATAATACGCATAAGGTACTGAGTAAATGCAGCAGTTACGGGCAGTACCAGTGCGAATTAAGTAACTGAACATCACCTTAGATTAGTGTACGCTAACCATTTTCCCGAACAATTATGAAAGCATTTGTCAACGACTCTATTTTCGATCCAATGTCCATGCCTTTCCACAAAAGTGGGGAAAAGCTTGCCGACTCTACGTGTCGTCAAAAACTGCTGATTCCGTTCTACGACCGCAAACGCACCGTATCCGTCGATGAGATTGTGCGTTTAGAAGGCTCCGGCAACTACACGAACTTTTTTCTTAAAGACGGCACCAAAATGTTGGTTTCCCGCACACTGAAGGAGTATGAGACGTTGCTCGATGGTCAGGCGTTTGTACGGGTGCACAAATCGTGCATTGTAAACCTTGGTTTCGTTCGCAAGTTCTTCGTTAAAAAGGAAGGTGAGCTTGAATTGACTGACGGTCAGCAAGTGAAAATTTCACGTCGGCGGGCGCAGATGTTCATGGATCGCATTCGTGATTTTCAACCGGTTGTCATTAGTTAGAATCGGATAAACAGGCAGTGAAGTAATAGGCCGTGAGCGGCCCGTAGGTGCCCTTTTGTGTCAACCACGTAGTTTTACGTAATACAGAGCGTACATTCACTCAAAGATAAACACAAGGAAAAACACAACGCTTTGATTAGCAACTGGTTGACTCATAATGTCAGCCCTTGCTAATCAAAGCGTTTTTTCTTGATCAGTGGTAGCCAGGTAGCTTTGTTTCATCAATCACGAACTGAAACACAAACCTTTAGCTCATGGAAGCCACTGCTCTCTCGTCTATCCAGTCTCACACCGTTGCCCCCCAGTTTCCCGTCGCCTACCAGCGCGGCTCGCACCGCATTGCATTGCCTTACTTCAACCGCACCATTTTCATCTCGGCCGACGATATAGTCTGTTTGCAGGGCGAGGGGAATTACACCTTTCTGCACACGCGTGACCGTAAGCGGTACTTAGTATCGAAAACGCTCAAAGAATTTGAGAAGACGCTCGACGCATCAATTTTTATCCGGATTCACAAATCGTACATTGTCAGCTTAGCTTACGTACAGCGGGATGTGTTCAGCAAAGAACGGCAGGTGCGTTTAGCCGATGGCCGTGATGTGGCCATCTCGCGTCGGCGCATGAAAGACATCACGCAGCAGTTGGCGCAGTACTGGCAGCGGGCATTTAACTGACAGCTACATCTAAAACGCACTGCCGTTAGAACGGTATGAACAATCCATTTCTACGCCAACGTAACAGCATTTAGTGGGTTAATTGAACAGACAGCCGTTGCTGCAACTTCCCAAAAAGGAGTAGACAGCAACGGCTTGTTTTTTTAGAGAGTCGTAAAAGTCGTAAGGATTGACAGAGCGCGTCGAGTACTTACGACTCTTAAAACTTTTTTAAAATAGTTTGTAAGCGAGCGTAATCTGCCACGATTTCAGCCGCTGACCGAATTTGCCGCTGCTGTCGTTGATCTGAGCAATATCGGACAGATTGCCTTCGTAGCGTACGTCAATACCAAGCGACCCCAGATCCAACCCACCGCCAACCTGATACCCGTAGTACGCTTTGGACCAGGCATCGTTCAATGAGCCATTGGTATACTGAGACAGGGCTACACCAAGTCGCTGATTATCGTCAACGCGGAACGAAACGACCGGGCCTGCCATCACCCGAATGGGGCCACCCTTGATACCCAGCAGAACGGGCACGTCGAAACTGGTCGTTTTGACCGTCACGCTCTCCGATTGCCCATTCCGCTCAATTGTAAAGGAACCAGACCGGGTTGAGTACAAGACCTCGGGCTGGATAAACAGGTTTTTACCAAACCGGGTGTAAATGCCGAACGATGTTCCGGTTTTGCTGCGCAGACTTTCGTTCAGGTTGTTGCGGAATGTCTGCCCGTCGACAGTCACCGACGGCGATCCGTTTGGGTTCGTGCTCGTTCCGACGAAATTCCCGAACGAAAGCTTTGACAGATTGACACCGCCTTTGACGCCAATCTGAAAACCGCCCTGGGCAAACGTCAGGACCGGAAACAAGGCGAGGGCCGTGCAGAGTGTAGTGAATAACCGATTTTTTTTCATGGTTGTACTGATGGTATTATTGGTTAAACGTTCAGTCGCCGTGTCCGGTGTCCGGGTCAACTTATTTCGAGGAAACGGCGTTATTTTAATGAATATTGGTGAATAAATAATGGACAATTTCGGTCGGCGCTATGACTTGGATTCGCTGTAGCAGATTGGGTTTAACCGGATAGCCAACATTATTCATTTTTACATTCTGCATTATTCATTAACCATAGAATGGCCAAATTAAGAACTACGTATTTCTGTCAGAGTTGTGGTCAGCAGGCGGCTAAATGGATGGGCCGCTGCCCAACGTGTGGCGAATGGAACACCATTGTTGAGGAAGTTGTCCAAAAAGACGAACCCGAAAAAGGCGGCTGGCGAACGCCTTCTGCCGGGCCAGGCAATATCAAAATTGCCGCCAAGCCCAAAGCACTGCACGCCATCAACTACGAAGAGCAGCCGCGCATCCGCACCACCGATGGCGAATTGAACCGCGTGTTGGGGGGCGGCATCGTTCCCGGTTCGCTGGTGCTGATTGGCGGGGAGCCGGGCATTGGTAAATCCACGTTGCTGCTGCAAATTGCGCTCGGTCTGGCCGGTATGCGGGTGCTCTATGTGTCGGGTGAGGAAAGTGAACAACAGATCAAAATGCGTGCCGAACGCCTGGATGCACCCACCAGCGACTGTCACGTGATGACCGAAACCTCAACCCAGAACATCTTCCGGGTAGTCGAACATTTTGAGCCAGAAATCCTGATTATTGACTCCATCCAGACTATGCAGTCGTCGCTGGTGGAGTCGGGGGCGGGGAGCGTTTCGCAGGTGCGTGAATGTGCGGCCGAGTTTATGAAATACGCCAAAGAATCGGGCGTACCGGTATTTATGATCGGCCACATTACCAAAGAAGGCACCTTAGCCGGACCGAAGGTGCTTGAGCACATGGTCGATACCGTGCTGACCTTCGAGGGCGACCGCCACACAACGTACCGAATTCTGCGCACCAACAAAAACCGCTTCGGCAGCACCGACGAACTGGGCATTTACGAAATGCTCGGCTCAGGCCTGCGGCAGGTTACGAACCCGTCCGAAATTCTGATTTCGCAGCGCGACGAAGCCCTGAGTGGCGTCACCATCGGGTCGATGCTGGAGGGCAACCGGCCGCTGCTGATTGAGACGCAGGCATTAGTGAGCGTGGCCACGTACGGCACGCCCCAGCGCAGTAGCACCGGTTTCGATGCCAAGCGGTTGAACATGTTGCTGGCCGTGCTGGAAAAGCGGGGCGGTTTTCGGCTGGGTCAGCAGGATGTTTTCCTAAACATTGCGGGCGGCCTGCGCGTGGAAGACCCGGCCATCGACTTAGCCGTGTGCGCGGCCGTCGTGTCAAGTTATGAAGACATTGCCATCCCGCCGTCGGTGGCGTTTGCGGCTGAAATCGGGCTGGGGGGCGAAGTGCGGGCCGTGAGCCGAATTGAGTCGCGCATTGCTGAAGCACAGAAGCTGGGGTTTAAGCAAATGTTTATCTCCAAATACAACTTGAAGGGCTTGGACACCAAGAGCTATACAATCAGCATTAAGCCCGTATCGCGCTTAGACGAGGTGTTTCAAGGCGTGTTGATGTAAGTTTTTAGTACATTTGACGAAAACAGGTAGAGGTATGCGATTGGTCATTGACGTAGATAAACAGTACAAGAAACTGTTCACGGAAGTTGCTAAGGCGGCTAAAGCGCGAGTGCAAATCGAAGAGCAGTATCTGACTGAAGAGGAAGAAGATAAGGCGTTACTGAAGTTAGTAGAGGAAGGAAAAAAAGAAGGTCGGATGAGCAGCGAAGAGCAGATAAACTTTAGGCAATAGCTAAAAAACAGATAAAATAGACGAGTTAACACAAGCACTTTTGTCTCAGAGCAACGCAGTCGGGTTGCTCTTCTGCTTAGCTAACTTGCACCATGAAAATCGAAGAAGATAACTCGTTTGGGCGCGATGCTAAAAAGTTGCCAGAATCTATTCTTGATGAGTTGAAGACCATTTACAAAGCCATCGAAGAGGCACAATCCCTTGACGACTTGACGTATTCAGTAAAGGAGCTGGCGGGCAGATAAGAAGTTAAAGGCGTTTCGGTTGCGATTGAGTGAAAATAGCAATTTTCGCGTTGGTTTCTATCTGGAAGATGATACCATTGTTCTTTCCCGAATCCTGAACCGGAAAGAAATTTATAAAAAATTTCCGCCCAAGTAACAGACTGATATGGGTGACGAACATAATTATAGTCCCATCGGCTGCTCCGCCGTCCGCAACGAACCGCCCAGCCGCAGAATCGTGAAAAAGTGATGCGCTTCGTGGAGTAGGAAAAACTCCGTCCATCCCTCAAGGGTCATGGGGCCGTAAGCCGGATGCAGGCCGACGCACGTGATTTGCTCCTCTCGCAGAATACTCAAAAAAGCACTCAGCGTTGCCCGTTCACCCCGCATCTGTTCGGTCAGTGTCTGCCAGGACAGACGGTTCCACTCGGCAAAGCCAAGGTCATCGTCAGCTGCGTACCGGCTGAACGTCGGCATTTCTTCAGCAATAATGCGTTGGGTACGTTCCAGAAAAACTTCCTGATAGCGGCCTAAATGCGCCAGATTCTCGAAAATTGACCACTTGCCGGTTGGCGGACGTTGGCGAATCTGGTCTTCGGTCAGGCCCGACAGGAGGTGGTCGAGCGCGTCAGGTTGATCGGATAGGCGGGTGAGCAGTGATGGTTTCATACCAGAGAGTAAATACCCCGTAAAAGAGCGTAGAGAAAAAATCTATAGCAAACTATTGTGCGTAGCTACAGTTAATTTAAGGATCAAGTAAACTCAACAACTTTACAAGTAACGCTACGCATATGAGTTACATCAAAGCAGGTACGGATACGTCCGGCGAAGACATCAAGCTTTTTTATACGGACCAGGGCACGGGTAACCCCGTTGTATTGATTCACGGCTGGCCCCTGAGCCACGAAATGTGGGACTACCAGATGGCCGAACTGCCAAAACACAATCTGCGTGTGGTGGCTTACGACCGCCGGGGCTTCGGAAAATCTACCCAAACGTGGGATGGTTATGATTACGATACTTTGGCTGATGACCTGAAAGCAGTGCTCGACGAACTCGACCTGCATAATGTGACGCTGGTTGGTTTTTCGATGGGCGGGGGTGAGGTAGCCCGCTACATGGCACGTCACGGTGGGGCACGTGTATCGAAGGTGGCGTTTGTCAGTGCCGTGACGCCTTATCTGCTGAAAACCGATACCAACCCGGATGGCGTGGATAAAGACACGTTCGACACGATGGTTGAAAACATCAATAAAGACCGGGCCGATTTTCTACAAACGTTCGGTAAGATGTTCTACGGCGTCAATCTCATCAACCACCCCGTTAGCCAGGCCCACCTCGACGGTGATTTCGCCCGCGCTTACGTCGCATCCCACAAGGCTACGGTCGATTGTGTCCGGGCGTTTTCGGAAACGGACTTCCGCAACGACCTGACCCAGATTCGCGTGCCGGTGCTGATTGTCCACGGCGACGGCGACAAAACGGTTCCCATCGAATCGTCGGGCGAGTTGACAGCCAATGCCCTGCCTAACGCGCAGTACCTCGTGTACGACGGTGCGCCACATGGATTATTCGTGACGGAGAAAGATCGGTTGAACGACGATTTGCTGACGTTCATTCAGGAAGGCGTCATGGTAACGAACTCATCGGCTGCAACAGCTTACTGATAAACCCGTTTCGCTTTGTCAAAAAGCCAGTTCTTCCGAGGGCTGGCTTTTTCTATTTCATTCGTCAGAGCTGACGGTAAGTTTTTACGTATCCCGACGGCGTTTGTCCCGTAATATCTTTGAACTGCCGGTTGAAGTTCGAGAGTGTATGAAATCCGCTCTCGAAACTGATCTGGGTAATGCTCAGGGTACCGTTCATGAGCAGTTTGCAGGCATGACCAATGCGGACCTCGGACACGAAACCGGAAAACGTTTTGTTGGCGTGGGCCTTAAAGTACCGGCAAAAAGCGGGAGCCGTCATACCCGCCATATCGGCGATGGTGTCCAAATTAAGATCGTCGTGGAAATGGCTAAGTACATAATCGTGCACTAACTGCATTCGGCGATAGGCCCGTTCCGGCCGCTCGGTTGCCGTAATTTCTGCCGGATTGGCCTCGGAGGCCTTCATGGTATTAGTATAGCCGGGACTCGTCAGAAACCGGTAATCGCTGGTGTGCGAGAGGTCATTCAGCAGGGTCAGCAAACTCAGAATTCGCCCAAAACCAGCGGGCTGCGCCACTAAGTTCTCCAAACCGGCTTCGGCCCGGTCGCGTCCAGAACCCGTCCACTCCAATCCCTGCCGGGCATGGTCAAACAAATGCCGCAACGCCGTCATTTCCTGCCCGGCAAAAAAACGGTCTCCCAGAAAATTCCCGGAGAAGTAAACGACTATGCCTCGCGCTACGAGCGGCCGGGCCACGAGAGCCCCAGCTTTGGGTTGACCGGGTGGAGTGCACGGCTTCGTAAAATAGGCCTGATCGCTGCGCCAGAGGTGAGGCAAATTCGGACCCAAAAACACCAGATCTCCCGGACCGAAGGGTTTGATCGAATCGCCAATGAAGCGCATACCCGTGCCTTCTTTCACCAAAAATAACTGGTAGTGCGGGTGAAAATGCCAGTTCGGATCGAAGTGCGGCTCAATCAGCTCTTTCGCAACAAACGATGCCGCTACTGGCTCAAGATCTTTGTAAAGCGGTTGCTTCATTGATTACTGCTTTTTAACGTAATTGATGAACGATACTGCTTATCTGTGATAAAATAAAGTCAGAACTGACCAAGAAAAGCCGAGTTGATCAGGCAGTTACTGCTTACTTTTGTTTAATTTTTTCTGGACTGAGTATGACTAAGCTGGGAATGAACCTGTTTGTCTGGACGATGAGTATGGACGAGGACCTGTCGGACACATTGTCGTTCCTGAAGAAAAGTGGGTTCGACTTTGTCGAAGTTCCGATCAACGAACCAAACACCGACCGGGCGAACGTAATCAAATGGCAGCGCATCGGTCAGCAGCTTCGTGAACTGGAACTGGGCGTTCAGACCTGCACGATTTGTGGTCCGGAGTACAGCCTGATTAGCCCCATCGAATTGGTCCGTCAGGTGGGCGTCGACTATCTGAAACACGTTGTTGACTGTACAGCCGCCGTGGGTGCTACTATTCTGATGGGGCCACTCTACGCTGGTTTTAAAACATTCACCGGTAAACCCGCAACGGAACAGGAGTGGGCCTGGTCGGTGGCGGGCATGCGGGCCGTAGCCGAACACGCCCAAACGCAGGGCGTTACGCTGGCTATCGAATACCTGAACCGGTTTGAGACCTATTTGCTCACCTGCGCCGATGACGTAGTGCGCTACGTTGAGACCGTTGACCACGTCAATTGTCGGGCCGCGTTCGATACGTTTCACGCGAACATGGAGGAAAAAAGCATCCGCGACGCCATTCGAACGATAGCTCCTTACTTAGTGCACGTTCAGATTTCGGAGAACGACCGCTCCACGCCGGGACGTGGTCACATCAACTTCAGCGAAGTCTTCGACACATTGAGCGAGATTGGCTACATGGGACCAATCACCATTGAAGCCTTCGGTCCAAATCCACCTGAATTAGCAGCCGCAACCCATATCTTCCGTCCTATGTTCGACTCGCCGGAGCAATTAGCGGTGGATGGACTGGCGTTTTTAAAGAGCGAAAGCGTGAAAGAACGAATCGGACCGCCGAAGCGGAGTGCTCTCGCCTGAGATATTCGTTTGCTCCATTACTGATCGCTCTTTTACTCATTCACTCTTTCGCTCTTTGCAAATGCTAAACATCGCCATCGTTGGCCTCGGATTCGGGGCTGAATTCATCCCGATTTACCAGCGGCATCCCGACACGACGATGTACGCGATTTGCCAGCGCAACGCCGATAAGCTAAACCAGATTGGTGATGCGTTTGGCATTGAGAAACGCTACACCAGCTACGACGATTTGCTGGCCGACTCGGCGGTGGACGCGGTACATATTAACTCGCCGATTCCCAACCACGCCGAGCAAACTCTGAAGGCGTTGCGGGCGGGTAAGCACGTGGCCTGCACGGTGCCCATGGCTACGAGTGTCGCCGACTGCCACGCTATTGTAGACGCGTGCCGGGAGAGCGGTAAGAAATACATGATGATGGAGACCGTGGTTTATAGCCGTGAGTTTCTGTTTGTCAAGGAGTTATACGAGAAAGGAGAGCTGGGAAAGGTGCAGTTTCTGAAAGCGTCGCACCAGCAGGATATGGATGGCTGGCCCGACTACTGGCCCGGTTTGCCGCCCATGCACTACGCCACGCACTGCGTCGGGCCGGTGGCGGGCCTGCTCAAACTCGAAGCAGACTATGTGTCGTGCTTCGGGTCGGGCACGATTCGGGAGGAACTGGCCAAGATTCATAACTCGCCGTTTGCCGTCGAGTCGGCGCATATTAAGTTTAAAAACAGCGATTTGTCCGCGTATGTCTACCGGTCGCTGTTCGACGTGGCACGGCAGTATCGGGAGAGTTTCGAGGTGTACGGCGACAAAAAATCGTTTGAGTGGCAACTGATCGAAGACGAACCGCCGGTGATTCATACCGCTAAAAAGCCGGAGCCGGAAATTCCCGAGAAAGTAACCGTGCCCGACTACGCGCATTACCTGCCCGAATCCATTCAGCGTTTCACCACGAAGGGTGTGTATGACGCCGATGAGCAGCAACACCTGTCGTTTACGCAGGGGGGCGGTCATGGCGGTTCGCACCCACACATGGTTCATGAGTTTGTGAGTGCGATTATGACCGACCGCGATCCTTTCCCGAACGCGGCTCAGTCGGCCAACTGGACAAGTGTAGGGATTCTGGCGCACGAGTCGGCAATGCGGAGCGGGGAGATTATGAAACTGCCTGACTTTTAGGTAAGTGGATGATTCACCCGTAACACTCTTGTTTGCTAATGCTTTTCCGGCTGATCCAGGAAAAAATACCGTGCAGAGTGAGCATTATTTTATAGTTGAGAAAAACTCACGGGAAAAAGTAGGAGCAATACGATTGCGGTTAAGCAATGAGGATGACATTCTGCTGTATGCTGGCCACATTGGCTATAACGTGGACGAAGCCCATCGCGGCAGACATTACGCGGCTTACGCCTGTCTGGAACTGAAGCCGGTGGCGTTGCAGCACGGATTTACTGAACTTTGGATTACCTGCGATCCTGATAATTGGCCTTCGCGTCGAACTTGTGAACGCATTGGCGCAAAATTTATAGAGATCGTTGACCTGCCAGAGGATAGTGATATGTATCAGGATGGCGAGCGGCAAAAGTGCCGGTATCGGTGGGAATTAATGTAAAACAGCTTTTTGAACAAATACCTATATGTTGGTTAAGCAAGTGAAAATTACATTGGCGGGACTGGTGCTTGTCGCACTCACTCAATGCGCCCGCCAACCAGCGAAAAGCCCGCGCGATATGTTGGCAAATGCAGCTAAGCCGCGCCGGACGGAAATCCTGTTTCTGGGCGACAACGGCCATCATAAGCCCATTGAGCGGGTACCGCAATTGATGGCCGCGCTGGGCAACAAAGGCATCAATATTACCTATACCGATAAGCTCGAAGACCTCAACGCCGACAATCTCAACAAGTACGACGGGTTGTTGATCTACGCCAATTGGGACAGCATTCCCAAGCCGCAGGAAAAGGCGCTGCTCGACTACGTGGCGTCGGGGCACGGACTGATTCCGGTGCATTGCGCGTCCTATTGCTTCCGTAACTCGTCGGAATACGTCGATAAGGTTGTAGGCGGGCAATTCTGGCGGCATAAGATGGACACCATTCAAACGCGCTTCGTGCAGCCGAACAGCCCGTTAACAACCGGTTTGTCGTCGTTTAAAGCGTATGACGAAACCTATTTGCACACCCACCTGCAAGCCGATAACAACGTGCTGGCGGTTCGGGACATCAAAGCCGATCAGACCAAAGACCGCCCTGACCAAAAGGAGGAACCCTACACTTGGACGCGGCAGTACGGCAAGGGACGGGTGTTCTACACGGCCTACGGCCACGACGAGCGGACCTGGAGTCAGCCGGAATTTGGGCAACTGCTCGAGCGCGGTATTTTGTGGGCCGTGGGCGACGAGGTGAAAAAATGGCACGACGCGCTGAATCCGCAGCCGTTTGCCTATCACGAAGCCAAACTCCCGAACTACGAAAAACGGCCCGGTGCACAGTTACAGCAGGAGCCGTTGTCGCCGGAGGAGTCGATAAAGCATATTCAGGTACCGGTCGGTTTCACGCTGGATCTGTTTGCGCACGAGCCGAACGTGATGCATCCCATTGCGCTGGCGTGGGACGAACGGGGACGTCTATACGCACTCATTACGAAAGATTATCCCAACGAACGTAAGCCCGAAGGTGGCTCTGATTACATTGTCATCTGCGAAGACACCGATAAGGATGGCAAGGCCGACAAGTTTACCAATTTTGCCGAAGGGCTGAGCATTCCGACCGGCATGGTTTTCGCCAACGGGGGCCTGTATGTGTCGCAGGCTCCGCACATGCTGTTCTTGCAGGATACCAACGGCGACGACAAAGCCGACGTCAATAAAATTGTGTTCACCGGCTTTGGTACGTTTGATACTCACGCCGGACCGAGTAATCTTCACTATGGTTTCGACAACTGGATTTGGGGCAGCGTTGGTTACTCTGGCTTCAAGGGCAAAATCGGCGCAGATAGCGTAAAATTCAGTTCTGGTTTTTTTCGATTCAAACCCAACGGTTCCCAACTCGAACACGTCACCGGCACATCCAACAATACCTGGGGTTTGGCTTTCAACGAAACGGGCGACGTGTTTGGCAGCACGGCCAACAACGCACACGGCTGGTACATGGCCATTCCCAATCGGTATTTCCAGGGGGGAGCGCACCTGCGTGAGAACGGCAGTCGCGGCACCGACACGCACAAGGACATGAAACCCATTACGGAGCGCGTCCGGCAGGTCGACGTGTTTGGCGGTTTCACGGCGGCAGCGGGCCACAACTTTTACACCGCCCGCGCCTTCCCCAAAGCGTACTGGAACAAGATCGCATTCGTGTCCGAACCAACGGGCCACATTGTGCACCAGAACCTGATGCGCAAAAGCGGTACTGATTACGAAGACACGGAAGCCGTTGGTACGGGCTTTAACCTGATGGCGGGTGCCGACGAGTGGTTTGCTCCGGTGTTTGCCGAAACCGGGCCAGACGGGGCCGTTTGGGTGGTGGACTGGTACAGTTTCATCATTCAGCATAATCCAGTGCCCAAGGGGTTTGAAAATGGCAGAGGCAACGCCTACGACACCGATTTGCGCGACTTCACGCACGGCCGCATCTACCGCGTTGGCTACAAAGGAGCATCGGCCTACACGCCACTGGCACTCAGCAAAGACCGCCCGGCCGAGTTGATTGCCGCACTCAAAAACGACAATATGTTCTGGCGCATGACTGCCCAGCGGTTGCTGGTCGAGCGGGGCAACAAGGATGTGGTGCCGCAGTTGCTGAAATTAGTGGCCGATCCATCGGTGGATAAAATAGGCATCAATCCAACGTCGATTCATGCACTTCGCGTAATCGAAGGGTTACAGGCGTTGGCCGATCCGTCGGTGTTTCCGGTATTGCAGGCCGCGTTGCGCCACCCCGATGCGCACGTTCGTAAAACAGTCGTGCAGGTACTGCCCCGTACTCAACAGTCGGCCGATGCACTACTACAAGCGGACATGCTGGCCGATAAAGAACCATTGGTCGTGCTGAATACGCTGCTGGCGCTGTCTGAAATGCCTCAGAGTCCAGCCGTACAGAAAATGATACTGACCCACCTTGATAAAGCTAATGAAGCTACGGATCGTTGGTTGCCTGATGCATTTGCCGTAGCACTAAACAGCAACAATGGGCAATTGATGAAGGCATATCTCCAGCAAGTGTCCCTGAGTGCACCCGCCGGACCAAACAGTGCGCCGAAGCACGATATGGGTGCGCATAACCAGGCTGGGATGGGTCATGGTCCAAACGAAACGGCGGCATCACAGCAGACGTCTGTTGTGGTGCCCACTGGCGCTGGTAGTCGGCCGGACCTGGTCATTGCGGCTATCCGAACCACCCCAGAGTCACCCGCCGTGCGCGAAGGCACCCGAATTCACGTGGACTTGACGAACGCGGGGGGCACCGCTATTCCGGCCGGAACACCTATTCCGCTGGCACTACGAATCGAAGGGCCGGATAATGCCTCGGATAAGGCAAAGATTGATTACGTGAGCGTGTCGCACGATACCGGTATTCAGCCCGGCGAAACCGTCACCATCAGCAAGGGAAATAACGGGCCGTGGAATGCCGATTTCACCGTTCAGTTCGACCGGGCTGGTCAGTACACTATCACTGCAATGCTGGACCGTGATAATAAAATTGACGAAGGAAACGAGCAGAATAACAACAAGACCCACTTGCTGACGTACCGTGCCCCGCAGAGCATGAGTGCCTACGTGCTCGAACGCGCCAGCCGGAGCTATGCGTCGGCTGCGCCGGTCGACTCGGTCGTGGCGTTGCTGCGCCAGTCTCAGCGCATGGACGAAGCCCGGAGCGCAGCCGTTGTAAAAGGCGTGGCTGAAGGCTGGAACCTGAAACAAAAAGTCGCCGTTCGCGAAGCCGACAAAGCATTCTTAGCCAGCGTAGCTAACACAACGTCGGCCGACAACCGCGACCGCCTGAACCGGCTCTACGAAGCGTGGGGATTGGTGAAGGACCAGCCGACCGACCCCAACGTTGAGGTGGTGCGGCTGAAAACAGTGCGGGAAGAGATGCGGTATGACAAAAAGGAATTTACGGTTACGGCGGGCAAATCGGTCGAAATCATTCTGGAAAATCCCGACGCTATGCAACATAACATCGTGATTGGCCGACCGAAAAGCATGGACATCATCGGGGCCGCTGCCGACAAGTTGATTACGGCTAAAGATGGGGCCGAACGAGGGTACGTACCAGCCATTCCACAGGTCATTGCGGCTACGCCCTTAGTAAACCCGGATCAGACATACCGGCTCCAGTTCACGGCTCCGGCTCTGCCCGGCGACTACCCGTTCGTTTGCACCTTTCCTGGTCACTGGCGTTTAATGAACGGCGTCATGAAAGTAGTGAAAGCGGGTTCAGCCGTAACCGCAAAATAAACGGCAGCCATCGACCTACACAACCTGCTTCTGCGCGTTGTGACCGGTTTGCAAGGGAAAGAGCGCGGTTGAGGGTATGCGAATCAAGAATTCGCTGCCCCGACCGAGTTCGCTTTTTACGTCAATCGTCCACTTGTGAGCCTGGATAATTCGCTGCACGTAGCTTAATCCCAATCCAAATCCTTTCACGTTTGGCTGATTCCGGTCGTGCACCCGAAAGAACGGCTGAAAGATCTGCGGCAGCAGATGAGTAGCAATACCAACGCCCCGGTCGCAGATTGATATAGACAAGCCGTTACTGCTCATCTCCGCACAGATGGTGATTGCCGGTTCACCAACACTGTATTTAATAGCGTTGTCGAGTAGGTTGTACAGCACGTTGGTAAAGTGGAGCCGGTCTGCCAGCAGGATCGGTTCCGTACCCGTCATGCGCAGGCACAGGTAGTCGCCGTGGCGCTCGGCTACAGAGTGCAATAGTTGATGAACCAAGACCGGCTCGGGTTTTAACATCAGGGTGTTGTGGTCGGCCCGGGCCAGCGTGAGCATCGTCTCGACCTGATGCTGAAGACGCTCTGTCTCTTCGCGAATGATGCGAACGTATTTCTCCGTACGGTTATAGCCGACGGGCGAGTCCAGAATATCGGCAGCCATCCGAATCGCAGCAATGGGCGTCTGGAATTCGTGGACAATTGAGTGCAGCGCTTCTGCCCGTATTGTTGACCGTTGTGTCCGGTGCAATCGCCACCAAAGAAAGTAGCTAACCAACACCTGCGACAACACCACCATCAAAAACAGAGGGAGCCAGCGCATGGAGGGCGGTACAACGTAAATACTCTGAAAAAATGACGATTGGTCCACATAAACCGACCCAACTGTTATGACAACGAGTAGGCAGGCAACTGAAACAAAGCAACGTGTTGTAGACAGGTGGGCCATAAAGCGGGTCTTTACGGATTATGGAAAATGAGCGTTTAGTGCATTGCTTTGTATGTCGTAGTTGAGGAAAAGAGGATGTAAATATCTAAACAAAATTAACTAAAACAAAAAAAAGTAAACAAAAAATGCCTGCAATAAGCAGGCATTAGTAGATTAAGTATACAGAAACGATGGAATTATTTGTTGACGCCCGATGGCTCAACTGTTTCAGTCGACTGAGTGGGAGTGGGAGCAGGCCGGGGCTTGGGCGTTGCTGCCGGTTTGGGCGCGGTGGTTGCCTTGGCGCGGACTGGTGCCGACTTTTTGGTGTTGTCCACTGTCGCTACGGTTTTAGCTGCTTCGCTGGCTTTAGTGTTTGCAGTGCGTTGCGCGTTTTTTGTTGCTTTGGCCGCATTCTTCTTTGCTTTAGCTTCGTTTTTTTTCGCCTTCTTGTCAGCGGATTTCGACGGCTTCGTACCTTCTTTTCCGCGCTTGTCCATGAGCTTGGTCAACTTCCTGGCCAGCTTCTCCGCCGATTTCTCGATGGACTTCTTCATTTTTTTGGTGGCCTCACCAGCATTGCCCAACTGAGTCTCAATCGAACTGACGATATCCGACGTCAGGGACTTCCGTTTTGTTTTTGTCTCTTTATTTGCCATTGTAGATCTGAGATGAAAAAAACCTACAAAGAAATACGATTTTTTATTGAGAATTACAAGGTCAATATTAAATTTTTGTTATTTTTTTGAATGAAGTCCCAGCAGATGATCCCCGTTGTGACAGCAATATTGAGCGAATGCTTCGTGCCAAACTGTGGAATTTCGAGTACCAAATCAGCCAATTGTACGATCTCGTCCCGTACGCCCGATACTTCATTCCCCAGTACGAACGCATATCGGCTGGTTGACTCCGGTTGAAAATTGCTCAGTAGCGTGCTGCCTTCTGCTTGCTCAACGGCCGCAATAAGCCAGCCTTCCGCCTGTAGCTGCTTAGCCAAGGCCACTACATCGGCAACGTGTTCCCATGTAACGGATTCCGTAGCGCCAAGGGCCGTTTTAGTGATGTCGCGGTGGGGCGGGGTTCCGGTAATGCCGCAGAGGTATAGTTTCTCCGCCCGGAACGCATCAGCCGTTCTGAACACCGACCCGACGTTGTTGAGACTACGGATGTCGTCTAAAATCAGGCAGTAGGGAAACTTAGATGCGCCTTTAAAATCATCGACGGACAGGCGATTGAGTTCGTTGAGGGCGAGTTTACGCATTTGGTTGTTTGAGGTTATCCTGTAGTAATTGGTGAATATTGCGCAGGGTGTCGCGCACTTCGGTGAGGAGCGCCTGGTCCGTAGCAGCCGGGTGTTGGCCGCTTTGACCGGTTCGGGCCGCTATCAATTTTTGCCGTTGGTCAAGAATCTGAGTGCGGAAAGTCTGCGCATCAATAATGCCAATTAACTCCATGTCGTTCGCCTGATTGGGACTCTGCCCGGCCGTTTCAAACTTTAAAATGCAAAGATTAAAATAGCGCAGCAACGGACCAGCAACAAAGGTAACGTCCTGAATATTTTCGAGTGGAACTGTCTTTTCAACCTGTACGAAAATGCCTTTCTGGAAGCGCAGCGAACGTTCTGATAATTCGCAGTCGAGTTTGTCGAAATAGTGGTGGCTCCACCACTGACCTACGCCCAAGAGCCAGATCGGAATCAGCACGATACCAATAACCGAGGCCAGCATTACAAAGGCTACATACAAGAGTAGATACGTTCGGATGATCGGATTGAAATGAGCCTTCAGCGGAAAAGTGGCTTCAGCTTCGGGTTGATTTGTCATAAATAAGCTGTTTTGTTGGCGTATTGAGGTCTGCAATCACTGAAGAAAATCGCCATTCTTCGCTGATTTTTCTGTATTTTTGTTTAAATCAGCATACACATAACCAGTGAAGACAGCCACCGCAGCGAAGCCTCAACAGAAGAAGAACGAAACGCCCCTTAACCGCCAATATAACCAGATAAAGGCTAAATATCCCGGTGCGTTACTGCTCTTCCGCGTCGGTGATTTCTATGAAACCTTCGGCGAAGATGCCGTCCGGGCCAGCAAGATTCTGGGTATCACCCTCACTAAACGCAACAACGGCGGCTCGAACGAAGAATTAGCCGGTTTCCCGCATCACTCCCTTGATACGCACTTACCTAAGCTCGTCCGGGCCGGTGAGCGCGTGGCCATCTGCGACCAGCTCGAAGATCCCGCCCTGGCGAAGGGTATTGTCCGGCGGGGCGTGACCGAGTTGGTAACGCCCGGTGTGTCGTTCAACGATAACGTGCTCGACACCCGGCGCAACAATTACCTCGCGGCTATTCACTTTGGTAAAACCGACGATGCGTTCGGGGTGTCGTTTCTGGATATTTCGACGGGTGAATTTCTGGCTTCGCAGGGCAACGGAGCCTACGTTGATAAACTGCTGCAAAGTTTCAACCCGTCGGAGGTGCTCTACTGCAAGCGCAACCGGCAGGAGTTCGGTGCGTTGTTCGGCGATAAGTTTCACACGTATACCCTCGAAGACTGGGCCTTCACGTATGATTTCGGCTATAACTTCCTGAAGCAGCATTTCCAGACGACTTCGCTGAAAGGCTTCGGCATTGAAGGCCTGCCCGATGGGATTATTGCGGCCGGGGTGATTCTGCATTACCTCAACGAGACTGAACATAAAGACCTTCAGCACATTACACGCGTTACGCGGCTTGAAGAAGACCGCTACGTCTGGCTCGACCGCTTCACCATTCGCAACCTCGAACTGACAGCCGCCCAGCAGGAGGGGGGCGTTCCGCTGATTCAGATTCTCGACCAGACCGTAACACCAATGGGCGCACGGCTGCTCAGGAAGTGGCTCAACCTGCCGCTTAAGGAGAAAGCCCTGATCGACGAACGGCTCAATATGGTCAGTCTGCTCACCGACGACATTGATCTGGCCGACGCGATGGTGGGGCACCTGCGGCAGATTGGTGATCTCGAACGGTTGGTTTCCAAAGTGGCTGTTCGGCGCATCAGCCCCCGCGAGTTGCTGCAACTGAAGCGGTCACTGCAACATATTCTGCCTATCAAGGAGTCGCTGATTACGGCCCTGAGTCATACCGAATCACCTTCGTTAAAGAAGTACGCCGATCAGCTCAACCCCGTTTCGTTTCTAATAGACCGGATCGAAGCTGAACTGCGCGAAGATCCACCGGCACTGTCTAACCAAGGTGGTATGATTAAGGTCGGTATCGATGCGGAGCTGGACGAACTGACCGCCATTGCCTATTCGGGGAAAGATTACCTGATTCAGTTGCAGGAACGCGAAGTGCAGCGAACGGGCATCAGCTCGCTTAAAGTGGCGTATAATAAAGTGTTTGGCTACTATTTAGAGGTGACCCACGCGCACAAAACGAGAGTGCCCGATGACTGGATCAGGAAACAGACGCTGGTGAACGCCGAACGCTACATCACGCCCGAACTAAAGGAATACGAAGATAAAATTTTGAACGCCGAGGAGCAGATTTTCCAGATCGAAGCCCGGATGTTCAACGAGATGATTATTGCGGCCGGGGAGTATGTGGGTGCTATCCAGCAGAACGCGCGGGTGCTGTCGGTGCTGGACGTGCTGGCGTCGTTTGCGCGGGTGGCGGTCAAAAACAAGTACGTCCGGCCCCAAATCAACGAAAGTAAGGTGCTGAACATCAAGGACGGTCGGCATCCGGTGATTGAGCAGCAATTGCCCCCCGGCGAACCCTACATCCCGAACGATATTTATTTAGACGACGAAACCCAGCAGATCATCATCATCACCGGGCCGAACATGGCGGGCAAATCGGCTCTGCTGCGTCAAACGGCCCTGATTGTGCTGATGGCGCAGTCAGGCAGTTTCGTGCCTGCTTCATCGGCGGAGATCGGTTTGGTCGACAAGATTTTCACCCGCGTGGGGGCCAGCGATAACCTGTCGCGGGGCGAAAGTACGTTTATGGTTGAGATGACCGAAACGGCCAGTATCCTCAATAACCTCAGCGAACGGAGTCTCGTGCTGATGGACGAAATCGGGCGCGGCACCAGCACCTACGATGGCGTTTCGATTGCCTGGTCCATCACCGAATACCTGCACAACAAAACCGACTGCCGCCCCAAAACGCTGTTCGCCACGCATTACCACGAACTGAACGACCTGGCCACGGATAATCACCGAATCAAAAATTACAACGTGTCGGTAAAGGAACTGGGCAACAAAGTCATTTTTCTGCGCAAACTGAAAGAAGGCGGCTCGGAACATAGTTTTGGCATTCACGTGGCGCAGATGGCCGGGATGCCCGCTCAAATTGTGACGCGGGCGGCTGAGATTCTGAAGCAACTTGAATCGTCACGCGAGCGGGAAACGAACAAAGAGAAAATTCGGGACGCGGTGCCGCAGGAACGGGAACTGGCGCTGCGCATTATCGAATCCGGCGACCCCAAATCCGAAGCCATCAAGGAGAAACTACGCGCCATCGACGTAAATCGGCTAACGCCCATCGAAGCATTACTGAAGCTGAACGAGTTGCTGAAAATGGCCGAGTAGTCGATTTTTTGTAACAGGGTAATAAATTTCAATCATGAACAAGGTCTTTCAACCACAATACATCACCGACGAGCAGGGCCAGCGCGTCTCGGTGGTACTGCCGATTCAACAGCGGCAACAGGTGCTGGATGAATTGGTTGAACTTGATGATATTCGGCTTTTTGATGAAGTAAAGGCCCGCAAAGAGCCAACCATTTCGCTGGCTGAGTACAGGCAAAAACGGCAGCGGGCAAATGGCTGATCCTAATGAGAATTGAATAGTAAACAATAAACAACGAATGGAATTAACCGCGTTAACCGCCCCCCTCACTACCCAAGAAATTGAATGGCGGGTGCAGAGCCAGACCAAAGACGGCCAGAAGATCATTGTCGTGCCGTACATCACAAATCGCAGTGTTATGCAACGGTTCGACGATCAGTTCGGATGGGCGGGCTGGCAGAACGAAATCAAGGAAATTGACGGTGGTTTTCTGTGCACGATCACGGCGGTTCTGCCCGGCGGTGAAATCGTCCGAAAAACTGACGGAGCCAGCCGCACCAATGTCGAGCCGGTGAAGGGCGGTATCAGCGACGCCATGAAACGGTGCGCCGTACAGTTTGGGCTGGGCCGGGCACTCTACGATTTCCCCAAAGTATTCATCGAGACGACCGACAAGTATATTCCCAATTGGGCGACGCCATTATTAGATAAAATGGTCGACAAGATCAACGCGGGTGGCGTCGTTCGCGATGTGGTGGTGCTGAAGCCGGAACATGCGAAGCCAGCAACAAAAACGGCTTAAACAAGACAGGATTTCACCGGTTAGCCATTATTCTCTTTTTTCCTCATGAAAGCACTTCTTATTACGCTGGCTGGCTGGTTTTTACTAAATACGTCTGCTCAGGCTCAGAGCAAAACTGCTTTCACGGTTGCCTCTTCTAAAACGACAAACGACATTGTTGGTGTTTGGGCGTTCGCTGACAATATGGGTCAGGCGGCTTCGACGGATAAAAAGATAAAGATTATCCTCGATAAACACTGGATGTTTTCTCAGCCCGATCCGACAACGAACGTGACGCTGTTTCACCACGGCGGCACCTATCTGCTGGATGGGAATAACTACGCCGAAACGATTGAGTATGCCAATGAATCGACGGGTGGATTGCTCAATCAAACATTCAGGTATGAGATTGAGATCAAAAGCGATACGATGACGTTGAGGGGGGGTGGTAATCCCTGGAATGAGGTTTGGAAACGGATCAAATAGGTAAGCGAACATCAGCGACGCCGGATGATAAAAAATAAAAAGCGACCGGTACTGACGTCAGTGCCGGTCGCTTTTTATGAACAACGTAGTTTTAGTAACTACACCATTTCGGCTTTATAGCCCGCCGTTTCTACGGCTTTCTTCACCGTTTCGGCGTCGGCTTCGTTGGCTTGCACAGTTAATGTCCGGTTCGGGTCTTTGAGGTCAACATCCCAACGGTCGATGCTCGACACGGCGTTGAGATGGGGTGTTACCGCAGCGACGCAGTTGCCGCATTTGATATTAGTTTTGAATTTGAACGTGTTCATAATCAGGTAAGTTTTGGGTGTTTTTGGTGAGTGAACGTTATAAATTAACCGACCGCAGCCGCAAACTGTTCGTCACGACGGACACCGAACTAAGCGCCATCGCAGCCCCAGCGATCATGGGGTTGAGCAGGAAGCCAAACGCTGGGTAAAGCACTCCAGCCGCAATGGGAATCCCGATCAGGTTGTAGATAAACGCCCAGAACAGGTTTTGCCGGATCGTCTGCACCGTCCGGCGGGAAAGCTGTAGCGCACGGGGAACGGACGTCAGATCCGACGTGATGAGTGTGACCTGAGCGACGTCGATGGCAATGTCGGAGCCGCGCCCCATGGCAATGCTCAAATCGGCCTGAGCCAGTGCCTGAGCGTCGTTAATGCCGTCACCGACCATCGCCACCACTTGCCCATCCGCTTGTAACTGGCTCACGAAATGGGCTTTGCCGGCGGGCAGCACGTCGGCTTTGACGTTCGTAATACCCACCTGCCGGGCAACGGCTTCGGCGGTGCGGGCGTTGTCGCCGGTGAGCATGTAAACGGCAATATTCTGACTTTGCAACTGGGCGACGGCCTGCCGCGATGTCATTTTAACTCGGTCGGCGATGGCCAATGCGGCCAGAACCTGCGTTTCGCTCAGGAAGTAAATAACCGTTTTTGCGTCGGTTTGCCACTGCTCAGTTCGTTCGCTCAGCGCACTGGTCACGGTCAATCCGCGCCCATCAACTACTGTTCGGTTGCCGACCCAGAACCGCTCGCCGTTGTGGGTGGCGGTGATGCCCTGCCCGGTCATACTATCGAACCCACTCAGCGGAACGTGCTCCACAGACTGCGCTGACAAGGCCCGCACGACGGCTTCGGCTAAGGGGTGCTCCGACTGTGCTTCCATCGACAGTAACACGGATTGGTACATATTCCGCTGCGCTGGTTCAACCGTCCAGAACCAGTCTGTTACGTCGGGTTTGCCTTCGGTGATGGTGCCGGTTTTGTCGAGCACGACGGCCGTCACCTGCCGACCGCGCTCCAGACTTTCGGCGTCTTTGATGAGAATATTGTTCTCCGCGCCTTTGCCAACACCAACCATGATGGCGGTGGGCGTTGCTAATCCAAGCGCACACGGGCAGGCAATTACGAGCACCGTTACGGCCGCCAGGAGACCCTGCGCGAACGCGTTGTCCCCCGCTCCGGTGTTCCCCCCGAATGTGATCCAGATCACCATCGTCAGCAGCGCAATGCCAAGCACAACGGGTACAAACACCCCGGCAACCCGGTCGACTACCTGCTGAATGGGGGCTTTGCTGCCCTGGGCCTCCTGCACCCGCCGGATAATCTGCGCCAGCACGGTATGACTGCCAACCTGTTCGGCCGTAAACTGAAAATTGCCTTTTTGGTTGATGGTCCCGGCGAAAACCCGGTCGCCGGTTTGCTTAGCGATGGACACCGGCTCGCCCGAAATCATGCTCTCATCCACGAACGATTGCCCGGTCAGCACCCGCCCATCGACCGGAATGCGCTCGCCTGGCCGCACGATAACGGTTTGGCCGATGGACACCTGTGCGGCTGGTACGTCCTGCTCCACACTGTCGATTAATACTCGCACCGTTTTGGGTTGTAGTCCAATCAGTTTTTTAATGGCCGAGCCGGTGTTCGATTTGGCCCGTTCTTCGAGAAATTTACCCAATAGAATAAACGCGATGACCACAGCCGCTGCCTCGAAGTACACATGAGCAACCAGGCCCTGACGTGTCCAGAATTCCGGATAGATCGTATTAAACGTGCTGAAAACGAACGCGATACCTGTCGATAGCGCAACGAGCGTGTCCATGTTAGCCCGCCCGTGACGCGCTTGTTTGTAAGCGTTGACGAAGAATTGCCGTCCAAACCCGAACACTACCGGTGCCGTCAGAAGCAGCATCGTCCAGTTCAGCAGGGTGTGATTAACCGCCAAAAAGGGCATTATAACCATGCCCAGCAACACGACGATACTGGCCAGCACCGAGGCTCCAGTGGTCTGGCGTTTCAGGCTTTCGTAGCGTCGCTGCTGGGATGCCTCCTGTTGCTGCCGGGCTTCGTCTTCGTCCTCAATAACGAGATCGTAGCCAATCGACTGCACGGTTTGGCGGAGCGCTTCGGGATTCGTAGCCGTTGGATCATACTCGATCCAGGCCGACTGATTGGCGTAGTTAACGCCCGCGTCCTGGACCCCGTCCGTTGCCTTGAGCATGGATTCGACGCTGACGGCGCAGGCCGCACAGCTCATTTCCAGCACCGGAAACGTCTTTTTTATGCGTTGTTGCCCGGTTTTCTGTTGCCGCACCGGAACGGTCTTTGTTGCTTCCATAGGTTAACAAACAAGAGCAATGTATGCCCTGTATGTACACAACAAAAGTAACGCCATTGGGGTGCAACGGCGTTACAGAATCTGGACTGGGTTGTGCAGGATTTGTTAGTGATGGCGTCACTCACTCCGTTACTACCTAATGTTAAAATTTCCTGACCGCACACTATGGAGACTTGACATTTGTAAATGGCTTGGATAACTTGTTGACCATTCGACACATATAAACCGAAAACTACCCGATTCATATGAAAAAACTATTCCTGCTCACAGGGCTGTGCGTTTGCCTGCTGCCCATCGTCAAAGCACAAACCAGCGGCTGGACACCCGCCAGCATGATCGCGTATAAACGGGTGACGAACCCGGTTATCTCGCCCGATGGCAAACTTGTCGCCTACGTCGTGAGCAACGCCCGCATGGACGCCGATAACTCGGACTTTCTGGCCCACATTTACCTCGCCAGTACCGATGGTAAACAGAATTACCAGTTCACGTTCGGCGAAAAGTCGTGTAACAAACCGCAGTTCTCGCCCGATGGGCAGTTCCTGTCGTTTACGTCGACGCGGGGCAAAGACGGTAAGGCTCAGTTGTATCTGCTCCGGCTGACGGGGGGCGATGCTGAACCCATCACGACCCAGAAAAACAGCATCAGCGATTACGCCTGGTCGCCCGACAGCAAGCGAATTGCCTTCAGCACCACCGACGCCCGTGCCGATGAAAAAGAGCGGAAGGAACGAAAAGACTGGGATGTAGTCGATGAATTTCAGAACGCTCACCTCTACGCGCTGACGCTGACCAAGAACGACAAAGGTACGTACCCCGTAAAACAGCTTACCAAAGGTGCGTTTCACATTGCGGGCTTCGACTGGTCGCCGGATGGCCGGACGCTGGCGTTCACGCGGCAGAACACGCCCTCGGCCAACGCCTGGACCACCTCAACCATCGCCACCGTGTCGGCCGACAGTGGGGCCGTGAAGGTGCTCATCAGCGAAAAAGGAGCCGCCAGTCAGCCTACGTATTCGCCCGATGGCAAGTGGCTGGCCTACGATTCGGACGGGGGCAAAACAAGCTGGATGCAGCAAAGCAACGTCTACGTCATGCCCGCGCAGGGTGGGAGCGGGGCCAAACGCCTGTCGAACACCCCCGACGAGAGTCCGACCATTATTGGCTGGTCGCCCGACAGCCGGAGTGTCATCGTGAGTGAAGCCTACCGTACCACCTCCGCCATGTATGCCCTGCCCGCCGATGGCAGCCCGGTGAAGAAACTAAACACGCTACCGATGGGCGTGTACGCAAGCCCCGACCTCAACCGTCGGGGCGACGTGGCGTATCTCTACCAAACTCCCGAAACGCCCATCGACGTTTACGCAGCAAGCCTGACAAACATGGCGGGCCGCAAACTGACCGACATTCACGCGGGCTACATGACGGGCAAGAAACTAACCAAGACAGAAGTAATTTCGTGGAAGGCCAAAGACGGCAAATACGATATTGACGGATTACTGACCTACCCGGCGAATTATCAGGCCGGGAAAAAATATCCGATGGTGCTCAACGTCCACGGTGGCCCGACGGGGGTCTTTGTCCAGAGCTATACGGGCGCTGGTTCGCCTTACCCCATTCAGGCGCTGGCACAGCAGGGCTATTTTGTGCTACGACCCAACCCGCGCGGCAGTGGTGGCTATGGGGCCGAGTTTCGCCGGGCCAACTACCGCGACTGGGGCAACAATGACTACGAAGACCTGATGGCGGGCGTTGACAAAGTGATTCAAATGGGCATGGCGCACCCCGATAGTCTGGTGGAAACGGGCTGGAGCTACGGCGGTTACATGACGTCCACGATTATTACCAAAACCAACCGGTTCAAAGCGGTAATGGCCGGGGCACCCGTCACGAACTTGATGAGTTTCAACGGTACGGCCGACATTGCTGATTTCCTGCCGAGTTATTTTGGCGGTGAGTTCTGGGACGACCCGCAAACCTACGCCGAACACTCGCCCATCTTCGCCATCAAAAACGCCAAGACGCCCACCCTTATCATTCACGGTTTAGCCGACGACCGGGTGCCGCCCGAGCAGGGTTTCCAACTCCACCGCGCCCTGCAACGGTTGGGCGTAAAGACTCAGATGGTGACGTACCCGCGCCAGCCGCACGGATTTGTAGAGCCGAAATTCATCCAAAACGTTGGGGAGCGGGTTATCGATTGGTTCAACAGCAACCTCGGCCGCAAGGCACCACCCCTGTACCGGGACTTGACGGCAACAGCGTTGTCGGCTGGTAAATAATTAAACTCAGACAGAATAGAACGCAGATTTTTATGATGGTTATGATTCAAACTATTGATAATCATAACCATCATAAAAATTTGCGTTCCAATTTATCCGGGTACCTGTATGCAAACACAAAAAAGCGGCCCCAAATCAATGGAAGCCGCTTTTCTGCTTTCGATAAAAACGAATTTCTTACTTTGGCTTATTGAAAATAGTTGGATCAATCGCTGAGTTGAACGTAACTTTTTTCAGCTTGGTCGTAACCGTGCCGGGCATCATTGGAGCCGTAATGTCGCTGGTGAAGGGCACCATAATGCCTTCTACTTCTTTGTAATCCGAATATTTACCGGTTGTCTCCACTTTTTGTCCCTGCACATCAACTGCACCTTTAAAGCCAAGTAACTGATACGTGGCGGCATCGATGAAGTAGTTGAATGCGCCCTCCGGGCGGGTCACTTTGAGGTTGTAAACGTCCTTGTCGTTCTGCTTTTCCTTGCCGACCAGTTCGTAGGGATACTTATTGGTCTTCAAATAAGCTAATTGAAACATGTTGGGTTCGGTCGTACTTTTGGCCATTTTCATGGCCTCGGCGGGCATGTCCTGCGCCGTTGTGCCACCCGACATCGGATTGACGGTCCAGCCTTTATCGCCGTCAATGACGTTAGTGATCTGCTGGCCCATAACGGAAACATCATTCCGGACGGATTTGCCCACCACGTAGGCGGCCTTCGATGTGATATCCATGCCCTGAACCGACATGGTTTGCTCGTATTCCATTGTTTTGATAGCGGCAATCTTATCCGCCCCGCCCAATGCCGTTACGTGTTTGGTGAGTACTTCGTCGGCCGTCTGCGCAAACGAAAACGCCGGTACGGCCACGAGCGCCACGAGCGTAATGAGTTGTTTTTTCATGAGAGAGTTAGTTGGAAATTCTCCTAAAGATAACGAACGGGTAAGTGGATATAGTCTTGCTCACCCCAAAACAGGTTCATCTGATGTGGCGGCTGTCCATCTGGTGCTTTTCCAAACTCTGCACCAATTCGTCCGCTAATCGGAGGTATCGTTTGCCGTCGCCCGTGTCATACCCATTCCTGATTAGCCCCTCGGCTTCTTTAGCAGCTTCGTCGGGCTGATCTAAAAAGTAATATAGGGTAGCGAGGTTGTAGAAGGCCGAATACCGCATCTTGACATCAGTTTTGTCGTTGCCGGGGTATTTGGCCTTAAGTTCGTTAAAATAGTCCATGACCGGACGCAGGTTTTGCGCTAATTGCTCGGGCGATTCGGTGGCGGTCATCGCGGGCATCAATGTTTTCACCGCCTTGATCGCTTCCTGCTGAATGGGGTATTCGGGGTGTTTCCGGGAGTCCAGAATCCACAAAAACTCCTGCGATTTCACCGGGACGTAGCCGTACCAATTGTTTGCCTGCTCATTGATGGTGCGCAATGCATCGTTGATGTAGTTGGTAATCAGCTCGTTCTGGATGGAGCGCTGGTTGCGCTCAAAATACTGCGTGGCGTCGACCGACGATTGGTATTCTTTGGTTGAATACGTGATTTTGTCGGGGAAATTCTGCCGCGTAATTTCCGTTTGATAGGCCGATGGATTCGTGGCCTGACTACCGGCAATCGTTTGCAGGAATCGGTTAGGCTGCGCGGGTGGATTAGTTCTGGCCTGACGCACCTCCCCCGTTTTGGGGCCGTATAGTTGGAACCGCCCAGTTGTGCTGTAAGTGGCCGTCAGCGTATACAGGTTCACTTTTATGGGTTTGCCGTCTTTGTCTTTACCGTCGTTCTGGCGGGTTTTCATCTCGGTCTTTTCAATGCGCAGATCGTTCACGGTGAACGTGATACCCACCGCCGGGTTATTATCAACCTTCTGAAAACCCGCTATGTTGATGTTGTCGTAGATGGCTTGTTCAGAAAATGTCCGGCGAATGTTGCCCCCCAGGCCAACGCGTATGCCGACGGTACGGTCGTCGGGCTGAACGTACTCGCGGGGAAGTTTGATGTAGTTGACGTCGAAGTAGAAACGGTCGAGGTCAACTTTTTGGCCTAAACCAGCCGTAGTTACCAGGAGGAATACGATGATGACCAAAAGAGGGGTGCCTTTGTTGGTAAACATAGAGTGGAAAGTAGGGAAGGGCGAAACGGAAACCCACAAACGTAAAGACATTCGTACCGGTCTCAAAATCAACGGCTCAATTGTTCGTAAACGGCTATGCCGAATGATCTCCCGATGCCGAGTTGCACTGATGGCGTCGATTTTATACCTTCAGCGTTCAATTTAACCGGACAAGCCCAATGCTGACCACGACCCGTGTCAAACTGTCTGCCATGATGTTCCTCCAGTTTTTTATGTGGGGAGCCTGGTACGGCCAAATGAGTAAATACCTGCTGACTCAACTCAACGCGTCCGGCGATCAGGTTGGCAACGCCTACGCGGCTTTTTCGCTCGCCATGATCATTGCGCCGTTCTTCGTCGGCATGATCGCTGACCGGTATTTTGCCGCCCAGAAAGTCCTCGGCGTGCTCAACCTGCTGGGTGCCGTGGTGCTGTATTTCATCACGCAGAACACCAACCCCGACAATTTCTTCTACCTGATTCTGGCCTACTGCATCACCTTCGCGCCGACGCTGGCCCTGACGTCGTCCATTGCGCTCCAACAAATGACCACGCCCGAGAAGGAGTTTCCGGGTATCCGGGTGCTGGGTACGGTGGCCTGGATCGTGGTCACGAACATTGTTGGCTACTACGGTTTTGGCGATCAGGTAACGATTTTTCAGTTGGCCATGTATTCGGCCGTGGCGTTGGGCCTGTTCTCGTTCATGCTGCCCAACACGCCCCCCAAAGCCACGGCATCAACGTCGGTGGCGCAGATTTTGGGACTGGATGCCTTCAAACTGTTCAAAGACCGCTCGTTCGCTATTTTCTTTTTATCGTCGGTGCTGATCTGCATTCCGCTTTCGTTTTATTACGCCATGGCTAACCCGTCGCTGACGGATGGCGGTATGCAGAACGTCGAGAATAAAATGTCGCTGGGGCAGGCATCGGAAGTGATTTTTATGCTGCTCATCCCTGTGGCGTACAGCCGGTTGGGCGTTAAAAAAATGCTGATTGTGGGCCTGGTCGCCTGGATTGTCCGCTTCATCTGCTTCGGTTACGGCGATGTCTCATCCGAGTGGCTGCTTTATATTGCGATCATTCTGCACGGCGTCTGCTATGATTTCTTTTTCGTGACGGGCCAGATTTATACCGACAACAAAGCGGGCGAAAAAATAAAATCCTCGGCGCAGGGTCTGATTTCACTCGCTACATATGGTCTCGGCATGGGCATCGGCTCCAAGCTGTCGGGCATGGTGCTCGACATGTACACCCGCCCCGATGGCACGAAAGACTGGCTGTCGGTCTGGCTCGTTCCGGCGGGTATTGCGGCTGTGGTGCTGATCGTATTCGTGCTGCTCTTCACCGACAAAAAGAAAGTTGTGCCAACCGAGGGCGAATTAGTGACGGGACCGTTGTAGCTGGTATATATTATTCTCAAACTATGGAGAAGAAACGACGAATTACGTTCTATACTGACCTGAACGGGCCGCACCAGGATCAGGTTCGGGAGCAGGTTGCCATGACACCCGAAGAGCGGTGGCAGGTGTTCCAACGAATGAAACGCAGGCACTACTACTTATTTGGCAACCCTAAAAAACGGGCCGGACGAATTGTAATCGAGACCCCATCATGGATGTAGGTGATGATGGTTTTGTTCAGTTTGTCGTAGCGGCCGACGCGAACAAGCTCGAATACATGCTTATTGGCGGTATGGCACTTATCCTAAACGGTGGCATACGGTACACGGAAGACGCCGATGTGTGGATGGAGCCTTCCAATGAGAATCGTAACCGATTAATGCGTGTGCTTAGAGAAGTGGGTTTTACCGATGATGAACTAATCGCGCTTGAAACCGCTGACTTCACGCAACCCCAGATTATTCGCTTAGAGGAACAGATCGATATTCTGACAAGGGTGCATTTTCGGTTCAACTATAGGGAGTGTCGCGAACGGGCAAATTCCTTTGTCATGCCAGATGGTCAAACGATCTACTTTCTTCACATCAACGATCTGCGCGAAACAAAAATACTGGCCCGCCGTACCAAAGACCTGAGTGATGTCATAATGATTGACGAGATTATCGAGGAAGTGCGAAAACAGGGTAAATCACCAGACTGAGCACAACTCGCGCGTTTCTTTTCCGTATGCAACTCATTTCCTACAACATCAACGGTATCCGGGCGGCTATCCGTAACGGCCTGACCGACTGGCTTGCGCAACACGAATTCGATATTCTCTGCTTCCAGGAAGTAAAAGCTACGCACGACGTGGTAGACCTGAAGCCGTTCGAGGAGTTGGGGTACGCGTATCACTGGCACGCGGCCGAAAAGAAAGGCTATTCTGGTGTCGCCACGTTTTCGCGCGTAGCTCCGACCAACGTGGTGCTGGGCTGCGGGTTAGCCGTGTACGACTGCGAGGGACGCATCCTGCGCACTGACTTCGGCGACCTGACCCTGCTCAACTGCTACTTTCCCTCCGGCACAACGGGCGAAGTACGGCAGGGCGTTAAAATGGAATTTCTGCGTGATTTCTACGCGTACGTACAGGACCTGCGCCAAACCCGCCCGAACCTGATTGTGGTGGGTGATTATAACGTTGCCCACAACGCCATCGACATTCACGACCCCGTCCGCAACAAGAACACGACTGGTTTCCTGCCCGATGAACGGGCCTGGATGGACCGCTGGTTTGCGAGTGATATGACCGATGCCTTTCGCTACAAACACCCCGACGAGACAGGGTATAGCTGGTGGAGTTATCGGGCAGGTGCCCGCAGTGGCAACAAAGGCTGGCGCATCGACTACGCCTGCGTGACGGACACCCTCCGCGACCGAATTATTGACTGCAGGATGCTACCCAACGCCGTCCACGCCGATCACTGCCCGGTTTGGCTGTCGTTAACCGACTGAACACTTGAGTACGCTGCGCTATTTTCTCATTTACAAACCTTACGGTATGCTTTCCCAATTCTCACCGGGCCACGAAAGGCAGGAAGGTGATAAACTGACGCTGGCTGATCTGGATTTCGATTTTCCCGGCGACGTATATCCCGTTGGGCGGCTCGACGCCGACAGCGAGGGACTGCTGCTGCTTACCAGCGACAAACAACTGAATCACCGTTTGTTAAACCCCAAATTCCGTCACCACCGAACCTACTACGTGCAGGTGGAAGGAAAGCTGACTGAGGAAGCCTGTCGTCAGTTGAGCGAAGGCGTCACTATTTCGCTCGATGGAAAACCGTACCACACGCTTCCCGCCGATGCCCGGCCGCTGGTGTCTGAACCTGCCCTGCCCGCCCGCAATCCGCCCATCCGTTATCGGGCCAGTATTCCAACGTCCTGGTTAGCCATCTCACTCCATGAAGGCAAAAACCGGCAGGTACGCAAAATGACGGCCGCCGTGGGTTTTCCCACGCTCCGGCTCGTGCGCTGGGCCATTGAGAGTCATACTGCTGGGGGAATGGCACCCGGCAACGTCCATGAAGTGAGCAGGGCGGAGGTGATGCGTGGGCTACAAATAAAAGCAGTTTAGCTCCTAACCGGACGTTCGAGTGCGCTAATCCTATTGTTTTTCGGCGACCAGATACAACCCATTTCCTAAGCTTTAAGCACCATCAAACGGTGGCCTAAACGTAGTGGTCAATGTACCGCCCTGAATAACCTCGACGGGAAGTTGTTCGGCCGCTCCTGCTCTTTCAACATCGTTAGAAATTCGGCGCATATATCGAGGCCCATTGGGTGAAAACCCCGTTTTGCCAGTTCAACCGTGTGCCGCCCATTTCCACACTGAATGTCGAGCAGTGAAGCGCCGGGTTGAACGTTTAGCGTCCAGGTTGATTATTCGGTACAAACACAAGAAACAAACGAGTACTTCCGAACGGTTCTCATCATCCGTTCCGTAAACTCACCCACTTGTTAATCAGAGCTTTAACTTATATTAGGCAGAAAAAAGGTTTGTCGTTATGATTTACCAGATTATTCAGCCACACCCCGCACTGAAGCCCTTCGTAAAAGAGTACATGCTTGTCCATTTCAATTTTAAAGGGCTGGCTGGCGAACAACCTTCCAGGCTGCTGGAGGCCCGCGCCGAACAAAGCATTATTCTGTATCCAAGTGGTCTGTTCACCAAAGTAAACCCGGTTTTGGATAAACGGCTGGCCATTCCGCACACGATTGTGCAGGGTCAGCTATTGACCGGTTGGTATCATCATTACCCGGAAGATTTCAAGTTTGTCAAAATCATCTTTCAACCGGGCGGGCTTTTCCACTTGCTGGGTCAGATACCGTCAACGCACTTTACCGATGCTGTAACCGATGCAGAGAGTGTATTGGGAACGGAAATGACTGAAATTATTCAGCAGTTGATGAACACCGAACAGTACCCGGAAATGATTCGGGTAACCGATACGTATCTGCTCGCTAAGTTCGGCAAACTGAAACTACGCATTGAACCCATCGACCGGATAAACCATTTGCTTCGCGGCACAGCTACCGCGTTCGGTTTAGACTATCTGGCCGACCAGGCCTGCCTGAGTTATCGCCAGTTTGAGCGAAAATTTAAAGAACGGAATGGGGTTAGCCCCAAATTATTCGTTCGGATCGCCCGGTTTAACCGCGCGTACACGATGAAAGAAAAAAATCCGACGAAAGACTGGCTCGACGTCGCCATCTCGTGCGGGTATTCCGACTATCAGCACATGGTCAAGGATTTCAAACAGTTTGCCGGGGTCACGCCCGTGGCTATGCTGGAAGCCCATGCCAAACGTCCCGAAAAAGTGCTTGGCTTACACAACGATGTCGTTTTTTGACCACTGAGAACGCGTTGCCTGGCATAGTTTTGCTACCACAAAGCAAACACTACATCGCATGAAAACTCAAGTCCATTCCGACACAGTCGATACGGAATTCCCTTCCGTTCAGCCGGTTGATTCAACGACCAGTACGCCAACGAAACCCTTTGTGCTACGGGAAACAGAAGCACGTCCTGATGGCGTTTATCACCTGCTGGGTATGGATAAGTACCTGAAAATTTCGGGTAAGGATACTAACGGCCAGTTATCGCTTTTCTTCGGTTACTACGTCAAAAGCGACAGTGCACCCCTGCACGTGCACTACGAAGAAGACGAAGAATTCTACATTCTCGACGGGGAGGTACTGTTTCAGGTGGGTACTGAGCGATACACGCTCCAGTCGGGGGATATAATCTTTTTACCCAGAAATATACCGCATACCTACCTCGTGCTCAGCGAGACCGCCAAAATGTTGTTCATGATCCAGCCGAGCGGTAAATCGGAGGCTTTTTTCCGAAAAATGTCGCAGCTCGACAGCCCGGTTTCGCCCGAAGAATTTGGAGAAATCTTTCAGGCACATGATTTGGGGCTGGTCGGGCCGCCGTTGACCTTATAAGAACGAGTATATACAACACGATCTACAACGATGAGACTAAAAGATAGAGTAGCCATTGTCACGGGAGCGGCCCGTGGCATCGGCCAAGAATATTGTCTGGCCTTGGCGCGAGAGGGCGCCCACGTTGTGGCCGTTGACATCCTATCCTGTGCGGACAGCGTTGCTCAAGTACAAAAAGCCGGTGGGCAGGCTCTGGAGATTACAACCGATGTCTCGGACGCCCAGCGTACCCAGGCTATGGCGGCTCAAGTCGTAGAACGATACGGCCGGATCGATATCTTAGTCAATAATGCGGCCCTTATCCCTAAACTCACCGCTTTTGATCAGATTCTGGAAGCCGAATGGGATCAGGTAATGGCCGTCAATTTGAAGGGCATGTGGCTTTGTTGCAAAGCCGTTGTGCCTACGATGCGGCATCAGGGCAAAGGCAAGATTATCAACATCTCCTCGGACACCATCTGGGCCGGAACCCCAATGCTCCTGCCTTATGTCTCCTCGAAAGGGGCTATCCTGGCGTTCACCCGTGCCTTAGCCCGCGAACTGTCGGGCACAGGCATCAACGTGAACGGCATCACACCTGGCCTGACGCTGACTGAGGGCGTCCAGCAAATGGCCGACCCGGAAACGGTAGCCTATATTCAGACGATCACGGTTGAGCAACAAATTATTAAGCGCCAGGAAGAACCAACCGATCTATCGGGGACGATTGTGTTTCTGGCCTCCGATGAGAGCGACTTCATTACCGGCCAGACAATTAATGTGGACGGAGGGGCCACCCACCATTAACTCAATCAGCATTCACTAAACACCCACTGGCTATGAAAACTACACTGTTGTCGACACTCCTATTCCTAGGCTTCGTTCAGATTTCTCACGCTCAAACACCGGAAAGCAATAAGCAGGTTATGAGCCGGTATTTTGAGGAAGTCATCAATAAGCAAAAGCCAGAACGGCTAACTGAGTTTATTTCAGAAGATTATGTCTATTATGATCTGGGCAATTTTACCGGATCGCAAGGTCTTCAAGAGTTAAAGGCCATCTATCCTGTATTTTTCAAAGCCTTCCCAGATGTTCACTTCACGGTTGAAAACATGATAGCCGAGGGCGATAAGATTTTTGTCCAAAACACGTTTACCGCTACGCACAAAGCGGAGTTTGCGGGCTTTCCGGCTACCAATAACAAGGTTAAGATCACAGAAATGTATTTCGTGACGCTGAAAAACAGTAAGATGATCGAGGTTCGTCGGTTGATTGATATGGCTAATTTCACGAAGCAACTTTCCGGCAAGTAGCTGCCTTCAGGTAAAACGCAGGCTAAAAGGATTTTTATTCCTTCACGTTCAGCAAGCCCGCATCTTATACCACCACGCCGTTCACAGATTCATGATAATCTCCGGTCGCTGGGCGTACTCTTTCAGGATGATGTTTGGCGTAACGTTGGTAAACTGCTTAAAATCCTTTGCCAGATGGTTATAATCCGTATAGCCAAATTGAACGGCCACCGTCAGCCAGTCAACTGTTGGATGTTTTTCCTTGTAATCAAATACCTGGAAGAATCGACTGATACGGCTGTATAGCTTGGGACCGATGCCGATCCGTTCGTTGAAGAGTCGTTCAAACTGACGCGGACTTACATTCGCCTGATTGGCTAACCAGTCCAGCGAAAACGGCGTTGGATTATGGAGCAACAATGTACCAATTCGGTCGATGGGATGTGCGTCAATTCGGATGGTTCTGAGTTTTCGAAGCAGATACACTTCGGCTCGCTCAATTATCTCATTATACGTGTAGGCATTGGCAATCTGGTCGTTCACCGACTGTAATTCAGGATGGATGATTGACTCGGCATCGCAAAACTGGGAGGTGAGTTCGTTACTCGAAAAGCCTAATAGCCGATGCATAGCTCCCGGCTGAAAAACAACCATCAGCATCAAGAAATCCGGCTCTTGGTAGGTAAGAAAATTTCGCCTTGACACATGCTGCCCAAATAACGCGTTATGGGCAATTTTTTCTGATTTGCCCGTCAGTGGATTATGGGACTCAATATGACCCCGTGCGAAAAACACGAGTGCCTGCTCAATTCGGGCTGGATAGGGCTTCATTAGGTTACCATCCGGCATGTAGTCAAAATGAAACAACAGGTAGTTCCTGACGTACGGTTGCAGTACCGGACAGGGAAGTATTTCCTGATAAATCATAGCTCAGCAAGAATAGCCACCAGTTTTTCCGGCATCGAAAAGAATGGTGAATGACTACTGGCTAAAGTATACAATTTTTGGCAAGGCACATTCTGAACTAAACTGCTCTTGTCCAGATCTTTAGCCTGCGTGCAAAGAATATAAACTTTCGGAATAGCGCCGTAACGGGCATCCGTTACGTTTACGGGCGTACCTAAGCACGCCATCGGCTGCGGACCTACATGCGCTTTGGCAAATGCTACGTCGTCGGCAGAACAATCGTGGTAAAACAATTGGCCAACCATATCCGGCTTAATTACCGAAGTTTTTTTATCGTCCGAGAGGATCAGGCTTTCGGTTACCGACGGACCTGATTCTGGTTTGCCAGCAGCCTTATTCTGCTCTCCAGCTTTCCCCGCCAACGCAAATACGGATTCGCCATTTTTAGGCATAAAGGCATCCAGAAACACCAGTTTTGATACTTTCTCTTTACCCAATACTTCGGCTGCCTGAGCAATGGCAACGCCCGCCATCGAATGACCAACCAGAATAACCGGACCCGTTTGGACGTTAGCTACGCTTACTATTTTTTGTACATAATCGTTGAGCGTAACACTGGCGGTTGGGGTTTTGTCGTCGCAATGACCGGGCAAATCAATCGCTAACACGCGATTCCCCTTGGCTTCCAGCAGCGGTACTACCTTTTTCCAGCACCAGGCGCCGTGCCAGCCTCCATGAATAAGAATGTACGTTTTGGTCTGGGCGTACGAGATTGTCCGAAGAAAGATCGGAATCAGGAGCAGAAGAAGTACTTTTTTCATGATTGTGGTGGTTTAATGTCCACCACAAACCTATCAGACTAATGCTGGATACGACAAGTAGAAAAACGACATCTTTTGGCATGGAGAGAAATTGATTACGCCTTATCAGTCAACGTTTTGTGGCCCTACTTCACCCCCAACGGCGGACCGACAATCGTTGAATCATACGCCTGATACAGTTTTTGCATAGCGGCCATATCCGGCGCACCTGTTTCGGGCAGCAGCTTGCCGACTTCCCGAAAAAATTCCTCCATGTTGCTGGCCGGTTGGATCGTAACCAGCAACTTACCGGGCTGGCTACTCACGCAATCGAACGTGTGGTTGACGGTGCGCGGAACAAACATCGTGTCGCCCGGTTTCAACCGCGTTTTTTCATCGCCCACCTGAAACAGAAACTCCCCTTCGAGCACGCAGAAAAACTCATCCAATTTATGATGAACGTGAAGCGGAGGGCCACCGCCGTTTCGGTTGTTGCTGCTCACAAAAATGGCCAGATCGCCGGTGGTGTCCTGGCTGAGGAGCTTGAAATCGACTGGTTCACCGGCGCACGCAATTTTTTCATTGTTGCGGGCAGCTCCATCTTTTGTGGCAATGCCTTTGGTGGGCCGATCCACAGGAGACACATCGGCAGCCGATGCATTCGATACGATCAAAGCCGACGAAGCAAAGGCGGTGTTCTGAAGGAAATGACGACGTTTCATAATTTTGATTCATTATCGGTGAAATAGACACGATTAACGAGTCAAAGTTGAGCGTTGTCGGGGCAGATTTGGTGGTAAAAAAACCGCAACTTTCGTCAGCCTAATCCCAAAATTCGTTCGGGCGCGTGGGCCTGAGCCAGCAGCAGGCTGTTGGGCGTTGCGCCCGAAAATTGTTTGAAATCTTTGACTAAATGCTGGTAGTCAGCGTAACCCGTCTGGAGGGCGATACTCAGCCAGTCGAGCGTGGGGTTTTGATCTTTTAGCAGAAAGGCTTTATGAAACCGATTGGTTCGGGCAAAAAGCTTTGGCGAAATGCCCATTTGCTGCGTAAACCGGCGTTCGAACTGACTGATGGACAAACAGGCCAGGTCGGCTAACTGGTGAATTGAATAAGCCGCTGGATTTTCGGCAAGAACCCGAATCACCCGATCAACCGGTTGAAAATCACCCTTTAGGCGTTGAATTCGTTTCCACAGATAGTCTTCAATTACTTGAACAATGGTTTCATACCGAGTGGCGTTGGCCATTCGTTCATGCACTTGGTGGATTTCGGGGTTCAGCATGGCTTCGGCATCGATGCGCTCATCAATAAAATCAGTCGTAAGCGGTAGCCGTAAGAATCTCGACAAAGCGCCGGGTTGAAAATCGACCGAAAACATCAGGTAATCGGGCGAAAGTTGAAAATCGAAGCGGGAAAGTTGCGGACCGTTAACCGACGTTTTAGCGAAAGTAGTGGACGCTCCGGTTTCGTAATTAACCGCGGTGATACAACCTCTTAAGTAGAACACGATACACTGCTGGGGCCGAACCGGAAACGGTTTTATGGGAGCCGGTACATTCTTATCGAACACAAAATGCAGCAGGCAATATTCGTTGACGAAGGCCCTCAGGTGTGGAGATGGCTGTATAAATCGATAAATCATAACCGAATCTATTCTGCATCAAGCGTTTAGTCCGGCAAAGTTTAATCAATTTTCGGGATGTAAAGTGGTAAAAAATCGGCGTCCGGTACGAACAAACAGACGCGTTAGAAAAACATCCACCAAAAAGACCTCCACTGATCGGCATTGATAACAAAGAGAAAAAACAGGTAGATCACCAGATAAGCGGGTAAGCCAATTAGATAAGGCCGGTAAATTTTGTTGTTGAATCGCTCGTAAACCAGCAGTCCGACGATGATAAGCAGGGCTAAAATCGGCCCTGGAAACCCCAAACGGCCTAAAGCAGGATTAATAAAGGGCAGTACTGTCAGCACCATAAACCGGGCATGATAACTAACCTTACGCCGGTAATAGATGGCAAGCCCATAAAACAATACGAAGAAACAGATATCAGCAATGCCGATCAGCCGTATATCGGGTTGATTCGGGGGCACGGGCGCATTTCTGATGAATCCCAGTCGCTCAAGCAAAATGATGGAAAGCACCATTAGCGCAGCAACGGCATACGAAACCTTGCCTATCGACCGGTGAAGGGCTACTTTCCGGGTGCGAATCAGGATGGGTTGCGCAATCAAAACGCCAAACCACAGCAATACCGTAATCGCGTGAACATGGAGAATAGGCGTAATATTCTTAAACTGCGGGAACAACCCGAAATAGGTTGCGTGAAACCCAGCAAACGCCATGAATAACACAGCTATAAATAGATAGCTGCTGTTTTGATACATCTTTTCCATAGGAATCAACTGGTTTGATTTTCAGCCGGTAAGGTCCAGCCCCCTATAGTGTCATAGACAAAATGCAGCAGCAGATATTCCTTTACAAAGGCTTACAGAGCCGAGTGGGGTAAAATGCGCTGGTAGATCATGGGGGAAGATAGCAAGTTACTAACGTTCAGGCAAGTACGTTTTAGTAAGCGGTTAAAGAATCTTTGTCCTTATACCACCCTCTGATGTAAAACGTCATGCTTTCTTCGGGATTGACCGGATACGTTTTTACGGGCGGCTGGGGGCCTGTCGGGTCGAACGCGAAATGAAACAGTACATAGTGCCGGATGTACGGCCGCAGGGCTGGAGCGGGCTGAATGATTCGGAAAACCATAAGACTCCAGGTATCAGTGCCAGGCAAACGTAGCAGGCTTACATGGCTGCTTAGGGGTAAAAAAGCGTTCTTTCGTGGCGTTTTTACTTACACTACCAACCCGTATTTCTTAACAATTTCCCCGTAACGCGGGTCGTCCATGAACCAGACGATATCGAATTTCTTGTCGAGTTCCTGTATCCCGGTCTGCATTCCTTTGCCAAATTCGGGTGTGCCGGGTTTGATGCCCTGCGCGGCTAATTTGGCGGGAATTTCGGTAAACATGCCTTCCAGATACACCTCCATGTCCTGATTCGGGAATATGTCGATGAACCGCATGGGTTTGTCGCCCGGATTAAAAAACGTATGCACCAGCCCGTGCGGACGAAAGCCAAACCCACCCGCTTCGACAATGAAAATCTCCCCATCGACCATCATGCCTGCCGTGCCTTCCACTACATACATCAGTTCGTCGGCTGCTTTGTGCAGGTGAATGGGCGGACCCATACGCCTGGGTGCTACGTAGCCTTCGATGCAACTGAAGCGATTGTTGGTCTGACTTTGGCGAATCATCGTTCGGACCATGTTGACTCCGTTTCCTACGCCGATGTCGGTAGGTTTCGAGGGCGCGACCGTGAAAGGCCGCAGGGGCTTTTCGCCCGACAATTGAGCAAGTGGATTCGTTTCCATACTGATTGATGCACCTCCAGCGAGGCCTGATACGATAAAATTTCTGCGTTCCATGTTGATAGTCTGATTGTTGCCGAAACAGTGAATGAATTTGTTTGAGCAAAACTATCGGTATGGAGTGTCCGGGTGCTGGTAAAAAAGTGACAACTTTTTACTCCCCAGGCAGTCCTAATGCAAATTCGGGGGCTTTCTGATTCTGGGCAAAAAACGAGATAGGCGACAGGTAAGTAAGCTCTTTGCAATCTTTGGCGAAGTGCTGATGGTCGTAGTAGCCGCAGGCGATGGCAACGCTCAGCCAGTCGAGCGATGGGTATTGGTTCCGCATCCGATACGCTCTATCGAAGCGGGCAATGCGGTCGAATTGTTTCGGACTCAGGCCAATGCGCTCTTCAAACTTGCGGATAAACTGCCGGATGCTCAAACACGACTGATCGGCCAAGTGATCTAATGAAAAACGATGTTGCTGCCCGACAATCAATCGGCTGGTGGCATCGATGGCATGGTGGTGTTTACGAAATGACTGGAACAGCCCACTTAGAAACGCTTCGACAATGGTCAACATCTCGGTCAGGTCATCGGTACTGTTGAGCCACTCCGAAACCGGTCGAACGGCTTTGGGCCAGATTGCTTCCGCATCGACAAAGGTGTTGGTCAATTCGCCCGACGGAAGGCCGGTGAGCCGAAATAGCGCACCCGGTTGAAAGATAATCCGGATTGCCAAAAAATCATGACCACCGTAGCGGTGCGTTGGCGTTGTGTGAACGCCATTGACGATGGCGTGGGGGTAGGTAATAACCTCGGTCGAATCGGTATAGCTAAACCGTTGCGGATCTCGGGGGTAGAATGTCAGCGATTGTTCAGGGCGGGGCGTGTGGTATTTAGCGGGCGGGGGCACATCACGCCCAAACACGAAACGAACCACTTCATAATGGTGGATAAACTCACGGAGCGCCAGATTCGCGAACTGGCCTTTATACAGCATAGCGTCCATCCTAACCAGCAGTCCATTTTTCTCTGGAAATGTACTGATTTACAGGTGATAGGTCAAAATGAGTTTAGTTATCGGCTACGTCTCAGCATTGCCAAACGTTCGTTCCGGCGCATGGCTCTCTTTCTGAGCAAATTCGGTGGGGGTCAATTTGGTAAACTCCTTGTAATCGCGCACTAAGTGCTGGTAATCGTAATAGCCATACTCCAGCGCGATGCTCAGCCAGTCTTTGCAGGGCTGAGCGTTTTTGAGTTTTACCGTCTGATCGAAGCGGGCAATGCGGGCGTACAGTTTGGGACTGATGCCCATACGTTGCACGAATAGATTATAAAACTGTTTCGTGCTCAAACAGGCCTGATCGGCCAGCCAATCCAACGAAAATCGGGTTGGATTTTGCAGCAGAAAATGACTCACTTTATCGATGGGTAGTATCGTGTTCCTCCAATAATTTACCCTTCGCCTGCGGACCAAATACATCAAAAAAACCTCGACGATGTCAATCATCTCCAGATGATTATCGCTACTGCTCAATCGTTCATTGACCAATCGGATTTCGCTTGAGAAAACCGCTTCGGCATCCACAAACCGATTGGTTAACTCGTGTGATGGAACGCCCGTTAGCCTGAAGAGCCCACCGGGCTGAAAGACAATCTGGAAGAGGATAAACTCATTGCCAATCTGGCGATTCATCAAGTAGGAATGTTGCCCGACTATGGCTGAACGGGATTGCCATTTTTCAGCAATCCCGTCTTCGCGCTCAATGATGTCACCACCTCTTGGATAAAACGCCAGACAGTTTTCGGGTCGGGGCCAATACGGCTTTACAGGAATAACTACTTCAGGGCCGAACGCAAACCCGATAATCTGGTATTGCCGAACATATTCCCGAAGGGCTGGGCTGGGGGGGCGATAGTCGAAGATGTTCATGTTTGCACAAATGAGACCTGACAAAATACGTCGTTTCAGGATAGGCGGAACCGTTTACTTCGTTATCGGTGGCCCGATGGTTTCTACGCCGTGTTCCCTTGACATTTGCTGCTCTTCGGCAAAGGTGGGCGGACGTTTGAGCGCGTTCATTTTCTTGAAGAAATTCTCCAGAGTGCCCGCCGGTTGCAACAGGTAAATCAATTTTCCTTTATCGGAAAGTTGCAGCCAAGTGTGGGGTACGTTGCGAGGTAAAAAGATTGTGTCGCCTGCTTTCAGCGTCTGCCGTTCGTCGCCCGTCTGAAACAGAAACTCGCCTTCGACCACGTAAAAAACTTCGTCCTGATGCAGGTGCATGTGTAGCGACGGGCCAATTTTGGATAATCCTTCGTACTCAAAAACGGAGAGCAGTCCGCCCGTGTCTTTGGCCGAAATTTTAACGAGATTCGGATTGACACCCCGAAACAGAATCGGTTCGTTGAAGCGATCTTTGCCCGCTTTCACGGTGAAAGGTTTACCGGCCGATGCCGGGCGAATGGGTGTGGCCGACGCGCTCAGGGCGGTGGCGGCTACGGTTGTGGCCACCGTGGATGCGGCCGCCGTGGATACGGCCACCGTGGCATCAGACAAGAATTTTCGACGTTGCATAACTGGTGGATTTTTAAAGTGTTATGCAAAAGTCTACTGATTCTCAGGACAGTTAGTGGTAAAAAATGGCAATGTTTAGCAGCTCGTAAATGGAGTGCTTATTTGCTGACCTACCTGAACTCAGGCACTTAAAGAATTCCCTCATCGGCAAAACTGTAATAGGCTTTGTCGGTGAAAATCAGGTGGTCCAGTACGGGAATGTCCAGTAGTTTACCGGCGTCTTTGAGTTTGCGGGTCAGGTCTTTGTCGGCCTGCGAGGGGGTGAGGTTGCCCGATGGGTGGTTGTGAAGCAGGATCATGGACGAGGCTAAGTGCTCGATGGCCTGCTTGAAGATGATTTTCGGGTCGGCTACGGTGCCCGATACGCCCCCCGCGCTGATCTGCACTGGCCGCAGAATCTCGTTGGCCCGGTTCATCAGCAGAATCCAGAACTCCTCGTGGGGCTTGTCGATCAGGTGTGGAATCATTTCGTTATACGCATCGCGCGAGCACGTAACCCGCGCCCGCAACGGCCGGTCCTGCTCTTTGCGCCGACGACCCAGTTCCAGCGCGGCAATGATGCTGATGGCTTTGGCTTCGCCGATGCCCCGGAACTTGGAGAGGTCTTTAATGCTCAGCCGGGCCAGATCGTTCAGATTATTATTGACGCTTTTGAGGATGATTTTGGCCACGTCGACAGCCGTCAGATCGACCGTGCCGGAGTTAATCAGAATAGCAATCAATTCGGCTTCCGACAGGGCGGCTTTGCCCTTAAGCATGAGTTTTTCGCGCGGTCGGTCTTCTTCGGCCCAGCTTTGGATGTTGCCGGAGGTTTCGTAAGTCATGGGGTGGGGCAGGAACAGTGAGTTGGCGTAATATTCAACATTTCCCCCAACAAAAAAACCTCTCCCCGCAAAAGGGAGAGGTTTTGTAATGCAGAAACGGTCGGAACTAAGCAGCGGCCGGTTTCAGGCCATTCACCAGACGGGCGAGTTTCGACTTGTTGTTCGACGCTTTGTTCTTATGGATAATGTTGCGCTTGGCGAGTTTGTCCAGCGCCGACGATACCGTTTTGAACAGTTCAACGGCCATGGCGTGGTCGGTGGTAAGGCGCAGTCTTTTCACCATATTCCGGGTCGTGGTGTGCTGGTAGCGGTTCAACAGACGCTTCTTGGCGCTCGACCGGATTGCTTTCTTTGCTGACTTATGGTTTGCCATCGGTATGTAATCGGAAATCGTTGTCTCGATATGAAGGCGCAAAAGTAAGAAAATCAGTTGGAAGTATCAACATTCCCAACTGATTTTCTACGGGCGCAACCCCTTTATGGCCGAATGTCAGCGTTGACCGTCAGCGTTTTTTCCCAAACCCCCTCGTTCTGTGCGATAAATTGTTTGTAAGCCGGACTTTGTTCGAATAAATGCATGTCGGCTTCAGTCTGAAACGTTAAATAATGCACCACATCGTAGTCGGCAACGGCCTGATTGGGACGAATTGTCTTACCTGAGGTGTAACTAACCACCTGTGAAATTTCGTGCTTTAGGGCTGCAAAACCGTTCATATGCTGCTCCACAGCTTGCAGTTCGACCCCTTTTTTGAATTTTATGCACACAATCTGCTGTTTCTGGGCTTTTCGGGCGGGAGAGTAAGCACCGTAGATTGTCAAAGCAAATGCGCACATTAGCACAACAATTAGTGTGTAACCCTTCGATTTTCTGCTCATGATTATCTGTATTTTGTTGATTAGTCGAAATTATATTTGGCTAAACACGACGTTTTAGTTGAATAGTTAAACTATTTAAGCAAAAAGTACCATGTTTTGTCAAATGTACAACGGTTTTATTCGGTTGTTGGTTTCGTCTACTATTTTATTGCTAAATTCTTCTTGCAGTAGTCTTGCTCATGGCGAGAAACAACCACCAATACGCTCGTTTGTGGAAGCCCCACACAGGCATTCTCCAACGGGAGCCTCGCCTGTGTGGGGCTTCTATGCGCATCAGCAAATTAACCGGCTGGCGGTATTCACCTTGCCCGTTGAAATGATTCCATTTTTCAAGAAGCACATCGGTTTTCTTGCCGATAACGCCGTCAATCCCGACAAGCGCCGGTATGCCGTGGTGGGGGAGGCTCCCCGCCATTTTATCGACCTCGATGCTTATGCCGATACGTCGGCTCTTACGCTGCCCCGTTTTTATAAAGATGCCGTCGACCGCTACGGCGAAGACACGCTGGCCCTGCATGGGCTGGTGCCCTGGCAAATTCAACTGACAAAATACCAACTGACGGAAGCCTTTAAACAACGCGACGTTCGGCGAATTCTGCGCGTGGCGGCCGACCTGGGCCATTACATTGCCGATGCGAATGTGCCGCTTCACACGACCCGCAACTACAACGGTCAATTGACCAATCAGCAGGGCATTCATGGATTTTGGGAATCACGGTTGCCGGAGTCGTTTAGCGTAGACTATGACTTTATGACGGGGCAGGCCGAGTACGTGTATTCGCCCCAACGGGCGGCCTGGCAGGCGGTGTTCAACGCACATACGGCACTGGATTCGGTATTGCGCTTTGAGCAGACGCTCACGGCAGAAATGGGTGAAACCCGCAAGTTTGGTTTCGAGGAACGAAACGGCATTACGGTGAAGGTGTACTCGGCCGATTTCACGCGGCAGTACCACGAGCGGCTGCGGGGGCAGGTGGAGCGGCAGATGCGGGCATCGGTTAAAATGGTCGGCGACTTCTGGTACACTGCCTGGGTCGATGCGGGCCAGCCGGATTTGCGGGCACTGGCAAAGTATCAACTGACCGAAGCCGAGCAAAAAGAAGAAAGCGAAGAAAAGAAAGGCTGGCTGAAACGACTGTTTTCGGCGCGGGAGGAGAATTAGCCCAAAAGCGGTTCCCACCGATAAACCGTATCTTTGCCCTCTTTCATTGATACGGATGACATTTACCAAGATTTATCTGCAAGCCGGACGTGACGAGGCCGTCCGGCGGTTTCACCCCTGGGTTTTCTCGCGGGCCATCAGCCGCTACGAAGGCAACCTAAACGATGGCGACGTGGTGGAGGTGTTCGATAATAAGAGCAACTACCTCGCCACGGGGCATTACCATGATGGTAGCATTGCCGTGCGGCTCTTCTCATTCAACGCTACCACCGGCGCACCCGTAACGCCCGACGTACCCTACTGGACGCACAAACTGACCCAAATCCGCGCCATCCGGCAGGCAATCATCAGTCCCACAACCAACTGTTACCGGCTCGTGCATGGCGAAGGCGACGGCTGCACAGGCCTCATTATCGACATGTATAACGGGGTGGCCGTGTTACAGGCGCATTCGATTGGGATGCACCGCGAGCGCGAACTTATCACCGAAGCGCTCAAAAACGTGTTCGGCGATGAACTGACGGCCGTCTATGACAAAAGCGCCGAAACGTTGCCCGATGAATACGGCAACACTGTCACCAACGGCTATTTGTATGGACGAACGTCGGTGCCGCATCCCGTGCAGGAAAATGGGCACACGTTTTTGGTCGACTGGATTACGGGTCAGAAAACGGGATTCTTTCTCGACCAGCGCGACAACCGCGACCTGCTGGCCAGATACAGTACAGGTAAGCGGGTATTGAACGCATTCTGCTACTCAGGCGGCTTTTCAGTCTACGCACTTGGAGCGGGAGCCAGCTTGGTGCATTCCGTCGATGCGTCGCAGAAGGCCATTGAGCTAACCGACCGCAACGTAGCCGCCAACAGTAACGAGGGTCAACCGACCGGAGCGCACGAAGCCCATGCCGACGATGTGATGCATTACCTGAAGGCACACGATCACCAGTACGATGTGGTGGTGCTCGATCCACCCGCTTACGCCAAGAGTTTGTCGGCGCGGCACCGGGCCGTCCAGGGCTACAAACGCCTGAATGCCGAAGGCCTGCGCCGGGTGGCCAAAGGCGGTATTCTGTTCACGTTCTCGTGCTCGCAGGTAATCGACCGGGAATTATTTTACAATACCATCGTGGCGGCTGCCATTGAAGCCGGGCGGCAGGTGCGGGTGCTGCATCACCTCAGCCAGCCCGCCGATCATCCCGTGAGCCTGTTTCACCCCGAAGGCGGTTACCTGAAAGGATTGGTGCTGTGGGTCGAGTAGCCATTAACTGAATGGCTGTCTCGGCTGTTCGTATAGAAAATAACCGCTATCTGTTCAACGGTAGTGGCTTTGCGCTAATTTTGAACTGGTTCTCCGGTTTTCACTGGAAAACGAAGTCGTACTAACCCTGTCTCTTTGTAAAACCTGATACACACATAGCTGGATATGGCAGAATTGATCCGAATGCCCAAGATGAGCGACACCATGACCGAAGGGGTCATTGCGGAGTGGCATAAGAAAGTGGGGGATACCGTAAAATCCGGCGATGTGCTGGCCGAAGTCGAGACCGACAAAGCCACCATGGACCTCGAAGCCTACGAGGAAGGCACCTTGCTTTATATTGGTGTCGAAAAAGGTGCGTCGGTGCCGGTCGATGGTGTTCTGGCCATTATTGGAGCCGATGGCGAAGATTACAAAGCGTTGCTCAGTGGTTCGAGCGGAGGCAGTCAGGAAGCCCCTGCCGCCGAAACACCTGCCGCCCAAGCGCCGAAAGAACAGTCTAAACCGGCACCGTCGGGAACTGCATCTCCCAATGGCGCTGCTCCCGCGCCGAGCGGTGGCACGTCCGGCGAGGTAGCTACAAATCTGCCTGACAAAGAAGCCATCTCGGCCTCACCTGCTGAGAACGTGAATGCGTCGGTCATCCGAATGCCCAAGATGAGCGATACCATGACCGAGGGTACGCTGGTGACCTGGCACAAAAAAGAAGGCGACACGGTGAAGGCAGGCGACGTTTTGGCGGAGGTCGAGACTGATAAGGCCACGATGGACCTCGAAGCCTACGAAGAAGGAACGTTGCTTTACGTCGGCGTGAAAGAAGGCTCGGTCGTGGCCGTGGACGAAATCATTGCCGTTGTTGGCGAAAAAGGGGCGAATTTCAAAGTATTAGTCGACAGCAGCGGCTCGTCGGGCGCACCAGCCGCGTCACCGGCTTCGTCCGCTGATGCTCAGCCTGGTCCGGCTCAGCCCGCAGCGAATGGCGCTTCGGGTTCGGAAACTGCTGAGCAAAATCCGCAGGCTAACGTACCGGCCAATGCGGCCACTGATTTGTCATATGGCGGAGAAGTAGGCGACGGTGTTAGTGATCCGGGTCAAGCCAATCCAGGCGGAACCGAAGGAGCGAATGGTCGTGTGAAAGCATCGCCTTTGGCCAAACGCATTGCCGAAGAAAAAGGCATTAGCCTGGCGCAGGTGCACGGTACCGGTCCCGAAGGACGCATTGTCAAGAGTGATGTCGAGTCGTTTGTGCCGGGAGTGGCTGCTCCCCAAGCTAAACCAGCTCCTCAGCCCAACGCATCAACGCAGTCGGTTGATCAGCCTGCACCAGCAGCTCAACCCGCGCCAGCCGCTCCCCAGCCTTCACCTGCTCCAGTTGCGCAGGGCGACTTTGAGGACATCCCGTTGAGCCAGATGCGCAAGACCATTGCCCGTCGGTTGGGCGAGAGTATGTTCTCGGCTCCGCACTTCTACCTGACTATGGAAATCAACATGGACAAGGCGATGGAACTGCGCGGAACGGTCAACGGCGTTAGCCCGGTCAAGATTTCGTTTAACGATTTCGTGATCAAAGCCTGTGCGCTGTCGCTGAAACAGCACCCAAACGTGAACGCGTCGTGGCTGGGTGACAAGATCAGAAAATATAAATACGTCAACATTGGCGTGGCCGTGGCTGTCGATGAAGGGCTGTTGGTGCCGGTGGTGCGCAATGCCGATCAGAAAACGCTGTCGACCATTTCGGGTGAAGTAAAAGACCTGGCCGGACGGGCGAAAGACAAAAAACTTCAGCCGAAAGACTGGGAAGGTAGTACGTTCTCGATCTCAAACCTCGGCATGTTCGGCATTGACGAGTTCACGGCGATCATTAACCCCCCCGACGCGTGTATTCTGGCGGTGGGAGCCATCAGGCCAACCGTAAAAGTTGAGGACGGCGAAGTAAAACCGACTAACGTCATGAAAGTAACACTCTCCTGCGACCATCGTGCGGTTGACGGGGCTACAGGCGCGGCTTTTCTGCAAACGGTGAAAGAACTGCTGGAAAATCCAATGCGGATGCTGGTGTGAGGATGATGAATTGTATCCTGGACGGCCACGTCCGGGCGTGAAAGCAGCATATTGCGCGTTGCTTTTACGCCCGGACGTGGCCGTCCAGGATACGAATATGCAAAAAGCCGTCTCTGAACGTTCAGAGACGGCTTTTTTACTCTATATCATCACGAATTACAACACCGCCGGTTCCATAGCGGCCTGTAGCTTCTGCTCCAATACGTTCTTGGGGACAGCGCCGATTACTTTATCAACCAACTGACCGTTCTTGAAAACCATCAGTGTTGGGATGCTCCGGATGCCAAATTTAGCGGGTATCTGAGCGTTCTGATCAACGTCCATTTTGGCGATGATGGCTTTGCCTTCGTATTCGCCGGCGAGCTGCTCAACAACGGGGCCGATCATTTTACAGGGACCGCACCATTCGGCCCAGAAATCGACTAAAACGGGTTTATCAGACTGGATTAATTGCTCAAAATTAGCGTCTGTTGCTTCAACGGCATGTGATCCTGCTGCCATGATTGAAATCTGTTTATTAGTTGAACTTGTTTCTCCCTCATAAACCGTTTCGGGGGGTATTAGTTCCACTATTCGCGCCAACGGGCACCCGCTTCGTTGCCAGCTTGTGGCTTAAACGCCAGTCGATAACCACACCCGAAATGCGTCGCCGGTGCCAAAATTGGCTTGGTTAGCGGGCAATTCCATGAAGCCATCGGCGTCGAGGAGGTTGGCAAAATCGGCGGAGCCGGAGCCGGGTAAGGGATGGGCCAGCATTCGGCCGTCGGGTTCGGAACTGAGCTGCACGGGCAGAAAATACGTAATGGCGGGCTGGAACGTAACCGGCGAAGCCAACTGAGCGTAGTAGGGTTGAGCAGGTGATAACCCCAGCGACGCCCGCAAATAGGGTAATACGTAGCGGTGGGCGCACAGCACCGTGGAAACGGGGTTGCCGGGCAAGGCGAAGACGGTCTTATCCGACGTCGTGCCAAACCAGAGCGGTTTTCCAGGGCGTTGCTCAACTTTATGAAACTGTTTCTGAACGCCTACCCGCGCCAGCACGTCGGGCACGAAATCGGCTTTACCCGCCGAAACACCCCCGCTCAGAATCAGCACGTCGTTTTGGGCCAGCAACGCGGACAGTCTATCGGCCAGTATTGCTTCGTCGTCGACAATGTGGTGCAGCGTGGCCGTGATACCCAGCGTTGCCAGAGCCGCCCGGAGCATATACGTATTCGACCGCCGGATTTGGTGGGGTAGGGGCGTGTCGGCTACGTCGACCAATTCATCGCCGGTCGAAATAAGCGCCACACGGGGCAGGGTTGTAACCGCCAGCTTTGTTTGCCCCACCGAAGCGGCAACGGCCAGCTCTGCCGGACCCAGCCGCGTTCCGACCAACAGCAGTTCGTCGCCCGCCCGGCGGTCGGTAGCGCGGTGGTGAATATGCTGACCGCTCTGAACATCGCCGATGGTGATTTGGGCTACGCCGTCCAACATAGTAATGTCTTCGTACCGAATGATGGTATCAGCGCCAATGGGCAGCATTGCCCCGGTCATCACTTCCAGACAGGTGCCCGAATCCGTTAGCGTGAGCGGAACCTGCCCCGCACGCTGCATACCAACTACCCGGAATGAGGTCATTCCAGCCGCGAAGTCGGAAAACCGGATGCCAATGCCGTCCATCGCCACGCGGTCGAAGGGCGGAAAGTCGCGGTCGGCACGGACCGGCTCGCGCAACACACGGCCGAGCGCGTCGTCCAGCGAAACACGTTCAGTTGGCAGCGTTAGTTTATGCTGTTGAGTAATGGCGAAAGCGTCAGCAACGGAGAGCATTTTTTAATGGACAATGGTTAATGAACAATGAATAATGTTTGTGAAGTTACACCTTTGCCTTTGGAAGCACGTTGTGCATTATCCATTAATCATTCGGGGCCGCCCGCGCGGTTCATTAAAAATGTCTCTCTCTCACCTCAATTCCGATGGGAACCCCGCGATGGTCGACGTGGGTGCGAAAGCTGTCAGTCAGCGGACGGCCCGCGCCCGAAGTATCGTTGCGCTCGGTCCCGATATTATGCAGCACCTGAGCCGGTCTGGATTGAACCAGTCTGGATTGACCGGTGCCGACATTCAGACCCGCAAAGGACCCGTGTTTCAAACGGCAATCATTGCCGGAACGATGGCCGCCAAACGCACCGACGACCTGATTCCGCTCTGTCACTCGCTGGGATTAGACAATTGCCAGATCACGATCACCGCCGAAGGCAACGACGCGGTTGTCGACTGCTTTGTGTCGACGGAAGGCAAAACCGGCGTCGAGATGGAAGCACTCGTGGGGGCGTCGGTGGCGGCCCTGACCATCTACGACATGTGTAAAGCGCTTTCGCACGACATCATCATTCGGGAAACGAAACTCATGGAAAAAACCGGTGGCAAACGCGACTTCAACCGAACGTAAACCGAATGGGTTAGTGCTGATAGGCGGACGCAGCACCCGCATGGGACAGGACAAATCGCGGCTTGTCTACCACGGCAAACCCCAGCGCGAGTACCTGACCGATCTGCTCCAGTTGCACTGTGAAACTGTTTTCTGGTCGGTCAATGCCGATCAGGCGGCTGAATTATTTAATTCAGAACAGTCCTGTATCGTGGATGCGTTCGAGGTGCCGGGTCCACTGAATGGTATTCTGTCGGCGTTCCAGCACGACCCCGCAGCGGCCTGGCTCGTGGTGGCCTGCGATATGCCGTTTTTGTCGGATATTGACTTGGTCCGGCTGATGTGGGAGGAGCAGTCCGACAGTCGGATTGTGGCAGCTTACACCGGTACGGACGGCTTGCCCGACCCATTGCTGAGCCTATGGGAGCCGTCGGCATATCCGCTCTTGCTGGCGTTTTTGGCAAAGGGGGGCTACTCACCCCGGCAGTTTCTGATTGAGCATCAACGGCGGGTGAGGTTACTGAAATCAGGCGATTCGATGACCCTGTTAAACGCGAATGATTGGGAAACGATGGCCGAAAGCAAGCGTAAAATCGACCTGCAAAATTCGTATCCGCCCCTAACCTTTTACGCGGCCGGTTCCGATCCATACGATGTGAGTCATCCGTGCCCCATTTGTGGGGTTGGACAACCGGCCAGCCCGCGTTACAGACACTATGTTTGTGGCCGCTGCGTTGACCGGGCCGCCGACGAAGCTGGCAATCGGCTGCTCTTTTATAATTACGATATGTCGGGTGGGCTGCTCGTCAGGCGGGCTGACACCAACGAAACCGTCGATACCACCGTGTGTTGGATTGATGGAGTGCGTTGCTTTGTTCAGGAGGGGCGTTTCGGCGGGTTTGTCGTTCAACCGGGCGACGACCTAACAGTTTCCTGAAATACGGGTTCATAAGTCAAACAAAGGTGCATGCATTCCCTCCGAAACGTACTCTACACCGCCGGTTCGCTGTTGCTCAGCACCGTAGCCACGGCCCAGCGCGTGACACCCTCCGCTGAACTGCGCGACTTCAGCGAGCAGCGCATCTGGCATCAGAAAGTGCTTGGTCTCGCCCTTGGCGGCTACGCGCTCGCTACTATCGCCGTGGGCAGCATTGCCGCTAAGCAGTCGACTGGCGAAGCGAGGTATTTCCACCGGATGAATGTTTACTGGAATCTGTTTAATCTCGGCATTGCGGGGGCGGGTTTGCTGGGATCGCGCAAACGGAATGCCGATGGCGAAACGCTGGGCGAGGCAATCAAACAACACCAGAACATGAAACAGGTGTTGCTGTTCAACGCGGGTCTGGACGTTGCGTACGTCGTGGGTGGGGCGTATCTGCGCGAACGGGCCGGGAACAAACCGGATAAGGCCGACCAACTACGGGGCTATGGCAAGTCGGTGATGGTGCAGGGCGGCTTTCTGTTCGCGTTTGACGTTGTTAACTACTTTATTTTCAAAAACCGGGGCGATAACCAGCAACTCCGGCTCGTTTCAGCCGGGCCTCTGGGCGTGGGTGTGGCATTGCCGATAAGATGAAGCGAATGGCGAACCAAATGGAATGCTGAGTCGTTCTGCGATAATTTACTAACCGCAACGAGCGATGAAGCCTACTTTACTTCCTTTCCAGTCATTTTTAGAAAATACAGTTCGTGTTGTTCGGGACGACGCCGAAACCATCGGTTTGGCTGTCGGCGGCTCCCACGCGTCGGGCAATGCGGACGCCTATTCAGACCTCGATCTGGTACTGGTTACGGATGAGTCGATTGCTCCTGACACGCACCGAATGCGAGCGTACGCGTCCCGGCTGGGCCAACTGCTGGCTTCGTTTCGGGGCGATCACGTAGGTGAGCCTCGTTTGCTGATTGCCTTGTACGATGCGCCGTTGCTGCACGTGGACATTAAGTTTCTGACGCTTGCCGAATTTCAGGAGCGCGTTGAGAACCCGGTTGTTCTCTATGAACGTGACGGAGCGCTGACGACGGTTATTGAGCAGTCAACGGCCTATTACCCTGACTTCGATTTCCAGGGAGCCGAAGATCGTTTCTGGATCTGGGTCCATTATGCAGCGCTGAAGATTGGCCGGGGGGAGTATTTCGAAGCACTCGACTTTCTGGCATTCCTGCGCGGTGCCGTGTTGGGGCCAATGACACATCTTAAGAATGGAAATGAGCCACGAGGGATACGACGAATCGAAACGAAAGTTGATCCGAACGACCTGATACAACTCACCAAAACCATCGCGTCGCCGGATCGGAATGCGTTGGTGGAAAGTACCGAATCGGCCATGCGTTTGTACGAATCATTGCGCGACAGGCTGGCACCCGCTGCGTTGCACAGGAACGATGCGGCTCAGTTAGCCGTTCGGGCTTATCTGGATGCCATCAGAACGCAAACCGCACCTCAAATCAGTAATCATCAGTGAAACAGGAGGAACGTTTTTTGCGCGAGGCTATTTAATTGGCCCGCAACGGTATGACAACCGGGCAGGGCGGACCGTTTAGTGCTGATGGAAAAACGAGTGAACTACTAATGTCATCCCACCACATTGTCCGCGACGAGCAGGAACCCGCGCTGCTGATTGCTAATGGCGAATCCTGCCACCCCGAACTCCTCGGCCAACTCCTCGAATGGAGTCCGGTAGTGGTGGTGCTCGACAGCGCAATCTGGCGGGTACTCGACCTCGGCATAAAAATAGACGTGCTGCTTGGTGACTTCGATAGGGATCTTGATCTCGATACCATCCGGGCGCAGCAGTACCCGCTGGAGGTGGTGCACACGCCCGATCAGGACAAGACGGACCTCGAAAAAGGCATTGAATACCTTATTAAGCGCGGCTTTCCGGCCGTCAACATCATCTGGGCTACGGGTCGGCGGGCGGATCACAGCCTGACGAATATGACCAACATCGTGCGCTACAAAGACCAGATCCGGGTCGTGATGCTCGACGATCATTCCCGCGTCTTTCCGCTCGTGGGCCGCTATGAGAAGTGGTACGAAGCCGCAACGCCCCTCTCGCTCATCCCGGTTGGGACGGTGTCGGGTATCACGACGGCCGGGCTGAAATACAACCTCCACAACGAAACGCTCACCCTCGGCTACCGCACCGGCAGCAGCAACGAAGCGGCTCAGGACGGCTTTGTGCGCATCGAAGCCCAAACCGGCGACCTGCTGATTATGGAGTGCTGGGACTGACGTGGTATTCTATTTATTGCTCCTTCAACGTGTCCATAGCCGTACATAAGGTGTCCGATTCTGGACACTAAACTTGTATGCCTACCCGTCAAATGGGCCTCCGCTGCTCAGGAAGCCACTCGCTCACGTTTGGCAGGGCATTTGCTCAGCAACTATAGAACTAATCGAAACCCATGAAACGGGCTTACCTGGGCGAGTTTGAAGAAATCGTATTGCTGACCGTTGTTGCGTTGGCCAGCGGGGCGTATGGCGTGGCCATCACGCACGAAATTAATGAGCAAACGGGCCGCTCGGTTCGGCTTAATCAAGTACACGCGGCCCTGCACCGGCTTGAAGAGAAAGGCATGGTCAGTACGCACCTGGGCGGGGCCACGGCCGAACGTGGTGGTCGGCGCAAACGCTTGGTCACAATCACCGCTTACGGTCAGCGGACGTTGCAGGAAATTCAATCGGTACGGGCGCACTTGTGGAGTCTGGTTTCTAACCCCGGCGGGCCTACCCCGGCCACTGCATTATGAAGAAGTCAACGAACCCTTCTCCCCACCCGAATCGTCGGACCGCGCCCCGTTTAGCCGACCGCCTGCTGGAATGGTTCGTCGCACCCCACCTGCTGGAGAGCTTGCAAGGTGATTTGCACGAGGAATTTGCCTATCAGGTTGGGCGCATCGGTGAGCGACGTGCCAAGTGGCGCTACTGGTGGGACGTGCTGGGATTTGTACGGTCCTTTGCGATGAAGCGTCAATCGAATGAGTATTCTTCACCTTTTTCACTAAATCCAGATATGCTACGCAACTATTTCAAAATCGCCTGGCGGAGCTTATTGCGCAACCGCTTGTTAAGTTTTATTAATGTCGCGGGATTGGCATTGGGCATGTCTTGCAGCTTAGTTATCTGGCTTTGGATCAACGACGAGCTTAGTTTTAACAAAGGTTACAAGGATGCTGAGAAAGTCTATTTTGTCAGACAAAGCGATGGTACTTACACAAATTGGATGACGCCCGGTCCACTCGCCGAAACCTTGAAAAAGGACATTCCCGACGTAGAGAAAGCAGCCAGGTTCACCGTCTGGTCCAACAATTACCTGATAAGGGTGGGGCAAACGTCCGATAAAGAAACGGGCATCTACGCATCCAGTGATTTCTTTGATATTTTCCAGCCGCTAACCCTGCGCGGCAATGCGAGCGCGGCTATTCAGTCACCCAACGCCATCGTCATCACCCGCAAGGTGGCCGAAAAATTTTTTGGCACGACAGATGCCGTTGGCCGTACGCTTCGGCTTAACGACGATAAGAACTATCAGGTAGGGGCAGTCATTGAGAACGTACCCAGGAACACATCTATACAGTTCGATTGGTTGGTCAACGCTACTGTTGCCGAAGAAGACTGGATGAAGGGCTGGGGAAATAATTCCTTTTACACGTACGTGAAACTGCAACCGAACAGCAGTCAGGCCCAGGCTGAAACCAAAATGAAAGGGCTACTGAAGCGCTATAAATCAGACGCAACTGAGAACCCAATTTTACAGCCCATTGGTGATACCTATCTCTACGGCGAATACGTCAACGGCAAACCGGCAGGCGGTCGAATCAGTTACGTGCGGACATTCGGTTTCGTAGCCTTGCTGATCCTGCTGATTGCCTGCGTCAATTTTATGAATCTGGCAACGGCCCGTTCGTCGCTGCGGGCCAAAGAAGTAGGGGTTCGCAAAGTTGTTGGAGCCAGGCGCTCATCACTGGCGGGGCAGTTCATGGGCGAATCCATTCTGCTGAGCACGCTTTCGGCACTGCTGGCTATTGGCTTAGTGGCGTTGTTGATGCCTACCATCAACCAACTTGTTGACAAGCACTTAGTGGTTGACATCTCGACGCCAACGTTTTGGTTGCGCGTATTTGTACTGATTGGTTTTACGAGTCTGGTCGCCGGTAGTTATCCCGCCTTGTTTCTGTCGGCCATTCAGCCAGTTCAAGTGCTCAAAGGTGCGCTCACATCAGCGCCAACGGGTGCCATGTTCCGTAAGTTGCTGGTTGTGTTTCAGTTCTCAATTTCCCTTTTTCTGATTATTGGTATGCTGGTGATTGGACGGCAAATGCACTACATCCGTACTAAACAGCTTGGCCTTGATCGCGAAAATCTGCTCAGGGTGCCAGTGGAGGGTAGTTTACTGCCGAAAATGGAAACGTTTCGCCAGGAGTTGCAACGGGCAAACGCCATCAGTTCCGTAACAACAGCCGGTGGCTCACCCATTCAGATCGGTAGCAGTTCGGGTGACCTGACATGGCCGGGTAAGGACCCGAAGCTGGACGCAACGGTTTACACGATGAAGGTGGGTTATAATTTTACCAAAACAATGAACATTCGCCTGTTGGCGGGTCGCGACTTTACGTCAACCGATAGTGGTGCTTACTACTTGGTCAACGAGTCGGCAGTCAAGATGATGAAACTGAAAAAACCGGTAGGCACAGAAGTTAACTTTCAAATTGGCAAGGGCCGCATTGTTGGCGTGATGCAGGATTTTCACCTAAACTCATTTCACGAACCAATCCGACCGGTAGTGCTTTGCCTGTACCCAAAATGGACCGACTCATTTCTGATTAAAACTCGTCCCGGCCAAACCGCTGCTGCCATTGATGCCGTTGAGAAACTCGCGAAGCAGCTTAATCCTGGCTACCCATTTACGTACCATTTTGTCGATGAAGATTACGAGAAACTCTATCACAGTGAAACCATAGTCAACACGTTGATCAATTACTTCGGGTTGCTGGCTATCATCATCTCATGCCTTGGTTTATTTGGCTTGGTTACCTTCACCGCTGAGCAGCGAATTAAGGAAATTGGCGTCCGTAAAGTCCTCGGCGCATCCGTAACCAACATTGTGGCGCTGCTAAGCCAAGACTTTCTCAGACTGGTGTTTATCGCTATTCTAATTGCAACCCCAGTAGCCTGGTACGCAATGAGTGAATGGCTGAAAGATTTTGAATATAAGATTGGTATTGAGTGGTGGGTACTCGCTCTGGCTGGACTACTCGCTATTTGTATTGCACTTTTAACCGTGAGCTATCAAGCGATCAAAGCCGCCCTGATGAACCCGGTCAAGTCACTCCGTAGCGAGTAAGCGAATGAAACACCCTCTTCCACCCCGCTTAGCCGACCGGCTTTTGACCTGGTTCGTAGCTCCCCACTTGCTGGAGTCCTTACAAGGCGATCTGTACGAGGAGTTCGCTTACCAGGTCGAGCGCGTGGGTGAACGCCGGGCGCGGTGGCGCTACTGGCGGGACGTGCTGGGGTTTATCCAGCTCCGATTTATCCAACGCCGACCGAGTGACTATTCAACCCCAACCAACACGGGTATGTTACAGAATTATATCAAAATTGCCCTTCGCAATCTGATCAAAAACAAAGTCTATTCGGTCATCAACATCGGTGGACTGGCCGTTGGCATGGCGGTGGCCATGTTGATTGGGCTATGGCTGTGGGATGAACTCTCTTTTAACAAATACCACCCGAACTACGACCGCATTGCGCAGGTCATGGATACACAAACGTTCAACGGAGAGACGACGACCAGTGGAGCGGTTGCCATTCCGCTGGCCAACAAACTCCGCACCGACTACGGCAGTTCGTTCAAACGCATGGCCCTCGTTTTTCCACCTTTTCCCCGCATCCTGACCGTGGGCGATAAGCAGGTGACGCAGCCCGGTGTGTGGGCGCAGCCGGATTTGCCCGACATGCTTGGTTTTACGATGCTGCACGGGCAGCGCAACGCCCTCCGCGATCCTTCGTCAGCCCTGCTTGCCCAATCGCTGGCTAAAGCCCTGTTTGGTGAGATTGACCCAGTGGGGAAGATCCTGAAATTAGACAACCGAACGTATCTGAAAGTGGGCGGTGTGTTTCAGGATTTGCCCGCCAATACCACTTTTCACGATACTAAACTCTTTCTGCCCTGGGCTAAGGTCATCAGTGACTTGAGTTGGGTGAGGGAAGCCCAAACTCAGTGGGATACGCAGCACTGGCGACTATTCGTCGAACTGGCCGAGCCGGTCGATCTTGGCAGCCTGAACGCCCGGATCAAAGACATTGCTAAACCACACCGACCGGAGAACAAGCCCGAAATAGCCCTGCACCCAATGGCCGACTGGCATTTGCGCAGTGAATTCAAAAATGGAAAAGTGGCGGGTGGTCGTATTGAGCTTGTCTGGCTGTTTGGTATTATTGGCGGATTTGTCTTGCTGTTAGCCTGCATCAATTTCATGAACCTGAGCACGGCCCGCTCCGAAAAACGGGCTAAAGAAGTGGGTATTCGCAAAGCCGTCGGCTCTCGGCGCGGGCAGTTAATCGCCCAATTCCTGGGTGAATCGCTGTTAGTGGCTTTACTGTCTCTTGTGCTGGCTCTGCTGCTGGTTCAGATGGGTCTGCCGTTCTTTAACGGGCTGACCGACAAGGTGATGGTTATCCCCTGGACCAGTTCCTTCTTCTGGCTGACTATGTTTGGATTCACCGGGTTCACGGGGTTGATTGCGGGTAGTTACCCGGCCCTGTATTTATCGGGCTTTGCCCCCGTGAAAGTCCTGAAAGGTGTTCTGACGACGAGCCGGTTAGCGGCCTCACCCCGCAAAGTGCTGGTTGTGGTTCAGTTTACAGTATCAATCACGCTAATTATTGGGACGATTATCGTGTTCCGGCAGGTTCAATACGCCAAAGGCCGGTCGGTGGGTTATACCCGTGCGGGGCTGATTACGGTGCAGAAGAACACCCCGGCGCTGTTCAGTGCGCCTTACAATGCCCTTCGAAACGATCTGATCCGGACGGGTGCCGTGGAAAACATGTCATCTTCGTCAGCTCCGTCCACCGAAACACCCGTGGGTAACCAAAATTTTGACTGGAACGGCAAAGATCCCGGCTCGGTCGTGCTGTTGCAAACGGTGGGCGTCACCCACGATTACGGCCAAACAATGGGCTGGACGGTAGTGGCGGGCCGGGATTTTTCGCGCAGCTTTCCGGCTGACTCCGGGTCGTTGATCGTGAACGAAACAGCGGTCAAACGCATGGGCTTCACGCGTCCAATTGGCGAAATTGTCCGGTGGGACGGTAAACCCCACCGAATCGTGGCGGTGGTGAAAGACATGGTCATGGAATCGCCCTATCAGCCCATTCAGCCCTGCCTGTTCGTGTTGGATTACGAATGGGACAATTTCATTACGGTGTGCCTGAAACCCCATCTGTCCGTACGTGACGCCTTGGCGCAGACCGAAGCGGTATTCAAAAAATACAATCCTAACGCTCCCTTCGACTATAAATTCGTGGATCAGGAGTACGCCCGAAAATTTGCTGACGAAGAGCGCATTGGTAAACTGGCGTCGATCTTCGCCGTTCTCGCCATTTTTATTTCCTGCCTGGGCTTATTTGGCTTGGCCATGTTCACCGCTGAGCAACGCACCAAAGAAATTGGCATCCGCAAAGTGCTGGGTGCATCCGTAGGCAACTTATGGAGCCTGCTCTCGAAAGACTTCGTCGTGCTGGTTGTCATTGCCTTTGGTATCGCCACGCCAATCGCGTATTATTTTCTGTCCAACTGGCTTCAGAAGTATGCCTATCGTACTGATATCTCGTGGTGGATTTTTGCGTTGGCAGGTGCCGGAGCGTTACTCATCACGCTGGTAACAGTCAGCTTTCAGGCCATTAAAGCGGCCTTACTGAATCCGGTCAAAAGTTTGCGGTCGGAGTGAAAAATAGAAGAGCACAACTGGAGAAATTACGCTGATTATTCAGTGATCGAAATCAGCGCCCGTACCCGCGCCAGCTTAGCGTTGAAATCAGCCTGTGGCAATAGTTGAAGCCATGAACAAACCAACAGGCCCAACCAGTAAGGGCGTAGTTTTCGTTGCCATGCACCATCGGCCAGACCTACCCGTAACAGACCCGCTGTCAGGAAACAGAACGTAGCGGGAGCCATCAGTCGGGCATCCGGCCCGTTGAACGGACTAAGTAAGCGCAGCCCGAACAAAACGAGTATGTACAACCCGCCAGCCAGCACAAACAGACGGATCAGCGTGTTCGTTGACGATGGGTCGGGCGGTTGTGAAGCTGGTTTTGAGGATAAATGGCGAAACTGCCGACCCAGCAGCCACAGCCAGGCCATCTGAACTACTACGCCCACCCAGGCCAGTTCGTTGGTGCTGCCGGGCAGAAAATCCCGGATTAGCAGTAGTTCGTTGCCAATCGACCGCGCGAACCGGGCAATCAGCCAACCGGCTGACGCAGTAGGCAGCAACCGCTCGCCACCGTACAGCGAACCGGAAAACAGGTAGTTGATCCAGCTATACACACCCATTCCGGCAAGGACTATCCCCGAAACACCCAGTAATGCGCCAGCCGTTTTTGGCCTGACACTAACCCGTAACAGGCATTGCACCTGGTTAGGAATCAGGTAGATGGCCACCGACAAGAGCAGCATGAGGCCAACTGCGTAACCGCCTACATAGCGCACCAGGAATAAGCCCGAACTTAGCAATATCAGGCGAATTGCCCAGCGTAGGGTGGGCGTTTGAAGAAAGCTATTTAATTCCCAGATCCATTCGGCCAGCAACACCAGAAATAGCGTCTCGGACCAGGTGTAGGCCAGAACTCTAAGAAAACCACCCGTCCACCAAACCGACAGCATCCAGATTGTCCGCCCAGGCCCGACCCGACGAAGCCACAGTAACGCCGACAGGACCAAAGCCGCACCATTGACTAATTTAGAAGCCCATAGAACCGGCAGATCCGTTACGCTGGAAAACACGGCGATCAACGCTGGGTAGCCAATTGGAAACGTGCCGTTCCATACCCACTGTCTGTCCTGTTCGACCACGTAACCCCGCCCCGCCAGCAGATTAGCGGCCGATTGCAGATAATAGCCCGAATCAACGCTGGTGAAATGCGTTGAATTGAGCCAGACCAATGTAGTGAGTCCGGCACCCGTCAGTACAAGACACGTTGCTAACCAGGGCAGCGACCGGCTCATCGGTTCAGAATAATAGGCCCCGTCAGGCGAACGACGCCCGCCAGCGGCCGGTCGACCCCCGCGACGGTGTACACGTACAGACCAGTTGGCAAAACAGCGCCCGCGTCGGAAGTGCCGTCCCAGAACCACTCGTTTAGCCCCACCCGTGCGGGACTGCGCAACGTTCGGACCAGGTGGCCGGTTAGGTCGGTGATGCGGATGCTTAGGTTGGCGGGGGGCGTTTGGCCGGTTAGCGTCACGTAAAAGCGGGTTTGCCCGCCGAAAGGATTGGGGTAGACACCAGCACTGGTCAGCTCGGGCGTTGTCAGGACGGAAAAGCGAATCTGGTATGGCATGGCCCGGTTGCCGCTCAGGTCGCTGCCAATGGCCAGAAAGCTATAGCGGCCATCGGGCAGCGCAGTGGGCTGGTAGCGGAGCCGGAAGGCATTGTCCAATCCGGCGGGTATCCATTGGGCGTTACTGCCGTGCAAACGGAGCCGCTCGTAGGGACATGGTTCGGCCCGGCAGGGGCGTTGCAGATACAGTTCCAGACCGGTGGTGTCGGTACGCAGCAACCGGGTGTTTTCGTCCTGCACCAGCACGTCGATCACGGGTTGGGGAGCCACCACGTCGCCATCGCCGATGCGCTGTCCATCAAAAGCCACTTCAATGAGCGGGGGCGTCAGGTCGGCCGGGAAGGGTAGCGTTGTGTGCCCGGTTGTGCCGATTTCGGCTTTGTTGTTGGTTTCGACCCCTTCGACAATCCGGTTGTTGGGGTCAAGCATTAACTCAAAATAGGTTTCGCCAGTGGCCAGGCGGTCGTTGGGAAGCCGCCAATGCAGGGTATCGGCGTAGAGCGGTGCCGGTTGGAAAAATTGACTTTCCTGCAGTAACCGACCGTCTGCGGCATACCGCCGGATACGCACGGAGAGGGGGCTTCCGGTCACGCGCCCGTAATTGACGACCACCGCCGAAATAACTACCGAATCAGACCCGGCCGTGAGCGAGTCCCCGTTGGCGCTGCGCAGGGTTAACGTACCGGCTCCGAAGGCGAAATCAGGGTTGGAAAATGGAAAAATGCTCACCGCCGGATCGCCCTGCAAGGTCATCTGCTGAGCGGTGGTGATGTCGTATATCGATGTGTTGGATTTTAAATACCGCCGAATGGCTTCCCGCTGTAGCACGGCTACCGGTTGAGTCACGTAATTGCTGTCGGTGAGGAGCGCGTAAAACGCATCGGAATAGCGTTTGAGCGCCAGCGGGAAGCCATTATACGTGTGCGCCATGAACAACACCGCGCCCCGGTCGGGGGCCAGCATCCAGTCGGTGCCGAACGTGGGCCGACCGAAGTAGAAATTTCCGGCCGCGCATCCGTTAGCGAACAAAAACGGATACCGCCCTTTGTTGCGGTAGCCCAGCCGATCATCGCTGACAAACCCGATGTCGATGTCGGCCACGTCGAGACTCGAATGCCCAAACATGGAAATCATCCCGACTCCCTGGTTGATGAGGGGAGCAACGGGCAGGGTCTCAACGGGATTATCCGTTTGCTTGGACAGCGTCGTCACGCGGGCACCAACGTACTGCTTCTCAACAACGTTTTGAAAATCATGCACATACGCGCGAAACGATTGTAGTTCGGTTGCTGAGCGGCCTCCGCTGAGGTGCAAGACGTTTTTGCGCCACAGCGCTGGCTCGGTTACGTCTTCGTGCTCTCTGACTTTGTCTAAATAATCCAGCACCTGCTGCGGCTGCCCGGCGTTCAGTCGGCCAATGGGGAGGGCCGGTACGTTGGCCGGTTCGTCGTTCAGGCCAGCCACCAATCCCAGGTCGGAACCGGGCCAGCCCGCATTGGGAATCAGATCGAGCAGCGAGCCGTTGGCGGCTTTGCGGATACCCTGCGGATCGCGCGACTGACCAATCAGAAACAAAAAGGTGGGACGGGAGCCTTTGCTGCGCGTCATGAAATCGGCAAACCGGCGGATGGCCAGCGGGTGACGTTCGCCGTAGCTGAACTGGTCGAAAAGCTGGCCAATGTCCACCGTCAGCGTATCGTAGCCCCCGCCCGCTGCCGACGCCCGGTAGGCAGCATACGCCCGAACCGGATCGGGCACGTTGCCGACGGGCTGACGCAGCAGCGGATGCGTCACAATCAAATAGTTGTGCCGACTGGATTCGACAGCGCGAAATTTGATCAGTTGGATCGACGTCACGGACAGGGGCTGGCCCGTGGTCAGCAGCGTTCGGGCGGTTTGGCTGTTGCGTATCACACCCCGCCATTGATTGCCCAACTGCTGACCACCCACCCACCCGACGTTGGCGGGATCGGTGACGTCGAACACCCGACAATTATCGGGGACGTTGCCGAGGCTGAGATATGACCGACTCCCGGCGCTGGTTCGCAGGCGCAGAAGCTTGGATAAAGAGCCGCCGAGGTCCGTCCGTTGCGGGTAACGTAGTTTCAGGTGAGACACTGATACTTCTTCGCCGGGTTGCGTTGGGAGCAGGCTAACGACCACCGTGTTCGTTTTGGACATATCGGCGGTGGTCAATTCGGCTTCGAACCGAACAGGGGTATAGTCCTGAAATTGCCCCGTACCGAGCGTTCGCAGGTTAGCCGTCGATGGCCCGGCTACGTAATCGACGCGGTGTTGGTGGGCATTCCGCCCGACCAGCCCGTAGCTGACAACCGGAGAGACGCCCACGATGGGCAAAAAATTGGTGAGTGAAAACGCCTGATCGAAGCGGCTGTTGGCCTTTATTACCGGACCCGTCCAGCCTTCGCCGGTATCGTAGTCCGTTAAAATGGCCCCGTCCTCATACCCCGCCCCCATTGGGTAAATATTGCCTGCCGAATACGTATCCGTGAATACCCGCAACTCTTCCGCCCAGTGATACGGCTCCGGCGTCAGGCCCGCGTAGGTGGTATCGGCGTACGAGATCATCCGTTTGCCGGGTTTGCCCGTATTGGTGCGGGATTGGTCGAGCCGCCACGTCAGGAAGTAGGCCGTGGTGTCGCTGAACAGGCTATAGTGGGGGTGGGGGTAGCTTCCTGCTGGTTTATACAGTAGCGAGTCGGGCGCACCGTCGTTACCCCGGCCGTAGAATTCCAGGAAGTCGGTCGGGTCAAGGCGTTTGTCAGATTCACCCGCCACATAAATCGCCTGCTCCACGCCCCGGTGAAAAAGCTGAATTGTCGTTGGGTCGACCGTTGTGGTGGGTAACCCGGCGCGTTGCAACTCGGCCGGAGTGATGCGGTAGATGCCCGACTGCGCAACGGGAATTTTTAGGTACGTCTGCTGGTAGTTGATCCATTCGTTGCCCAGCGGCTGAAACTGCGCCCATGCTGCTGTAGTAAGCAGCGTTATGAACAGAAGAAAAGGACAAATACGGAGCATACGGTTGGGCAGGAACTTGTAAATGTACACTACTACCCGGCTAACCACACGCCATATGTGATTTACGATACTAAATGCGACACTTTCACCTGTTTTGTTCGGAATTTCCGCAAACTAATTGCGACACTTTCTGATACTAACTGCGACAAACTCGTTTTTTCGCATACTATCTGCGAAATATTGCATTTTTAAGAAGTTCATCTTACCTTCGGTCTACCACTTTGATTATAACCGCTGATCGTTAACCGATTTAATTTCATTCACAAGCGGCTGGCCGGATTCGAATCTTCCCCTACTTTCAATCCGTGCTTTATCTTAGTTAGTTCAGTTGTTGGTTTCTCTCAGTCATGGGCTTGCTTAAAGTCAGACCTGGTGAAGAGGCTCTGTACGCCGGTCGAGTGGTCATCATCAAACGAGTGGAGCTTGCCACAGAGCATGCTTTGTGTGACTACGTGGACACGGGCGAACAGGTGCGGGTATCGTTTGCCCACCTGAATACGATACGGCCTAAGTTGTTGGCTAATTCCGCTCTGTCTACGCTTCCTGCTCTGGACTTAGCTGAAATTCCGCCCGAACGATTGGCCAAAGCGAGCCGCAAAAAACAGATGGTCCTGGCGGTCGAGGTCAATGCCAACCCGGCGTTGACCCCAGTAGCCGACAAAAAGTCAGTTCGTCAACTGGCTCAGTCGTTCGACGTGCACCCTTCCACGGTTTATCGGCACATCAATACCTACAATCTCCATGGTCGTGAAGAGCGCTATTTAGTCGAGAAAGTGCGCGGAGGCAAGGATCGCAAACGCATCACACCCGAAGCAGAAAAAGCCATTGAGCAAGCCATTGATCGCATCTATCTCACGCCCGAACGCAATTCTATAGCGGCTACTTACGAGGAAGTGAGACGACTCTGCTACCGCAATCAGATCAAGCCGGTACCCAGCTACGACACGGTTTGTCGGCGCATCAACGCGCTGGCGGATGGTACAATCGTCCGCCGGCGGGAGGGTGAGAAACGTTACCGCGAACTGTACCACGTGTCCAACGGGTCCGTTTGTGACGAAGACGACATTCCGTATCCCCTGCACACGGTGGAGATTGACAGCACCATCGTGGACGTTATCCTGGTGGATGAACACTTCCGCCAACCCTTGGGGCGACCTAACCTGACGCTGGCCGTAGATGTCTATTCGCGGATGGTTCTGGGCTTTCATCTCTCGTTTGATCCCGTCTCAGCCGACAGCGTAGCCCAGTGCATTGCCCATGCCGTATGCACGAAAGAGTTGTGGCTGAAACAAATTGGGGTGGAGGGCCAGTGGCCCTGTTGGGGCATCCCAGATCGGTTCCGGGTGGATAATGGCAAGGAGTTTAAGAATGATGCCTATCAGGTAGCCTGCAACAACTACGACATCCGTATCGTCTGGCGGAACTCGGTAGAAGACGGTGCCATCGTCGAACGGCTCATTGGCACCTCCATGCGCAACGTCCATTCCCTACCGGGCACGACTCAATCGAATGTGCAGGAGAAAGGAGATTACGATGCCGAAGAAAAGGCAACTCTAACCTTGAAAGCGTTCGAGATATGGTTTACATGGTGGGTCATCAAGTACAACAATCAGGTGCATACCGGCATCGGAATACCGCCCCTGTTCAAGTACTTGCACGCATTTGATCCGCCCGGGGGCGGCCCCGCACTGCGCGCCACCCCGGATTACATAACCAACCCGCTCGCTCTGCGGCTCGACTTTGCGCCCTACGAGCTACGAACCATCCAGCGCAAAGGGGTGGTGTTTGAGCACATCTGGTATTATGATCCCCTGCTCAAGTGGCTTCATCACCAGGACCGGAGTTGCAAGTACGTCTTCCGTCGGCTACCCGAGAAGGTGGGGAGCATCTGGCTGCGCGATCCAACCACGGGCGAGTATGATGAAATCAAGTGCGCCAACGTCAACCGACCAGCCATATCCCTTTGGGAACTCCGAGCTGCCAAAAAGCGGCTTAAGGATCGACTGGTTACGCCCGATGAAGAAACCATTTTCAAGGCGGTCGAGGTCATGCGGGCCATCGTCCAGCAGGAACTGGCTAAACGCAAAACCATCCGGCTTACGGTATCCCCCAACCGCATCATTGATCTACTCAATCCTACCCCGCGCCGGGACACGCCGGATCCGCTGAGCCGTTCGACGACCAGCGTCGCCCAAAAACTGGAGCTGACCACTCCATCCATCTCGGATGACGATGAAGTGAAACTCTTTGGATTCCTGACCCTATGAATCATCTGCAACCCGAGAGTCAACAAATGCTCAATGCAGACGTAGCGAGCCGAATAGAGTTTATTAGACAAGGTTGCCTGCTGAGATACCCGGTGGCTGAGCGGACGATCGAGCGACTCATTTACATCATTGAGCAACCTGATTCCCATCGCATGATCGGTACGTTGCTTCACGGCCCCAGCAACAACGGCAAGACAACCATCCTGCAGTATATTGTTAAGCGATATGGCCAGGTGCAAAACCCGGACACAGGCGAATGCAGCCAGGCGGTGGTCTACGTGAGCGCTCCGATCAATTGTGACGAGCGACTATTTCTACTGCTGATTCTGGAAGCGATTAACTGCCCGGCGGGGCACAAGAATCGGAACGACCTGTTTATACAGGTCGTTCATGTCCTGCGGCACCTGGAGATTAAGCTGCTTATCGTTGATGAGTTTCAGCAGCTCTTGGACGGCACACCCCGTCAGCAACGTACGCTGCTAACGACAATCAAAATGCTGTCTGACATGGTGCGGGTTCCCATCGTCGGCGCGGGTTTAGATACAGCTAAAAATGCGATTAACTATGATCCCCAGCTCTTCAATCGGCTCCGGCCCCGTCCGTTGCCGCTCTGGACAACCAGCCCGGAAGGTCTGGATGACTACCGATCCTTGCTGAAGACATTTGAAAGCTGGCTTCCGCTGCGTCAGCCCTCAAATCTGAGCAACCCGGTGATGGCCAAGAAGCTAAACGAGTTAACCCGTGGCCTGTTGGGGGAACTGGCCGAATTGCTCAAAATAGCCGGCACGTATGCTGTCGAGTCGGGGGAGGAGCGCATTACATCCGCGCTATTGGACGAAATTGTGAAGGTCAGGCAGCTCTATCAGCCGCCGGAAGCCTCGCTTTATTGACCGAATACCCAAGGCTTAAAGGTACTGGTTAGCGGAGCGCCCGTCTGTCCAACCAACGCCCCACCAAGAGGCCATAGACTCGGACGAGGTAGATTGTTAGAGATTATTGTTTACCTTAAGACGATCCCTACACGATACACTCTAACCTGCTCCCTCTGCTTCCCGGCAGTTGTTATCCGCAGCCCGATGAACTGTTGTCGAGCTGGGTTAGCCGCTTAGCCCTCAACCATGGCATGGCCCCGCTCGTGTTTTGGCAGAGACTCTCTCCGTCGGCAAAACCTAAACACCCGTCAGGATATTACGTTCACTTTGACATGGATCGCTACCAGCTACCGGAAATGCTCAACTTACTGGCTGCGCGTACGGCAACTCCTCTGGAACGGATTCACGACACGACGTTATGGGATTATGCGATGTTTGTTAAAGAAAAACCGCGCAATAGTCGTCGTACCTTTTTATACAACTGGTGGCTTTCTTTCAGCAACCCATTCGGGACCGTCGTTGGTCCCTCGTTCTGCGCAAGCTGCTTGCGGAAGGATGGTGCCCATCCGTACTTTCGCAAGCCGTGGCGCTTTTCATACACGGTGGCCTGTCTGGATTGCGAGGTGCTGCTGGCTAACGGCTGTCCTATCTGCCGGTCGAGCATTGACTACCGACAGCTCAACGCTAAGCTTTCAACCCAAGCCAGTTTGACGAATTTGGCTCCCAATCTCGCCACTTGCCGATCTTGCGGTTACGATCTGGCCCAGACCCCCGTGCAGCTGGCCGCGCCCGTCGTTTTAGCGCTGCAACAAAGGCTGCACCGGATCTGGCGAGAAAGCCCAACGGCTAGTTGCAGACAGGCGAAGCTTTCCTTTTTGTGGTTAGAGTCTATCATTAGTACCCTAGTCGACTTCAACGGATTTCTATTACAGGATAGGGCTCCGGCTTGCTTTCTGGTTCGGGGTAGCCGGAGCGAGCCGTCGCTAAATATGTTTGACGACTTGTCAGTAGATCTGCGGGCGCGACTGCTCTACCAGGCGATGGTATTTCTGGGCGAGGGTTGGGATGAATTTAGTCAATTGTACGCCCAGTACGCTCACCGATATAGACCGATGTACTTTTACGAAGAATCGCCCATGTTGGGGTTTCTTACTTTCCTTTTAAAGTCCATGCCCCCTGACTGGATGGCCAAATGGTCGGCGTTTGCACCGGACGTGAGAGATTCATAACCTAAGGCCCCTGCTCCCAACCAAAGGTCTTGCCTGGCTCGCTTACCGATCGCTGGGTCTACCCCGTATAGACTGGGTTCATACCCGACGGCTACCCGTTGACCACCTTCCGGGGTGAGTGCTCGCCGAATAGCGGCTTTAGCTCCTCGGCGGACCGATCCATTAATAGCGCCCGAAAGTACTGGTTGATTCGGTCAGGAGGGTAAGGCGACCCGGTATGGGCTCGAGGTCTGACGTAGACCAACCGGTGCACCTGGTCATAGGGAACTCCCGTCTGCAGTAGCCGAATCGTCCAGTGCAACCACTCCGATCGGACCCCGACTGGCAAGTGTTCGAATCGCCCGTTGAGAGGCCACCCGCGTAGGACGTCCACTGACAGGGGCGGATAAGGCAAGCTTCCCCGACGCGCCAACGAGAGAAGAACGTGTAACGCCTGGTATAGCACTAGAAAGTAGGGAGGTTGGTGTCGTTGACTGGCTAACGGGGACTGGGCGAGCTGATCGAGCAGGTGTTGCTGGCTGGCCAGGCAGTCCGGTGACGCGGTAAGCGCCGGGACGGTCGCCAGATCCGTGTGGCAACACCAACAGGTGCTTAAACGGGGCGGATTACGCCACTTAATCAACGAAATCGACAAGTAAGATAGTGGCCGCTGGCACACTGGACAGCGGTCCAATAACATCCGCTGGCATGTCAGACAGGCGACCCAGAACGATAGCTGCCAAGACTGGCGAAAGTAGGGTCGTTCCCCATCGAGGGCCAGGCACTGGGGGCAGTACTGCAGGCCAGCTCTGGGGGCGTGAGTATTCAGTTGAACGGTCGGTAACAGCCAGGCGTCCTTTCGACGGGGAATCCGCGATTGATGATAGGGGGTGGTGCTGGTTATCAAGGTTTGCTGGATGCGTTCGGGCGAGGTTAAGGTACGTTGCGCCAGTAAGTTTAGTAGGGATTCGGCCGGTTGATCCAGCCCGTGAGCAAGCAGGGGTGGAAGGGGCTGATCAGCCGTTAGGTGCTGGTACAGCTGGTGGGGTGTTAGCCAATGGTTATAAGCCAGACGGGCAAACCAACTCGAAAAAATCTCTTCCGGCTGAGGTGACAAACAGCCTGGTAACCGGCTCATCATGGTCGGAGTGGTGACTGGCGATCGACAATTGCTGGCCGATCGTTAGTGGTTTTTTACCCGTTCTCCGAATACGGTGGATAGCTACTCCCGCAGCAAGGCCCATTTGCTGATGGCTAAGCGGTACTTAGCCAAAGCCGATTAGTCCGTATACAAAGCTTTAAGCAGTTCGGTCTGGGTGTGCATATCCCGTTGACTTGGACGGACTGGCGAACCAGTTCTTCATAGATGACAACTGACTTCGTTAGTTTTAGCCTGCGCAAACTTGGTATAAATGGCTGTTCCGATTCGATCAATAGTCAAATCGGTTTCCTTCTTTTTTTTATCGCTCGTTTTACTGACTGCATATCAGCCCGAAGAGCGCTGAGGTCAATAGAACTGCCCTCGTCTGGATTCATTACTCCGGTTGGTAGCTGCAGGTATACTTCATGGAATAGGAAGATGACTGCCGGCAGAGTATTTAACGGGTAGGTGTAGTTAGATCGGCTGGACAATCTTCTGGATGTCTTTATCGGACGTTGTTTCAAAGCAACCGGCCGGAAAGTGAAAATTAATCTGAACGACGCCATACGTAACAATGGGGTCTGTAGTATCTATACCCCGAATATAGCGGGCGGATGCGATCAGATTAAGTGGACGTTCTTCCGGTAGGCTCGACTGAAGGACGGCCGCGAACCGGCTCGGTGTAAGCTCCTGCTGAATTTGGTGGAAGTCCACGCCGAAGCCCATGTGGAGTTCGTCAGAAAAATGAACGTCCAGCTTCATTTCAATTGTGAGCCACTCGTAAAAAAGCAAACTTAGGGTAACCCGCTTCTCATAAGGCTTACCCTCGGGCGTTGCAACTAAGTAATGCTGTTCGACAAGCATTTCACCCTCCCAGGAAGTATACTCGCTTTCGCAGGAAGCCTTCAGTTGAACAGTAAAAAAACGGATGATCTGTTCGTTAAGCAGATGGATGTCACCCAGTTGATTTTGGCTAAATCGGATGTAATTCTTGAAAGCCTGTAGCCTGAGATAAGCAATGGGGGGTGGAATAATGAGCATGACCGTCGTATGCCTGCGCTTGCGTGTATATTCTTTTACGCTGACCGGAATTACCCGAATCTGGCAAAGCTTAGTTACTCACAAAGTTAGCGTAATAAAAGATTAGGGCAAATTTGCCCTAACAACTTTTAGTTTGGATTTCATCCTTTACCGGGTGAAATATATCCGTGACCAGGAAGGCCTTAACCAGTTTGGCGCTCGCCTGCGCCAAGTACGTATGCAGAACGGTCTTACTCAAGAGGAGTTGGCCGCCCGGTCTGGAATGGAGTTTAGTCAGATTGGCCGGATTGAGCGGGGTGTGATCAATACCAGTTTGAGTACTGTCTTCGTGCTGGCTAAAACGCTACAGGTTGATATCCGCGTATTATTCGATTTTACTAACGATGCGTCACGGGGTAGCGCCGGTCCAGAGCCGCTTTGATGCAGGTGTTCATGTGGAATAAAGAACTACAGTCAACAACGGGTGCATCTACGAAAAAGGACAAAATACGTCACTATTCACATAGGTGCGTCTCAACAAACGGACGTTTTTCTGAACGATTTCCAGCGGAAACTGATCGTAACACAACTAATTCATTGATAGCCAAATAAGGAGTTCATTAAACAGTATTCGTTACCTCTTTTTTGGACGAAAACGGCCAGTTGAGTAGGAGGGGGGAGGGGAGCCTGTACGGATTTAAACAGGTTAGTCGCGTAAAGAAAACGTTTCGTAACCTATACCAGAAGCTTTACCAGGGGTTATCAAGCTATTTTCGCATGAAGGAAACGGTGCAGTACTGTAGGCCAACAATCACTTGATTGTAGCAAGACAAAGATTCATTTTTTGCCAACCCCTTTTAGAATGGTATAAATTATCGATAAAATAGTAGTGTTCAGTCCCAGATTGATTGGTACCGGTCGATAAACTTAGTCAGGCTATTGGGTTGCCGACCGGTCAGATGCGTAAAGTCCGAGCTGATGCGGGGGGCCTTTTGGAAGCGGGGCAGAAAATGAAGCAGAATCATCACCAGCACTAATCCCGATGCCATACCCTCCCGCCGTTTAACCAGATAATAACGAATGGGATTAGGACTCTCGTAACGCACCGGGTACCCAATGCGGGCACTGAGTAACACGCTCACCTGACCGAACGTCAGTAGTTCGTTGCCAGTAATCGTGTAGATCTGGTTTTGGTGCTGGGTCCAGTTAGTGAGGACTACCGCAATAGCCCGGCCAATGTCGGACACATCGACCCACAGGAAAGGAGCGTGGCCAGCGGGTAGAAATAGCCGATGGTGCTTGACGATGTCTTCCCGTAATGTCGTCGTCAGATTCTGCATGAAATAAGACGGACGAATGAAGGTATAGACCAAACCACTCCGGCGAATCAGCTTTTCGATTTTGGCGTGAGGGATGAAGGCAGCCTGGTCGGCTCCCTGCACCGACAAAAACACGATGTGTTTCACAACGGCCCGCTGACAGGCGGCAATGAACGGAGCGAAATAGGGATTGACATCGGCCAGTTGCGGTGGCCGTAAGAAAAACAGAACATCAATTTGTCGTAAGGCAGCCGGAAACGAATCAGGCTGCTCAAAATCCAGCCATCGCTCGGTTTCACTGATCGTGTTTTTCTGCTTTGTAGCCGTATAAAGATGGTGCTCATCGGCCGACAAATGCTCCAGCACAGCCGCCCCCACATTGCCGGTAGCCCCCGTAATAAGAATTGTACTCATAAAATAAGGGAACGTACGGTTCGGGTTGTCATCTGGTCGATCAGCTCACCACTTCGCGGAACGCAACTTATCCGGCTCCCCGATCCGAATGCCGCCCGATGCCGTCATCTCAATAAAGTTGGCACCCTTAAACTCAGTCAACGTCCGGATCAGCGACTCGGTTGCCGTGCCGACCATGGCCGCCAGATCATCCCGCGAGAGTTGAATGAGTCCGCCCGATTGTTGCCCGTGCAGGTTCAGCAGCGTATCCGCCACCCGTCGCCGAAGCGAGTTGTAGGCCATTCCCAGCAACTGGGCTTCGCGCTCAGCCACCCGACCGGCCAGCAACTTGATAAACTGTTGACTGACGACTGGATTGGCCAGCAGTAATTGCCGGAAGTCGGCTTTGGGTATATACACCAGTTCGGCGTCATTCACCGTCACGGCCGAGTCGGTGTAGTCGCTGTCTTCGAGCAACGGTACGTAGCCGAAAAAATCGCCGGGCTGGTAAATACCCGTAATCAGTTCTTTCCCGTCGGCATTGCCCCGCACGGTTTTAACGGTGCCCGACTTGAGAAAATAGAGCCGGGTCGGGTCATCGCCTTCTGAGTAAACGTACTGTTTCCGGCGCACGGCGTGGACCTTACGGTCGACCGACAGGCTTTGTAGGTTGCCCACCTGCCGGGCATCGGTTAGGAACTGCTCCAGTCCGTCCTGGTGAATGTCGTACGCTGACTGTAGTAGGGGCTGGACAGGTTGCTGCGGACGGTTCGCGGTATCGCCGACGTTTCGGAAGCGGTTCAGCCGCCCTTCGATGGCACTGAGCAGTTCCGATTCATCAAAGGGTTTGGTCAGGTAATCATCCGCCCCCAGTTCCATGCCTTTGCGAAAGTCACTACGCTCGATTTTGGCACTCAGGAAGATGAAGGGTACGCCCGCCAGATTCGGATTTTTATTGAAGATATGGAGTACCCCGTAGCCATCCAGCACGGGCATCATAATATCACAAATGACCAGGTCGGGTTTTTCAGCGAGGGCTTTTTCGACGCCAACCTTCCCGTTTTCGGCCCTATGTACGGTGTAGCCGGTGAGTTCGAGGATGTCCGCCGTATTGTTGCGGATCAGGTCATTGTCTTCAATCAGCAGGATCGTTGTCATACGGCAGGGTTAAGGTAACGGTCGTGCCCTGGTCCAACACACTGTGCAGGGCCACCGAGCCACCCATCAGTTCCACGTAGCGACCCACGATGTGAAGCCCCAGTCCGGTTCCGGCGATATTGGCGACGTTTCTGGCCCGGAAGAACCGCTCGAAGAGGTGTTCCTGGTCGGCCTTCGGTATACCGACCCCCTGGTCCTGCACAATTAGGGTCAATTCTCGATTCGTACACGTCGCCTGAACGGTTGTGGTTGATCCCGGCCCCGAGTATTTAAGGGCATTGGCCAGCAGATTGATCAGAATCTTACGCAGCAGCGACGGGTCGATCCAGACGGGAGACGGGCACGACGGGTGGGTTTGTACCGTTTGGCCCGGTTTCAACAGTCCCTGTACATCCGCGACAATTTCGCTCATTAATTGCGCCATATCGACCTCGGTGGGGTGGCTCCCGACCCGGCCAGCCTCGATCAGGCCCACCGACAGAAATTCTTCGAGGATGTCGTTGAGGTGTTTGACCGACGCTCGGATGTGGTCGAGGTGCTCCTTGCGCTTAGCCTGCTGGTCGGCCCCGGCGTATTTTTCGACTAAGGTGGCCGAGGTCAGCAGGGCCGTCAGCGGGGTGCGGAACTCGTGGGAGGCCATCGACACGAAGCGTGACTTGAGTTCACCCAATGTCTGTTCAGCCGTTAAAGCTTTGGCCAGCTCATTTTTCGATTGCTCCAACTGATCGAGCGTGTTCATCAGGGCGTGAGTACGTTCAGCCACTTTTTGTTCCAGCTCCGCGTTAACAACGCGGAGTTTTTCGTTGGCTCCGGCCAGCTCTTTGTTCAGCGTCTGGATTTGCTGGCGGGCCAGCACCTGCTCGGTGGCCTCGGTAGCCACCACCGTAACGCCCGTGATTTGGCCGTCTACCGCACGCAGGGGCTGGTACACAAAGTTCCAGTATACGGTATGCTGATGACCGTGACGGTTGATGACTGAGGGCAACTCGTGCGCCACGTGCGCCACGCCCGTGGCCATCACGCCGTCGAGCAACTGCTCGAAGCCCTGGCCACTGACTTCGGGCAGCAGCGTAAATAAGGGCGTGTTTCGGGCCTGCTCCGGGGTGCGGCCCCACATGGCGCACACGGCTACGTTGGCCCACTCAATCACGTACTGGGGTCCCCGAAGTACGGCCACGCCCACCGGGGCCTGCTCGAAGACGCGCTGCAACTCAACCCGCTGAGCCTCGGCCAGCACGTGAGCCGCCTGCTCCGCCCCCGGCCCCTGATCGATGAGCCGGACCAGCGCGAAGGGACGGTCGTGATCGGCAAACGCGCTGATGACCAGTTTTCCCCAGAACGGTTGACCGTCCTGCCGACCAATTTGTACCGTTTCCTCGTGTTGCCCGGCCTGAATGACGCGCTTGATCAGGCGGGCCCGGTACTCGTCCGCCAGGGGTGGTACCCGTAGCGACCGGGATCGGACAGGATCGCTCAGCAAAGCCTGTTCCGACGAAAACCCCAGTATCCGTATTCCGGCCGGATTAACCCGGACAAACCGCTCCTCGCTCAAATCGAAAATGCCGATAAAGTCGTTGCTTTTCTCGAAAAGTAAGTCAGTTAAGGCACTCGAATACAGTGCGGTCAGCATACAGCGTGAACTCGGTACTGGCACCTGCCAGCTGAGTTACAGGCTAAGTTACCCGGAATTTTCGGTAACGGGTCAGTAATCAGGCAGGCACCTGACGAATATCAGTTCGTTTGGCTGGCCGAACCGCCACTTTTACCCCAATTAGTGGGTAACTGACCGTCTGCCCATAGTGCTTTTCTTTTTAACCTTTCACGTACGGAAAGACACCACGTATGAAACTCGATGATCCTTATCCCGTTTTGCGTTCGGCCCAATCGGCCGTGCTGCTGATCTTTTTCATGCCTTCGGGAGGGGCTAACCGCCAGCAGCGGGCGTTGCTGAGCGCCTTAGCCGATTCCCTGCAGAAGCAACTGGGTGGCCTGCTGCGGATTCTGAGGATCGACGAGACCAACCACCCCGACGTGGTGCAGAGTTTTGCCATTACCCAGACCCCTGCTTTTGTGCTGGTTCGGCGGGGCATTGAACTGTGGCGGCAGGAAGGCCTGTCCGACGAAGCCACGCTGGTGGGGCTTATTCAGGATTTGCTCACCGAAAAGGTCCAATAAGAATCAGTTAAAGAGCTGATTGGCGTCAGGATAAATCTACGTGTACTCCTGTTGCTTTGTATTCAACTACGTAATCAATAGTTTACCCATTAGTGCCATGAAACAACTACAACCGTTTATTATCGCTTCCGCTTTGTTGCTGATGCCCTCATTAGGTTTTAGCCAGTCGGCTAATTATAAACAGCCCATGACGATCAGTGCCAGTGGTCAAATCAAAGACAGCAAAGGCACCGCCATCGGGTTGGTAACTAAAGATCACATGATTAACGATGCCAAAGGCAGCAAAATAGCCTTTGTCGATGGCCAGGGCAATTTGATCGACGCGAAGACCGGCAAAAAAATGGGCCGTATGGGCAAGGACGGAAAAACATACATGGATGCCAACGGTGATCTGATGTTCACCCTAAAAGATAATCCGGATGCGACGTGTGACATCTTCGACGCGAAGGGCAACAAAATCGGCAATGTGCATGATAGCTTTAAAGGAGCGGCCTGTGCGCTGCATTGCTTCCAGGCGGGTCATACCCACATGAATCAATGAATGTCACCCGTAGTGTTTACCAACAAGGTCTCAACCGTGAAAACGATTGTTCTGGCTACCGATTTTTCGCCCAACGCCAACCGGGCAGCCCGCTTCGCTGGTCAACTGGCACTTGATCAGCAAGCCCAACTGATTTTACTACACGCCTACCAGGTCTGGCCCGATAACCCCGCTAAAACGGGTGACTTCCCACTGTCGGCAGAAGCCACGCGGGAAAGCAGCTTAACGGCTTTACACCAGTTGGCAGATAAGCTAAGTGAAGAGGTTGGGGCGGCCGTACCGATTCGGTGCATCGCCCGGGAAGGCCATACCATGAACGCGATTCGCAGCGTAACTAAGGACGAGCACGCCGACTTGCTGATCATGTCTACGGTTGGCACGGCTCCCCAAAGCGCCCAGTTGATGGGAAGCATAGCGACGGGAATGGTTGCCGAGACCCAGGTGCCGCTCCTGTTGATTCCGCCCGGCATTACCTATGCCGGGGTAAAAAACGTGGTGTTGGGTATTGACCTGGCAGCCGCCCCCAACGCCGTATCCCTGGACACGGCCCTGAGTTTTGCCCGGTCGTTCGGCAGCGTAATCAATGCGCTATGCATTAGTGATAACCCGGATGACGCCAGTACGCGGCATCAGGCTGAGCATATTCGGCACCTGTTGAATCCGCAGCCCCACACGCTGACCATCCAGACCGGAGACGAAATCTACGATACCCTACTCGCCTTCGCTCATGCCAACAAAGCGGACCTGATAATGATGCTGCCGCAGATGCGGAACTGGTTCCAGCAGTTGATTGGTGAAGGGGAGACGCAGCGCATGGCTCGTCTGACCGATATTCCGCTGCTGGCGGTTGTCTAATTCTGACCTTTCTCCACAAGAACGGTCTTACCATGAACATCGCCTTTTTTAGTTGCCATCCCTACGAGCAGACCTTTCTGGAAGCCGCCAACGGCAACCACCGGCACGAGTTGACCTTTCTGCCCCAGGCACTGACGCCCGAAACGGTTCCGCTGGCGGCTGGCCACCAGGCCATTTGCGTCTTTGTTAACGACCAGCTTACCCGCTCGACGCTTCAGGCACTGGCCGGGCAGGGCATTCGGCTGGTGGCCCTGCGCTGTACGGGCGTCAATCAGGTCGACATACCGACGGCGCGGGGGTTGGGCATTCGTATCCTGCGCGTACCGACCTACTCGCCCCACTCGGTGGCCGAACACGCCGTGGCCCTGCTGTTGTCGCTGAATCGGAAGACCTATTTGGCCTACCAGCGGACCAAACAGAACAATTTCACACTCGATGGCCTGATGGGTTTCGACCTGTATGGCAAGCGGATTGGCGTGATCGGCACGGGCAAGATCGGCGCGGCCTTTGCCCACATTTTGCTTGGCTTTGGTTGTCACGTACTGGCCTATGACAAGATGCACTCGGCCGTGTTGCAACAGCTTGGCGTGGAATACCTGCCTCTGGATGATTTGTTGAGAGAGGCCGATGTTATCTCGCTGCATTGTCCGCTGACGCCCGAAACGCACCACCTCATCGACGCCCCCGCGCTGGCCCGGATGAAATCCGGGGCCTACCTGATCAATACCAGCCGGGGCGGTCTGCTGGATACGCCCGTAGTGCTGGACGCGCTGCAAAACGGTCACCTGGGTGCATTGGGTATCGACGTGTACGAACAGGAGGATGACTTCTTTTTTGCTGACTGGTCGGGTAAGGAGATGCCCGATGCGGATCTGAACACTCTGACGCATTTGCCGAATGTGCTGGTCACGGCGCACCAGGGCTTTTTCACCCACGAAGCGATGGAGCAGATCGCCCGTACCACACTCAACAACCTGACGTATCTGGAACAGGGACGCCTGCCGCAGGAATGTCTACCGGCGGATGCCGTGGTGGTTGGATGACAACAATTTGGTAATAAGGCTAATAACGGGGTTGGCTTGCGCAAGTCGTACCTTGACGTTGATGTGGACAATCAAAGCGGTAAGGAATGCGGTGGAACACCGATTACGGTCACCTGGTTACGTCCTACTGCTGGGGCTGGCGCTGGTCGACTGCCGTTCCAATCCTGCCAACCCGGATACGATTCACATCGACGGGTCGAGCACCGTGTTTCCGTTAACGGAGGCCGTTGTCGAAGAGTACGGAAAGCAGAACGTCGACCAGAAGATCACGGTTGGCATATCGGGTACGGGGGGCGGGTTCCAAAAGTTTTGCCGTGACGAAGCTCAGATCATTAACGCATCACGGTCGATTACCGAACCCGAACGCACCCGTTGCGGGCAGAACAACGTCCGGTTTCTGTCCGTCGAGGTAGCTTACGATGGCTTAGCCATCGTGGTGAACCCCGCCAATACGTGGGTCACGAGCATCACCGTTGCCGAACTCCGGCGGCTGTGGGAACCGGCGGCTCAGGCCAGAATTACCCGCTGGAACCAACTTCGCCCCAACTGGCCCGATGCTGAGATCCATCTGTTTGGCGCGGGTGTTGCGTCGGGTACTTACGATTACTTTACCGAAGCCATCGTCGGCAAAGCCCACGCCAGCCGGGGCGACTACACCGCCAGCGAAAACGATAACGTGCTGGTGCAGGGTGTCGCCACTGACCGGTTCGCGCTCGGTTTCTTCGGGCTGGCCTACGTGGAGGAAAATAAAGCCCGGCTCAAGGTGGTAGCCGTTGATGATGGCAACGACCAAAATGGCAAAGGACCTGTGCTCCCAACGGTCGAAACGGTGCGGAACAAAACCTACGCCCCCTTGACCCGCCCCCTGTTTCTGTACATCAATCAGGGGGCAGCCCGGCAACCGGTGGTGCGAACGTTCGTCACGTATTATCTCGACCACATCGCTCAACTGGCGCAGGAAGCTGGGTATGTACCCTTAAGCCGGTCCGAAAGTAACCAGCAGCGCGCCCGGTTCGAGCAATTCGCCGGTCTGCCCACGCCACCCGTTCCCTGACCCAATGACGACCCGCCAACTCCGCACCGAACGAATCATCGAGGGTACCTTAGCAGCCTGTGCGCTCCTGACCGTACTGATTACCATCGGCATTATCTGGACCCTGTTTTCGGAAACGGTGTTGTTCTTTCAGTCAGTCCACTTGTTCGACTTTCTGACCGACACCGAGTGGACACCGCTGTTTACCGACAAGCATTTTGGGATTCTACCCCTGCTGACGGGTACGCTATTGACAACTTTTATTGCCCTGCTGGTAGCGATGCCGGTGGGCGTCATCATTGCCGTGTACCTGCGTGAGTACGCCACGCTCCGGTTTCGACGGGTGATGCAGCCCCTGCTCGAAGTGCTGGCTGCCGTACCGACGGTAGTCTATGGTTTCTTCGCGCTGACTGTGGTGACCCCGTTTTTGCAGCAAATCATTCCCGGTCTGGCGGGTTTCAACGCGCTGTCGGCGGGGATCGTGATGGGCATTTTGATTATCCCGCTGATTACCTCGTTGAGCGAAGACGCGCTGATGGCTGTACCCGAACCCATTCGCCAGGCGTCCTACGGACTGGGGGCTACCCGGCTGCAAACCGCCTTCCGGGTCATGGTTCCGGCAGCCTCGTCGGGCATTCTGGTGTCGCTGATTCTGGCTTTTTCGCGGGCCGTGGGCGAGACGATGATCGTGGCCGTAGCGGCTGGTCAGCAGCCCCGCCTGACGCTCGACCCGCGCGTACCCATCGAAACCATTACGGCCTACATCGTACAGGTGAGTCAGGGCGACGTGCCGCGCGACTCGCTCGAATTTCGGACGATCTACGCGGCCGGTACAGCCCTGTTCCTTGTTACGTTCGCCCTCAATAACATCGGCTACTGGATACGCACCCATTACGGAAGATCATGGTGACCAATCGAAAAGACAGGCTATTCCAGATTTTGGGCATCGGCTGCACGTTCCTGGGGCTGTTGCTGCTCGGGCTGTTTCTGGTGGACATTTTCCGACAGGGAGCCGGGCGGCTGAGCGGGTCGTTTTTGACCCATCTGCCGTCGCGCTTTCCTGAACAAGCGGGCATCTACACGGCGTTGGTCGGTTCGTTTTACATTCTGGCACTGACGGCGTTGCTGGCCGTTCCGGTGGGCATTGGGGCGGGGCTTTATTTAGAAGAGTACACCAAAAAGAACTGGTTAGCCACGCTGATAGAAATTAACATTCTGAACCTAGCTGGTATCCCCTCGATTATTTACGGTCTGCTGGGTCTGGGCTTATTCGTGCAGACGTTACACTGGGGCAGCAGTGTGTTGTCGGCAGCCGCTACGCTGGCCCTGCTGGTGCTGCCCACAATCATCGTGGCCACGCGCGAAGCGATCAAAGCCGTTTCGGGTTCCATCCGCGAGGGGTCGTATGGGCTGGGCGCTACGCACTGGCAAACGGTGTGGTTTCAGGTGTTACCAGCCGCAGCGGGCGGCATCACCACGGGCGTAATTCTGGCCCTGCTCCGGGCCATCGGTGAAGCGGCCCCCTTGGTCGCTATCGGTGTGCTGGCCTACGTACCGTTTGCTCCGACGAATCCGTTTGATGCGTTTTCGGCCCTGCCCGTTCAGATTTTCAACTGGATCGACCGGCCGCAATCGGGTTTCCGGAACGCAGCCGCAGCCGCCATCATCGTGCTGCTGGGTATCACGTTCCTGCTCAACGGCATCGCCATCTACCTCCGCAGCCGCTGGCAACAGAACCGACCCTAATCTATGGCGATCTTAGAAAGTAAATCCGTGAACGTTTTCTACGGCCCTAAGCAAGTAATCGACCAGGTGTCGATGGGCATCGACGAACACTGCATCACCGCCCTGATTGGCCCGTCGGGTTGTGGAAAATCGACATTTCTGCGATTGTTCAACCGGATGAACGATTTCATCGGCGACTTCCGAAAAGAAGGTGACGTGCTGGTGGAGGGGAAAGAAATTTACGCGTCTGCTGTATCAACCGAAGACCTGCGTAAACGGGTCGGCATGGTGTTTCAACAGCCCAATCCGTTTCCCAAGTCGATCTTTGAGAATGTTGTCTACGGCCTCCGTTTGCAGGGTGTTTCGCAGAAGTCGGCTCTGAACGAAAAGGCCGAACACGCCCTCCGGCGGGCCGCTTTATGGGATGAAGTAAGCGGGATACTAAATAAGTCGGCGTTGTCGCTGTCGGGTGGACAGCAACAACGATTGTGCATTGCGCGGGCGTTGGCGGTGGAACCGGCGATCTTGCTGCTCGATGAACCAGCCTCGTCCTTAGACCCGATTTCAACCGCTAAGGTGGAGGAATTGCTGCTCGAACTCAAGCAAACCTGTACACTGGTGATCGTGACGCACAACATGCAGCAGGCGAGCCGCATCAGCGATAAAACAGCCTTCTTCAGTCTGGGCAAACTGGTTGAATACGACGACACCAAACGCCTGTTCGATCAGCCGCACGAGGGCGAAACGCAACGGTATCTGGCGGGAAAATTTGGCTGACAGACCAGATCATTTAAAGTTCATTTACTCCCTCGTTGGGGCTAATATTAATCAGGTAGTTAACTGACCAAAATAGGGTTTGTAAGCGGTAGCGGCCGCCATCTTTACGGTGTGCTCTGGCCACGGTTTCTATCGTTGACGGCTACTGGCGGCATAGCTCACATTACCGTTCTGGTTGTGGGGGGTACTGGCTCGGCCAATTGTTTTCCGGATTAGAACAGTACATTGAATACATCTTCATTGGCGTTGTCACCCTGGCAATCGGTACGCTGGCCGTGAAAGCGGGGCAAGAGTCGCGCAGTTCAGTTGGGTAGCAATAGTCAAGGTTAACCGCTTACCAAGCATGAGTTCCTGCTCACGCCTTTTGTGTTCAAGAATTACGATTTGACCGTAACGTTTTCGAGTCTGGCATTTATCTCCTGAAGCAGAACGAACTGTTTTTCCTGCGTGTCGAATAGCGTTTTGATTTGTTCTTCCAGCAATAAGTCTATTTTCTGATTCAGGCTGCGAATTTGCATTTCTGCCTTCAGATTGATCAGGTAATCATTCTCGCTCCGCATCCGGTCTTTTTCTTCCTGCCGGTTCTGGCTCATCATGATAATGGGAGCCTGCAACGCAGCAATACAAGACAGGATCAGGTTCATCAAAATGAATGGATAGGGGTCGAACTTGTAGTGTCCGATGGCTAGTACGTTGAAAATAATCCAGCCCGTCAGAATAATGCCGAACAGGATAATAAACCGCCAGCTTCCGCCAAATCGAGCGACCCGGTCCGACAGTTTTTGCCCCTGTGTCAGAATTTCCAGCGGGGGATTTACGAGATTGTGAATGATGAGTTCCTCGGCCACAAGCGTCTCCCGGACAATCTTATGCAGCTTTTCGAGGTGCGCGCTTTCATCCGACAAAAGCTGGTCTATACCAGTGTTGTTCATCTTCGTGTTTTCAGAGAGTTGGTGAGCATATTATAGATTATGGAACGCGACCAACGCGACACATTTACTTTCTGTATACGCTTCTGACAGTCGGTAACAGCGTAACAAAGAGTATAGCAATGGCCAGAAACATATAGAGGGTGTGCAGCCAGCCTACGGCCTGAAGAAACATCATTTCGGCTTGTAGCCAGACAATGAGCGCAAAAGCCACGTAAATACTGCCCGTCCATGCCCAGTGCATATCGGAAAAGAAATTGAACCGTTCGGCCCATTTACTTACCGGCTTTTTCAGCAAGGCAATGACCAGCCCACAGGGAATTACCCCCAGCACGATGAACAGTATAACTCCGGGGATCAAAAAGTTAGTGAAAGGCGACTTGTCTAACATAGACAAGGGCATCCCGAACAGGTTGCCGGAAGGCGAAACTATAAATACGCCCCCGCCCCCGACAGCCCCCAAACCAAGGAAGCCCAGCAAAATCATGAGAATAGTTCGACTTGTTTTCATCGTGTGACATGCGGTTTTTAGATGTGAGCAAACTGATCGACTGACCGCCGAAGCGAAACCGGTTCGGGATACGTTTTTAAATAGCCGGTACGCAGAATAAATTGAACTGGATCGCTGATGCCGATGGATTGGTTTACAGTTTGATTCGTCGGGGATTCTTCAAGAATCTGCGTCATCGGGTGAAGGGCAATGCCCCGATCCCGCACCCTCAGAAACAGCCGCTGCATCCGTTTGCCGGCTTCCAGCAGGCTCGTTACGGCATTGTCTTTGCTGCTAATCAGCAGCCAGCCCGCCGATTGGGCTACCTGCTTCTGTACGCTATCAATGCTTTGGTCCCGGAAAGCGGGCTTCATCACGGCTGATTTCCCGTAAAAGTTGCGCAGCACCCAGCCGGGAATTCCGTCTATTTCCATGCCTGCCGTGGTAAGTCCGTCCCGATGGGCAGCCGCGTCTTTACTCGAAAATCGAATCCAGTCGGCCAATTCCTGCTGGGCCACATCCCGATACGACTGAATCCGGTTCGCTTCAATGGTTTGTTCGTTGAGCCAACGGTGTTCTTTTGCCGTATTCGGTACAAACTGGATACGATCTGCTTCGCCGTTGACTACATATGCAAGGTCCGCTTTTTGCAACCCGTCGGGGAGGTAGTTGGACCGTACGGTTCGGCGGCTGATTAGTTTCTGACGATCAAAAGCTGGTGCATTGCCCGACTTGCGGAGGTTGACCGCTACGATTTCTTCATCCTGATTGCTCGTCGCCAGGGTATCGAACTGGCCGGTATAACCTATGCTACTGGCGGCATACTCCATGTTCTGCAAGAAAGCTCCAATCGACAGGATAGTTTCGCGCTGGGTGGGATCGACGCCCGGAAGCCACCGGCTTTTATCGTTGCCGACGATCCAGTGGTACGGTTCAACGCGTTTCACGAACCAGGGCTGCGTATTGTGGCCACTGGGCGCGAGGGACGCCAGATATAAAATCGTCCGTTCATCAGAGGTTAATTGAACTCTTCCGGTACCGGTTTGAGGGCTGTCAGCACGCGTAAAATTATGTTTGTCGCTCAGGCCGTAGTACGTGCCTCCGGCAAGTACTACGGTACCTCCCGCAATGCCTAAAAACTGCTGTCTGTTCATGGCTGCTTTATTGGACTCAACTGGGCCGAAACCGCTGAAGTGGTCAGGTGGCGCTTCGCAATTTCTTCCCCCCACGAATACGCCATCGACACGGTGACGGCGATTTTAGATTCTTTGCCGCGTGATTCGTCATTGGGTCTCAAAAGCCACAGCGAACGCGAATCCAGAAGATTGGCTTTTTTGTCCAGAATCAGGGTTTCTAATGCTTTTTGGGAGGCCCCCGTCGAGCCGCCCCCGACCGTAATGGCCACCACCGATTTACCGTCCAGATCCACTTGTTTCTGGATAAAATCACTCACAGCCCAATCAGGCCGCCAGTTGTAGGTGTTGGCGCAAAACACATACAGATCAATGGGCTGATCGTCAACGTCGGGGGCTGCTTCGACGGTGGCAACCGTCACCCGCGTACCCTGATCGGCTAATCCCTGACCAAACGACCGGCTTACCTGTTCGTCCAGACTGTAAAAAGGGTCGGGGTCGTACACAATCAGGGCGTTTACCCGCGACGCCTGAGCGCCCAATTCCCAGCTTCGTTTTGGGCCGACACTTTCCGTCCAAAAGGTTAGGACTGTCCAGACGGTGGCTAAAACAAGGGTGGTAATACCCGTTATTCTGAATAGCTTTTTCACGATTCCCAAGTTAATATTTCCGCCAAAGCCTAGCCCCGATCCGTATCACGGGTGAAATATCAGCATTGGGAATGTTATACCGAATATCGCCGAAATCTGCGCTCTTGTTACGCCGTAAATACAGGTGCACACCCGGTTGCACATAAAAAACCCTGCCAATAAAAAACTGGTAGCTTAGGCCCAACCCGGTATCAATACTCTTTATGTTTTTTGTGATCCCCGTGCTCTGCTGTTCGATGCCGAAGGTGTGGCTTTCGAGATAGGTGTAGAGTTCGAGGTTTTTCCAGACGTTGTAGCCAAAGAATATGCCGGGCGACGTGTTGTAGAACCGTTTGAACGCTGGTGACGAATTGTTCAGCCCAACCGTTTCCGCGTTGTAGGTGCCCCCGTTGATGACACTCGCTCTGACTCTGAATTTACGGTAGCGGTAGCCAACGGCGAAGTGATACCCGCCGGTAATAAACATGGGCACCAAGCTCTCCACCTCCAGGGCCTGCTTCACTTCGTAATTTCGCGGGTTGGGATGCCAGAATGAACTCGTCGATGAACTGCTTTGGGCAAAGACGCTTGTTGCCGTGAGTGATACTACCGCCCAGAAAATCGCTACTTTTTTCATGTGTCCTGCCTGTTTAGTATTCGTTTAGATTTCAGACAAAGCTATTTCAAGGCTTATCCCCCTGACATGAGCAGAATCAGCACAACGTATGATTTTCGGCCTAACCGCCCACGATGGATCTGGGTACCTTGGTGGTCTGATTGCACGGTAGAAGAACCGGGGATGGATAACGCGCTCAAGTTGTTTTGGGTAAAACAGATTCACACGGCGATATGGGCAATTTTCGTCACGGTTATCATCTACGTCCTGTATTGTGGATTAGCCGACGATGTAAATCGGTACACCTGGATTGCCATCGGGCTGGTCATTGCAGAAAGGCCTAACATTACCGTGTTCGGCGGTCGTTGTTCAACGACGATACTGGCCCGAGAATACGCTGAATCGGACCGGGATAACTTCACTGTATTTCTACCCAACTGCTGACACGTTACAACAAAGTGATCTTCTCCACCGCGTACGTCGTCAGCCTGACAGTGGTGGAATATCGACGGCTGCACCGGGCTTAATGGTCAATACGCATACGGCTGATCGTATTCGATGTCGCGCAGGACGAAACGGGCATACGGTTTTTCTTCACCTTTAATTACCCAGGCGGCTTCGATCCGGGTTGGTACGCGCAAACCGTGCCTGTCCTGATAATTGGATAAGTGGCCAACCCAAGTTTCGATGTGCGTCACGTCGCGGTACCGTTGGGCCTGGCAACGCACGAGTTCGCCCCGTTCGTTAAAGCTCATCAGGCAGGAGACGGTTTGGCCGTGATCGGTCAGGGTGAGCGTGGCCGAGTAGTCATCGACGGGCGACCAGATCACCCGCCCGCCGGGCAGCAAGCTGGTGGGAAACCAAACGGCTTCGGGCAGCCAGCGCAGCAGTTCGCCCTGGTCGTAACTGGGGCCACGGCCCTGCACAATGGGCAACGTACCCAGAAACCACACCGTCAGGCTTCCCCGCCCCGCCCCGTACTGGTCACGCGCCGTGAACCAGGTTGTGGTGCCGATCCAGACGTAGCCTGGCTTGTTGGCCAAAAAGTATTCCTCACCGGTAATTGGCATCCAGTCTTTTTTTAGGTCGGTTTTGAACTGGCCGTCGTGCCGAAGCCGAACCGAGCGCAGGTAGGGCTGGCCCGGTTTAAGCACATGCCAAAAATATCGCTGCACCGGCGCGGGCAGGTCAGTCAGTTGAACGGGGTCGTAGGTGTCAACCGGGCCGGTGTCGGCCAGCGCAAACAAATCGGCCACATTCCGACGTAGCTGATGGGCTACGAGCCACCGTCCAGTCAGTAATGCGATAACCGGAACGGTGAGAGCCGACAGAATCAGCATACTGGTTTTGCGTGTCAAGGCTGGTGTTGATTAGGGGGGTAGCTAGTGCCGAAGGGGACCGGCATAGTTCGCCCGTTTAACGATGCCCCAAAACTAACGGCTACCCAATTTCAGCACCCTAACGAGAATCAGTCAGCGGGCTGACTTACACCGGTCAACCCGGCTTGGAAATAATAAGCAGGGGTCGCTTCGTGGTCAGCGACAGGTGGTGAATCCGGGTTTGTACCAATTGACGTGGCCGATGCATTAGATTATAGTATATTGCCTTACAGATATTGCCGGGTAGAGAGCTGATAAATTACAAAATGAGATTAGTTGAACTGATATTGCTCGCCTTTAATTGGTTATTATTTATAGTATTCCTGTATCCAGAAAGTCGATTTTTAAATCTGATTTTACGTGTAATGCCGATTGCAATACTGCTACTGATTGCTGCTACATTCATTGAAGGGCCCCGCTGGCAGATGCAACCAGCCTATATACTCACGATAGTTCTCGTTATAAGTTGCCAATTAAAACGACACGTTGGCGTAGAATTTTTTAAGATCAAATTCTTGAAAAGCCTCTTATTCGTTTTGGTCGTAGTACTTCTGTTAGTTTCTACTGTACTGCCAACTTTGGTTCCGGTCTTTCGTTTTCCTAAACCCAGCGGCTCCTACGGAATAGGTACCTTGGCTTACCATTGGATAGATAGCAGCCGACAGGAAGTCTTTAGTAAGCCTATAAACAGGCATCGCGAACTCATAGTGCAAATCTGGTATCCTGCCGAAAAGGAAACACGGTCGACTAAGGCAGGCTACCTGCCTGATGCGAATAGTGTTGCAAAGGCAATGGCTAAACTACTGGGTAAATTTCCTGCCTTCTTTTTGACACACTTAAAATATATTGGGACGCATAGCCGAGAATCGGCGCCTGTGGCGGTTGACCAGCCTGATTATCCGGTGCTGATTTTTCTTGAAGGCCTCACAGGTTATCGTCAAATGAATACGTTTCAGGTAGAAGCGCTTGTCTCAAACGGCTATATCGTGGTAGGCATCGATCAACCAGGAGTCGCATCGTCAGTGACATTTCCGGACGGCCATGAGATTCTTAGCCCCGGGCGGGGGCTGAAAGAATTTCATATACCTTATTTCGCCAAAGACGTAAGTTTCACCTTAGACCAGCTTATTCAGCTAAATGCCTTAAGCGCTGGAGAAATGCTGTCGAATAGATTAGATCTCAGGCACATAGGCATATTTGGCGTTTCATATGGGGGCATAGTTGCAGCCGAAGCCTGCCTTAAAGATACCCGTTTAAAAGCATGTTTGGTAATGGAAGCCTTTATGACAACGGACGTCGTGGAACATGGCTTGGACCAGCCAACCATGTGGATAACAAGGGATGCTACTAGTATGCGGCTGGAGAGACAGGGTTTGGGCGGCTGGGCCGAAAAGGATATTGCACGACATCAGACGACCATGCGAGGAGCATATAATAAACTTCACGGAACCGGTTATTTTTTACAGATACCAGGCATGTTCCATATTGATTTAACAGATTTGAATTATCTATCGCCGGTTTTGCCGTATATCGGATTTAGCGGTCCGGTAGGCAGCCAACGGGCACACGATCTCATCAATACGTTTTCGCTAGCCTTCTTTGACAAACACTTAAGAAGCCAGGCTGTCCAACTACTTAATGGTACACCCAGCCCGTATTCGGACGCGACTTTAGAGAGTCGTCGGCCATGATTTGGCCTTCAGTCTCGGTTCATATTGGCTTTGAACTGATGGATTAATTCAGAGCAGCTAGCGTGGACTGCTGCAAATCAGGCGAATAACTGACCATCGTCATGAATTGGCCGGAGCAGAGCGGCCACCTTTGTCTACAGAAAATAGGGCAATTAATTGTCGCTCACCGGTCAACAGAAAACCCTTTTGCATGCCGTATGGACTTTATTGATTATTACAGCATCCTGGGGGTGGCGACCGATGCGTCGCCGGAAGTCATTAAAAAAGCCTATCGCAAACTGGCCCGCAAGTATCACCCCGACGTAAATCCGAACGACGCGGAGGCCGGTACTAAATTCCGGCAGCTCAACGAAGCCAACGAAGTACTGAGCGACCCGGAGAAACGGAAGAAGTACGACCAATACGGCAAAGACTGGCAACACGGCGAGGAGATGGAACAGGCCCGGCACCAACGCCGACAGGCCGGGGCTACCTCAACCGCCGACGGAAGCCGATTTTCGGCCGACGGGGACGGAGCCGATTTTTCGGATTTCTTTTCATCGATGTTCGGCCAGCAGACAGGCGGGCGCGGCAGTGGGCGGCAAACCCGGTTTCGGGGCCCCGATTACCAGGCCGAACTGCACCAGAGCCTGGTGGAAGCCTACACAACCCACTCGCAACCGTTGACCCTCGATGGCCGCACCATTGGCATCACGGTGCTGGCCGGGGTGGAGCAGGGCCAAAAAATAAAACTGACGGGCTACGGCGCACCGGGCGAAAACGGCGGGCCAAACGGTGATCTGTTTATCACGTTTGTGATTGGCGAAGACCCCCGCTACCGACGCAACCGAAATGATCTGTACGTCACCGAAGTAATTACGCTTTACACGGCGGTGCTGGGCGGAGAGGTCGTTATCGAAACGCTGGCGGGTAAGGTAAAGATGCAGGTGGCACCCGGCACCCAAAATGGCGGCTCCGTGCGGCTGAAAGGCAAGGGCTTTCCTGTTTATAAGCAGGAAGGCACCTTCGGCGACCTCTACGTGCAGTGGCAGGTCACAATCCCGACCAATCTGACCGATGCCCAGAAAGACCTGTTCACCCAATTAGCTGCTCTCTAATCATAGCCCCGTATGCCGACCGATCCCTTAATTTCTGCCCACGAATTTTTTACGTATCACCAGCTTGAGATGGGCTTCGTGGTTGCCCTTGAAGAGCAGGGTATGTTGGAAACAATCACCATCGGGCCGGTTCGTTACCTGCATCCTGACCAGCTGGGTCCGCTCGAACGGCTCATCCGGCTGCACCGCGAGTTGGCCGTTCACGTGGAGGATTTAGACATTGTCATCCATCTGCTGGAACGTCTGGAGCAGGCACAGGAGCAGGTCGATCAACTACAAAACCGGCTGGCATTTTATGAGCCGACCATTGGAATTTAAGCAGTACGGCTTTTTGATAAAATTTATATATTAAAAGAAATTTAAATGGAAGCTATACGATTCATTATTCAAATTATTGCAACTGTTTCAGGCTCTTTGGCGGCTCTAATGAGTATTCTGATTTTCCTTCGGTTACAGTGGCCTGCGCCGACTTTGTGGATAGTAAAGCTGTTTGTGTTCTTTTTTGGAGTGGCAAACAGCAAAAAGATAGATAAGCAGAATTTCCTGAACGCTATCTCATAATTTAAAACAGTAGTTTAAAATCACCTCAAAAAATACTAATAAATTCGAAAACAGCGGACATGACCTTCGCATTGATACTTTATATGACACTATTCTTAATGAGTAAATTATTTAGACGGATTAATTTACTCAATCAAATGAAAACAAGACCCCTTTAGAAATTAAATGGAAACTTCAAAAAATATTGCAGGGCTGATAGGACCAATTCTTATGGTTCTTTCAGTATCCGAGTTCTTAAATTTTCGCATCTGGACAAAAGTAGAAGCAACTGTTGTTTATCTGAACGGTTTGCTTTTATTCACAGGCGGGCTTGCATTGATTCGTTCCCACAATAACTGGACTATTGACTGGACAATATTAATTACTTTAGTCGGATGGTTATCTCTAGCACTTGGACTATACAGAACATTCTTTCCACATGGCAAACAACTTAGGAGAAACGCTTTCTTGTATGTTACTCTTGGAACTTTATTTATTGTCGGAATTTCTTTGACAGTAAAAGCCTATTTCTAAACGACCTCGAAATGAAATCGGCAAAGAATAATTAACCGCCATTAGCGGTTTGTTAATATGACGGGTGATGTGCTTGGTATGAACTTTAATGCTAAAAATCCGCCACATCGCCAAGCCGCAGAACGTTATAGCACAACCCTTACACAAAAAAATCAGCTTCCAAATCGGGGCTGATTTTTCTTTTGAATACTACACACCCAGCCAGCCGTTCGTAGCCGAGTCAGGTATGAATAGCCTTGTAATCAGGCGTATCTGTACCGGGCCAATGTTTTTGAACCCCATAGAAAAATGATGGTTATAACTGTCATTGTCAACAAAATACACGTAATAAATGGGTCATAATGTCCACCCTGATTCAGAATCAGATACGGACTGATGTTAATCATCGCGTGAAAGAGAACCATAGCAAACACGCTTTTGCCCGTATTGTTGAAAAGCCAGACCATGACAACCCGCAACAGAACAGTGCTGACCGATTGCCACACTATCCAGACCGGCGTCTGATGCGTCTGACTCCAGGGTATAATGTGCCAGATGGCCCAAAACCCTCCCAAAATCAAACTTGCTTTTACCGAGCCATACCTGTTTTGCAACGGGTCAATCGCGTAGCCGCTCCAGCCAATTTCTTCGCCGATTGCACCAATAAAATAGATACCGAAAAAGATGAGTATAGATAAAACGGGTGTCTGGGATTCGGGGCTCAATGCGCTCGTCAGTTCCATATACCCATAAGAAAGTACAGCTATAACAGGCATCAGACAGACAATAGGCAGATACCACCGTTTGTCCTTAATTTTTTTGAAATCGAAGGTTTGGCTCAACAGTTCTTTAACGTCCTGGCTGGTTCGTTTTCTGTAAACCAGAATAATTGCCGCTATCAACGGGCAGAAGGTCATCAGCGCACTGATCGGAAGTTTTATGGGGAAAATGGTTGTAAAATCCGGGGCAACGGCTCCCAGTATCCAGCATGGAACAGACAGCAGAAAAACTAACCCGAAGAATGGTTGAACCTTCATGATCAACGGCTAAGTACGTTTCTCTATCAACTTGTACCCCTCGATCCAGCCCACCCCAACCAGCGCGGCCAGCGCACACCCCCCCAACTCTGGGGCCGATACGGGCGCAAAACCAAACAATTGCCGCACGTCCGGCACAAACAGCGTGGTCAGCAGCAGCCCCAGCGTCAGGCCCAGCATCATCGACAGCACCGGGTTGGGCACCCGGAACGTTTCAAACACCGACTGCGTAAACGACCGGTTCACCAGCGTCAACAGGATGTTGCTCAATACCAGCGTCGTAAACGTCAGCGTTCGGATTATCTCGACAGCCTCGCCCTCTTGCATGGCCACGTAATATACCCCCAGCACCGCTCCCGAAATTCCCAGACCCTGCGCGATGCTGCGGCCCAGCTCCGGCCCGGCCAGAAAGGTGTCGGTCAGTCGGCGGGGTGGTTGCTGCATCTGTCCCGCTTCGGCGGGTTCGTTCTCGAAGGCGATGGAGCAGGTCGGTCCCATGACCAGTTCCAGAAAAATGACGTGAATCGGACTGAACAGGTTCTCCCATTTCCAGCTCGCCAGCAGTGGCACGGCCACCGTCAGAATGATCGGAATGTGGATAGAAACGATGTAGGCAACCGCCTTTTTGAGGTTTTGGTAAATGCGCCGACCCTGCGCAATGGCATCGACCATACTGCTGAGATCATCGTTGACCAGCACGAGCGAGGCAGCTTGTTTGGCCACTTCCGTCCCGCGCTTGCCCATCGCCACGCCGATGTGGGCCGCTTTCAGGGCGGGGCCGTCGTTGACGCCGTCGCCGGTCATGGCCACCACTTCGCCATTTTGTTTGAGTGCGTTCACGACCCGCAGTTTGGCTGCGGGAAACATCCGGGCGAACACGGCCGTTTGGGCAGCCTGCTGCCGGAGTGAGGGTTCGTCCATGTCCATCACCTGCTGGCCCGTCAGCAGCGTATCGGCATCCGGCAACCCCACCTGCCGCGCAATAGCCTGCGCCGTTTCGGGGTAATCGCCGGTTATCATTTTCACCCGGATACCCGCTTCCGTAAAGGCCCGAATGACCACAGCCGCGTTCGGCTTGGGCGGATTTTCGAGCGCGACCAATCCCAGAAAAGACCACACAAAATCGTCCTGTTGCGCCGGAAAGTTCGACGAGCCGTACGCTCCCCGCGCCACCCCCAAAACCCGATACCCATCCTTCGAGAGTTGCCTGGTAACCCTCCTAATGGTGTCGGCCACCGTTCGGTCGGGTCGGCAAACGGCCAGAATGTGCTCGACGGCTCCTTTTCCGGCAATGATGAATTCGCCCGTTGGTGCCTGCCGGACGTGGGTCATCATGGGGGGCGTGCCGGCCAGGGGGTATTCGTGAATCATCGGATAGGGAGTGGCAGTGGCAGATGGGTCCGTTTTGACGAAGGCTTCGACAATGGCTTTTTCCATCGGGTCGAAGGGATCGGTTTCGCTGGCCCAGCGGGCATATTCCAGCACGGATTTGGCCGTTTCAGACATGATGCCCGGCCGGTCCCGCTCCGGCCGGTACGCCGGTGCGAGACCGGCCGGAGCGGTGGATTTGCCCGGCGTGGATTTGCCCGGCGTGGATTCGCCCGGCGTGGATTCGCCCGGCGTGGATTCGCCCGGCAATGATATCAGGGTGTCGGTAGAACCGTCATACACTTGCCGGACGCTCATGCCGTCCTGGGTGATCGTACCGGTCTTGTCGGTGCAGATTACCGTGGCCGAGCCCAGACTCTCGACCGTCTGGGGTTGTTTGGTCAAGACGCCCATCCGACTCAGGCGGGCGGCTCCCAGGGCCATAAAACTACTGAAGGCCACCGGAATTTCTTCGGGCAAAATCGACATGGCCAGTGTCAGGCCGAAGAGCAGGGCCGTAATCCAATCACCGGAGCGGGCGTAGTTGACGCCCCACACGATGGCGAACGCGCCCAGACCGATCCAGGCCATGCGGATCACAAATTGATTGATCTGGCGTTGCAGGGGCGTTTTTTCGGTTGGAATGGTGGCGAGGCTCCGCCCAATCTTACCAAGTTCGGTTTGTCCGCCTACCGCCGTGACGGTGAGCCACGCGCTGCCCGTGGTGGCGGTGGTGCCCGCAAAAACCCCGTCGCCGGTTGTTTTGGTGACCGAAACCGACTCGCCAGTCAGGATGGATTCGTCCACCGAAAAATCGCTGGCTTCGTCAGTCGTACCATCGGCCGAAACGCGCCCGCCTTCTTCAATCAGTACCACGTCACTTACCACAATCGTTTCGACGGGGATGGTGGTCAGCGTACCATTGCGCCGGACCTGCGCCCGGGGCTGGGTTAGTTCGCGGAGGGTACTCAGCGCCCGGTCGCTACGGATGGATTGATAGATCGAAATGCCCGATACCAGCAGCAGGGCCACGCTGAGGGTGATGGCTTCCTCGGTTCGGCCCAGCCCGACATACACCGCGCAGGCCACCAGCAGCAATAAAAACATCGGCTCCAGAACGACTTCTTTCATTGTCGTTAGCAGTGGCGAAGGAGCTTTGGTTGTCAAAACGTTACGTCCGTGTGACGCCCGCGACTGGGCAACGGCTTGGTCGGTCAGGCCCGGCAATGGACGTTGAGTGGTCAGCATAGCTGGTACAAACTAAACAGCTTTAAATCAACCATCACCTGAGCTAAATCATGCCGTTGTCTGAGTTGAATCAGGGGCGGGCAAACAGGGAGCCGGTAGTTTTGTCCCGGTTTTAAACAAACCCCAAACAGTTATGAAAACCAATGAGATGTTGCAGAAAGACGTTCAGGAGGCCATCAAATGGGAACCGCTTCTGAACGCAGCCGAGATCGGCGTAACGGCTAAAGATGGTGTAATTACCCTGACGGGCGTGGTCGACAGCTACGCGAAGAAGCTTGAAGCCGAAGATGCTGCCAAAAATGTAGCCGGGGTCAAAGCGGTGGCCGAGGAAATCACGATTGAGTTCAACGGCGCGGCCAAACACAATGACAGCCAGGTGGCCACCGAGGTTGTCAATGCCTTCAAATTCAACTGGGAAGTTCCTGAAGACAAGGTCCGCGTGACGGTCGAAAACGGCTGGGTGACGCTGTCGGGCGAAGTGGAATGGAATTACCAGAAGGAAGCCGCCCAGAAAGCCGTCAGGCATCTGGCCGGGGTGAAAGGCGTAAGCAACAACCTCACGATCCGGGCGAACCTTCACGACGCAATCGAGAAAATAGATATTGAGCGGGCGCTGAATCGCAACTGGTCCATTGACGCCGATGACATCAAGGTAGCCGTGTCGGGCAATCACGTCACCCTAAACGGCTTCGTCGATTCAATCTACCAGAAAGACGAAGCCGGGCGGATCGCCTGGAATGCCCCCGGCGTCAGGACGGTTGACAACGAGTTGGTGATTGACTACGATCTCATCTGACGGAATGGATTAGACCAATAAAAAAACGGGAGGAGATGTCTTCCCGTTTTTTATTGACTCCTGCCTGACTGATTCGCCGATCTGACCCCAACTAACAGCTTGTGGATATTTGACCCAAACCCAGCAGTAAATTACAATGCCAACTGCCACCAGCCATACACGTCCGGGTACACCTGTACGGCTCCGGCTTCGTCCATATCCACTAAGTTATAGGTTATAATAATCGGCACGGCAGCCGGTAGGGGTATCGTTTTAGGGCGAGCATTTACAGGGCAACAAGTCAAATAGTCCGCGCCGAAACGGGTGTACCCCAGCAGCAGATTAGCCAATTCGGCTGGCTTTTCGACCCGGATGCACCCGTGGCTCAATTGCCGGTCCTCCTTCGTAAAAGCTTGCCGGGTATTGGTATCGTGCAGGTAAATATCGTAGGGATCGGTCACGTTGAATTTCAGTATTCCCAGCGCATTATCGCAGCCGGTCGATTGCCGCAACCGATACGGAAATGAGTTAGTTGCCCAGTTTATGGTAGTCGGGTCTACAACCTGCCCCTTTGTGTTGATGACATGTAACTTCATAGCCTCCAGCAGCGCGACCGGGTTTTTACGAATCTTAGGCAGCAATTCCTTTCCTGTAATTGAGCGGGGTACGTTCCAGTACGGGTACGTCACTAAACTGGGAATAGAAGCGGTAAACAGGGGCGTTGGTGTGTCCCGCTTTCCGACCACAACCCGGCTACTAAGCGACGTATTGCCCTGCCGGTCGATGAGCCGCAGCGTGGCCGAGGGAATATTGACAACAACCCGTTTATCGGCGGGAAAGCGGTTGAGCCAGCGGTAGGTATTGAGGGTTTCCTGCACCTGCTCGATGGTGAGCGAGTCGGCCATGTAATCATCGACTAAGCAGCGCATACAGTAGGCGATCAGTTGCCGGTAGTGTCGATCCTGAGGTTCGAGCGAATCCAGTAGCGGGCACCAGTCGGCTTCGGCCGGGCTGCGCTGGGACAGAAACTGATGGGTGAGCCGGTTGATGCCTGCCGTATCGACGCGCTCCGGTAAACCCTGATAACTCATCCGGCGGGGCGTTCGGCCATAGATGATTTGGGTAAAATAACGCGTCAGGCAAGCCGAGTCGGGCTGAGCGCACAGACTGTCTACGCCGATGGCATGAGCGTACTGACGCAGCCGGGACCAATCGTCGGCCATCTGAGCTTCCACAGACCGGGTGGTTAAATACAGCAGCGAAACAAGCAGGAGCGTACGCATAATCGACGGGTGATGAGCTTAAGAATGGTTGTGGCAAAGGTGCAGCTAGCCCAGTGGACCGCCCGTGATGGCCATCAGCCCCCGGCCTGAGTTCAATCACCCCTTTGCCTGACAGGCGTCATGCATTGGCCCGCCCTTTATGATCACTTTTGTGGTGTTCCCTCACCTTACGTTCTCTCCCTGCTATGACCACGATTTTAGTTGCCACTGATTTTTCGGCGAGTGCGCACTGGGCTACGGATTACGCCCTCGAACTAGCCAAACAGCTCGACACGCGCTTAGTCCTTGTTCATGCGTACGACCTGCCTTCCAACGGTTCTCCCGACCGAATGACCCCAACGGACGAAGGACAGTATGAGGGAGCACTGCATCAACTCAGTCGTTTACGGGACCAGATGCTGGAGACCACTAACTGGTCCGTTAATGTATCGGTGGTGGCCCGGCCCGGCTCACCTCTCGCCAGTCTCGTCGATGAAGCTGCTAAACAGCAGGCCGATCTGCTGGTGATGAGTCTGGTGGGCGATGAGCCGGTAAAGGCCCGTCGCTTGGGCAGTTTAGCCACCGACATGATTCCCCACACCTCCGTGCCGCTGTTGCTGGTGCCCCCCGGTGCCATATTTCATAAACCCCAAAACATGGTGTTGGCGGTGGATCTGGCGCAACCCGTCGATGTGCTGGCCATCGACATGGCCCAGCGATTTGCCCATCTTCTGCAAACCACATTGGACGTCGTGTGTGTCGAAGACGAGCCGGACGAGTCACTGCTGGAAGCCGCCCGCCACATTCGGGACTTACTCCGGTATCAACCGCACACGTTCAGCTTCATACCCGGTTTTGATGTGGCCCTGGCCTTAGATGCCTATCTAGTCGAGCACCGAGCCGATCTGCTTATTCTGCTGCCAAAGCCGCATAGTCGGCTCCGCACGTTTCTGCTCGAATCGAACACCCAGGAAGTAGCCCGCTTAGCTACCTTACCCGTACTGGCCGCTGTTTGATACCCTCACATCTGTTTAACGGCCCGATCCCATATGAAAAAGATACTCCTGCTGACCGATTTGTCGGAAGCTTCCCACAACGCACTTCAGTTTGCCCGTTCGTTTTTCAGCGATACTCTTGTCGACTTTCACCTGCTCTGCGCCCATCCGGTAGAGTCCGGTAGCCAGCATAATCCCCTGCTCGTTGTCGAAACGCCCCGGTCCGCCTGTGCTGATCAACTTACCGACGTGGTGAGCAAGCTGCGCCGGGAAGCCACTAACGACTGGCATACCTTCCGCTCGTCGGCCTGCCCAGGACAGTGGATTGAGGTCGTTCAGCGGTCGCTCGAAGCGGAGGTGTATGATTTTGTGGTCATCGGTACGAACGCTGATGACACGAACGGGTCGTTTAGCAACGGGGCCATTGCCCTGATGCGCCAGCTCAAAGCGAACGCCCTGGTGGTACCTTTGGATGCGCGTGCCGGACTGATGCGGCAGGTGGTGCTGGCGGCTGATTTCGGCAATCTTGACAATGCCAAACTACTCAGCCCCGTCAAAGACTTGGTAACGCTCAAAGGGGCGGTTCTTGTCCTGCTGACCATCGACACACCCGGCAAAGACATCATTTACATCGAGCGGGAAGCCCACATTCGACAGTTTCTGGCTCCTGTAGTACCGACTATCGCCCGCTTACAGGCAGATAGTGCCAAGCAGGGGATAGATACTTACTTAGCTGGGCATCCGGTCGATCTCCTGGTAACGATTCCCCATCGCAACGGTGGGATAGACGCGCTGGCCGGGAATGATTCAACCCACGCACAGCCTTTCTCGCCCCCCGTACTGTTGCTGACGCTCTACGACGATGGCAGCGATGACCACCCCCAGCCGATCAACGAGCTATTGGCGATGGAGTATGCTCATTAACCAAAATGGCCGGGCATCGCAACTATTTTGACCCATATACTCAACGTTTCATTTAGTATGGATAAAGACTTTCAAGGAAAGACCGCCCTGATAACCGGAGCCGCTTCGGGTATTGGCAAAGCCGTTGCCCTGCTGTATGGCCAGCACGGAGCGAATGTGATGGTATCGGATGTGGACGAAGTGCAGGGCCACCAAGTTACTGAACAGGTGAAAGCGGCCGGGGCCAACGCCCGGTTTTTCAAGGCTGATGTCGGCGACCCGGTTCATTGCCAGGAGTTGGTGCAGGAAACCGTCCGGGCGTTCGGCTCGCTCGACATCGCCTGCAACAATGCGGGTATTGGTGGTGAGCTGAATCTGACCGCCGATTATAGTCTGGAGGGCTGGCAGCAGATTATCAATGTAAATCTCAATAGCGTCTTCTTTTGCCTGAAATACGAATTGGCCGTGATGCTCAACCAGGGCGGGGGCGTGATTGTCAATATGGCCTCGATCCTGGGTCAGGTTGGAACGCCTGCTTCACCGGGCTACGTAACGGCGAAGCACGGCATGGTCGGACTGACACAAACGGCGGCTATTGAGTATGCTTCACAGGGCATACGGATCAATGCCGTCGGCCCCGGCTACATCGACACGCCTTTGCTGAGTCAGCTACCCCCGGAAGTTATTCAACAATTAGTAAGTCTGCACCCGATTGGCCGGTTGGGCAGAGCAGAGGAAGTCGCTGAGTTGGTCATCTGGCTGAGTTCCGACAAAGCGTCTTTCGTCACCGGGTCGTACTATCCCGTTGATGGTGGCTATCTGGCTAAGTAAACCCTATTGACACTAGTGCACGAAGGGAAAGTATTTTAGTGATTAAGTTTCCTGTAAATTAAGACAGGTGATTTCACCGGTACACTAAACTGAACCAAAAAGACGCGTTCAGTCCCTCTGCTGGTGGGGCTTTTCAGCGGACTGATTGTTTCGGTACAATTGGTTGGAAAGGGTATAAAAAATCTGCTTCATTCCACTTTCACATCCTGACCAGCCCCGGCTGCAATCGGAGGTTTAACTGAACGATTCTCATGTTGACCCGTATTGGAAAGTGTTGCCAGTCGCCAGTATTGATAGTAACCTTGTCAGGAGAAATCAAGCGCACCCTCTAACTGTCGAATATGCAGATTGGGATAGTTCATCAGCATAAACTGGATGGATTGGTAACAGACTTTTATTCGATATTGATCTCTAATTCATGTTTAGCCTCCCGAACTGGGTTGAAGTCTGTTCATAAGTTGACTGTTTACGGTCAATATTATTCAGGACAAGTCAGTGTTACAGGAATGTGTTTAACGATACTGGTTTATGCACTTTTCTCAACGAGAATACTACGATTACTGAACACAGAAACACGGCACAACCCGAATAAAAACGCTGGTCGATGGTCCAGGCTTTACCCGCGATAAAAGACAATATAGCGGCTATTAAAAATACGACATAGATCGCCGTCGGCGTTGTCCGTGGCTTTTTATAGGTAGTTACCATTTGGGGGATACTGGCCACGACAACCGCTAGGCTGCTGGCAATCAGTCCGGCTTTTTCTCCAGCCACGAACCAGACAATCAGGCAGATCATACGAGAATGGCGGTCATTGTTTCAATCCACGACCACGAAATTTGTTTTTTTACGGCCAGCAAACCGGTAATGGCAGTCGATCCAGGAGCATTTCCGAGGGCAAGCCAATAATTGCCATCTTCCAGAATTGTCGTTATCGTGGCAATAATATCGAGCATGGCCCACAGCATAAAGGCGGCAAAACTCTGCTCGATTTTAGTTTTCAGCAGGCCCACAAAAAGGAGCGCATACCCTGATAGGCCAATTATTCCGGCAATTTGCGGCAAGTAAT
>NZ_BAAGXG010000010.1:0-206795 GCF_054779955.1 Spirosoma arcticum
AGCTGGCTAAGTTTGGGATAACGGGCGAAGATTTGGGTCTTTTTACTAACTTAAGGATGGCTTGATAATGAGCAAGTTAGAAAGCATGCGTACATCCTTCAGGGGGTGTAAAGGTGCAAGCGTCTCGTGTTCAGTCAAGTAACTCGCTCACCATCAGCCCCCTGGGGCGTTGGGTGGAAATACAATAAGTGCTTGCGGGGCGGGTTACCTGCGACAGGTTGCAGGCTGCAGAAGTCAGGTTTAGCCTCGTTCGGCAGCTTCCGTGCGACAGTTGGAACGCCCCGGTTTGGCAGGTTTGGTTTGCGGGGCAGCGTCCCGGCGACAAGGCGCACGTCTCGACAGTCGGGCTTGGGCAAAAGCTGTCTGTAGCGAGCCAAATTAATGCCCCAGTTGTTGTAATATTGTGTTGTACACTCCAAGACAATGAAAACACTAACTGTCAACGATAAGGATTACGCTAAAGCGATAAAGCTGTTGATTGAAAACGGCATTCAAACCGAGCCAGAAACCGAAGTCAACATTCCACTCCTACGTAAGAGTGATGCCAAATCTGGCGAGACTCCAGCCGCTTTCGGTGGTATTTGGACTGCTGATGAATGCACAATGGTATCAATCCGGGTGAAAGCATGGCCAAAAAGAAGATAGTCTTATGCGATTCTAACGTATTGTTTGACTACTTCCGAGGTGTACCAGTAATGGTTCAGGAATTGGATGAACTTGGGTTTGACCGTCTGTATATAAGCGTGATTTCGGAAGCGGAAATGTACGTGGGTATGAAACGTAGCGAAAAACGCAAGACGGTCGAAACCATCAATAAGTTTAACGTGATTGGTTTAGACGCTGAAATCTCGCGTCGGTTACTCAATCTGACCTGGGAGCATTACGCGAAACGACCGGGCACTGCCGATATGATTATCGCAGCAACCGCCTTGACGTATCCGGTCGAACTGTTCACCTTCAACAAGAAGGATTTCGATTTTGTGGAAGGCATCACCTTTTACCGGCCTAAGTACAAACATCAATACGGCCCTGAATCTGCGTAAATCGGCTCACTGGCGACAGGATGCAGGCCGCGAGGTCAAGCCGAAAGCCTAACCGGCCATGTGTGTAAAGGCTCCCTACGGTCGCCATCACCACATGGGGTCGTTGGGTGGCCCGTCCAAGTCATTTTTTCATTTCCGGGTTCCTGGCGATAATGTAAACGCCCCGCCCAGATGACCATTGCGCATCGAGCTACAACCAGTTGAGCACTCAGCAGTATCCCTAGGTTGTTAGAAAAAGGGCGCCCGCTTTGGTAATTCGTGATCATCAACGTGAATTTCAGACCTCATGTTTAAGCGGCTGGCGGATACCTGCCCGGATTTATCGGCTGACGGATGAAGTAAAACCCGCTTTTGATGCTCTTTACTGGCTACTGCAAACAGCTACTGTATAACAATGCCCCTTCGCTCACAAGATTGGTTTGGCCGCACCGGAAAAGACGGCTTCATATACCGCGCCTGGATGAAAAACCAGGGCTTTCCACATCATGAATTCGAGGGGAAGCCCGTCATCGGCATCTGCAACACGTGGTCGGAGCTAACGCCCTGCAACGCTCACTTCCGCGAACTGGCCGAAGCCATTAAGCGGGGCGTGTGGGAAGCGGGCGGCTTTCCGCTGGAATTTCCGGTGATGTCGCTTGGAGAATGTCAGATTAAACCCACGGCCATGCTGTTTCGGAACTTAGCCAGTATGGACGTCGAAGAAAGCATCCGGGGCAACTCCATTGACGGTGTCATTCTGATGTGCGGTTGCGACAAAACAACGCCGTCGCTCGTGATGGGTGCGTGCAGCGTCGATATCCCTACGCTGGTTGTGTCGGGCGGGCCGATGCTGGCCGGACGGTTTCAGGGCCGCAAAATTGGCACGTCGGATTTGTGGCGCTTCGCCGAAGATTATAAAATGGGGTTGATGTCGCAGGCCGAGTTTGTGGCTGCCGAAGCCAGTATGGCCCGCAGCCAGGGTCACTGTGCCGTCATGGGTACCGCCAGTACAATGGCCGCGATGGTTGAGTCGCTGGGGTTAAGCCTGCCGGACAACGCCACGATCCCGGCAGCCGATTCGCGCCGGAAAGTGCTGGCTCACATGACCGGCGTCCGGGCGGTTGAACTGGTGCGGGAGAACGAAACGTCCGGCCGGGGGAAACCATCGGATATTCTGACCCGACAAGCCTTCGAGAACGCGATTATCATCAACGCAGCCTTGGGCGGCTCTACCAACTTTATTCTGCACCTGACGGCCATTGCGGGCCGGGTTGGCGTGAACTTATCATTAGACGATTTCGACCGGATTTCCGCCAATATTCCGCTATTAGCCAACCTACAGCCGTCTGGTGAGCATTTCGTCGAAGATTTATTCTACGCCGGTGGCCTGCCCGCCGTTATCAACGAACTGCGACCCTATCTGCATAACGATGTTCTAACGGTCAACGGCCACACCATCGGCGACAACTGCGCCAACGCACCCATCTATGATTCGGCCGTGATCGCTACGTTGGATAAGCCAGTCAAACCGGAGTCGGGCGTAGCGGTGCTGCGGGGTAATCTCTGCCCAAACGGGGCGGTTCTCAAGCCCTCGGCCGCGTCGCCCGCTTTGCTGCAGCACACAGGCCGGGCGGTGGTGTTTGAGAACATCGACGATTACAAAGCCCGTGTCGACGACCCCAACCTCGATGTGGACCCGACTTGTGTTTTAGTGCTTAAGAATGTTGGGCCGAGGGGGTATCCGGGAATGCCCGAAGTGGGTAACATGCAGCTACCCGCCAAAATTCTGGCGCAGGGCGTTCACGACATGGTTCGCATTTCGGACGGGCGCATGAGCGGCACCGGCTTCGGCACGGTGGTGTTGCACGTATCGCCCGAAGCGGCCGTGGGGGGCAACCTCGCGCTGGTGCAGAACGGCGACCTCATTACGCTCGACGTGAAAAACCGCAGCCTGCACCTGCACGTATCGGACGAGGAACTGGCGGGGCGGCTTGTGCATTTCAAGCCACTCGATCTGGGCTACGAACGGGGCTACGTCAACTTATACATCCGGCATGTGACGCAGGCCCATGAAGGGGCCGATTTCGACTTTCTGCGGGGCGGGTCGGGCAGCGAGGTCAAGCGGGATTCGCATTAAAAAGAATCGTAAATTAGTGTCCCAACGCTAAAGCGGTGGGCTGATAATCGCCTGCTCCAGCTATTAGCTCACCCAGCTATCAGTCCACCGCTTTAGCGTTGGGAACGCGTCGAAAATTGATACACGGTGGTGCTCTGGTACGTCTCGCCGGGTCGCAGTGTCGTGGTTGGGAAACTGGGCTGGTTGGGCGAATCGGGAAAGTGCTGCGTTTCGAGGCATACCCCAAACCGACGGGTGTACGCAACCCCTTGATTGCCGCGCTGTTTACCGTTTAGATGGTTGCCCGTGTAGAGCTGCACGGCCGGTTCGGTGGTGTACATGGTTAGCAGTCGGCCACTCGTCGGTTCATACAGCGTAGCCCCTACCTTGAGCGTTTTTACCGGATCGGAAAACACCCAGCAGTGGTCGTAGCCCGCGCCGTAGCGCATCTGAACATCGGTGGTGTCGTTGATGCGGGCACCGATGGCGGTTGGTTTGGTAAAGTCGAAAGGCGTTCCGGCTACCGGTTTCAACTCACCCGTTGGAATCTGGCCTTTGTCGGTGGGCAGAAATTTGTCCGCCCGAATCACCAGCTCGTGGTTCAGCACGTCGCGTTTCATCCCGCTCAGGTTGAAATAAGCGTGGTTCGTCAGGTTCACGACGGTGGGTTTGTCGGTGGTAGCCCGGTAGTCGATCCGCAGGGCGTTGTCCTTTCGCAGGGTATACGTAACGGTCACCGCCAGCGTACCGGGATACCCTTCTTCGCCATCGGGTGAGGTATACCGCAGGATGAGCGCGGGTTCGTCGCCGTCGACTGGGGTCGCTTCCCACAGTTTCGTGTTGAAACCCACACGACCGCCGTGAATGTGATTTTTGCCACTGTTGGTCGCCAACGTATAGGTCTGACCGTCGAGGTTGAACCGGGCGTTGCCAATGCGGTTGCCGAAGCGGCCAATGATGGGTCCTAAACTGGACGCCCCTTTCAGGTAATCGGCAAACGTGGGCAGGCCAAGTGTGATATTTTCCTGCCTGCCCGCCTTATCGGGTGCGGTCAACGAGACGATAAAACCGCCATAGTTGGTGATCTGAGCGGTCATGCCGGCCGCATTGCGGAGCGTGAACAACTGCGCCACGCGCCCATCCGGGAAGGTGCCAAACACCGCCTGTTCGATACCTGGCTTGCCGGAGGATTGAAGAGCGGTCAATACACCGCTTATTAGTAGTAGAAGGGTCGTCGTTTTCATAAAAGATAGAACACGGATTGCCCGGATTATACTGATCGAACACGGAGTAAACGAGCTCTTTATTCGTGTCAAATCAGTATAATCCGGGCGATCTGTGTTCTTTCCCTGCGTTGAAATTGGCACGACAACAGTAATTGACAAACCAGACCCGCTTTTTAAGTATATCAAAATCAGAATCCCTACTCTATATGCATCTCTTCAATATAAACCGCCGTCAGTTCATTCAGGGCACTTCGGCCTCGCTGGCCCTCTCTACACTGGGAGCAACGGGCATGGACTTGGGTTTCATCAATCAGGCCAAGACCTACCGCGTCGCATTGATTGGCACCGGCTGGTATGGTAAGAGCGATTTGTTCCGGCTTATTCAGGTCGCACCGGTTGAGGTTGTGGCGCTTTGCGACGTCGATAAAAACATGCTCGATGCCGCCGGTAAGCTCGTGAGCCAGCGTCAGAAGTCGGGGAAAGTGCCCAAACTCTATGGCAATTACCAGAAAATGCTGGCCGAGAATCAGTTAGACATTGTTCTGATCGGTACGCCCGACCACTGGCACGCCCTGCAAACTATTGATGCCATCAAGGCTGGAGCGCACGTGTACGTGCAAAAACCAATCAGCGTAGACGTGATGGAAGGCGAAGCCATGGTAGCCGCTGCCCGCAAGTATAACCGCGTGGTGCAGGTGGGCACCCAACGCAAAAGTACTCCCCACCTGATCGAGGCCAAAAAGAACATTGTCGATGCGGGGCTGCTGGGCAAGGTGTCGCACGTGGAAATGTGCTGTTACCTCCACATGCGGGCCAACGGCAACCCCCCCGTCGAACCCGTACCGGCGTTTCTCGACTACGAGACGTGGACCGGACCAGCCCCGCTGCGGCCCTACGACGGCCTGCCGCACATTCGCTGGTGGCGCACCTTCAACGAGTACGGCAACGGCATCATGGGCGATATGTGCATCCACATGTTCGACACCGTCCGCTGGATGCTGAAACTCGGCTGGCCTAAACGCATCACGTCCAGCGGGGGCATTTATGTGCAGAAAGAAGGGAAGTCAAACATTGCCGATACGCAGTCGGCCGTGTTTGAATACGACGGTCTCAACTGCGTCTGGCAGCACCGGACCTGGGGTACACCCGCCGTTCCGGACTATCCTTGGTCGTTTACGCTCTACGGCGACAAAGGCACCCTGCGGGCCAGCACCATGCAGTACGATTTCATAGCAGACGGCAAGGATGGGCAAAAGATTCACAAAGACGTGGTATACGAAAAAGAGAAGTACCCCGAAGATCTTAAGGAAGAACGCATTGAACTGAACGCAGCCCCGGCCACCCGCCTGCACATGCTTGACTTCGTGAAGGCTATTGAAACCGGTGGCCGACCGGTGGCCGACATTGAGGAGGGCCACATCTCGACGGCCAGTTGCATCCTGGCCAACGTATCTATGCAAACGGGACGTCCGATTGTATATGACCCGCAGAAGCGGCAGATTGTAGGCGACCGCGAAGCCAACGGGCTGCTTGAACGGCCCTATCGCAAGCCTTACGTGCATCCCAATCCGGGCCGGGTTTAACAAGATGAGTTAGTGTTTTAGTGTGTGGGTGTGTATGTCATCCCGACCGGTCCGCCGGTGCGGCAGGAGGGATGACATACACACCCACACACTAAAACACTCATTTCTACTGCGGGGCCACTCCCTAAATTACTTAATCACCTGAACCCATATGCTGTTGTTCCCCCAGTTTGGTTTGTTTATAGCCACCTTATTCAGCGTTTCGATGAGCGGTTTTGCGCAGCAGAACGAGAGTCCGTCAGGCGACTCGCTTCGGGTGGTGCAGCCCGGTGCCACCGTGCGTCAGGTGTTTAATCAGTTCACGTTTACCGAAGGACCGGCCGTAGACAAGGCGGGAAACATTTATTTTACCGATCAGCCCAACGATAAAATCTGGAAATTCGATACTGATGGGAAACTGTCGCTATTTATGGATAAAACCGGTCGTTCCAATGGGCTGTATTTCGACAAGAGGGGTAACCTGATTGCCTGCGCCGACCAGAATAACGAATTGTGGTCCATCAGCCCGGCCAAGAAAGTTACGGTGTTGCTCAAGGACTACGAAGGAAAGCGGCTCAACGGCCCGAATGATCTTTGGATTGATCCGAAAGGCGGTATCTACTTCACCGATCCGTATTACCAGCGCGACTACTGGACCCGTAAAACCGCCGACCTCGACGGACAAAAAGTGTATTACCTGCCGAATGGCAAAGCCGAACCCGTACTCGTCGATGGCGATTTGGTGCAGCCCAACGGCATCGTCGGATCGCCCGATGGTAAGGTTCTTTACGTAGCCGACATCCGGGCCAATAAAACCTACAAATACCAGATCAGCGCGGACGGCAGCCTGACCAACCGTCAACTGCACGTGCCGCAGGGGTCCGACGGCATGACACTCGACAGCCAGGGAAACCTATACCTGACGGGCCGGGGCGTCACGGTGTATGATTCGGCCGGGAAAAAATTAGGTACCATTCCGGTGCCGTCCAAATGGGTAGGTAACGTGTGTTTCGGGGGCAAAGCCCGCCGGACGCTCTTCATCACCGCGTCCGAGTCCGTGTATACTCTGCCGATGCAGGTAGCAGGCACCGAATAAAGAACTGAACTGGATTAAGATCCTGTCAATACCGCCTGCTGTCTGTTCGTAGCTCATTTCGCGGCTCCAACGCCGTTCGGTCTAAATGAATTTCACTAACCTCACCGCCCTCATCACCGGTGCCGGAACCGGCATTGGCTTCGCCATCGCGCAGGCCCTCGTTGGGCAGGGAGCCAATGTGCTCCTCAATGATTTCGATGAGGAATTAGCCCAAAAAGCTGCGGAACAGATCAATCAGGCCGACGATTCACGGCGACCCGGCCGGTGCGTTGCCTACCCCGGTGATGCTTCCGACGTGGTCTTCATTCAGCAAATGGTCGATACGGCGGTTGGAACGTTTGGATTGGTTGACATCGCCATTGCCAACGCGGGCATCACTATTTTCGGTGATATTTTCACGACGACGCCCGACGCGTTTGAGAAAATTATGAACCTCAATTTGCGGGGTAGCTTCTTTCTGGCGCAGGCGGCAGCTCGGCAAATGCGCGAACAAAAAACGGGTGGCAGTATTCTGTTCATGTCGTCGGTAGTGGGGCATTTGGGGCATCCGGGCCTGCCAGTCTACAGCATGACCAAAGCCGGACTGGAGATGCTGGCGAAGCAGTTAGTCATCGACTTCTCGCCCCTCGGCATCACTGTCAACGCCATCGCCCCCGGCGCCACCCTCACCGAACGTACGCTGGACGATCCGACCTACATTCCGACCTGGTCGCGCATTACGCCGATGGGCCGCCCGGCTACGGTCGACGACATTGCCAACGCGGCTCTGTTTCTGGTCTCGCCCGCGTCGCGCCACATCACCGGTCAGAGTTTGGTGGTCGATGGCGGCTGGACGAGCGTGGGTGTACCGCCTGTTTAGTGAAAAGTGCGTAAAAACACCTTGCTTATCAAGTAGTTGATGGCTTGTTTGTCGGACTGCTAACCGCGTATTTTGGTGTCCGTCTTCATTCAGAACACGATGCGACAAATTACCTTGCTGATGCTTTTAGGGGGCTTTGCTCATTTGGGACAGGCGCAGGAGTTTCCGAAAGCGTTCTCACTACCCATTGAACTGGGGCAGGGCTTCAATCAACCGGTGGGTCAGTCACCGCTCTACCTGGTGACGCTTCAGGCCGTACCGCAGTTCACGCCCATTCCGGGTCGGCTGCGGCTGGGGGCGGTGCTGGGCGGCTTTTATCCGGGTGGGCGGGTTGGTGGACTGGCCGGTCCCCGCCTGACGATCAAGCTGCTGGATGGTCCTCCCATTCTGTCCGCTACTTCCTTCAACGTACATCTGCTGGGTGAATTTCTGTGGGCAACGGCCCCCGGCAGCGGTCGACAACTGCTGGGCGGAGGCATCGGGTTGGGAAGCTCCGACCTGCTAACCGTCTCGCTCAAACTGCACCGCGACCTGATGCAACCGGCAACGTGGTTTCAATTCAGTTTGAGCTACAATCCGGCAAAACGTAAAAATCCACCGCTTTAAGCAAGTCAATCATGGCAAAAATAGCCTTAGTTATTAGCGGGGGCGGTTCAAAAGGCGCGTTTGCGGTGGGTGCCCTGTCCTATATTCACCAAAACGTTCGGCCCATCGACCAGTTCGACATTTACTGCGGCACCAGCACCGGGGCGCTCATTGTCCCCTTAGCAGCAATCGGCGAACTGGCCCTGCTCGAACAGATTTACACCACCACCCGGCAAGCTGACGTGCTCAAACTGGGTGGTATTGCGAACCTGTTGACCAGTGTGTCGCTGCACGACGCGACGCCGTTGAAACAACAAATCGAACGAAACCTGACCGACGCCCGCTACAATCGACTCATTGCATCGGGGAAACCCGTCATGCTCGCTACGATCTGCCTGCAAACCGAACACCTCGTACACTTTGCAACGCAGGCAGTAGCGACCAATGTGGCCTATGATGTGGAGCGAATCCGCAGCGCATCTGACTTGCGCCGGGCCATGCTGGCTTCGTCCTGCCAGCCGGTATTTATGCAGCCCGTGGAGTGGCGACCCGGCGCGGTCCCGGTGCGGCAGTACGTCGATGGTGGGATTCGGGAGTTGACGCCCCTGCAAGCCGCCATTGACAACGGAGCGCAGACGATCATTGCCATTACCAACAGCCCTGATCAAATTCCCGCCGATGATCGGTTGATTACGAAAGCAACGGCCATGCTTGAGCGAACCATCGATCTGTTTTCCGAAGACGTGAGTGATAATGACTACCGATTGGCGAATCTGTACCGGCAAACGAATGTGTATCTGGCGCGGGTACAGGCTCAACTCCTGGCGCGGGGCGTTGCGCAGGCGACCATCGACCAGGCGTTTGAGCAAACGGGTAATCCCGTAGCGGGTTTGTCCATCGCCAGCATCATTGCCATCCGCCCCCAAACTAAACTGACCGAAGGAGGACCCGGCGGACTAACGTTCGATCCGGCGGCTATGAAAGGTATGTTCCAGAAGGGTGCGCAACGCGCGAAAGCCGTGTTCGACGCGCTGCCCCAGCCGCCAATCCCCATTGTCTGAGCAGAATTACGTCCAGTAATCGTACTGCATATACCGCGCCGTTTCGTCAGCAATGTCCTTGCCGAGCAACCGCCCGACGACGTAGAGCGACATGTCGATACCGGCCGAAATACCCGCTGAGGTAATAATTTTGCCGTTGTCGACGTAGCGTTCGGCTGGGCGCAGTTCCGTGTTGGGCGCTGCCTGCCGCATCCCGTCGACGGCCGAGTAGTGCGTTGTTGCCGCCAGCCCATCGAGCAAACCCGCTTTTCCGAGCAGAAACGAACCTGTGCAAACCGACAGCACCAACTCGGCCTGCTCAGCCGTGCGCCGAATCCAGTTGATTACGGCCGGGTTGTCCATCTCCCGGCGCGAACCGAACGGCGTACCGTCGGTATGATGACCACCCCCGCCCGGCACAATAATGATGTCGGCCTTGGGATGATCGTTGAGCAGGTACGTTGGGTTGATGCTTAAGCCATTGCGGGCATAAACCGGCCCACGTTCAGCAACCGTAAACACTTGGAATGGCTTGGGATCGGCCTTACGGTCCGCGACGCCGAACACTTCAAACGGCCCGGCAAAATCGAGCACTTCAATTTCATTAAAAAGCAGAATAGCAACGGTGCGCATTTTAAAGAGCGAAAGAGTAAGTGAGTGAAAGAGCGAATGCGTAGGGGAAGCTACTCGCTCATTCACTCCGCTTCGGCGGTCCGATTTCGCTCATTCACTCTTTCACTTTTCCCCATCGTAATCAGCACGACGCCCGCGACGATAACGGCCGCGCCAATGAGTGACTGCGAGGTGATAGCTTCGCCCGCAAAAGCGGCTCCCAGCAGCATGGCCACCACTGGGTTTACGTAAGCATAGGTCGAAGCCAGCGCAGGGGGGGCGTTGCGGGCCAGCCAAGAAAAGGTCGAAAAGCCGATGATGGAGCCAAACACAATTAAATAAGCCAACGAGTAGAGGGCTTTGGTTGGGGCCAGCGCAATGCTTAGCACCGATACCGGCTCCGTTAGTAGTGCCGCTATGAGCAGCATACCGCCCCCCGTCAGCATCTGCATCCCGCTCGACAGTGCGGCCGACGCCGGAATGTTAACGCGGGGTGTCAGCAACGTGCCAAAAGCCCAGCCAATATTCGCGATGATGGTCAGTCCAAAACCGATTAGCAGGGCGTCGGGACCACCGGGAAGCGTAATTTTACCCGGCTGGAACAGGACAAAAATGCCGATTAATCCCACCGCTGAACCAATTAAGGCGAGTGGCTTGGGGCGGGTACGGGCAAAAAATAGATAGTCGAACGACAGAACAAATACCGGCAACATCGCCACCAGCAAAGCCGTTAGTCCAGTGGGCAGGTAATGAATGGCCGTAGCTACGGCCCCGTTGGCAATCGTTAAAAACAACAAACCCAGCAAGCCTGTTGCCCGCCAGTTGCCAATACTTGGGCGGGGAGCACCCGTCAGCCGGGCGTAACTGTAAAGTAGCGTACCAGCCACCAAAAACCGAATGCCGGCCATGTAGAGGGGCGGCATTCGCTCAGTCATGAAATGCACAAATAGGTAGGTCGATCCCCATAAAATGTAGACGGTAACCAAGGCAACCCAGAGCGTAGTGCGATTAGTTGTGGCGGGGGCAGCGGGTGTAGAAACTTGCATAGAGTGGCGGTCCGACGGTTCGGTGGTTCGGCAATCCGGCGGTCCGATCACCGATTCAGTAACAGCCGCAAGTTGAGTTTTTCTTCCCGACGTACCCGTATTTTTTGCACTTTATGTGTTTAGTTATGAAAAATCTAAGCAGAATTTAATTTGGTTAGTAAAATACCTCGGTCTGGTTAGCCTCTAATTGCCGGATGATGGGCGCGTATGGCCCGGCTTTGGCATCGTCGCGGGTGAGCGGGTTCGACCGCAGATACAGTTTTTTCAAGCCTTTTACCGTACCGAGCGACGCGGGCAATTCCTGTAAATTATTGTTATTCAGGTCGAGTTCTTCCAGCGCGGGCAGCGACGCCAGCACCGCCGGGGCCACCGTGAACCAGTTGTAGCCAATATCCAGCACCCGCAGATTTTTCAACTTTGTGAACGCATCGGGTAACTGACTAATGCGGTTGTGGTGCGCATAAAGCGTTTGCAATCGGCGCAACTTCGCCAGCGACGCAGGTAACTGGCTCAAGTCATTGTGCGCGACGGCCAACTGCTCCAGCCGTTTCATCCGGCCCACCTGCCGGGGCAATGTCTTAAGCTTGTTGTAATACAAATCCAGCACCTTCACGCGTTTCAGTCGCCCAATAGTTTTGGGTAAAGTCGTCAGTCCGGCATTATACAGGTTGAGGTCGGTTAACTGGCGCATCCGACGGAGCGTTTTCGTGTCGAGATTAGTCAGGTTGTTGTTGCCGAGCCACAAACTTTCGAGTCGGCGGTTGTGGCGGATCGACGATGGGACGCACGTTAGTTTGTTGCTCTGTAAATTTAAGGCCAGCAGGTGCTTGTTGGGCGTGATGAAGACGCTATCGTTCGGGATGGCGTTGCCAAGTACACTGAGCCGTTTGAGCGTCGGAATGTCGGACGTCAGGCGGGCGGGTAATTCATTGAGGGTGTTTTTTGATAAATCCAGTTCCTCCAGATTCGGAAACGCGTAGACGATGTCCGGCACGTTTCTGAGGTCAAGCTGGTTAAACGCCAGTTTCGTTACCGTATCGGGCCGGGTCGTTTTCCGGGCGGCTTCCAGGGTGCTAATCAGACCCGGTCCGCGACGGACCGTGCGGGGCGGCACGTACGTTTTGCCGAACATCATTCCCGACATCATGCGAAAGGGGACGGTTCCACTGGCCGGATAAGGCGTAGTCGAATAAAAGTCGGTTAGCACGGTTACTACGTTCGCCAGTACTGAATCAGGATGAGGCCGGTCTGTGTCAATCAGCACGAACTGCGCTTTGCCATCAGGTTGGTAATACTCATAAACAAAGACGCTGAAACCCATCCGGGGGACGTCCGTCCGCTTTTTCATGAACGCATCGAATTGTTTCCAGTGCGCCTGCATTGCTTGGTGAGCACCTTGCGGTTTCGCCCGAAACAAATTAGTCAGCGGTGAATAGTCTTTGTCTAATCTGGTCTGGCTAACCTGATAACGCGCAGTATCCCGCAGTAACATCACTTTCACCTGCGCCCAACCCGGCTGCGCAATCATCATCAGTAACACCAATAACAAAGACTTTTTCATGGCTGAACGTAGGTTTTAGGTACATAACGAATTTTGTAGTTAATAAGCGTAAAAAACAACCAGAATTTTAAGGAGATTAAAACGATTCTTAGGATGGTGCCAATGCTCTGACGCAGCACCAATCCTGAAAATCATTTCAATCTCCTTAAAATTCTGGTTAATCTTTCTTCCCGCCACCGACCGACGACGCGGGCTGGGGCGGAACGGGTTTCTTCTCCGACAGTTTCTTAGCCGCTTTTTCAAAATCACCCGCCTTCACAATCGTCAGCTTCGAATAGTCGATGTATTTTTTCACGGCCGCGTTGACCTGTTCGGGCGTCAGGCTCTCGATCCGCTTTTCATACTCGGCATCGTAGGCAAAAGTTCGTCCGTCAGCTTTGGTCAGGTACTGCGCCCACTTGCGGGTCAGGATGCCGTCCTGTGACCGCTCCACCTGGTTGTTCTGCAACACGGCGGTTTTGGCGGCCTTCAATTCTTCGGGCGTGATGCCGTCTTTGGCCATCTTCTCGATTTCTTCGCGATACGCTTTTTCCAGCCGCTCCGAGTTTTCGGGGTTGTAAATGGCATACGAGCCGAAATTGGCCACTTTATCGTTGTCGTCGGCGTAGACGTACGAGCCAACGCCGTAGCTGACGCCTTCTTTCTGCCGGATACGGGTTGCTAAGCGCGAGTTCAGGAACCCGTCGCCCAGGATGTAGTTGGCCATGAACAGGGCCGGGTATTCCGGGTCATCGTCGCGCATCGGGAACTTCAGCCCCGTTACAAACATGGCGTTGGTTTTGTCGTTGGTCTGCACAGACTCGGTTTTAGGCTTTAGATCGGCGAAGAGCTGCGTCGGCACCCGCACGAACGGTTTGGCCGATTTCCAGTTACCCAGATCGTTCTTGAGCGTGGCCCGGATCACCGGCTCATCAAACGCCCCAACCACCGACACCACGCCGTTCTGTGCCCCGTAATACTCTTTATAAAATTGCTTTACGTCGTTGATGGTCAGCTTCTTAATCGCGTCGATCTCCTCATCAAACGTCATCGTGTACCAGACGTGACCCTTGGGATAGGGGTTCATGGTCCGCTGAGCTACGTTGAAGGCAATGGCCTGCGGTTCCTGCTTCTGCGACTCAATCTGGGCCAGCCGCTCTTCTTTCAGCTTGTTGAATTCAGCTTCGGGAAAGGCCGGGTTGCGCAGGCAATCCATCGCAATTTTGAGCACGGCGGGCAGGTTCTCCTTCGCCGTTTCGATGCCGACAATGGTGCTCTGACCACTTGGGTACACGTAAGCGCGGGCTTTCAGCTTGTCTAATTCGTCTTTAATCTGCTGGTAGGAACGCGTTTTGCTGCCGCGTTCGAGCATCGACGCCGTCATGCTGGCTACCGTCATTTTATTCATCAGGCTGCTTTCGTCGCCCATGCGCAGTTGAATCTGCATGTTCACCGAGTTGCCCCGTGTGCTTTTGGGCAGCAGGGCATACTTCAGGCCATTGGCTTCCTGACCGCGCTTGGTGCGGGCGTCGATGTTGGCGGGCGATGCGTCGAAGGCTTCCCCGGCCGCTACCATCTGCTCGCCTTTGTAATCCTTCACCAGCGACATCACGTCGGGCGCGTCGGGAATATCGGCGCGGTCGGGTTTCTGATCGGGAATGAACAGGCCAACGGTGCGGTTACTTGGTTTCAGGTACGCCTTCGCCACCCGCGCCACGTCGGCGGGCGTCACCTTGCGCACGTTGTCCCGGTAGAGGAATACCAAGCGCCAGTCGCCAGCGGCCATGTACTCGCTGAGTTGCAGGCCTAAGCGATCCACCTGCTTGAACATCAGGTCGATGTTGCTCAGGATTTTGGTTTTGGCCCGTTCGACTTCTTCGGCCGTTGGTGCCTTTTGGGCCGCTTCGTCCAGCGTGTTCATCATCACCGTCCGGGCCGAGTCCAGCGAACTTTCTTTGCGAACTTCGGCGTAGAAATAGGCGAAGCCGGGGTCGTGGAGGGCGGGGGTCCATCCGTACTGAAAAGCCGCTTTCTTGTTCTCTACTAGAGCCTTATAAAGCCTGCCGCCGGGTTCGTTGGTCATCACGTCCATCAGCACGTCCAGCACGGGGTAGTCAGCGTGCGTCCCTGCGGGGGTGTGGTAGGCCGCTGCCACACCCTGCGTATCGCCCACGCGTTTGAGCGTCACCTGCCGCTCGCCGTCCTGCGTTGGCTCCACGGTGTAGGGTTGTTTGAGCACCCGCGTCGGCCGGGGAATTGGGCTGAACAGTTCATGGACCATCGCCAGCGTTTTGGCTTCGTCGAACTTCCCCGCCACTAATAGAATGGCGTTGTCGGGCTGGTAGTATTTCTGGTAAAATGCTTTGAGGTTGTCGATGGGCACCCGTTCGATGTCTTCGCGGGAGCCGATAGTCGATTTTCCGTAGTTGTGCCACAGGTAGGCTGCCGACAGCACCCGCTCCATCAGCACGTACTGGGGTGAGTTTTCGCCCATCTCGAACTCGTTGCGCACCACGGTAAACTCGGTTTCGAGGTCTTCTTTCTTGATAAACGAATTCACCATCCGGTCACTTTCGAGGTCGAGCGCCCACCGTATATTTTCGTCCGTTGCCGAAAACGTCTCGAAATAATTGGTTCGGTCGAGCCAGGTGGTGCCGTTGGGCCAGGAGCCGTGCGCCGTTAGTTCCTGCGGAATGTTCGTGTGCTTAGTGGAGCCTTTGAACACCATGTGCTCCAGCAGGTGGGCCATGCCCGTTTCGCCGAGTCCCTCGTGCCGCGACCCCACCATGTAGGTCATGTTAACAGTGATGGTCGCCTTCGACGGATCGGGGAAGAGCAGGACCCGCAGGCCGTTTTTGAGGTTGTACTCGGTGATGCCTTCCACCGATGTGACGCGGGTGACGCCATCGGGTAATTTGGCCTGGGCCGAAGCGATGGTCTGGCTGCCGACGGCCAGCGAAACGGTCAGTAGCACCGCTCGCAGTTGTTTATAAACTGAATGCATACACGTAGGAGGATAACGGTTAGATACCAGTAAAACTACACCTATAGTCGGGATCAACCCAATTGTAAATAGACTTTTTGGGTTTTTTAACAGTCGGGCGATACCCGTACGGATTGATCAGTTACAAGGCGCAGCGGGCAGGGTAACGGTAAACGTTGTACCGACGTTCTCTTTACTTTGCACCCGCACAGTACCCCCGTGGAGTTCTACAGATTGTTTGATAATGAAAAGGCCCAGGCCGGTTCCCTGAACGGCAACCGCATTGCCCGCCCGGAAAAACGTCTCAAATAAGTGCGGCAAATCCTTCTCCGGGATCCCGATGCCGTGGTCAATGACCGATAAGACAAGAGATGCCTCATTAAAGTCGACGTGTAAAGCAGGATTTGTACTGGAAAATTTGAAGGCATTCGACAGTAAGTTTATCAATACCTGAGCAATCAGTTTTTCGTCTAAGCGCACAGAACGTGGCGTTCCCGTTGTTGACAGATCAACCGAGCGCTGGTCGGGGCGCGACTGAAAATAAGTTGATACCACCTCGTGTGCGATTGTCAGCGGATTCACCGGTTCGGGCGAAAAGAGTTGCTTGCCCGCGCTCATCTTTTCGATGGCGAGTATATCGTCCAGCAGACTGACAAACTTGCCAATTTCTTTTTCAACGACTGTCAGGTGTTTTTGAATTTGAAGTTTACCCCGCTCCGGTGGCAGGTCAATGTACATACCCACCAGATTAACACTCGATTGAATCGTTGCCAGCGGGGTTCTGAATTCATGCGATGCCGTCGACACAAACTGTGATTTCATTTTATTGAGTACCTGCTCCTGATGAAGGCGTTCCGTTCGTTCTTCAAGGACTCGCTCCAGCGCCCATTTCTGCGATCTGAGCACACTGGTACGTGCCTCATAAAATGCATAGGCAGAGCCGATAACTAAACTAACCAGCAGCAATTTAAACCACCATGTGTGCCAAAAGGGAGGTAACACGTTGATTTGAATAGACGTGCCTGTCTCGTTCCACAGACCATCATTGTTCGATGCTTTCACCCGGAATGTGTATGTGCCGGGGTCTAAATTCGTATAGGTAGCACTGCGCTTGTTGCCAACATAATTCCAGTTGTCATCGAATCCCTGCAACATATAAGCATACTGATTTTTTTCGGGAAAGGTGTAATTCAGCGCAGCAAACTCAACGGAAAAAACATTTTGGTCGTGTTTGAGAGAAAGGGCACTCGTCTCACTAATATGCTTCGTTAAAATAGAATCAGCGTCGCCTGTCTGAATTGATTTATTGAACACCTGAAAATCTGTAATATGAACCGGCGGCACATACGTATTATTCAGCATCCGTTCGGGATAGACGGTATTGAATCCGCTGGAGCCGCCAAATAGCAGCATTCCATCGGCGGCTCTGAACACGGACCCCACTTTAAATTCATTTCCCTGCAAGCCATCTAAAAGGCCATAATTGCGAATCATTTTAGTGCGCGGGTTGTAGTTACTGATTCCTTTGTTGGTGCTCATCCAAAGGTTCCCGCTTAAGTCATAAATTAATGCATTGATAACATTATTGGGAAGGCCTTCCTTTTCGGTAATTACCGAAACCTGTTTGGTTTTCTTGTTTAATAAACACAGGCCACCGGTCGTACCAATCCACAATTTATTAACGCCAGCTCCTAAAACACAGTTGATCGTATTGCTGCCAATTGTGCGGCTGTTTTCAGGATTGTGGGTATAGTGTACAAAGCGGTACGTTGTGCGGTCGAGCATGTCAAGGCCATTCTCCGTACCCAACCAAATGTCCCGGTCGTCGTCTTCGTAGATAGCGTTCAAGTGGTTGTCACACAATGTGTTGGGGTCGTTGTTATCGTGCAGAAACCGGGTGGCCTGCTTAGAGCGCCTATCATAAAAATACAAGCCCCGCGCCCAGGTGCCAACCCAAAGATTGGTTTCCCTGTCGCTGCATAAAACATTCACGCTTGCCGTCGGCAGATCATTGGTATTTCCTTCGAGGGGCACGTAGTGCGTGAAAGACATCTTTTTTGTGTTAAATAAATCAAACCCTTTTCGGTGATACCCTAATGCCAGTAAATTTTCTCCTGAATTTACAATGGTAATCAGGTAATCGGAGCCGGGACTGTTGCTGACCGAAGGCCGATTTTTGTAAGTCGAAAACCTACTCGTTTTCGGATTGAACAGATTCAAACCACCGCCATCGGTACCAATCCAGATGTTTCCGTCATCGTCTCCTTTTATTGATAAGACGATGTTATTACTGAGGCTATTTTCGTTGAGCATATTCCGGTATAGCCTGAATTTTTTACCAAACTTTGGTACATAATTTACGCCACCCGAATAGGTGCCTGCCCAAATATTTCCGATGTTGTCTTTGTATAAAGAGTAGATAGAATTACTATTTAAACTATTTGGATTAGCTGGATCAGTCACAACTGTAGTAAATTCATTACGCTTAGTGTCATATATGCTGATGCCGCCGTTTTCGGTTCCTACCCAAAGGTTATTTTGATTGTCTTCAGTCAGGCAAAAAATATCATTGTGTCCCAGGCTGGCTGGTATTTTCGTATTGTGTAAAAAATTCGTGAATGAATTCGTGACCGGATTGTATCTGGCGATACCACCACCCAATGTGCCGATCCATAACGTTTGGTTTTGATCTATGTACACGGCTCTAACCCAGTTAGATGCAATACTTCCAGCGTCTTTAGGATTGTGAAAAAAGTGGCTGAAGTTCCCCGACTTCGGATTGAATCGATTTAACCCATTCTGCGTACCGACCCAAAGAATGCCCGCTTTATCTTCCGTAATTTTCAAGACAACGTCATTGCTTAACGTTGTACTGGTTTTCTTAGATCTATACGAACTGAATGTGTTAGTTTTTACATCTACCAAATACAAACCGGAAGCCGTTCCCAGCCAGATTCTCTGTTTACTGTCCTGAAATATATCGTAAATAATAAGTTGAAAAGGCGTTAATGAATAGTGTGAGAAACTGTTTGTGCTGCGATTGAACAGGTCCAGACCGGCGCTGGTTGCCACCCAAATTGTTCCCTGATTATCTTCGAGGATATCATTGATTATATTATTTCTAAGACTCGTCTGATCGTTAGGATAGTGTTTGTAAATCGAAAATTCGTACCCATCGTATTTATTCAGTCCTTCGTTGGTTCCGAACCACATAAATCCTTTGCTGTCTTTTAGTATGCTCAGGACAGTGCTTTGCGAGAGTCCTTCGTTGGTGGTCAGGTGGGTGAAATCAGGCTTCTGCCCTTGTGCAAACCCCGTTCCTGCGCACAAAGAAAGGACGCCCATAATCAGCACTGCTAAACGTTTCATGAATCAGGTGATCTGGTGAAAGCTAAGGTAGGAGTTGAGCAACAGCAACGCAATGTACGGGTGTTTGCCAGATACAGCGAAATTAGTTAACGATTTGTTTTCTTACGAGTATAAGCGTTGTTTTATAACTATACGATTAATTGTAAATCTGTCATTAATGTGAAAAAGAATTCGATTACGGTATAGGTTTAAAAGCGATAAGCAGATTATGTCAAAACGAATTCAGTATTTGAAAGAATTGAAATTAAGGGCGTATAATCAGACGGCAATGACGGGCGTACCTCAGCCTTCAAACCACTGCCGGAATTGAGCCGCCTTCTCTTTGCTGACCATTAACTCTACCCGGTCGCTTGGGGGTTGGAGCAATACCTGCACTTTTCCGCTGTAATGCGACCGGTAGCCCGCAACGGCATCAAGACTGACCAGACACTGGCGGCTGGCGCGGAAAAACCGGGCGGGGTCAGATAGTTCATCCAGTTCATCCAGCGTTTTATAATCCGTCACCAATCGTTGCCCGGTAGCCGTGTGTAGGTAGATCAGTTCGTCGCGCATGAAATAGGCAACCTGTTCCTGCGGCACCGACACGATCTGACGGCCGTGGTGAGCCGTGAACCGTCGTTTGTAAGCAGGCGTAGCACTTGGGTTCGTGAACTGGGTCAGAAACGTCTGAAACTGATCGGCAAAGTCGGTGCCCGTTGGCTGCCAGCGGTGGTATTTGGTCAGAGCTGCCCGTAGTTCGTCGGGGTCAATGGGTTTGAGCAAATAGTCGATGCTATTGAGTTTGAAGGCGCGGATGGCGTACTCATCGTAGGCGGTTGTGAAGATAACTGGCACGTTCAGGTTCACCTGCCCGAAGGCGTCGAAACTTACCCCGTCGGATAGCTGGATGTCGGCAATGACCAGATCTGGCCGGTGCGTACGCAGGTACTCAACCACGGCCTGTACGCTGGTCAGCGGCCCGTCGATGGTAGCCGTCGGCTCCAGCGTATGAACCAACTTCTTGAGTTGCCGCCCAATCAACGGTTCATCTTCGATCAGGAGAATGGTCATAAAAGGGCGGTTTTTGAAAATGTGTTTAGGTGTGTGAGTGCGTTTAAGACGGGGTAACTTACGCACTCACACACCTAAACACCCAAACACTTACACACTCGATAGCAACGGCACCCGCACCCGGAAGGTGTCACCGTCCTGCTGCACGTCGACCGGGCTGGTGCTGAGGTGGCTATATAGCGTCGTTAGATTCTGCAGCCCCTGGCCGTTTGAGGTGAGTACCTGTTTCTTGCGTTGAATGGCGTTCGATACGGTCAGAAAATGGGCGTCGGCGGTAATGCACACCGTCAGGGGTTTGCTCTCACTGATGCTATTGTGCTTGATCGCGTTCTCGATCAGAATCTGAAGCGTCACGGGTACAATCTGGCGTTCCAGCGCGTCCGGGCTAATCTGGCAGGAGAGCCTGAACATGCCGTCGAAACGGGTTTGCAGTAACGAAACATAGTTTTTAATGAAGTTCAGTTCGGTTTCGAGCGACACCCGTTCACGCTCCTTATGTTGCAGCACGTAGCGATACACTCTGGATAGTTGCTGCAAAAACCGCCGGGCCAGCGCCGGGTTCTCCTCAATCAGGCTGTCCAGCGACGATAAGCTGTTGAACAGGAAATGGGGATTTAGCTGATTCGTCAGGTTATCGTACTGCACCTGGGCTTTCTCTTTTTCGAGCCGGGTTGCCCGCAGCAAATTCGCCTGCCACTGGTTGAAAAAGTGACTGGCAATGAAGCCGAGGCTCATCACCATGTTAGCCATAAATCCCCCAACCCCCAACGCCACACTATTCAGGCGGTTCATTGATTGGGACAGCTCCGGCACTACGTGGTTGATCAGAAATAGACCCACCCCAATCAGGGCGGTGATGATAATGGCCCACCCGCCCAGCAACTGAACGGCCACCCGTTTGCTCACGTCGCGTTCAAAGGGCATCCGTTGATTCAGCCACGCGTTGAACCAGTAATGAAAGGCCCACACGCCATTGAGCATTACTAATGTCAGGCCAAACAGCAGCGCCTGAAGCTGCCAGGTAATGCTGGACAGGATCCACTCCCGCCCAACAATGCCCAGCGAAGCAATGAGCAGGAAAACGGCTTCAACGCGTTTGTCGAATCGGATTTTCATGGTTGCTGATAATCTGGCCGTCGCTCATTTCGATGATGCGGTCGGTTCGGGCCGCGAAGTCGGGGTCGTGCGTGACGGTGATGATGGTTTGGCCGTTGGCAGCAAGGTCGCGAAAAATGGCGAATACATTCTCCGAGTTGGCCCGGTCCAGGTTGCCCGTCGGCTCGTCGCCCATGACGATGGTGGGGTCGTTGATGAGCGCGCGGGCAATGGCCACGCGCTGCTGCTGCCCCCCGGAGATTTTGCTGGCTGGTTTGCGGGCGTAGTCGGCCATGCCCATGAGTCGCAGTTTCTCCATCGCCCGTTCTTCCACCTGCTTTGCCGGATATTTGCCTAATTTCAGACCCGGCAACATCACGTTCTGGAGTACCGTAAACTCCGGCAACAGGAAGTGAAACTGGAACACGAAGCCGAGGTGCTCATTGCGAAAATGGGCCAAAAAGTTCTGGCTGCGGCCCGTCAGCAGCGTACCCGCCATCTCAACCTGACCGTCGTAGTCAGTGTCCATCGTCGACAGCAGGTACAACAGCGTCGATTTGCCGCAGCCCGACTTACCCACAATGGCCACAAATTCACCCGCCCGCACGTCGAACGAAATGTCGTTGAGCACCCGGAATTTGTCCGGGTCGTAGAAGTACTTATTGAGGTGCCGGGCGGAGAGAACGGGTTGCATTTGCTTGGTCGTTTGTAGTTTGTCGTTCGTGGTTAGTAGTGGGCTGACGCAAAAGACGTCCGCCGTCGTCCGGCATTCCGGTGCGGTCAGCCCACTACTAACCACGAACGACAAACTCAGTTCATCCTCTGAGTATCGAAACCGGGTCCACCTGCGCGGCTTTGCGCGACGGAAAATACCCTGCCAGTACTGTGGTAATGATGCCGAACAGCAGGCCCATCCCGTAATATTTTGGTGCGAAAATGACAGGAAAGGTTTTGATGCTCAAAAAGTCACCCGCGTCGAAGGGCGTGATCGAGAGCAGGTAGCTTAATCCGAAGCCAATCCCCAGACCCAGCAATCCGCCCGCCACGCCGATAAATACGGCCTGCAACAGGAAAATAGCGATGATGTCGCGGCCGTCGAAGCCGGTGGCTTTCAGGATGGCGATGTCCTTGATTTTGTTGATGACGGTCATGTTCATGATGTTGTAAATGCCAAATCCGGCCACGATCAGGAGTGTGATGGATACAACGTAGGTGAGCATACCCCGGATTTTTTCGCCCGCCAGAATCGCCGTGTTGGCCGTGGCCCAGTCCTCAGTGTAATAGCCGTACATAGCGCGTAATTTCAGCCCAAACGGAATGGCCTGTAAAGGATTATACATCTTGACGTGGATGTCGGTAACGTAGCTGGGGTCGCGCTGCAAAATTTCCTGCACCGTCGACAGGTTGGCGTAGCTCTTGGTATTGTCTACCGTGCCGACGCCGAAGCCAAACGTGCCGACCACCCGCAGCACGCGCGTACCGCCACCGGGGAGCGTAACGGTCACTTTGTCGCCCGTGCGGACGTTGAGTTTGCGGGCCAGTACCGCCCCCATAATTAGGCCGTCGGGATTAGTTTTTAAGGTGTTCAGGCTACCCGATTTCAGCCGGGCCGTCAGTTTGTAGAGCCGGTTTTCGCGGTCGATATCCACGCCCGAGATCGTGCCGGAGAGTTGAATGGGGCCGTTGTTGTAGAACACCTGCGTGGCAATCTGGGGCGACGTGCCCAGTACGCCCGGTTCGCGTTCGATGCGGTTGGCCATGATGAGACCGTTTTTGAGTTTGGCCGATTCGTTCTTGGGTTTCTGATGATAGACGACGTTGAAACCGCCCGGATGCTGCTCATCAATCAGGCTGGGCCGTTGCGTGTTCACTTCGTTATACATTCGGATGTGCGGACTGGCATCGAGTGCCGAATCTTCAAGAAACTGGTTGACACCCTGCATGAACGAGATCATCGTAATGAACATAGCAATACCGAACGTGACGCCGAGCATGGCGACGAGCGTCTGGCGTTTCTTGGCCAGCAAATGCGTCCGGGCAATCTGAGCAGCGATCTTGATATCCATTTTTTTAACACAGAGAAACGGAAGAAATTACGGAGGACACGGAGAAATGAAGGAATAAAGAGTAAACTCTGTGTCCTCCATGATTTCCTCCGTTTCTCTGTGTTTACATCTCACTCTTCAATCAGCACAATTGATTTCTCGTTTAACCCGCCTTTCACCTCGACCAGATCGAAGTTTTCGGCCCCTTTCCTGAACTTCACTTTCTGTTTTTTGCCGTCCTGCTCGATCCACACGCTGTCGCTGCCGACGACGTATGATTTGGGAAGTGTCAGCACGCGCCGGTTCTGGCTGATGATAATGTTGGCTTCCACCGTCAGGCCATAGTACGACGCAGGACTTTCGCCCACAAACTCCGCATCGACCCGAAACGACTGGTCTGTGCGGTTTAGTTTAGGATACGTCTTTTTGACGCGTGCCCTAAAGGTTTTGTCGGGATACAGGTCGGTTTTGATGACAACATCCTGCCCCTTGCGAATCCGGCCGAAGTCGCTTTCGTCGACGGCCAACTGCGCATACAACTGGTTTCCGCTGCCCACCAGTGCCAACTGATCGCCCGGCCGTACCACCTCGCCGGGGTCTTTGTACACCTCGTACACTTTCCCATCCACGAAACTACGGATGCGGGTGTTGCGGCCCGCCACTTCCGAAACCACCAACTGGCTGCGGTTGGCAGAGACATCAAGCCGAATTTGATCGCGGCTGCGCTGGAGCGTGTTCTGCTGAGCGCGGAAATTGTTGCGGGCGAGGGTGTAGTTTAATTCGGCCCGTTCCAGTTCGGCGCGGGACGTTGCGTTTTGGCCGTATAATTCACGAAACCGGTTGTAGTTGATCGAGTCGTTACTGAGCCGGGTTCGGGCGTTGCGGACCTGCGCTTCCAACTCAGCCAGTACCGGTGAACTGGCTCCTAAGTTAGCCCGCGACTGCCGGTACGCGTTGGCTGCCGCCTGCCGACGGGCGTCTTCGGTGGCGCTTTCGAGTACGAACAGGAGTTGATTCCGGCGGATGGAGTCTCCCTCGTTGACTAAACGCTGTTGCAGCACCCCGTTGGCATCGGCCGTGACGGTGTACTCGTTGCGTGGATAAACGTTACCCGACGCGTACACCGCTTCGGTCAGTTCCTGGTACGTGGGCGAGATACCGTCGCTGCCCCGCTTGCAGGCCACCGTGAGTATCACAAGAAGAAAAAGTAGGGAATGTTTCATTTTTATCGTTTTTCCAAACCAGCAAGGTTTGGGGTCATTGACCACTCCGGATTTGCAGGATCGTCTGGTTAATAAATACGTTCGACAGGTTGGTCAGAAACCGATTTTGGGCCGTTAGTGCTTCGTTGAATACGTTCAGGTACTGGTCATAAGCGAACAGCCCCGACCGGTATTTAACCAACGCGATCTGCACGTTCTGGTTGCTGAGTTCATAGTTCTGCCGGTTCAGGTCCAGCGACCGAACGGCCTGGTTATACGTATTCAGCACATCGTCGGTGTCGGTTTGCTGGCGGTTTCGTTCGTAGGCCAGTTCACTTTCGGCCAGGTTGAGTTGCAGCCGGGCGCGGGTGAGGTTGCTGGTTCGCAGACCGCCGGTGTAAATAGGCCAGTTGAACTGTAGCCCCGCGACGCCAATGGTAAACCACCGCTCGTTCGGGTTCAGAAAGTTCACCTGATTGCGCTGCGCCTGCTGGGAATAGCGTCCATAGGCCGAGAGCGTTGGCCAGCGTTGCAACCGTTCGCGGTCGAGTTGAAGCCGCGACAACGCCACCCGCGACTGCTGAAGCGTGATCTGGGGCCGTTCGGCCGGGCTACTGGCTATGGCTGGTGGAACCACCGCAGCGGGCCGTATCGCGAGTTCTTCGGTCAGCATGAGGCTGTCGGTGGGGGCCAGCCCAAGCAGCAGTTTGAGTTGGCTCAGGTTGCGGACGTAGGCCAGTTCGTTCTGGTACAGCACGTCGGTCGTAGTAAGCTGCACCGACCGAATCCGGTTGTATTCCAGCGGCTCAATGAGGCCCTTGTCTAACCGTTGCCGGGCAATCTGCGCGAGCGTGTCGGCCGCTAATCCGTTGCGCCGGGTGATGACGATGGCTGAGCGGGTCAGCAGTGCCGCGTGGTAAACACGGACCGTCTGGGTTGAAATCTCATCCTGCAATACCAGCGTCTGATCGTTGATGATCCGCAGGTTTTGCTCCACGACACCCCGGTCAGCGCGGGCGGGCCGGTTCAGAATTGGTGCGTTCACCTCGACGCCCGCCGTCAGGAAAAACGGCAGCCCAAAGCGGAGCGAACGAAACTCACCCGGCCGACCACCCAGAAACTCGGCGGGTACCAACTGCACGGGCAGAGCATAGTTATAGTCGAAATTGGTGAACAGCCGGGCCGAGGGTAACAAGGCTGCCCGGCTCACCGCTCGTTGTTGGTCCTGCACCACCCGGTTTTGCCGCGCATTGACCAGGTCGGGGTTGCTGCGCTGGGCCATTGTCAGAGCGTCCTGCACGTTCGACACTACCGTCTGAGCGTCGATAGGTAACGAGAACAACAGCAAAATGACGAGTATAAACCGGTTCATGCGTAGCGCGAATGGACACCTCAAAAAACGCGGCTTTCGGAACAGGGCGCAACTATTTTACCTTAAAGCGGAAGAAACTGCCGGGGAACTCGCCGTTTTTGGGTACGAAAAAGCCGGAGCGTTGCGGCCCCGGCGTTTCGCTAATTGTTCATCGCCTATAAATCAGCAATGGCTTTGTTGATCTCATCCTTCGTTTTGCCGGTCTTCTGCTGAACCTTACCCCACATTTCGTCTTCTTTGCCTTCTTCGTGGGTCAGGTCATCGTCGGTCAGGTCGCCGTAGGCTTGTTTGATTTTGCCTTTCAGTTCGTTCCAGCCACCTTTTAGGGTTGTCTCGTTCATGATCGTAGTGATTAAGGTTGAGTAACAGAGGCAATCAGTATGACTGCCTGATTAAAACTACGCCGGAACCGAATTGTTTTTGACAACGTGTTCCGCAATCGTCTCTGAATCAATGGTCAGGTTATAAATAATGCCCGTCAGGGGCGTAGTGAATCCCAGAAAGTACAACCCCCGCAAATCCGGGTCGTCGAACCAGAGTCGTTTCGGATAGCCACGCTCGTTCGCGATGCGCGCCAGCAGATCGTCGCCCAAAATGGGAGCGAGGCCCGGCCGGTAGCCCGTTGCCAGAATGATGGCGTCGAAGGAGTGCGCACTGCCATCGGCAAACGTGACGCCGTTGCGGGTGACCCGGTCAATGCCCGGCACGACTTTAATGGCACCCGCCTTGATTTGGTCGAGTGTACCAAGGTCAATGACGGGAATCTTGCCCCGGCGTGTGTCGTACGACGCCGGATGCGCGGGTTTGCCCAGGCCGTACGGCGACAAATCACCCACCGTAAACCGTTGCGACAGGCCCGTTACCAGATCATAGAACCAATGGGGGAATTTGCTCAGGAAAATGGCCGTCGGTTGGGCAGGCCTGCCCAACACGTCGCGCCGGACGATGTTGACCGGCCCCCGCACCGAAATAAACGGGGTTGCGCCGTGCTCCAGCAGGTCCAGCGCAATCTCGGCCCCCGTGTTGCCCATGCCCACCACCAGCACGTTTTCGCCCCGGAAGGGCGCGCCGTTGCGGTATTCGCGGCTGTGCCAGACAATGCCCCGGAAATCGCGTAGCCCCGGCAACTCCGGCACGTTCGGAATGCGGTTATAGCCCGTGGACACAATCACCCGTTCGGCCTCGAACGTATCCGTTTCGGTGGTTACCTGCCACGTTCCCCCCGCCCTGCGCCGGATGCTGACGACGTTTTGATTAAATTTTGGCCTGATGCCGAATTGCGCTGCGTACTGCTCCAGATACTCGACCACCTGAAGCCGGGACACGTAGGTTGGGTAATCAATGGGGTAGGGCAGGTGCGGCAGGGCCGAGTGCTGCTTAACGGTGTGCAGGTGGAGCCGGTCGTAGTGATTGCGCCAGGCGAAGCCGATGTAGTCGCTGGCTTCCAGCACGGTAAACGGCAGTTTTCGATGCGCTAATTGCCCGGCCATCGCCAGCCCCGCCGGTCCGGCACCGATAATTAAAGTTGTAGAAGTCGTAAAAGTCATAAGTCGTAGAGGATAAAGGAGTCGTAGAAGTCGTAGGTCGTAAAGTCAAAAGTCGCTGCGCGTAAGCAACACTCATGCGGCAGCGACTTTTGACTTTACGATCTACGACTTCTACGACTCCTTTAACTTATTTTATCCTCGTCCAAGTCTGGGTTTTGCCGAGCAGCGAGATGCCCACGTACCCGCGCACGTCGAGCGTGTTGGGGTCCTTGAGGGTCATCTTGCAGTTGTATTCTTTGCCGTCTTCGGGGTTGTATATTTTGCCGTCAGCCCAGACATTGTCCCCATCGTACTTAAAATTGTACATCAATGGCAGGTTGAGCAGGGGACGGGTGCGTTTCTTTTCATCCGCATTCTTGATGTCCGTTTTGGGCTTGCCGCTCGTCGGGTCGTTGGGTTCGGTGAGGTAGATGAGTTTACCAAAAAAAGTGCCGCCCTGTTTATAAATCTGCACATGCCCTTTTTTAGTGCCGTTCAGCCACGTACCCACCACCGCGTCGGGGTTGTCGCTGGGCGCAAACGAAAATAAGGTAACGAACAGCAGAAGCAGGGGCAACTGGAAATGTGTGAATTTCATGGAATCGCGGGATTGGAACTAATGAGTAATTCTGTTGTACTAACGCAAATATCTGAATTGTGATTACGCGGATGAACCGATTTAAACAGATTTTTGCGGAATCGTACCAGCTATTCGCTGACTATTTTGGCGGATCTGGTGACGACAGAAAACCGACGGACTATGTTTAAACGCGACCCCAGCCGTAGCTACCCCACCGAAACCGAATCGCGGACAATCATCCGCTTTCAGGATTGCGATCCATTGCAGCACCTCAACAACGCCAAATACTTCGACTATTACTTTAACGCCCGCGAAGATCAGGTGGCCAAGCTGTACGACTTCAACCCCGGCCAGCTTTTCCGTGAGTTGAAAACCAGTTGGGTTGTCTATCAGCACCAGATCGCCTACGTCCGTCCGGCGCAGGTGAGCGAATGGGTGCGGATTATGTCGCGGCTGATTTACGTTAGTGAAGACACGACGGTAACGGAATACTTCATGACCGACGATGCTAAAACGCACCTTAAAAACGTGTTGTGGGTCACATCCAAGTACATCAGTGTGGCAACGGGTAAACGGATTCCGCACGATGAAGCTGTGCTGGGTTATTTGCAGGCCACGCTTGTGCCGAACGTCGATTTCCTCGACCTGAACTTTAACGACCGCATTCGGGAAATTAAGCAGCAGATTACACCGGCTGTAGTGAGCCGATAAATCAGGTTGATTACGATGGCCCCGTCGGTATATGTACACACCTGCTCAGGTAGGTGAGGTGACGCTAAACAATGAATGGTAAATGGAGTAGTTACCGTATGACGAAAGCAATTTATATCGCTTCGGTAGAGCCTTACACGGGTAAATCGCTGATCGCGCTCGGCCTGGTCAATCGGTTACTGGGTAAAACCAAAAAAGTTGGCTACTTCAAACCCATCATCTCCCCCCAGGTACCCGGCCGGAAAGAAGTTCATATCGAAACCATGCTGGATTATTTTTCCCTGCCCATCCGGTATGAAGATACGTACGCGTTCAACCGGCAGGAAGCCCTCGAACACATCGAGTCCGAAAGCCGGGGCGACATGCTCAATACGGTCATCAGTGCCTATAAAAAGCTGGAGGAAACCAGCGATTTCACGGTTATTGAAGGCAGTGACTTTCTGGGCGAGGGTACCGCGTTTGAGTTTGAATCGAATGCGGTTATCGCCAAAAACTTAGGGGCGCCCGTGCTCATTGTGATTACCGGCGAGGCCAAAACAACCGCTCAGATCGTCAGTTCCGCCCTGAGTGCCCTGCAGGCATTCGAGGGCCGGGAGGTGCAGGTGCTGGGCATCGTTGCCAACCGGGTCAGCACCGGGCAGGTCGACGATGTGCGGGCGTTGCTGGCCATGCAGTTGCCCGCCGGGATCATGATTACCGTCATCCCGTGGGAAAAAGGCCTGCAAAGCCCGACCATGAAGGAAATAAAGGAAGGCCTGGGCGCTACGGTGCTCATCGGCGACGAGTTGCTGACCAATCAGGTCGATAACTTTGTTACCGGTGCCATGATGCTGCCCAACTTCCTAAATTACATCAAAGAAAACGTCCTGATTGTGACGCCGGGCGACCGGGCCGACATCATTATCGGGGCCATTCAGGCTAATCTGTCGGCCAACTACCCCCGCGTGGCCGGTATCGTGCTGACGGCGGGAACCGTGCCCGATGAACCCGTCACGCGGTTAATTGAGGGCCTTCAAACGGTAATTCCCATCCTGACGGTGCAAAAGGGCACGTTTGAAACAATAACCGCCATTGGGTCCATTCATTCGCGCATCACGGCGGACAACCGCAAGAAGATCGAACTGGCCATCGACGTGTTTGAAAAGTACGTGGACACGCAGGCGCTGGAGGACAGGATTACTACGTTCCGATCCGAAGGCATAACGCCCCACATGTTTCAGTACCAGCTTTTTCAAACGGCTAAACGGCAGAAAAAACACATCGTCCTGCCCGAAGGCAACGATGACCGCATCCTGAAAGCAGCCGCCCGGCTCATCAGTCAGGATGTGGTGGACCTGACCATCCTGGGCGATCCGGCGGAGGTGACGGCGTCCGTCCGGCGGTTGGGGCTGACCCTTGATCCGACGGCACTACAGATTATTGATCCGGCCACGTCGGACAACTACGCGTCCTACGCTGAAAAGCTCTACGAACTGCGTAAAGCCAAAAATGTGACACTCGAGATGGCGCGGGACATGCTCCTGGACGTCTCGTACTTTGGCACTATGATGGTGCACCTGGGCCACGCCGACGGCATGGTGTCGGGAGCGGTGCACACGACCCAGCACACGATCCGCCCCGCCCTCCAGTTCATCAAAACCAAACCGGGCGTGTCGCTGGTTTCGTCGGTATTTTTCATGTGCCTGCCCGAACGGGTATCCGTCTTTGGCGACTGCGCGGTGAATCCCAATCCGACAGCGGACCAATTAGCCGACATCGCTATTTCGTCCGCCGAGAGCAGCGCCCGCTTTGGCATTGAACCCCGAATTGCCATGCTTTCCTACTCCTCGGGCAGTTCCGGCGAGGGCGAAGACGTGGAAAAGGTCCGGCAGGCGACGGCCCTCGTGCGCCAGAAACGGCCGGACCTGAAAATAGAAGGTCCCATTCAGTACGACGCGGCCGTGGACCCCTTAGTCGGCAGCCAGAAATTGCCCAACTCGGCGGTAGCGGGCCGGGCCAGTGTGCTGATCTTTCCGGATTTGAACACGGGCAACAACACCTACAAAGCAGTGCAGCGGGAAACCGGGGCGCTGGCCATCGGGCCAATGCTCCAGGGGCTGAACAAGCCCATCAACGACCTGAGCCGGGGCTGCACCGTGGACGATATTTTTAATACGGTCATCATCACCGCCATCCAGTGTCAGGATGAGACTCCCCAGACCCTACCCGCCTGATTCGGCCACACGCTATGCACATTTTGGTTATCAATGCAGGGAGCAGTTCGCTAAAATACCAACTCTTCGCCCTGCCCGCCGAAGCGCCCCTGTGCCGGGGGCAGATTGAACGAATCGGCACGGCGGGTTCGTCTATTCGTCACCAAACCGGGGCTGATCAGTCCGCCCAAGTCATTGAATTTGACGAGATCATCGCCAATCACGCGGCTGGTTTTGGGCGGGTGCTGGCGCTCCTGACCGATCCCGTCACGGGCGTAATTTCAACGCCCGACGCCATCGACGCCGTTGGCCACCGGGTGGTGCACGGCGGGGAACGCTTCGCGGGCGCGACCCTCGTTACGCCCGCCGTGAAAGAAACGATCAGGGCACTGTTTCCGCTGGCTCCGCTGCACAACCCAATCAATTATGCCTGCATCGAACTGGCCCAGATGACCTTCCCCAGGGCCAGACAGGTAGCGGTGTTTGATACCGCCTTTCACCAGACGATGCCCGACTACGCCTTCCGTTACGCCCTGCCGACTGAATTGTATCAGCAGGAAGCCATCCGGGTCTACGGCTTTCACGGTACCTCGCACCAGTACGTCAGTCAGCAGGCAATGGCCTGGCTGGGCAAGCCGGACGCTAAACTGATTAGCATTCACTTGGGCAACGGAAGTAGCATTACGGCCGTTGACGGCGGCAAATCCATCGACACGAGTATGGGTTTCAGTCCGTTGAGCGGTCTGGTGATGGGTACGCGGTCGGGTGACGTAGACCCCGCCGTTATCCTGCATTTAATAACCCGTGGCTACAGTCCGGAGGCCGTTAACAACCTGCTCAATAAGCAGTCGGGGATGCAGGGGCTAACGGGCTTCAGCGATATGCGCGACATCCGAAAGGCATTAGCTGCGGGCGACCCGGCGGCGGCTTTGGCCTGCGAACTCTACGCCTACCGGGTGAAAAAGTACATTGGTGCCTACGCGGCCATCCTGAACGGGGTCGATGCGATCCTCTTTACGGGCGGCATTGGAGAAAATGACCGGGTGATGCGCGAAACGATCTGCACCCACCTCAACTTCTTGGGCATCGTTCTCGATCTAACCGAAAACAGCGCTCCGGCCCGCACCATTCGGGCGGTCAGCACAACGGATTCACGGGTTACGGTTTTAGTTGTACCAACCAACGAGGAGTTGGAAATTGCCTGGCAGAGTTACGCGGTCCTGGCCGGGTAAACGCATACTGACTGAACCGGGCCCGAAGCCTTCAGCGCCAGAGTGTCGCACCGGGTACTAAATGAATCGCATAAAAACTTGCGTAGCTATTTAACTACACGTATATTTGTAGTCAAATGACTACAAAATGAATTTAAGACGGGACGTATTTCAAGCCATAGCAGACCCGACCAGGAGGGCCATACTGCTGTTAGTAGCGGCACAATCCATGACAGCCGGTGCCATAGCGGCAAACTTTGACACGGCGAGACCGACCGTTTCAAAACACCTGCAAATACTCACCGAGTGCGAATTGCTGGAACAGGAGCAAAACGGCCGGGAGATTTACTATCATATCAGCGCAAAAAAAATGAAAGAGGTAGCCGATTTCATCGAGCCATTCCGTCAGATGTGGGAAGATCGATTCAATAAATTGGAAACAATAATGAAAAAACACCATCCAAAAGAATAAAACAGTATGGAACAAAAAACAAAGGTCAATGCCGAAGAAGGTAAGCAGGAATTGGTGATTACAAGGGTATTTGAATTACCAGTAGAACTACTTTTTAGAGCGTACGTAGAGCCCGAAATTGTTGAGCAATGGATGGGGACGAAAGTTGTGAAACTCGACAGTAAAAAGCACGGTAGTTATCAATTTGAAACAATCGATGCTGAAGGAAATAAATACGGGTTCAATGGGGTAATCCATGAGTTTAGCCCGAACCAGAAAATCACGCGGACATTTGAAATGGAAAATACGCCCGATTCGGCAGTCCGATTTCCCGTTCAGCTTGAATTCCTGGAATTTGAAAAACTCACCGACGACACCAGCAGACTCAATATGAAAATAGTTTACAAAACACTGGCAGACAGAGACCAAATGCTCAAACTGCCTTTTGCTCAGGGCATAAATTCGGCACACAACCGATTGGAGAGTATTGTCAGTGAATTAAACTAACGCACCATGACAAAGAGAAACAAAATCATTTACTGGATTGCTACGATCTGGCTGGCATTGGGTATGCTATCAACCGGAGCCGTGCAGCTATCAATGATGGAAGGAGAAGTAGCGAGCATTAAACAATTAGGTTATCCGACCTATCTGCTGACAATACTGGGTATTTGGAAAATTCTGGGCGTTGTAGCCGTGCTTATTCCTAAGTTTCCTCTACTGAAGGAATGGGCTTATGCCGGATTTTTCTTTGCTATGTCGGGAGCAACACTGTCACGTATCGCTTCGGGTGATTCCATGAATGAACTACTTCCCTCGTTATTATTACTAATCCTAACTGTGCTATCGTGGTATTTCAGACCGGCGGATAAAAGACTCGTTTTGGTTAATTAATAATTGAATAGTATCAACACCATGAACAGAGACAAAAAAGTGTTGTCCTCAGAACAACGTGACGAACTACTCAGCGCGTTGAAAGCCCGTTTTGAAAAAAACATGAATCGCCACGAAGGTCTTGACTGGGCTAACGTACTGGCGAAGCTGGACGCTGATACGGAGAAACTGTGGTCACTCCATGAAATGGAATCAACGGGTGGGGAACCGGATGTTGTCGGCTACGATAAAAACACGGACGAATACATCGTTTATGATTGTTCAGCCGAAAGTCCTAAAGGCCGCCGAAGTGTGTGCTATGACCGCGAAGGGCAGGAGTCAAGAAAAGAGCATAAACCGGCCAATAACGCTGCTGATATGGCTGCCGCTATGGGTATTGACCTGTTAACCGAAGAACAATATCGGGAATTGCAGGAACTTGGCAAGTTCGATACGAAGACATCGTGCTGGGTGAAAACACCCGCTGAGATCAGAAAACTCGGTGGTGCCCTCTTCGCTGATTTCCGCTACGGCACTGTCTTCATCTACCACAACGGTGCCGAATCGTACTATGGTGCAAGAGCGTTCCGTGGCTCGCTGAGAGTTTAACAAAATAGCCTGATTGGATTTTACCGTAACTACCCACCACCTTAAAATGAGTTGGGCCTGCTCACGAGCAGGCCCAACATACTATTTATTCATTCATCGCCCTGGCGACTTCTAATTCCTGGGGCTTTTTGGGCACCACTTTTTTGCGGGTGAAGCGGGCAATTAATCGGTCAACGACTAAGTACGTCGATGGCACCACCAGCAGCGTCAGCACCAGCGAGGAACTCAGCCCGCCAATGATGACCCAGGCCATGCCGTTTTTCGTTTCGGCACTGGCTCCGCTGGCTAAGGCAATGGGCAGCATCCCCAGAATCATCGCCAGCGTCGTCATCAGAATCGGGCGCAGGCGTTCCTTCCCGGCTTCAATCAGCGCATCGACTACGTCGTGGCCTTCTGCTTTCAACTGGTTGGCAAAGTCAACGATCAAAATGGCATTCTTGGCCACCAGCCCCAGCAGCATAATCATGCCGACAATGGCGAAAACGGTCAGGCTTTCCATCGTCAGGGCCAGCGCCAGCAGGGCACCAATTAGGGCCACCGGAATGGAAAACAACACCACGAACGGATACACGACGCTTTCGTAGAGTGCGACCATGATGAAATACACCAGCAGAATAGCGATTCCTAACGCCAGCCCTAAGCTCCCGAAGGCGTCGGACTGCTGCTGCAACTGACCGAGGTACTGGATAGAAACGCCTTCCGGTAGCTTCTGTTGCCCCATTTTGGTCTGAATGTCGGCCCCCACGGTACCCACCGGCCGACCAACGACCTGGGCGTTGATGGTGATGGAGGAGAGCCGGTCGATGCGTTCCAGCACGCTTTCGCCCACTTGCTCCTGAACGGTGGCAAACTGCGACAGCTCGAAGGTTTTACCCTGGTTGTTGACGAACGTCAGGCGGGCAACATCCGCTGGCTGCGTCCGGTCGAACTGATCGAGGCTAACCAGAATGTCGTATTCATTACCGCCCTGCTTGAACTTCGACAGATCGTTTCCCCGGAAAGCGTTTTGCAGCGAAAGGCCCACATCTGCGGCACTCAGGCCGAGCTGCGCCATCCGCTCCCGGTCAAGATTGACCGTTACTTCCGGTTTGGGATCTTTCACCGAGTACTTCACGTCCTGCGTGCCGGGCACCGATTCGGTCACCTGTTTAACTAAGGCAGCCGCTTTCCTGATGTCCGTCAGGTTCGTGCCTTTGATAGCAATCATGATTGGGGCCTGCGACGCCCCCACAATGCCCACGGGACTCACCGTCACCTTCACGCCTGGAATCTGACCCACTTCATCCTTCAGCAACTGGCCAAACGCTTCGGTCGACAGTGTCCGCTGCTTTTTATCGATCAGCTTCACGTTCAGATCGGCCCGGTTGCTGTTGGCGGCCGTACCCAACCCGGTACTGCTGTAGCCGACGTTGGTGAACACGTTGGTCACTTCCGGGTGTTTCATGATGATCTGCTCCGCCCGTTGCGCCACCGTGTTCGTCTGGTATATGGACGCCGTCGGGGCCAGCTCAAGCTGAACGCTCATCTCACCCATGTCATTCTGGGGCATGAAAGCCGCCCCAATGAAGCCCGCCGGAACTAAGGAAATCGACCCAACCAGCAAGGCGATCACCGCCAAAAAAATGTACCGCTTGTGGCCCAATACCCAAACCAGAATCCGGCCGTAGGCATTCGTCATCCGGTCAATTATACGCTCGAAACCGAGGTTCAGACTGCCCCACAACGATTTTGGATTCAACACCTCAACTTTACCGAACCGGGAAGCCAGCAGGGGCGTCAGGGTAAACGACACCAGCAAGCTCATCAGCGTCGAGAAAACAACCACCAAGGCAAATTCCCGCAGGATGTTCCCAATCAGGCCGCCCGTCATGGCTAAGGGGATGAATACCACCACGTCGACTAAGGTAATGGCTAAGGCCGTGAACCCAATTTCGCTCCGGCCATCCAGCGCGGCCTGCCGTCGGTCCTTGCCCATTTCCAGGTGCCGGTTGATGTTCTCCAGCACCACAATCGAGTCATCGACCAGGATACCCACTACCAGCGACAGCGCCATCAGCGTCATCAGATTCAGCGAAAAGCCCATCAGGTACATCAGGGCAAAGGTTGGAATCATAGACGAGGGCAGGGCCACCAGCACGAACAGGGCCGACCGGAAGCTGTGCAGAAACAGCAGCATCACCACCGATACAATCAGAATTGCCAGGCCCATGTCGAACACGACCGCATTGGCCGAGGCCAGCGTGTAGGTCGACTGGTCAGAAGCAACGTTGAATTTCAAGCCCACCTTGCCGTACTGCTTTTCCAACTGGGTAATCTTGACCTGCGCCTGCTGACTAACCGACACGGCGTTGGCATCGGACTGTTTCTGGATCTGCAACCCGATGGACGGCTGGGCGTTGATGTGGTTGATGGCGGTTGGCTTCGTGCTGGCATCGACTACCTCGGCCACGTCGCGCAGCAACACCTGCGACCCGTCGGTCCGGCGGGCAATGATCAAGTCCCGCAGGCGATTCACCGTTTGCACGGACGCATCGAACCGGATAGAGTACTGCGATTCCCGCGTTTCCAGCTGACCGGCGGGGTAGCTGGCGTTGGCCGCGTTGATGGCCTGCGATACCTGGCCGATGGAAACACCGTAGCCCCGCAGTTTTTCGGGATTGACGTTTACCTGGATTTCCCGCTCGTTGCCCCCAATAATATTGACCTGACCAACGCCCGAAACGTTCGACAACTGCGGTTTTATATCATTGTTGATCAGGTCATACAGGGCCGTCGGCGACATATTTGCCGTAACCCCCATCCGCAGCACCGGAATCTCGTCGGTCGAAAACTTATTCAGAACTGGGCGGTCGGCTCCGTCGGGCAGCAGGTTAACGATCTGCTCAATTTTACGCTGGGCATCCTGTTGGGCCAGCGTGGTATTCACCCCGTTTTTCAACTGGATGATCACGCTCGATACGCCTTCCTGCGAGGTCGACGTCATGCGATCCAGGCCTTCCAGTGCCGACAGCGCGTCTTCGATGCGCTTGGTTACGTTGGTCTCCACTTCGTCGGCCGAGGCCCCCCGGTAGGTGGTGGCCACGCTGATGACGTTGGCTTCAAACTTGGGCAGCAGGTTATAGGACAACTGCTGATAACTCAGCGCCCCAAACAAAATAAGGACGGTGAAAATGGTCGTCACCAGCAGCGGCCGTTTAACGGCTATTTCGGATATAGACATGGGTTGAGTCGACTATTTAGTGATTTGTACCGGCTTGCCATCGCTCAGGTTCAACTGGCCGGTGGTCACCACCTGATTGCCAGCTACCAGGCCACTGCGAACTTCAATCGTGTCACCAAAGTCCCGGCCCACTGTGATGGTGCGCCGACGGGCTACGTTCCCCTCAATGACGAACACGTACGGATTCTTGATGCTTTCGACCAGCGCTGAACGCGGAATCTGGAGCGCTTTCTGAGCCGATTTCTGCGAGAAATCTACGTTGACGAACGTACCAGCCCGCAACCCACTGGCATTGTCGATGGTGATTTCGACGGGGTAGTTGTGTTCATCGCTGCCCTGGGGCGCAATGTAGGTGATGCGGCCGTTGAAGGTCCGGCCCGGAAATACATCGGCCGCTACCTTGACCGGCTGACCTTCGCGCAGCCGGTAGACATCGCTTTCGTTCACTGGTACCTCCACTTTCAGGCGGGCAACGTCGAGCACCCGGCCCAGCACTTTCCCAACGGTGACATACTCACCGGGTTCGATATCTTTTTGCACGATGCGGCCGCCAATCGGCGCTTTCACGGCCGCATCGGCAATTTGCTTTTTGATCTGCTCGGCCTGATTGATGGCGTTTTCGTAGTTGAACTTCGTGTCGTTCACTTGAATCTCGGTGGTGGCATTGCCCGCCAGCAGCGTGTTGTAGCGCGTGACGTCTTTCTTCAGCCGGTCAATGGAAAGCTGGGTGGCTTCCAGCGACAGTTCTCTTAGCCGGTTGTCTAACTGAACCAGCGTAGCGCCCGCCCGGACCGAGGAACCCAAACCAAAATTAACCCTCGACACTTTTCCGGCCGTGGTGGCAATAATATCGGCTTCTTTGAAGGGGATCAGGTTGCCGGTTTTAATGAGTTGCTGGCTCACCGTGCCGACCGATGCGGCCGCTACGGTCACCGGAATCGCAACGTTCGTCCTGACGACCGGCTGCTTCTGGGCGTCGATTTTCTTCTTGTTAGAAGCCAATCGAAAACCAATCAGGGAAGTAATGGCCAGTAGGGCTACTACAACGATAATCGTTGTCTTTTTCATGATCTATGCGTCGGTTGGATGAATCAGAGTTGGTTATAAAAAGTGAGAAGCTTGCCCTGCGACTGTTCGTAATCTAAGCGAGCCTGATACAGGTTAATCAGGGAATTGATGTAGTTGGTCCGGGCCTCGCTGAGCGCGTTGTCGGCGTTAATCAGGTCAGTCAGCAGCTTGGTTCCCTGCTTGTATTGCAGGGTGGTGATGTTGTAAACTTCCTGGGCCAGCTTCACGTTCCGGTCGTCGTTTTGCAGGCTGGTCTGGGCACGCTGGATTTGCGACTGGGCATTATTGAACTGAAGCCGGTAGGCCGACACATTCAGTTTTTGCTGCTGTTCCTGGGTCAACAGCGTTAACCGCTGCTGCTTTAGCTGGGCATCCCGCTGGAAACCGTCGAAAATGGGAATGTTCAGCCGCAGCCCAAACGAGCCAAAGCCCACGAAGTTGCTGAATATCCGGTCGATGGTTTGGGCACCCACGTTCACTGTGCCGTAGTTGGCCGTCAGACTCAACGTAGGCAGATAACCCGCCTTAATGCGCTGCAATTGCAGTTGTTGCAGGGCGATGTTGGTTTGGGCCTGCTGAAAGGAAACCAACCGCTGGGCGTCGAATTGACCCGGCTCCAGCGTGGGCAGTTGCGTCAGCAGCGTCGAGTCCGACAGCACCAGCGTTTGCTCCTGCTCCATACCCATCTGATATTTCAGTCGGTTCAGAGCCAGATTCAGGCCATTCTCCGCCAGCGTCAGTTGCGACTGGGTACTGTTGTAGCTCACCTCCGTCCGGGTGTAATCGACCGGCTGAATAACGCCGTTGTCGCGCTGGAGCTTCAGAATATTGAGTACCTGCTGCGTCCGCTGGAGGTTATCGCGCAGCAGGGCGATCTGCTGCTGGGCCACAAAAACCTGGTAGTAATTGCTGGCGATGTTATAAATGACGTCCTCCTGGGTTTGCCGCGTGTTGAGCGTGGCCAACTGCTGGTTAGGCTTATTGGCTTTGAGACCGATCAGCAATGACTTGTCGAAGATCGGTTGAGACGCCTGCGCCGTGAGGTTGGTTTGATACTTCTGACCGATGATAAACACACGGGGATCGGGACCAAACACCCCGGCGGGGATGATGCTCTGCTGAAGCTTGATGTTGTTGACCGAGGTGCCCGTTAGTTCACCTGCGGCAGATATTGACCCAGCGCCTGCCGGGCCTGCTCATTAGCGGTCTCTACCTGGTACTGCGCAATCCGAATGCTGCCGAAATTTTTAAGTCCAAAATCAATGCAGTCTTTTAACCGGAAACCTGCCGTAGCCGGAGATTGAGGTTGAGCCTGCGCCCATCCCGATAGGGGAGAAGCCAGCATGAGAACTAAACCAAGTGCAATTAATCGTTCCATAAATCCAACGGTTGAGCTATCTACTGTAGATATGTCAACCAATTTTATAAAAAAAAGTTACTTGTCTAATAGGGAAATAATTTTGCGGGTCGTAGCCAGAAAGGCCTCCCGTTCGTCCTCAGATAACTGACTCATCACCTGTTGATCCATCGTCGCCGTAATTTGAAGAGCCTGTTCAATAACCAGCTTACCGGCAGGCGTCAACCGAATCAAATTCTTCCGCCGGTCAACACTATCAGCCGCTACCCGCAGGTAGCCATCACGCTCTAATGTACGAATGGATCGCTGAATGCCCGATTTGTCCTTTTGCAGCATGTTGGCAATCTCCTGCTGCGATAACAGATCATCGCCCGAAAAGTAAGCGACAAACAGGACGGGGAACTGCTCGATCTGGAGGGTGAAGCCTAAGCGGGATAGTTCACGATTGGCCTTCTTAGCCATCAAATTACTCACGTGACTAATCATGAAGACGGCCTGAGAACCCATTCGCTCCGTAAACTTGGCCTGAATGCTTTTTTCCGTTGTCATGCTGCAAAGGTATAGAAGGTTGCTATATCAACCAAATGGGTATGAGAAAAGTTTCTTCGATCTGCCTAAGCAATAAAGTCAATTTAACCCGATAGTAAGGTTTCGCACAGCGGGAAGGATACGCTCACTACTCTATCCGTACTATACATTTTTAGATTAAAAGTTACAGAATTATTGGATGTGGGTGACAGGCCGGGATTTACGAAGTCATTATTACGTGCTGGTGCCTGTTAACGTCAACGCTGCTTGTCGATCCACGGGTATTCAGCGCGTAATTAACTAACCCATATCATAATAGTATGAAACATGTGAAGAAAACAGATGTCGCTCATCAAATGAGCGACATCGAACGGTTCTACATCTTGATGGAACCTTTGTACGGATCGGTCGATCCCGGGGGTTCGGACAAGTTAGCGGAGTGTACTACTGAGGACGAAGTACGCCAGGAGATTGCTAAGCGGGCGGCCAACGTTACAGCCGCATTAAGAAGGGCCGGTTTAACCTGCCCCAATGGTGAAGCAGGGACAAGACCGGCAGGCGCATAAGCATGTCTGATTGACGAAGTTTCACCTGTGAGGAGAAAGTACGCTGCCCAGCCAGTGCCCGTAGTGGCAGTAGCTGGGCAGCATCAATAATTGGGATGCTGTAGCCGAAACACCACCGATTAAATCGGCCGCTTTTCGGGGAGTAAGGCTCAGGCTAATTTGGTAATTAGGGGGATCAAGCACCGTTCCAGGTCGTCGATAGACACCTCAATGTCTTCCGCTATGGTGCCGATATCCAGCTTAATACCGTCTCCCTGGCAATAAGCCGAGTAGTGAAGTCCCAGCACCTGCGCTAAATAATAAAAATAATTAGGCACGTAATTCGACGAAAACAATTCAAGCAGGTGAGTGCCCGGCTCGCACCACAGGATGTTGGCAAACGACGCGCCGTGTGGCCCCATAATGAAGGACGCGTTTTTATAAATGGCATACTGCTCAGCGACGGACCGGGGCTTGTCCTCAATAATCTGGAAGTCGTACCGCTCCAACAGGCTGATTAGCGCTTTTTCATTCAGGATACGGCGTCGACCCGAGCGGCTGATGTAAATCCGATTTCGTTCGGTCCGTTTTATTGGTAAACTGGCGTCGATCTGGGTTTTTAGAAAGCGGATGTCCGCTTCATTCTGGTGCGCCCAGTTATCGTGGTTACCCAGCAGGCAACGCTCAAACGCAACGCTAACCTGTCGGCTGTCGACAATCTGGTGCGGCTGGAAGCCAATCAACGCTAAAAATTCACGCTCGTAGGAGGTGTTGACCAGCGGGTACGAGACGACGGCGTCCGAAAAGGACCCGTCGGGCAGGGCGGCTTTGATCCGGCACAGCTTGGCCGCTACCAGAAACACGTAATCATAATACCCGATGAACACGTTGTTATCGAAATAATGGCTGAAGGGCGCAATCAGCGTCTGCACGCTGCGCCGATCCCGTTTCTTTTGGGCTAATCCATTTTTGAATAAGTCGTGGCTCCAGTAGTCGGTGTTGAGCACCGTACGGCCGCTCATCAGCCCCCCGGAACGAAGCTGGACAACTTGCTCACTACCGCGCTCATACTGCCAGACGGAACTGGACTCGGTGACCACGTCGGTTGGTGGAAAAATCGTTTTGGCTGCGTCAGCCGCGTCGTGCACGGGACTTAAGCTAACTGTTTTGCCCCGATGGGTGACGAGCAGGTGAGGGGCTAAGTAAGACTTGGTTTGCTCTTTGCTCAGCAGATTATAACCAAACCACCCGGCTCCTGACAAGGCCAGCCTCGTCACTATTTTCTGAACCCGGCCGTAAACTCCCGACAGCAGCGCATTTACTTGTTTCATACTAGAAGGCCAGTTCAGCGCCCGTATCAGTTTGCCAATTTTTCTGAAATTAAATGAAAATAGGTGACAAAAAAGCTTTTTTTGTTAAAAACGCTGCGTAAGAAAAGTAGTTTTTACCGGGGCAGGTAGCCACCAGTTGGTCTGGTGCCCGCCTGTTTTCACTGCCCTGATTTGACCCGCCCGCGTTTGTTTCGTATTTTTCGGGGAAACTCATACCCCAAAACTGTATGTTCATTCCGCAACGAATCAAACAAACGGGCACCCTGTTGATAGCAGCGGCTTTTTCGGCGCTTGCGCAGTCGCCCGCATCCCAGCCCGTGCCCAAACAAGCCCCAATGACGCAGAATCCGTTTTTAACTCCCTACACCACGCCCCACCAGACGGCCCCGTTCGACAAAGTCAAGAATGAGTACTACATGCCCGCCCTGACCAAAGGACTCGCCCAGGGCCGCAAAGACGTAGCCGCTATTGTCAACAATACCGATAAACCAACATTCGAGAATACCATCGTCGCGCTTGAGCGGTCGGGCGATCTGTTGGGGCGGGTGACGTCGGTGCTGTTTAATCTTAACAGCGCCGAAACCACGCCCGAACTGCAGGCGATTGTAAAAGAAGCTTCCCCATTGCTGAGCGAATACGGTAATGACATTACGCTGAATGAGAAACTGTTCGCCCGCGTCAAGTCGGTGTATGAAGGACGGGCGAGTCTGAAACTCAGTACGGAGCAGGCGATGTTGCTCGAAAAAGCCTACAAACGCTTTGCCCGTAACGGGGCCAATCTCGACCTCAAAGGCAAAGAGCGCCTGCGGGCTATTGATAAAGATCTGTCGCAGTTGTCGCTCCAGTTTGGTGAGAACGTGCTGGCCGAGACCAACGAGTTCATGATGCCCGTGACCGACGAAAAAGACCTCGCCGGGTTGCCCGACTACGTGCGCGAAGCCGCCAAAGCAACCGCGAAGGAGAAAGGCAAAGAAGGCTACGTTTTCACGCTGCAGGCTCCCAGCTACGGGCCGTTCATGCAGCATGCCGACAACCGGGAACTGCGCAGAAAAATGTACATGGCCTTCAACGGGCGCGGTTACCACGGGGACAAAAACGACAATTCGGCCATTATCGGCAAGATCGTGAACTTGCGCTACGAGCGGGCTAACCTGCTGGGCTACAAGACCCACGCCGACTTTGTGCTGGAAGAAAGCATGGCCGGGTCGAGGGGCAAAGTACAGAGTTTCTTAGACGAACTGGTGACCTACGCCCGCCCGGCCGCCGAACGCCAGTTAATTGAACTGACGACCTACGCCAAAGCGCACGGCTTTATGGAAGACAAACTCCAGGCGTGGGACAACAGTTACTACGCCGAGAAACTCAAGAAAGAAAAGTACGACTTAGACGACGAGACGTTAAAGCCTTACTTTAAGCTCGACAACGTCCTGAACGGGGCCTTCACGGTCGCTAACAAACTCTACGGCATCACGTTTAAGGAGCGCACCGACATTCCGGTGTATAACCCAGAGGTACGGACCTTCGACGTGTTCGATAAAGACGGGAAATTTTTGGCGGTGTTCTACGGCGACTACTTCCCCCGGACCGGCAAGCGCAGTGGCGCGTGGATGAGTGACGTTCAGGGTCAGAAAGTGGAGAACGGCACCAACGTTCGGCCGCACATCGTTAACGTCTGTAGCTTCACCCGTCCCGTCGTGGTATCGGCCACCGACACCAAGCCGTCACTGCTGACGTTTTCCGAAGTCATAACGCTGTTTCACGAGTTCGGCCACGGCCTGCACGGGATGCTGGCCAACGGCACGTACGAAAGCCTGACGGGCACGAGCGTTCCCCGCGACTTTGTAGAACTGCCCTCGCAGGTAATGGAAAACTGGTGCTATGACCCCGACGCGCTTAAACTCTTTGCCAAACACTACCAGACGGGCGAGGTTATTCCGAACGATCTGATCGAGAAAATCCGCGCCAGTCAGAACTTCTTAGCCGGTCTGGCTAACCTACGGCAATTACGCTTTGGCTTAGTCGATATGTATTACCACGGCCAGAAACCCACCGGCGAAACCATTACGCAGGTTGAGTCGAGAGTAGACTCGGTCGCGAACCTGTTTCCGCGCGTGGAGGGTGTTGCCACCAGCCCGGCGTTCTCGCACATTTTTGCAGGCGGCTACTCGGCGGGGTATTACAGCTACAAGTGGAGTGAAGTATTGGATGCCGACGCGTTTGAGTTCTTCAAGGAAAAAGGGGGTTTGGACAACAAAGCAGCCGCCGACAGTTTCCGTAAGAACGTGCTCGAAAAGGGGGGCAGCGAGAAGCCCATGGAACTGTACAAAAAATTCCGGGGCCGCGAACCCTCGCCCAAAGCAATGCTGCGCCGAAGCGGATTGATTCTGTAGGCACAATCGTTGCCTCATGTTGTTAGTAGGGAGCTATTGTGGCTCCCTATATTTTTAGTCAGCCCATTACGACGCTCGTCAAATAGTGCCGGTTAGTCCAGTATCCCGTCTTCCTGCCATACCCATTTCGACCGGGCCTGACACCCATTAACTTCGGCAAACGCATCCTTTATAGCAAACTATTGGTACTGGGGTTTGACTGCGTATGCATCCGGTGATTCACGAATTAAGCCGACCTTGTCTCTATAACCCCGAATGACGTTGAAAACAATCACGACCCTCCCGGACTATTGCCGACATGTCAACATTCCGCAGCCCAAATACGCCTTTTTCGATATCCGGCGGTTTGAGGACAAAACGAAAACTGAAAACGCAAAGCAAGCTCCGTTCCGCCACGAATTTTACGCGGTAGCGGTGCGCCAGGCCGGTCAGAATAAAGAAGTAAACGGGCAACCCCTGCTCAATAACCTGTTTTTCAATTCACCTTACCAGACGGTTTCCTGGGACGTGCTGCCCGACTGGAAAGGCTGGTACATCATGTTCGGGCAGGATTTCCTGGCGCTGAATCCCGCCTGGAAAGATTTTATCGTTGACTTTCCCTTCTTCCGGTTAGACGAGACCATCCCATTCGATCTGTCGGCGGATGATATGGCATTCGCAACGCAGATTTTTGAGCGAATTTTTGCCGAATATCAGTCGGACCGGGACGATAAGTTTCTGTTCATTCAGGCCTATGCGCAACTTTTACTGGTACTGACGAAGCGTTATTTTAACCAGGCTGACTTTGATAAAAACAGCAGGCAGGCCAGCCGAAACGCGGATATTTTGTTGGTATCCCGGTTTCAGACGCTAATCGAAACGTCGATGACGAATGAATCGGCCAGCGCCAAAATCCGGCAAACCTCGTTCTATGCCAATAAACTAAAGATTCACCCCAACTACCTGAACGCCGTCGTAAAACGAATTACCGGCAGTACGGCCATTTATTTAATTCATAACCAGTTAATTACCTCGGCCAAATCCCTACTTCAGCAAACGAACTTGTCGGCTAAAGAGATTACGTTCCGGCTGCATTTTTCCGAACCCACCCATTTTAATTCCTTTTTCAAGAAAAGAACCGGTCTCACACCCCGCCAGTACCGGGAGCGGTATAGAATTTGAAAGCGAGGCTTTGAAATTTGTCAGTATTTGTTTGAACCGTGTCAGCACTACTTTGTCTGGAAGCCGCACCTTAGTTGTTGAATTCTAAATCTCAACTACGATGGTACAGGCAGTTCGGTTCACCAGCGACGGGTTAGTGCTGGCGGGTAATCTCTACACGCCCCACGATTTCGATTCTACCAAAACTTACCCGGCTATTTTGGTCGGCGGGTCGTGGACCACAGTCAAGGAACAGATGAGCGGTCTCTACGCGGGCGAACTGGCCAAACAGGGCTTCATCACGTTGGCCATTGATCCCCGCTACTTCGGCAAAAGCGAAGGGCAACCTCAGTTCTGGGAAAATCCAGCCGCCAAAACGGCCGACTTCAAAAACGCCATTACGTACCTGCTCACCGTCGACGGGGTCGATGCGGACAAGCTATTTCTGGTTTCGGTTTGTGCCAGTTCTGGCTACATGGTCAACGTAGCCGCCGAAGACGAACGCGTAAAAGCCCTGGCAACGGTGGCGGCCTGGCTCCACGATGCCGAGTCGGTAAAGGGCATATATGGGGGTGAAGAAGCCATAAAGACAAAAATCAGTCAGGCGCAGGCCGCCAAGACGAAGTTTGCCGAAACCGGTGAGGTCGATTATATTCCCGCCATCAGCACGAGCGATAAACAGGCGGCCATGTTCGGGGAGGAATTCGACTATTACCTCAACCCTGACCGGGGTGCCATTCCGGAATGGTCTGCGGATAAATTCGCCGTCATGAGCTGGGAGGGCTGGCTGACGTTCGACCCGATGCCAACGGCTAAGCGTCTTCAGCTACCGGTGCTGATGGTGCATTCCGACGACGCTGTTTTACCCGATAACGTCAAGCGGTTCTTCAGGGACATCCCCCACGATAACAAGAAACTGCACTGGACAACTGGCACGCAAATGGACTTCTACGACCAGCCCAAGCCGGTTTTAGAAGCGGTGGCGACCATTACCGACTTTTTTAAGAAACTGGATTAAGTAGAGTTTAGAATACCTGATTAACATACAACCTGAACGACATGACTCAGCAAACCAAAAATCTAAACCTCGCGGTTGTCGAGCAATTCTTCGATGCGTACGCCAAAGAAGATTTTGACGGTATCCGGGCCGTATTGGCGCCCGATGTTCGGTGGACCATCCCCGGTCACCACCCGCTGGCGGGCACCAAAGCCAGCGCCGATGAAGTAATCGCCTTTTTCCAGCAGCTCGACAAAGCTAAGTTTAAGGCAACGACCCTGTTCATGGAAGCCAACGACGAGTGGGTGGTCGAACTGCACCGGGGCTGGAACGAAGGCGGCAAAGCCCAGGTGGACATGCTCTGGGTGCTGGCGTACCGCATTGAAACCGGCAAGATCAAGGAGGTAACCAATTTTGCGGCCGACCAGCACGCAGCCGACTCGATGTTCTGGGCTAACTACCCCTTAGCTCCGATTCCCCAGCGCCTGCCCTGATTCTCCTAAAGTCAGCGAATTGATTATCAGAGTGTTAGCGTCGGTCTTGCCGCCGTCACGGATGCTTTATGTATTCGCTCTTTTGACCGGCTTAATCGCCAACCAACGTTCGGCACTAAATTTTACCATACTATGGCACACCCGCTAATCATGCTTATTTCGCTCCTTGTCAGCACGTTTAACCCACCTGAACCGGCGATGCGGGTGTACGTTTTTCAGCGGGGTCAGTTGATTAGTACCGATGCATCCGTCATTTCGGCGGGTGTTAATAAAGGCAAACGGTTAGTGATGGGCAATACCTGCTTTCTGATCCGGCATCCCAAAGGTATCCTGCTGTGGGACACTGGTTTGTCGGATTCATTAGTAGCCTATCCCAACGGAAAACAGGAGGGACCAGCCCTGTTAGTGCTGAAACAGACACTAACGGACCAGTTGGCTGGGGTGGGCATAACGCCTAACCAAGTGAACTATCTGGCCCTCTCACACGGCCATACCGATCATGCGGGTAATGCCAACCTCTTCCAGCGGGTGGTCGTTCTGATGCAACGCGATGAGTATAAACGGGCGTTCGGGCCGGATGCGAAGCAGTATTTTTATAACCCGGCTTTTTACAACAAGCTGACCAATTTTCGCCAGTTGGAGGGCGATCATGACGTGTTTGGCGATGGCCGCGTCGTGATCATGAAGACCCCCGGCCATACGCCGGGGCATCAGGTGCTGTTTCTGGATTTGGCTAAGACCGGGCCGGTTCTGGTTTCGGGCGACCTGTATCATCACCAGCTCAACCGGCGCATACAGGGCATGCCAGCCTATAATTTCAGCCGCCCCCAAACCCTCCAAAGCATGAAACGAATGGAAGCCTTCATCGCCCGCAAAAGGGCAAAACTCTGGATTCAGCACGATTCAATCTTCAGCGCGACCGCCCGGCTGGCCCCGGCTTTTTACGACTGACCAGACAACCGCTTACGGACGGGCAGCTCAGATACGGAGATGGTGACAAAACTGGGGTTATTCATCAGCCTGTGGCCTGGCTTTTATGCAACGGCTACGGCGCAGGATGTAGTCGATGTCTGGACCTGGGGAAACGCGGGTGTCCATGTGGAGCTGGACAGTGCCGCCTGGACGGTCGATGCCGCGTATCTGTACATTCGGAATCAGAACGCATCGCGTTTTTTTCTGCGAGCTGGCTCAGTGTACGTCACGCGGCAGGTCGGTAAGCGGGACTGGACCGTTGGCGGGGGATACGTACTGGGCCAGCAGGACCAATTAGGATCGGTACACCTGGCTCAGTTGCGGCTCAGCTACAACCGTTTCCACTGGCGGCTACGTCCTAATGGGCGATTGACCCTCGACCGGCTTTGGATACCGGCCCGTCCGGCCGAAGCTACGATGGCTTCCACCGTCAATCGGGTGCGCTTTTTGGCAGGTATCGAGCCGTCCCTCTCTCCCATCTGGACACTCTTAGCCAATACGGAGCCGTTTCTGCTTCGGAATGGGCTTTTTATGCGGGAAATACGGTCACAGGCGGGTATTCGCTGGCAGAAGCTACATCATTTGAAAATCGAATTGGTTTATTTTAATCGATGGGCTGGTTTTCCCGAAGCAACCATTCGCTGGTAAGATGCGGGCATTGTCCCGGCCATTTTGCTGGTGGGCAGCAAGCAGTAACCCGAATTCAACAACAAAAATTTCCCAGCTTATAAATCGACTAAACTAAACATGCACCCAAGAAATACCGCGGGGCCGCGACGGATTAGATATAACTTGCTGCTCGCCTTAACGATTACATCCGGGTTTATTTATGGCCAATCAGCCCCCAAATCGAATTCTGCGCGGATACTGCCGCTGGATAAGGCCGCTATGCTGGGACCCGAATACGACCTGGTTCGCCCCATGATGGGCAGTTGGCAAGTGCAGCAGCGGACGTGGGCGAAAGCCGGTGCGAAACCCGTCTCTTCACCACCATTCCGAGTGCGTCGGCAGCTCATTGGGCATTTTTTGCAGGAGGTAATGGAGCCTGTCCAGGGCACGCAAGTGCCGCCCTTTACCCGACTATCCTACCTTAATTTTAACAATGCCAACCGCCGGTGGGAATATATCGTGCTGGACACGCGCTGGCCAGCGATGATGTTTGAGACCAGTACCGATGAAGCGGTGGCGAAGGGCAACCAACTATCCTTCTATCTGGATGCCTTTGTCATGCCGCCGATGATGGGGAAAGAACAGGCTGGTCAGTTAGCCCGGCAACGGCGTACGATTACCCTTCTGGGGCCAGACCAGCAACTGATGCGGCAGTACCTGACGTTGCCCGCCGGTAAGGAATATCTGGCCATCGAATACGTGTATACACGAGTTAGGAAAGACCAACCGGCCGTTAAATGACAGTTTTTCTCGGGAAAGTAAAGTAAGCAGGGTGAGCCGTTGAAACGGCTCACCCTGCTTACTTTAGGGCAGGTGCCGGGGTGTTTGGGGCGGGTTGGTTACGAATATCAATTTCTGTTTCCTTCTGACGAACGTGCAGGTCGCCCTGGATGGGAGGAACGGGGTCTCTTGGTGCTGGACTGAAGGAATTGATTAATGCCTTCAGGCGGGATGGATCGTAGCCCACTAAGTAAGCCAGCAACGATACGGTAACCGCGAATTTGAAGTAAGCCGAAGCGGTCAACCCTAAAAACTGGCCCGGATTGTTGGTATCGCTGGACGTGGTGAACGTGGTCAGGTAGGAGCCAGCGATAAAAATCAGATACGTTGTAAACCCCCTCAGCATGGACACCAATGGGTTTTCGGTCATGTACATGTAGTTGTGGGCGTCGTCGGAATCCTTCTGGGAGAGATCTGGCGGAGCATGACGAAACTTGTTATACGCAGCTAATTTGGAGGCAATACCGCCCAAAACCCCCGCCAGCGACGCCAGAATTGCGCAGTTGGTGGGCGTGAACAAGAGGCCGTAGATAATCAAAAAGTACCAGTTCACGCTGCTGTCGGGGTTGGTCAGGCAGTCCGTATATTGACCAGAATTCAGACTCATGCCCATTATGAACAGGAGAAGCCAGCTTAGAAACAAAGCAATCCCGGCTGTCGACATGAAAAATCGATCAGCCACACCCAGTTCGTGAAGATGCCCTGCTTTGCCCGACGAGGGCGTGGACCGTTCAGAGCCGTTGGCGGCTGGTGCCGATACGGTGAAATTTGTAGTAGTTAGCTGCCCGTTCATAGCCGTTCGCGTTTAAGAGGAACGGAAATTGGCTAAAACTTAGTTGATTGTCAAATGAATAGCGGCCGATTCAGTAGAAATACGTGTCAGATAAGGTTGAATTACGCGCTCTGACTAACTGTACGCCATGCCCGGCTAAGGAGTCTCTTTGCGGGGTATGAATCCAGCCAAAACCGGCACTTTTGCCCTACTTTTTCTGTTCTATTTACGTAACAAATCTCCAAAAAATGCCTAACTGGTTCCTCGGAAAAATCCGCTATCAGCAACCCATTGACGACGCGACCGTCGGCACTCGCAACGAAGAGTTTATCAAGCAGAAAACCGTTACCGAAGCGTATTTAGTCGACGCCGTCTCGTACACCGACGCCGAAGCCCGCCTTTATCAGGAAATTGCGGCCAACACCACCTCGATGCCCGATTTCGAGATTACGGACATTTCCCGCATGAAACTCGCCGACGTGTTTCACAACGAAGACGGGGGCGAGGTCTGGTATAAGGTGAAGGCGATGTTCATCACCGACGATGAGAAGTCGGGTAAGCAGAAGAAAACGCCGAGTCTCATGCTTGTTAATGCCGAGACGCCCAAGCAGGCGTATGAGCGCATTGAGTTGAGTTTGAGAACCGCCCTCGATCCCTATGAGATTACGGACGTGAACATGACGAAGATTCTTGACATTTTCCCGTATAATGAAGAGGAGCAACGCAACCTGCGCCCGCTCAGCGAAGTAGCCGAACACGAACCGGAAACGGTGTAAGTGGCTGGCTGCGTACTCATCCGACGACCGCCCGGCGTTCCGGTTTAGTTGTCGGATGAGTAGAATTATCGTTCATGTTTACACAATTCGTGGATTTCACCCGAAAATACTTGCGTTGAACGTTGCCAATGCGGATATTTGACCCATCATGAAACGCACTCTGTTCCAACTGGTCAACCTACTGATGGTCTGCGTCGTGCTGCTGAGCAGTACCGGCTTTGGGCTGGTTGAACACTCGTGTCAGATGCGCGGTAAGCGAACGACGATGGTAGTGGCGTTCAGCGACGCTAAAACACAACCGGGCTGCTCCGCCGATGGGAAGCCCATGCCATCGGAGCAGATCGTCAGGAAAACCGACTGTTGCCAGAACGAAAGCAGCTACCAGAACGTAGACAGTCAATCGTCGCTGAGTCAGCTCATTGCCAAATTTGTCAAGACCGTTACCGAAGCGGTGCTGGCGGGCGTTATGGTTGTTATTGCCTACCTCGCCGAATGGATTTTTGACCAGCAGTCGTCGGCTCTTTCGGTTGTTGATTCACCCCCTTCCCCCTCCGGGCGCGACATTCTGACGCTCGTTCGCAGTCTCCTCCTTTGATTTGTTGATTGATTTCACCGCTCCTGCGTCAGGCTGACGTGGGCTTGTTGTGTTTTTCATCAATCAACGAAATCATGCATTTTCCCCTTAATTGGCTTGTTGCGCTAATCGCTTTGCTGTGGCTTAGCCATCCGGCGCTGGCCCAATCCGATTCTGTTTCCATCAGCAAACTACCGGCTGATTCGGTCGTTTCGACCCGCCCACTCCAGGCCGCGACTACCACCGTACGGGGCAGCGTTGGCGAAACCGTTGGCGGCAAACGTGTTCCACTCGTAGGGGCTACGGTCGTGTGGGCCGGTACGTCGGTGGGCACCGTCACCGACTTGGTCGGTCGCTTTCAACTCAATGCACCGCCAATATCCAACCGGCTGGTAGTCAGCTATGTCGGTTACCAGTCGGATACATTGACGATTACTGATTCCACGGCTGAGTTGACGGTTACCCTACGGGCCGACTTGCCTGGTGGTGGGCGAACGTTGCAGGAAGTGACGGTGTTGGGTGCGCCGGGTCAGATCGACCGCATCAACCCCATTCAGACCGAACTCATTACCCAGCGGACGCTGGCCAAAGCCGCCTGCTGCAACCTCTCTGAGAGCTTCGAAACCAACGCGTCGGTGAGCGTGTCCTACGCCGATGCTGTGACGGGGGCGCGGCAAATTCAGTTTCTGGGGCTGGGCGGGCAGTACGTCCAGACCAACGTCGAAAACATCCCGACCGTGCGCGGCTTAGGAACAACGTTCGGGCTTAACTACATTCCCGGTACGTGGATTACCAGCATCGACGTGGGCAAGGGAGCCGGGTCGGTTGTGAACGGCTACGAGTCGATGAGCGGCCAGATGAACATCGAACTGCAAAAGCCCGACAGCCCGGACCGGCTGTTTATAAATGGCTACGTCAATAGTTTCGGTCGGGTGGAAGGCAACGTCAACTGGTCGAAGCCGATGGGCGAGAAATGGAGCGTAGGTGTGCTGGGTCACGCCAGTACGCTGCAAACCGAACGGGACCAGAACAACGACGGCTTCCGCGACCTGCCGCTCTATACTCAGCTCAACGCCATCAACCGCTACAAATACAGCAGTGAGCGGTTTGTAGCGCAGTTTGGTGTAAAAGCCCTGTACGAAGACCGCGACGGGGGGCAGTTATCCGGTGGCAACCAGGGCACCGGCTCCGGCCCATCGCGTTATAGCTTTGGCAATACCACGAAGCGTCTGGAGTTCTTTTCGAAAACGGCTAAACTCTATCCCGATCAGCCTTACAAAGGATTGGGGCTGATTTTGAACGCGCTGAACCACGAGCAGACGGCCAACTTCGGCTTTCGGCCCTACGCCGGGCGGCAGCGGACAGTCTACGCTAATGTGATCTACCAGAGCATCATCGGCAACACGAATCATGCCTACAAAGCGGGCGTCAGCTACCTGCTCGATGATTACCGGGAGCAATTGGGAACGTTGCAAACGAGCCGTACCGAATCAGTACCGGGCGTTTTTGCGGAATACACCTACATCCATCCCGAAAAAGTGACCATTGTGCTGGGCGGGCGGTTCGATTACCACAATCTGTTCGGCCCGCAGTGGACGCCCCGCGCTCATTTGAAGTACGACATCAGCCCGAACCTGAGTCTGCGGGCGTCGGCGGGGCGGGGTTTCCGGGTGCCCAACTTCTTAGCTGAGAATTTTGGCTATTTGGTCAGTTCGCGGACCGTCATCAACGACGCCCAACTTCGGCCCGAAGTGTCTTGGAATTACGGCGGAAGCCTGACCAATGACTTTACCTTGCTGGGCAAAAAAGCATCGCTGGTGATAGACTACCACCGAACTGATTTCCGGGAGCAGCTTTTTGTGGACATCGAGCACCCCCGTGAGCTTCACTTTCACAACCTATACGGTAAATCATTCGCCAATAGTTTTCAGGCCGAACTGAACTACCAGCCCATCCGCCGGATGGATGTAAAAGTGGCGTACCGGCTGTTCGATGTACGGCAGAGCATGAGCGTCCCCTCGGAAGACACGTTGCTTCTGCCGCGCATGATGATTCCCCGTGATCGGGTGTTGCTGAACGTCGGCTACGCGCTGCCGTATGACAAGTGGAAGTTCGACGCGACGCTGCAATGGAATGGCACCCGGCGAATTCCGTACCTGCGCACGGGGGCGGGAGTTGACTACGCGATTGTTCCGCTGGAGTATGCCCCCAGTTATTACAACTTAAATGCGCAGGTGAGCCGGGCGTTCAAAAGCGGCTGGGAGGTGTATTTGGGAGGGGAGAATCTCACCGGTTTTCGTCAGTTGAATCCGATTGTGGCAGCCAACGATCCCTTCGGAGCGGATTTCGACGCCGGGTCGCGGGTGTGGGGACCCGTCACGGGCCGGATGGTGTACGCAGGCTTTCGCTTTAAACCCGTACGATAATGACGCTCACAATTCGAAACATGGTGTGCGACCGCTGCAAGCGGGTCGTGCGCGACGAACTCGAAACGCTCGGCCTGATGGTAATCCGGGTGGAACTGGGTGAGGTGGCCATTGACGATCTCCCCCTGGCGGTCACGCCCGACGACGTTCGGCGAGTGTTACAGGCGAATGGATTCGATCTGATCGACGACCGGAAACAGGCACTGGTGGAACGCATAAAAGTGCTGTTAATCAACGAGGTGCAGCACCTGAAAGGTGACCGGTTACCAACCGAAAATTATTCGACCTTCCTGGAGCGCAAACTCGGCTATGAGTATTCGTACCTGAGCGGGTTGTTTTCGGCAATCGAAGGGCAAACCGTTGAAAAATATACCATCGCCCTGAAAATCGAGAAGGTGAAAGAATGGCTGCACTATAACGAGCTGACCCTTACCGAAATGGCCTGGCGGCTGAGTTATAGCAGTGTGCAACACTTGTCCAATCAGTTCCGGCAGGTGACGGGCCAGACGCCGGGTCAGTTCCGAAAAGCCGCTGCCAGTGCCCGTCGGCCGCTGGATTCGATTTAGGGATACCCGATGGTGCACAATCCACCTGGAATTTTGTAAAAACGGAATGAGTTTGGGGCCGTTTATGAATCAGACCATCGGTGGTCTCCCCAACCTTTAGAAACGACTATGGACACGATGCAACACTCCCACAACCACGCCGACACCTGTTTCGAGTGCGCCGAAGCCTGCGAACGTTGCGCCACTGCCTGTCTCGAAATGGGTGACCGTGATAGCCGGGATCACGACATGACCGCCTGCATCAAACTCTGCCGCGACTGCGCCGATATCTGTACGCTCTGCGGTCGGCTGGAAGCGCGGGGTTCGCAGTTTATGCAACAGTGCATGCGGCTTTGCGCCGACGTATGCGACGCCTGCGCAGCCGAATGCGAGAAACATGCCGACCACGTGGCGCACTGCAAAGCCTGCGCCGAAGCGTGCCGCAAATGTGCTCAGGAATGCCGCCAGATGGCGACTGCCTGATGGTGTGGCAGCGATAACGCGAACGGAAACCGTTATCGCTGCTACGCCTATTCACTAACAAGTCAACGGAATGAACAATCTTATATTTTTCGCCTTCCTCGCCTTACCGATTGTGACATCGGCGCAGCACCAGCATCACGAGGGAATGGCAATGCCTGCAAAGGCAGATTCTGCCGATACCACGAAATCAATGGATCATTCCGTGCCTGCGGGACGGTCCGCCGGTGCGTTGGCAATGGACGGTTCGACAAGGAACATGCGGGTACTGAACGACGGAATGACGATGGACACGAGTATGGGCATGACGCATTCGCTGTCGCGTAACCTGTCCATGAACCGCAACGGGTCCGGTACGTCGTGGCATCCCGACAACACACCCATGTACGCCTACATGCGTCATCCGGCCAGCCCCGGTGGGTGGAGTTACATGCTTCACTATGCTGTTTACCTGCGCTATACGAACCAGAACGTCAACAATCCCACCGGGCGCGGTGGGGATCGGCAGTTTGGCGCACCGAACTGGGTGATGGGCATGGCTCAGCGCAAAGTGGGGCAACGCGGGCTATTTCAGGCGCGGGCCATGCTCTCGCTCGACCCGCTCACGGTGGGCAATGGTGGTTATCCGCTGCTGTTCCAGACGGGCGAAACCTACCGGGGTCAGCCGCTCATTGATAAGCAGCACCCGCACGACATCGTGTCGGAACTGTCGGTGAGTTACGCCCACGCGTTCAGCAAAGACATTGACCTGTACGGCTACGTTGGCTACCCCGGCGAACCGGCCGTTGGCCCGCCCGCGTTCATGCACCGAATCTCGTCGTTCAACAACCCCGACGCGCCCTTAGGTCACCACTGGCAGGATGCCACGCACATTCTTTTCGGCGTGGCAACGGTGGGTTTTCGCTACAAATGGGTCAAGCTCGAAGGCTCGACGTTCAAAGGCCGTGAACCCGACGAGAACCGGTTTGACTTCGACAAGCCCAAATTCGACAGCTATTCGTATCGCGTGTCGGTGAATCCCTCGCCGTCGCTGGCACTACAGTTCTCACAGGGTTTTCTGACCGATCCCGAAGAAGCACACCCCGGCGAAAACGTTACGCGCACAACAGCTTCAATCCTGCACAGCAAAGGCTTAGGACCGGGTAGTTACATTACGTCTGCGTTTGTGTGGGGTTTTAACCGCCGGGACGACCATGCGCAGACCGGCCGCCGGGAGGATTCGTACTTAGCCGAAAGTAGTTTACAACTTAAGCGCGTAGCGTTTTATGGCCGGTACGAAAACGTCGGTAAGTCCGTCGAAGAACTGGAACTACAGGACCGGGTAGAGCCGGAAAGCCGGGTGCTGACCATCAACAACCTTACCCTCGGCATGAACTACCGCCTTGCGCAGCGATACAACACCGATTTGGTGTTGGGTGTGCAACTAACAGGTGCCGTGCCGGATGAGACATTGCAAACGTTCTACGGTAAAATGCCCCTTTCCGGTCAGATTTACCTACGTCTGTCGCCCTCACTGATGACCATGACCAGCATGATGCGGGGCATGAGCCGTCACGGGCACCATTAACAGTTAATTTTCGTTATCAATCAACCATAAACCACGTACAATTATGTTGCGTAACCTGTTTCTAACCGCTCTGACTTCGCTATTGATCCTGGGCAATAGTTTCGCTGGCGCGTCAGCCCGTGACGACAAAGAAAAGGAAGTGAAGATAAAAACGTCGGCTATTTGCGGCATGTGCAAAGCCCGCATTGAGCGCAATCTGGCGTTTGAGAAGGGTGTTAAAGAATCCACGCTGGACGTGAAGACCAAGATTGTGACGATCAAATACAACCCGGCCAAAACTGACGTGATGAAACTAAAAGCGAATATCAGCAAAACGGGCTACGATGCTGAAGAAGTCCCCGCCGACGCAGCAGGGTATGCCAAACTACCCAGTTGTTGTAAAAAAGGCGGTCCGATGGATAACCAGTAGACCGTTCTGAAGTAGGAAGGATGCAACAAAGGCCCAGCGTTTATCGACTGAGCCTTTGTTTGTTTAAAACAAATCGTTCGTAGTTTAGTAGCTATCAATGCGAGCTAACCACGGTATTTATGGCAACGATGGATCAATTACAGGCGGTGTTGGGGGTGCTTAAATTGGCCGAACGGCTGAAGTTTGAGCTTCGTCATAGTTATACGTCGAGCGGTCGTCAGGAGAGTGTGGCCGAACACACCTGGCGGATGAGCCTGATGGCGGTTCTGATGGAGCCGCATCTTGAGCAAAAAATCGACATGGCTAAATTGCTTAAAATGATTATTGTCCACGACCTGATCGAAGCCGAAGCGGGCGATATGTCGGCCTTGGACATTTTACGTGATCCGTCGCTGAAAGAGCTAAAACAACAGCGTGAAGTAGCTGCTATCGAACACCTGCGCGACCGGCTGGGTGACCCGTTAGGACCGCAGATCTATGCGTTGTGGTACGAGTTTGAGGACAAGGAAACGTACGTGGCCAAAGTAGCGAACGCGTTCGATAAAATGGAAGTGCAGCTTCAGCACAACGACGCCGATATTACTACCTGGGAGCCAATTGAGTATGATATGTCGTACATGATGAACCGCCACGTGGATTTCGACAAAAATCTGTCGTTGTTCAAAGACCTGATCGAGCAGGAAGCCGAGGAGAAAATGCGAGCGGCTGGCGTTGAAGTCGACGCCGTGAAGCAACGGGTTCTTGGCTGATAATGGCAGTGCTTTCTCAACAAAACAGCCCGGCAATCAGTGATTGCCGGGCTGTTTTGTTGGTAGGCTCCCTCACCCCAAGGGAGAGGGGACGGGGGTGAGGGGAATCGCTGCCGGTGAGGGAAACGCTACCGGAATGCGTTCCGCAGTTGAACGGCCGCGAGTTCCTGCGCCTGGGCGGCTTCGGGCACCACGGCGTACATCCCGAAAAATTCGTGCGTTACGCCCCGGTACAGTTCGTATCGGACCGGTACACCCACCGATTCGAGTTTGATTCGCAGGGCCATTCCTTCGCTTTGCAGCGGGTCAATCTCAGCACCGATGATGGTGGTCGGGGGCAACCCACTCAGGTTAGCCACGTCCGTCAGTGAAATCAGTGGAGTGTCGCCATCAGCGGGCGTGTTAAAATACCGCTCCACGAACCACTGCACCAACGGGCGGCTGAGCGGCACGGCGTCGGCATATTGGTTGTAGGAGGGCGAAAACAAATCGTTGTTGGCCACCGGAAATACCGACAGAATATGAACCGGTAACCCCAGTCTGCGGTCGCGGGCCATCATCGACACCGTAACGGCCATGTTGCCCCCGGCACTTTCGCCCGCCACGGCTACCTTAGCCGCATCGCCACCGATGGTCGCTGCGTTTTCTTTCACCCATTTGTAGGCTGCGTAGGCGTCTTCGTGCGCCGTTGGAAACTTGTTTTCGGGCGCCAGCCGGTAATCTACTGACACGACCACCGCTCCGGTGTTCTGTGCCAGCGCCAGCGTCGAATACTCATACACTTCCGGGCTGCCAATAACCCAGCCCCCGCCGTGATAGTATACAATGACGGGACGATCCGCCGATGCGCCGTTGGGCGTGTAGATGACAACCCGGATGGGTACGCCACCGGCTCCCGGTATCACGCGTTCGCTCTTGGTTACTTTCGCCACCGGCAGCGCGATGCCGTTTTTGTCGAGCAGCGAATTAACGGCATCCTTAAACGTTGGCTTGCTGCGGGCTTCCTGCGTCGAAAGGGTGTACAGCGGTACCGGGTTTAACCGTAAAAGCTCCTGAATGACAGCCCGCATCTGAGGGGTCATCATGGACCCGAACGGAACCTCCTGACTCGTTGGCTGGATTCCCTGACCCGGCAGGTCAATTCGGTGATCCTGACAGGCCGACAGCGTTATTCCTGTTAACAGCGTTAGTGCGGCACTCCACCGCGTCACATGATGCATTGATTTAGTAAGGAACTGGTTCATAACGTACGTTTAGTGGTATGTAACCACAGTAGTACGATTGAACCTGCTCTATGGTTTTACAATATTGACTAAACGGATTATTCATTAGTAACCACAAACCCCAGTCAAACAGTACATACTATCTGACCGGGGCCGGTTGTTCCATTCGCCCGCAATCAGTCAGCCGGTGCATAGGTAACGATGTCAATACCGACGCCGTTCGGGTCGGTGATCGCGAAATGCCGGTCGCCCCACGGTTCGTCGCGTATTGGAATAATAACGGGAATACCCAGTTCCGTAATTCGGGCATACTCCACGTCAACGTCGGGGACTTCGATAGTCAGGTACACGCCTTTGCCACCAAAAGCGGGCTGGAACAGCGGTTGCTGCGAGGGGTGATTGGGCGTCAGAAAACTTAGCTCGGCCTGGTGGTCAGGCGTGTGCAGCAACAAGTAAAAGTCGTTCTCGAAGGTGACGCCAAACTGCAATACGTTGCAGTAAAACTGTTTACTTTCGGGCAATCGATTCGTGATGATACCTGCGTTCAGTTTCATGCGTTCACGGCGTAGTTATGTACTGGTCAACCCATTCATAGTCAAGCGTAATCGTTGCATACCTGCCCCGAAGAAGTGTAAACTGCCCTTCGCCCCGCAGGCCGGTCAGATCACCGCTGCCGCTGTCCGGCACCACCGTCAGGCGGCCCCGTGCCACCCCGTTCCCATACGTACCCACGCTCTGCATGACGAAGCTGCCCCGCCGGTCGCCGATGCAGCCGATAACGCGTTCCATGCTGACGAAGCTTTGCGAATCGTCGTGTCGGCACAGCATCAGGTATTCTTCCCAGCCTTCGCCCTCAATACCGCCCTCATACGCGTTGGTTACGCAGGAGCGGGTGAGCGTAGGGGTGCCGTCGAGTTCGTCGTAGGGAACCTCGTTCCATGTTTTGGTCGTGCGTTGGGCGGTTATTTTCATAGCCAGTTCGGGTTTGCTTTGTGCGCTAAAACAACATCACAAAGCAAGCCCCAACCAGTGACAACAGTATGTCAGTAGGGAGAATGATGAATGATAAATCGGTCCGCCGAAGCGGATGAATAATGCTTCTTCTGACTGAACGCATTCATCCGCTTCGGCGGACCGATTTATCATTCATCATTCTTGTAATGAGTCTGTACTTCGTTAGCCAGTTTCCGCATCATTGAATGCAGCGCCGGGGGCGATTCAATAATCACGGCATCGCCATAGGAGAGGAGCCACCGGCCCAGTCCTTCGAGGTGGGGGGTGCAGAGGTACATCCTGACGCGGTCGCCGAGGTCTTCTTCGCGCTCGAACCCCCAGCCATACCGATCCTGCTGAACGAACCGGGCCGCCATTTTCGTGAACGAAATAGTGACGTTCACCAGCGGCATATTGGTCGCCCGTACCCGGTCGAGGTATTCGCGCAGCGTCAGCCGGTCACGCCGGGCAAATGGCTGACTCGTGTTGGTCAGTTCGCGGATGCGGTCAATCCGGAAGTCGCGGTAATCCTGGCGGGTTCGGCAGAAGGCGATCAGGTGCCAGGTCATGCCGTAATGATACAGGCCAACGGGTTCCACCTCGCGCCGGGTTTCGGTATCGGTGTATCCAGCCTGGTAGCACAGGTCGAGCACGTGGTGGCGGGCAATGGCCTGCTGCATGTCGTTGAGCAAACCACCCACGTAAGGTTCGCGGGTCTTGGGTTTATGGACCGCCACCTGCGGGCTGAGGTCGTCCAAATGTTCCTGATCTTTCCGCTTCAGCACCGACTTAATCTTGAACAGGGCCGACTCAAACGCCGTCTGCACCGATTCGTCGCCCCATTTTTCTACCAGCTTGGACCCAAACACTAAGGCACTGGCTTCGGCATTGCTGAACATGACCGGCGGCAGGTGGTAGTCGGTCAGGAAGTAGCCCACGCCCGCTTCGGCCCCGATGGGAACGCCCGCTTCTTCCAGCGACCGCACGTCGCGGTACACCGTCCGCAGGCTGATGGCAAACCGGTCGGCTATTTCCTGCGCCCGCACAACCCGCTTGGTTTGGAGATGAATCAGAATGGCGGTCAGGCGGTCGAGTCGGTTCATGGCGAGGGCGGTCAGGGTTAACGTTTCGCGAAAATAAGCCAATCAGTGAACAAGTCCAGCCGCTTTGGGGTAGATAGCGGTACACAATGTAGAAACGCTATGAACCAGACCGGCCCCCCGGCGAACGACGCCCCCGTCACTCACAATCAGCACCACCACCGGTTCGAACTGAAAACCGATGGCAAACTCTCCATCGTCGACTATCAACAGGTAGACGACGAAACACTCGCGCTGACCCACACCGAAGTAGACCCCAGCTTGGAAGGGCAGGGCGTTGGTTCGCATTTGCTGGCGGGTGTGCTGGAGTACGTGGAGCGCAACAACCTCAAAATCGTCCCGCTCTGCCCATTCGTCGCCGTCTACATCAAACGCCACCCCGACTGGAACCGGGTCGTCTCAACGGCGTACAACGCGAGTGATTTCTAAAGATGGCGAATGCTCGTCTGGATACCGATAATTATGATGTAGTGGGTGGAGACGCACAATTGGATGAACTGGCTGAACTCTTTCACGCAGAGCGTACGAACGGCAACAGGCCCCCAACTTAAGGTAATTAGTTGATTGTCCAGCGAAGCGCATTTTCCAACAGCCGGACGAAATTAGCGTCTTTCCAGACGGCGGCATTGTGGCCCATCGACGTATAAAATGTCTTACCCTGCCTAATCGTCCGGTACCAGGCAACCGGATGGTATTTACCCATGCCGAAGTTTTTGTCCTTGATGAACAGTACGTTACCGCCGGGGATAATCTTGTTCCCGTCGATGTACGATACTATCCGGGCACCTTTGGGCTGCGTAAAAAATACGTACCATTCATCGGTGTGCGTCCACGATGCCGGGAGCTGACGTGTCAGCGTTGAGTTGGTGTTGGTGTCGACGTATACAGTTGCCTGCTGTAACTGCGGGTTGAGCGGATGATGCGAAAATTTAGCCCCCATCAAATTCGTTTCGTACCAGGACCAATGGTGCGAATCGTCGCCGGAGCCGTGAATACCCATCAGTGCTCCGCCCGCTTCGACGTACTGACCAAGTGCCTGCTGTTGCTCGTCGTTAAGTACCCGCCCGGTGGAGTTATTGAAAACAACAGCGTTGAATTGCGTCAACTGCTCCGGGTTGAACACGCCCCCCTCTTCGGTTTCGTAGACAAACCAGCCGTAGCGTTGAGCCAGTTGCCGAAACACCGGTTTTGACGCGTCGATGGATTCACCATGACGAAAGCCGGTCGTTTTCGAAAACAGCAGAATTGCCGGTTTATTAACTGGGAAACTAATCGCTGGGCGGTTGGTTTCGTAACTGACGGGGAATCCGTTTTTGACTTTGTAGATAAACAGGCCGCCCGTAACGACGAGTAGTATGACCAGTCCTAATACGCTATAAAGGACAATTTTTACCAACTTTTTCATAGAAGTCCATTAAGATAGACGTGACTACGTTGAGTAGCCTTATCTGCTTAGATGACCTTTATTTACAAATTCCTTGATCTGATTTCTGCTTTTGTCTTTTTCAAGTTAGTGGAAAAGACAGTAATCAGGGGGAGAAAAGCGATTGGCAGCACCGTAAATACCGTGAAACCTCTCTGAAAAGTTGAGATCACACCAGCAACTGCCATAATGAGAATTAAACCAATAAAAGCACCCAATACCGTCGTCTGCTGTTTCTCCTGACTTTTGAGTTTAACTAAGCTCATTTCGGATAATTGTTTCATTTGAGAGTTAATTTGTACGTTCCAGTATTTCACACAGCAAAGGTAAGGACTCAATTAGTTGATTCTATTTTGCTTTCAAATCACCCAACATCCAAGCAGAAACTGCTCCAGAAACAGTCATTGCAAACACGCTGCAACCCAAGTCAGCAAAAACACTACTTAATGACAAAATATTTTGAGCAGAATACAGTTCAAAATTTACAGAGGTTCCCAAAAATAAGCCAATTATACCATGTTGACTGCTGTATTTCTTTTACTTTGTATCACCCCATTATTGATCTACCAACTAATAGTAAAACTATAGAAAATATTATTATACCCGTGATAAATAAACTTAATAAAGTTCTCCCAATTCTTTGTAGAAAACTCAATTCCTTAAATAATTGAGAAAGTGTCCAAAATGTTATTGCATATCCAATTAAATCTGTAATACTAAGCTTGGCTGCAAATGAGATACCCTCTGTTGCTTTTGAATTAGAGGTATTATTAGAAAAATAGTCAAAAGGCAAACCTACAATATGAATTATTAATTTTTGTCCTGCTATGAAAGCATTGACAACTAAATGCTCAACAAAATTATATCCGATTTTCTTAAAGCAAAGATACGTCCCAATAGAAAAGAATGGGATTTGGATTAATGCTAAAATTGAATAATGTTGATAAATCCATTCAATTGCTTTATCAATTGTAACCTTAGTTTGATTAAATTTTTCGCTACTTCCTGTTACTTGGAAATTATTGGTTAAAAAGTTGATGTCAAAATAATGTGATAACAAACCATAAATACCTGCAAGAATTAAGACTAACGAAATGGGTTTAAAATGTTTAACTCGCTTACCTTGTAAAAACTCTCGAATAGAATGCCCAGGCCTCGTAAATAATTCTCTTGTTGTATACAAAATGCCTTTGTCAATATGTAATAATCCGTGTTGGATGTCGTGCCATAAAAAGTGAACGTTTAGCCTATGTGTATTGGCGCTTTGCCCACAATGGCTACAAAAGTTTCCGTTTAATTCTGAATTGCAGTTTTGGCAGTATTTTGTCATTGATGATTTTATGGCATAGTAATTTTCTCAATATAGCAACTAACTCACCGGTTGCCGTACTTTCAACACAAAATACGCACCGCACCGGCGGCCCGGTTCGCATTTTGTGTTACTGTATTTATTTCGGGCCTTGTCTATCGAGACGTTCGCCCTGTCGCAAAGACGCTGCCCCGCAAACCGAAACCGGCCTAACCAAGGCGTTTGGTCTGTAGACCGGAACCCGCCTAATGAGCAAAAAACGCTTTCTGTTGCCTGCCGCAAAGCCGGTGACAGCCAACAGAAAGCGCACTACGAACGCACTTACTGCTTATTTGCTTGCTCGAATTGTAGCAATCATTGTGTTTCGGCTTCGTCCTGCAAAATTCAAGTACAGTTTGCTACTGTTTATGCTACCAATGTACAGGCCGTCTTTGTAAACGATGTATTCTCCCTCGCCTTTTCGAATATCAAACAAGCCCAGAGGGTCAGTGTATGGCGTCCCTGTTGCAACTCCCCTTCTAATAATATTGATTTGAAACTCATCAACTTTTGTTATTTCCAATTCAGAAGTAATCGTAACTCTCCCGTCAGATGCAAGTGTTGGGAAAGTAAGAGTTTCGCCTTGCTGGTTTTGAAGAGTATTGATTTGATAAACACCAGCAATATCAGGCATTACCACTTCGTCAGCATCTTCTTTGCAGGCAAAAAAGGTGTTGACAAGAACAAAGAACAAAACGATCCTTCTCATAACGATACAGTTTTTACAGTTTTCCTACAAAAAAAACTCTTTTCATTTTACCACAATATTAAATCTGTTTACGCCAGAGCGCGAAGCTCAACAACACACTTTTCAAGCTTTTGTCCACCGATCCTTATCAAGTCTGACTATCGGAGCGTTCGGCCTGTCGCCCGGACGCTGGCCCACAAACCTAAACTTGGCCTGTCGGGGCGTTGACTAAGCAGCTTTGGTCGTATCCTTCCTTTCTCCCCGCAATTGTTTCGTCGTTTTCCGGCTTCCGTCGTGGCTCCAGCCCGGTGGTCCGAACAGGTAACCCATTGCGTTGCGCAGCGATCCCGCCCGGCGTAGGTCGCGGCCGATGGCGGTCCACTCGTGGAAGGCGATTTTGACTGGGTTGTGCGAGTTTAGGTTGGTGGTCAGGCCGTAGGTTGGCCGGTCGCGCTCCGGTTCGAACGTGCCGAATAGCCGATCCCAGATGATGAGGACACCCGCGTGGTTTTTGTCTAAATACGCCAGGTTGGACCCGTGATGCACCCGGTGGTGGGAGGGCGTGTTAAAGATGAATTCGATGGGGGCGGGGAGTTTGTTGATGTGCTCGGTGTGAATCCAGAACTGGTAAAGCAAACTGATGGCCTGCATGGTCATCACGGCCGCCGGGTGAAAGCCAATCAGCGGTAGCCAGATCCAGAACACCCATGCCCCCGTCAGGCTGCCCGTCCAGGTTTGGCGCAGGGCCGTGCCGAGGTTGTACTTCTGCGACGAGTGATGCACCACGTGCGAGGCCCAGAAATAGCGGCTGCCGTGGCTGATGCGGTGGAACCAGTAGTAGCTGAAGTCGTCGGCGAAGAACAGCACCACCCACGCCCACCAGTGCGTTATGTCGACGGTGAACAGCCGGAACTGGTACACGAGCGAATACGCCCCAAACACAATCGCTTTGCCCACAAACCCAACAACCACGTTGCCGATGCCCATCGCTAAACTACCGGCCGTGTCCCTGGCATCGTAATAGTCTTTCTGCTCACGAGCCGTTATAATCACTTCCGCAACCAGCAGGATGATGAAGCCGGGGATGGCGTACTGAATGAGGTCTTTCATGGTTTTTCTACGTATTGTGCAAATATAAACAGATTAGGCGCTGATGTCTGCCACAATTAACGTTGGCAGTCTGTCGTACCATCGCTTTGTGCGTTACCAAAAATCAGCTCGTGTTGCTGTCATTCCAGGAAAGCAGCACGCCGGTTGATAACGTATGGTGTGCTGCGAAGATAAATAAAATGACTACCTATGCCATCCCGCTATTCGCTATGAAACCCGGTTCGTATGACAACCCACCCCGATAACCCCTGCCAGCGGTTCGACCAGGATAACCTCGCGTTTTACGAAGCCCTGCGGGCGGACTACCGGCAGGCGTGGGAATGTTTGTACATGAAAACACACCGGATCTTCATTCCTTACGCCTGCCAGCGCAGCGCCATCGACCCCGACGATGCGCTGGATATTTTGCAGGATGGTCTGGCTGAATTTGCGGTCAACGTGAAGAACGGAAAATACGCGTTTCAGGGAAAACCCGTAACGGCCTACGTCTTCACCGTCTGCCGGAATCGGTGGGCCACGTTCCTGAAAAAAAACCAGGCCCGACACGGGGCTGCCAACCCGAACGTGGCCGATACGACCCAATCGTTGGTCATCGAATCGGCTCCGTCGTCCTCCGCCTTTCTCAGCAGTGACGAGGCTGACCCGGAATCCATTACTGCTACCGAGCCGGACATGCTGGAGCGCGATGCCATTTGGGGTGCTGTCGACGCCGATTGGGACGCCGTCGGGCGGGCGTTTGCCGAAGTGAGTGCTGACTGCCAGACGATGCTTCGCTGTTTCTACGTCGAGGAGAAGTCATTGAGTGAGTGTGGCGCCCGGATCGGCCTACAGGAAAACTCCGCCAAAGTGAAGCGGTTCCGGTGTGCCCAGCGAATGAAGACCCTGTATATCCAGTATAAACGAGATTAATTATGGCGTTATCGGATGAACTGCTGGAACAGATTGGCGCGTACCTGTCCGGTCAATTGACGGCCGCAGAGAAGGCTCGTTTCGAGACCCGAATGCAGCAAGATGCGAACCTGCGTAATGAGGTAGCGATTCAGCGGGAAATCAAGCAGGGCCTTGCGTTCATGGCGCAGAAAGAGCAGTTCAGGGCTATGCATACGGACCTGAATCGGCGGGGCCTGCTCACCAGCCGGGACGAATCGTCGGTGCCGTCTGCCGGTCAGCCACTACCAACTCACGTTGAGCCAACTTACGTTACGCCACCCCCAACCGCGAAACTGAAACGTACCGTATTCCGCGAACAGTGGGCTTATTTTGCGATGGCCGCCGTCTTGGTGATCGTACTTGGTTTTGGGTGGGTCATCTACCAAAATCAGCAGACCGAGCGCGTACAACTGACGCAGAACGCCCGCACGTTTGACACCTTCTTCTCGCCCGACCTTAAACTGGCACCCGTGCTGGCCCCCGACCCCGACCGGGCGGCTGCTCCCCAAACCGAATCGGCCAGTTCTGATTCGGTTCGGTTGCGGGAAGCCGTCCAGGCGCTCCAGCGGCCCGACACGCAGGCAGCCATTGACAAGCTGAGCGTGCTGATCCAGTCAGCGCCGGGGCATTGGAGCGCCAGTGCGCAGTGGTACCTGGCGTTGGCGTACCTGAAAACAAACCAGCGTCAGAAAGCCCGTGCGTTAGCGGAGCAGATAGCCGGGCTGAACGGGCACCCCTATCAGCGGGAAGCTACCCAACTCCTCCGTCAGTTGTCGACCAACCCATCCGAACCATGATGAACCGCCCGTGGCTCACCGGTTTGTTGGTACTGGCGATGACTTTCCCAGTCGTGGCCCAGATGACTGATAACCCCGGTATGCTGCTTGATGACCAGGCCTATGAGCAGTTGCCGTACCCAGGCGTAGTGTATAAGGAAAAAATCCCTTCCCGCATTTCGTACGAACCGTTTTGCCCGGCGGTGCGGGCGCAGGGAACGTATAGCACCTGCGTTGGCTTTGCGTGCGGCTATTATTTTCGAACGATCATCGAAGCTAAAACCCGACAAATCACTGACAAAACGGCAATTGGTCAACTGGCTTTCTCGCCGAGTTACCTCTACGAAAAGGCTAAAACCGGCGGTGACTACGCCTGTACCCAGGGGGTGTATCTGTCCAAAGCCCTCGATGTGCTACGGGGTACGGGGGCTGTGCCGGTAAACCGCTTTCCCTACCCGGCCTGTAGCCAAAAAACCGACGGGTTCGACGCTGTTGCCGCCCAGTACCGAATCGGGGCGTATGAGCGGCTGTTCAGCGTAGGGGACGATGCACAGAAAAAAATAGCCAACCTCCGGAGGGCGCTGGCCAGTGGGAGTCCGGTGGTGATTGGGATGGTAGTTCCGGCTTCTTTTTATTCGGCAGGGCGCGTCTGGAAACCAAACCGGAGCGAAAATCCACTAAGCAACGAACTGCGGGGCCATGCGGTATGCCTGATCGGGTACGACGACGGCCGATACGGGGGGAGTTTCCGGGTGGTCAATAGCTTCGGCAGTGCGTGGGCCGACGGCGGGTTTTGCTGGATTCGCTACCGGGATTTAGCCCGATTCACTCGCTACGGCTACGCCATCAGCCCGCCGTAGCGGGGACAATTGCCCAGTTGCCCCGTGGACGCTGCGCAACGGTCGGCAACTCGTTTGGGCAACTGGTCTTTCCAATAAAAAAAGCGCGGCCAGGCGGCTGCGCTTTTTCCGGTCTTCCCTCGTTCTCCTGTACACTTACTTAAAATGACTACATCGAGCGCCAGCAGGGCATTTCTGCCGCTTTAATTAGCACCGTGCGGTTTTGGCCGGTTTTTCCGTCGAAATCAATCGTCATTACGGTACCTTCACCCGTGCCGGTGTTGCTGGTATTAGTGAAGGTGATCTTCGCACCATCTGGTGAAAAACGGGGATCAAGATCGTTGGTGCCCACTGGTTTAGTTGACCGGGTATCAGTGCCAAAGGTCATCACATCCTGGGGTTGCTTTTCGCCAAGCGTTAGCAAAGCGATCAGCGCGTTCAACTGACGTCCCTGCGCGTTCTGAAACGGAATTTTGTCATAGGAGAACAAGATTTTTTCCCCAGTTGTCGAAAAAACGGGATTCCCCATCCGTCCGCCCACCTGCGTCAACACCGTAATTGTGTCCTTGCCCTGGGGCGACATAACCACAAACCGATTGTCGTAGATGCTGGAGCCGGTGGTGCGGGCAATGATCCGGTTGCCCTGCGGTGTCCAGTCGCACCCGGCGAAGAAGCGCCCGGCGGGTGCCTGGGAAACCATCCGCAGGCCATTACCCGACCCATCGGCCTGCACGACATACAGTTTATTATGGCTGGGATACAGGAGTTGCGTACCATCGGGCGACCAGCAGAACGAAAGGTCCGAAGGTACCAAGCCAGCCATTGGTACGGTAGTTACCCGGCGTGGGTGGCTACCGTCGTGGTTCATAACGAAGAGATGAACGTCGGTCCCGGCGTTTGACATAAACGCGATCTGCTTCCCGTTGGGGCTGACCACGGGTCGCCAGTTGCTGCCGGTATGCGTCAACGCAATGGCGTTGCCCCCACCAATGGCTGCGAAAATCTGGTAGCGCCCGTCCACCTTCCGCGTAAACACGTAGGCAACATCGGGGAACGGAACCGTCCGAAAACTCCACGTTTTGCCGGTTATCGAATTCACGCCGTCCGAGACGGTTACCTGCCAATAATAGGTGGTTCCGTAATCCAGTCCGGTCAACACGAGTGAATCGGCTTTTAGGCCCGTAACCGTTTGCATGGGCGTGGTGCTTCCTTCGCGCAGGATAACAACCTCGTACGTCAGTGGGTCTTTATTCGGGTCGTTGGACTGCCACGTCAACACGGCCATGGTCGATACGGCACTGACACTCACCGCCGGGGTGAGTAGCCGGGGTTCCGTGGGGGGCGGGTTGTCGTTTACCAGGTACATAACCGTGGCCGACCCATAGGTACTCGCCACCTCAACCGTCGTCAGTTCGTCGCGAAACGCTTCTTTAGACGCCTGGATCGTGTACTTACCCACCAAAACCGTGTCGAAGCGGAAGCGACCGGTCGTGTCGGTTTGCACCGTTCTGCCCGACGGGCTTAACCGAACGGCGGCTTTGTTAACCGGGATGCCATCCTTTTTGCTCAGCACCTGGCCGCTGATGGACCCGTATTGCTGGGGTTCGACCAGCAGATCTTCGTTGCATCCCCCAAGGCCGATCAGCAGCAGCGGGAGAAAATGGAGTAGACGTTTCATGAGTGCAGGCGGTAAGGGTTTAGTGAGATCGATGAATTAGCGGTGAAGCGGGGCGTGTTGCCGGACCGAACGCCCGACGTAGAAAGCCAGGCCCACGGAACCGCGCAGGTAATAATCGTTGTAGCGGCCGGACACGATTTTGTCTAAGGCGTCGGTCATGGGTTGATGGTATTCCAGCGTGGTTCGGAGTCCGAAAACGTGGTTAATGGCGTACTCGGCACCGATACCGCCGTTCAGCAATACGTATTGCTGGCCACGAACGTCGATTGGTGAGGTTCCGGTGCGGCACATCACAACCCCGACGCCCGCGTATACCAGTGGCGTGATGCGCTGGAAGGGGAGGGTGCGGTAGATGAGGTTGCCCTGTAAAAGACTGACCGGACAACTGAATTTCTGACCGCTGGCGAGCGCTCCAACACCCGCGTTCACCTGAATGCCGAAATTTTTGGAGAGGTACACATCAGCGGCCAGCCCGTAGCCCGTTCGGAAGCCCCGGCTGGCAATATCGCCGTGATACCGCCAGGCCGACACGTAGGGCTGAACCGTCAGCCGCGACGGTTCGACGGTGTTACGACCCCCGTAGACGTCGGTTTGGCTCATCTCCTCTTTCTCGCGGGCATAGGCCGTCAGCATCGTCTGCGCCTGCCCAGCGGCTTTATCGTCAACGGCCCAGAGGTTATCCTGAATGCCTTCGAGCACCAGCGACTGAACCGCCTTTTCAATGGCTTCCGTAACGGCCATCTGGGCGGGCTCGTTGGTGGCGTAGCCGGTTTCTATTTCGAGCAGGCGTTTGAAGCGCACGTACCGGAACATCCCGGCATCGACCGCCTGCGACAGAATGGTTTTGGAGGTGTAAACCGTTTTGAGAATCTTCCCCGATTTGGTGGCCACGGCCCGCAGATACACCGTTACCCGGTCCTGCCGGTACTGGTTGGAGCCGCCGGTGCCGAAGAACCGCAGCCCCGCCCCCCCAGTAATGGTGTTGGCATCGTAGGAAACGATACCGCCTTCCAGAATAATGCCCGCGAACAACAGGGGCGGCAGATTTTCGGCCTCGCTCTTGTACTGCGACAGGCTGGAGCGGATGATTTTGCGCTCGTTGAGCAGGTTGCTGACGTTTTCGCGCTCGATAGGCACGAACCAGCCGCTTTCTTCCAGCGCCTTCAGCAGGATGTTGGTGGTTCCCTGCGACACGGCCGTCGAGAAGCCCGCGCCGGTTTCGGTTTGTTTATACTGGCCGGTCTGATCCCGGAATTTGTAGACGGCGGCTACTATTTTCTCGTGGGGAGCGGGCAGTTGGCGCAGCCCGGCCGTGAGAGTGGTTTCTTCACCTAAGCGGGCCGATTGGGTGCGCGTTGGTTGGTGAAGGTAGGCGCTGCAACCGGTCAGCAACCATACGGTGCCGGTGACCGTCAACAGGGTGATGCCGATTTTTGTCGATAAATGATTCATGGCGAACGAGCGTTAAGGGAGACGGAGGTGATAAACGGGATGAACAGACTCAGAGGTAAGGTACTGTGATGGCGCTTTCCCCGCCTTTGCCATCGGTAATGCGGATGACGACTCCCTCGGCGGCATTGCTGATCACCACCTGCATGTCGCCGAAGGTGAAGGTGCCTTCCTGCAGACCATCCTCGCCAAACTGCTTGTTGAGAATGTTCTGCGATAGTCGGCTGAGTAATTGACGCTGTAGGTTGTCGGAGAAACTCTGGAGCGACGAGCCGTTGGATGACCCGCCGAGGCCGCTCGCTGCGGATGTAGTTTTGGCCGCCGGGTCTTTATGGGTGTCCTGCGCCTGGGCTGAGCTGAGCAACCACTGGTAGTTGAAGGTGTTGCCCCCGAAAGCCGGGTTGTTGGGCCGGTAGGTAAGCGCCTGCGCCCGAAGCGGGTACAGTCCGGCGGGGAGCAGCAGGGATGCGATGATGAATAGCGTTTTCATATACAGTCAGAAGTAAAGGGTGTTCTGATTGTATATCTCGAGATATGCGGAAGGTTAACAGGCCTTTTTTATAAAATTTGAGTTTCCCGGATTAGGGCATAAATCGGAATGCGGCCGGCTGACGTACCACGCCCTTGTTAAACTAATTTTTAAATTACTTCTTGGAATATTGCAAAATATAAAGTAGTTTTATTTAACTTATTCTTAAAATAGTTTCATCTTATTCCCCACCACAGCCATGAAATGTCTCCCTACCTACTTGCTTTTATTACTGAGTTTAAGCCAATGTCGTAAGGAAAAGGAACCTGAGCCTGAACCCCTGCCCGCTTTTTCTGTACAGAATAATAACTGTACCGCTCCCTGCGAGGTGACGTTTACGAATGCATCCAAAGACGCGACCAGTTATTATTGGGATTTTGCCGATGGACAATCGTCCAGTGAGCAGAACCCGAAGCATACGTATACGGTGGCCGGTAGCTATACGGTAAAACTGACGGCGAAAGGAGCGGGGGGCAGCAACCAGGTTACCCAAATCATTACTATTCAGGCTCCTCCTGCCGCAGCCGTTGCTCAGTTCAGCGTTGCAGGTGAGGGATGCACGGCTCCGTGCGCCGTAACCCTAACCAATCAATCGCAGAACGCGACGAGTTACCAGTGGGACTTTGGCGACGGGCAGACCTCTACCGAACATAACCCCCAACATACCTACACGCAGGGAAAAATATACGCCATTAAATTAATTGCTACGGGACCAAGGGGTAGCAGTATGCTCAGTAAAGACGTTTCAATCCAAATTCCTCCACCCGTAGCCGACTTTACGTTTACCGGTGGCGAGTGCACGATTCCCTGCGAAGTGGCTTTCACCAACAAGTCAACCAATGCCGATACGTATCAATGGGATTTTGGCGATGGGGGCAGTTCTACGGAGGCCAGCCCCCGCCATCAGTACACAAAAGGTGGTACGTTTCAGGTGGTGTTAACCGCGACGGGAAACGGCAAAACAGCCACCAAAACGCAGCCTGTAACGACTAAAGTATATGTTGTCACCAAGTTTTGGGATAAGACCTTTGGGGGGTCGAATTTTGATGCTTTATACTCTATAGTTGCCACTCCGGAGGGGGGATTTTTGCTGAGTGGGTATTCGAATTCTTCTGTATCCGGGGATAAAACTGCGGATAGCAGGGGAGGTAACGACTATTGGCTGATCAAGATCAATGCGAATGGGGTTAAGCAATGGGACAAGACCTTTGGGGGGTCAAGTAATGATTATTTCCCCTCTGGAATAGTTGCCACTTCGGATGGGGGTTTTTTGGTGGGCGGGACTTCAGATTCCCCTGCATCCGGGGATAAAACTGCGGATAGCAAGGGAGGTAACGATTATTGGCTCATCAAGATCAATGTGAATGGGGTTAAGCAATGGGATAAGACCTTTGGGGGGTCGGGTAATGATAATTTATCCTCTATAGTTGCTACTGCGGACGGAGGTTTTTTGGTGGGTGGGTATTCGCAATCTCCTGCATCCGGGGATAAAACGGAGGATGGCAAGGGAGCTGGCGATTATTGGCTCATCAAGATCAATGTGAATGGGGTTAAGCAATGGGATAAGACCTTTGGTGGGTCGAGCGATGATAATTTACACTCAATAGTTGCCACGGCGGATGGGGGTTTTTTGGTGGGTGGGGAGTCGCAATCCTCTGCATCCGGGGATAAAACGGAGAATCGTCGAGGAAATAACAGTTTAACTACTGATTATTGGCTCATCAAGATCAATGGTAGTGGAGTTAAGCAGTGGGATAAGACCTTTGGGGGGTCGGGTAATGATAATTTATCCTCTATAGTTGCCACTTCGGACGGGGGTTTTTGGGTGGGTGGGTCTTCGGATTCCCCTGCATCCGGGGATAAAATGGAAGAAGGCAAGGGATTTAATGATTGTTGGCTCATCAAGATCAATGGTAGTGGAGTTAAGCAATGGGATAAGACCTTTGGGGGGCCGGGTTTTGATTATTTACGCTCTATGGTTGCTACCGCGGACGGGGGGGGGCTGGTGGGTGGAGATTCGGGCTCTTCTGCATCCGGGGATAAAACGGAGAATAGCAAGGGATTTGGCGATTATTGGCTCATCAAGATCAATGGTAGTGGAGTTAAGCAATGGGATAAGACCTTTGGTGGAGCAGAGTCCGACTATCTACGCTCTATAATTGCTACTGCGGATGGGGGTTTTCTGGTGGGTGGGGAGTCGGATTCTCCTGCATCCGGGGATAAAACGGAGAATAGCCATGAACGATTTTGGGATTATTGGCTCATCAAAATAAAATAAGTGGGAGAATGCTCTTTACCATCAATGTACACCGGAACCTTTTTGGTCCTGGGTGCCGAGTGGCTGCTGCGTTTCCTGATACGCCGTTAGGTACTGCCGGACGATGTCTACGGCATCGTGCGCGTCTGCTTCAAGCAACTCGTAGCGTCCCTGTACAAACTGCTGCCAGACGGGCTGGTCGTCGATGCTGATCAGAATCTGGTTGGCTGTGCCGGGCGAGGGGATTTCTTCAATCATGATCACTACGTCGCCGGATGAGTCGGTTGGCCCGGCGTTGCGTCGCTGCGTGCTATCGGCCTGGGTTGGCACAGACCAGTGTTTGTAGAACAGGTCGTAAAAGTCCCTGCCGACTTTAGTGCGGGAATTATCCAGAATCAGACTGGTGCCATTGGTCTCGCCCATCGCGCTTTCTACCAGTATTCCTTCGAGATCTAACTCGTCGCCGACCTCAGGGGCCTGCGCGAATGCCCAATACGGTAGCAGGGCCAATAACAGGATATTGACGAGTAATCTTGCGTAGTTCATGGGATTAATAGCCGTTTTTGAGGAGTAGTTGCATACCGCCCGTTTGCTCAATGCGCATCGGTACGCCCGCGGCCGGGACACTGCCCTCCTGAATCAGTTGATTGTTGTTGCCCCGTTGCAGCACCTCCAGGTGGTCGTTGTTTTGGTGCCCGGTTCGCCACTGCGCCACGTTGTTGTCGCCCTGCTGCGCAAAATCATACTGGTTTCCGGTGCCGGTTACCTCCAGGTCCAGCGCATTATTGGTACCCTGCTGCGACAGGCGAACCGTATTGCCGGTCCCGGCTTCCCCATAGCGGAGTTGGTTGAGTTGCCCTGTCTGCACGATGGTCAGTTCGCCGGACGTCAGCCCGGCCAGATTTCGGTCGGTCGGCGGTTGCTGGAAATACACCTCCGACTGGGCCGAAGCGACCCACGGGAGGGCAGCACATGGTAGGGTAATCATCAGCGTAAAAATGAGCCGTATCATGATGATTGGGGATTTTGGATGCCGTAGAAAAGACGAGTCGGGGGTGAAAGCCCGTTCGTAAGCGGACGAACGAACGGGCTTGTCGGGCTTAGAATGAAACTCCCTGCGTAACGGTCGCCGTGTTGCCGTTGCCCGACTGGTTAAAATGCAGCACGTTGCCATCGCCGGTTTGCGTTAAGGTCAGCGCGTTGCCGTACCCCTGCTGAACAGCACCAATGTAACGAATGCGGATGCGTTCCCCAGGTACTGGCTCCAGATTCGTTAGTATGTTGTTATTCCCCTCCTGCGTGACCGATGCCCCATTGGAATAGCCTACCTGCGACAGTGCTGCCGAGTTATCCGACCCCGTCTGACTGATGCTGCCCTGGTTACTGCTGCCATCATTCGCCGAAACGTAGCCCGCGTTATGATCGCCTGTCTGGACAAGGCTGATTTGGTTCCTGTCGCTGTTCGATGCAGCGGCAAAACCGGTGTTACCGTCTCCGGTTTGACTGAGGCTGACCCGGTTGTGCGCGCTTCGGTAGGCCGAATAAGCCTCACCCGTATTGTTACTTCCACTTTGGGTGAGCCTGATCTGGTTGTTATCACTGTGGTCGGTTGCGTAGGCAAAGCCGGTATTGCCGTCCCCGATCTGAGAAAGGGTAACCTGGTTGTGATCGCTGCGGAACGTCGACAGGGCGACCCCCGTATTGTCGTTGCCAACCTGCGCGACCGAAGTCTCGTTCAGGTAATGATCCGCCTGGACAAACGCGTTATTCCGACTGCCCACGATTGATAGGCGGCCCCGCAGACGGTCCCCGGACTGCTCAAAGGTGGACGTGTTATTATCACCCGCTACGGTAATGGCGCCTGCATTGGCACTGCCCCGTTGCGTAACCGGAGCATCGTTTCCGTTGCCACTCTGACTGAGCGACAGGGTATTTGACTGGGCGTAGACGCTGCAAACGGTAGCGGCCGCGAATGCGGATAGAATGAATATTTTCATGATTGATAGAAAAATTAGTGTGAACTGAAAGTGATTGATGGCCTGTGCGGGCAATTTTCAGGGGCGGATTCACCGCCTATGGCAACTGTTCCTGCGTAACGGTAGCGGTGTTATTGTTGCCCGACTGCCCGAAGCGGAGCACATTGCCATCGCCGGTCTGGGTGAGGGTGAGCGAATTGCCACTGCCCCCGTACTGTGCAGCGTAGTTGGATGAGTCCAGACCGGTCAATACGTTGCCAATACCCTCCTGAAAGACGGTGGCCGTATTCAACGAACCCGATTGGATAAGCCGAGCTTCGTTGGCAGTCCCCAATTGGGTCATACTGGTCTGGTTAGAGTTGCCGGGCTGGTCAATCACGGTCTGGTTGGCGTCGCCGGTTTGCGAGATAGTCGCCTTGTTCGAGTCACCATAGCCCGGATTCATACCGCCCGTGTGGTTCGTGCGGGCGCTATTGTCATTGCCAACCTGGCTGATCGTGACCTGATTATCCGAACTGTATTGAATATTCGCATTGCCGACGTTGCCATTGCCAACCTGATCGATGGTAACCTGGCTATTGTAGCTGTCGTAAAGAGAAGCAGAGCCATCGTAGCCCGACGCCCGGACGTAACTCTGGTTGTTATTGCCAGCCTGCGAGATCGAAACCTGATGGTTACCGCCCCAACTCGATACCGCACTGGCACTGTTACCGTCGCCGTTCTGGTCTATGCTGAACTGATTCCCGCTGGAAATAAAACTGCTGGTCGACGCCGTGTTCGCATTGCCTATCTGCGTCACAGATACGTGATTACCGACGCTCCAGGTCTGCAATGAAGCCGTATTGCCATTCCCGGTGATGGCCAGATTGCTGGTGTTTTGTGAGCCACTCTGTCCAAAAGAAACCAGATTATTATCGCCAGTCATGCTGACGGTACCCGCGTTTCTGGTACCCGCCTGTACAATGTCGAGGCCATAAACCGTACCGTTCCCGTTGCCCGTCTGGCTTAATGACAAGGCGTTATTGCTTCCCCGCTGCGTAACGGGTGCCTGGTTTCCGTCGCCACGCTGATTGAGCGACAGGGTGTTCGACTGGGCGTAGACGCTGCAAACGGTAGCGGCCGCGAATGCGGATAAAATGAGCTTTTTCATGATTTAAAACTGATTAAGGTGAACTGACTGTGAGTTTGTCTCCTCTGTGTATCACAACTATGGGGAAAGGTTAACAGGGCGGGATAAAAAATGTGAGCCGATTGATAACGAGAGCCAAAAAATGGAGATAATCAGCAGTAGGTAAGGCTGTATATGAATAAATCAGTACATTTATTTAATTATTCAAAGATATTTTATTAAAATCCACATGACTATGAGCCCACTGCTACTCGCGATGACTACCCTGCTGCTGTGTGCGGGGGCAATGGCACAAACCAATAAGGAGACTCTGATCAAATCAGGAGACAGTTGGAAATACTTTGCCACCGGAGAGACTCCTGCTTCGATAAACTGGCGGGGAGCCGACGCCTTCGATGATGCCAACTGGATCGAAGGGGCTTCGCCACTGGGATACGGGGGCGACGGGGAAGTCACAACCGTACCCTACGGCCCCAACCCCAGTAGTAAATACATTACCACCTATTTCCGAAAAACGCTCCGTATTGCCGACGCTGCCGGCTCTTTCTCTTTTCGCTACAAGCGCGATGATGGCATCGTGCTCTACATCAACGGGCAGGAGGTGAAACGGGAAAATCTGCCAACGGCCGCCATCACCAACTCGACACTGGCAACAACGGTGTCGGAACAGGAGGAACCGCTTTGGAAAACCGTGGATGTACCGAACGGGCTGTTGAAAGCGGGTGACAACGTCATTGCGGCTGAGATCCATCAAAGTTCAGCCGGTAGTTCCGATATCCGTTTTGACGTCGAGCTATGGCGCACCACGGCCTTCCAGCGGTCTATTTCGGCGATCGTCCGTACCCTGACCAACGCGGCTCCACCCCCGCAGGCCCCGTCCAGCCAAACGTTCGTAAAAACCGGGCAATCCTGGAAATACTACGTTGCCACAGCGGCTCCCCCGCCGACCTGGAAAGGCTGTCCGACCTGCTCCGATGGCGGCCTGTTCGACGAAACGGGCTGGTCCTCAGGCCCTTCACCACTTGGCTATCCCGACGGGCCGGAGACGGGATTGGAAACCGGCGGAACCCGAAAAGGAACCTTAGTGAAACAATGTCCCACCAGCTTTACGTGTGTTAACAAGGATACGACTACGTATTTTAGACTGAAGGTTACGTTAGCCGACGCCACCGGCTCCTTTTTTATGCGGTATAAGCTGGACGATGGCATTGTCATCTACGTCAACGGCCGCGAAGTCAAACGGCACAATTTGCCTGCCCTGCCCGCCGTCATCACCTACGGCACCCACGCCACCGTTAACGACGTGGAGGAAGATTGGCAGACGCTGAACAACGTCCCTTATCTGCACGAAGGGGAGAACGTCCTCGCGGTCGAGATTCATCAAAGTTTACCCAGTTCTGACATTCGGTTTGATCTGGAACTTTGGCGAACCGCGGGCGCGAGCATTGCCCTCGCTCTGGGGCCCTATCTGCAACGGTACTCGGATGATCCGGCGCTGGTCATTGCACCGGGCAAACGAAGCATGACGATCCGATGGAGTACCAATACCGCTTCGGATGGACGGGTACTGTATAAGCCGAAGACGTCGGCCGGGAGTCCGGTAACCACGGCCTGGCAGTCATCCACGGCGCTCACCTTTGAAGCGGGCGACCCCAATCCCCCAACCACCATCCACAACGTCAGCGTGACACTAACCAATCTGGAGCCGGATACGCCGTATTCGTACACGATTCAAAGTGGTAGCTTTTGGCAGGGCGACGCGGCTAATTACTTTGTAACCGCGCCAGTGATCGGCAGTCAGAAGAAAACACGCCTGTGGGTGTTGGGGGATTTTGGTAATAAGCCCGATCAGTATCGTAACCCGGATAAGGATCAAATTAACGTTCGGGATGCGTTCAACAGGTACGTAAAAGCGAACGGAGCCGATACCTACGTTGATCTGTGGTTGTGGTTAGGCGACAATGCCTACGACTGGGGGCGGGACTGGGAGTTTCAACAGTCGGTATTCGATGTGTACGACGGCCGCAAGGATATTGACCGGGGGGATTCTCCGCAGTGGATTATGAAACAAACGCCCATTTTTGCCACGCCCGGCAACCACGAGTACCGAAATAATCAGGATAGGAATCCGACCACGGGGGCCTACGGTGATGCCCGAAAAGATCACCGTCTCAATCATTACTACGCTGTCGTCAATGCCATGACGGCGGGCGATGCGGCCGGCCGTCATTCCCGAAAAGAAGAATACTATTCCTTCGACCACGCGAACATTCATTTTGTCAGTTTGGACACCTATGGCTACGAGGAGTGCGTTAAAAACGCCAATAGCACCTTCACCTGCCCGTACGGGATATTTGATCCGGCCAGCAGGCAGCTGGCCTGGTTGAAGGAGGACCTGGCGCTGGCCCAGAGCAATGCCAAAATCCAGTGGATTATCGTCTTTTTGCATTATCCGCCCTATACCAAAGGATCGCATGATTCCGATGTTCGGTCAACCGATCCGGTAACGCAGGCGGTGCGCGATGAAGAGATATTCGCCGTTCGGCAGAAACTGCTGCCCGTGCTGGAAAACTACCGGGTAGACCTGGTCTTGGCCGGTCACAGCCACGTCTACGAGCGTTCGTGGCCAATTCGGACCCACACGGGCCTGTCGACCACCTTCAACCGAACCACCATGGCCGCCCCGCTGGCGGCTGGCATACAAGCCAGCGGGTTGTATGATTGTTCGGCTTCCGATTCATCCTACGTTTATGCCAAAAGTGCCAGCGCGCCCAACTACATCGTTCACGTGGTCAATGGGTCGGGCGGTGGCATCGAACGGGCGCCTGACAATATCAATCATCCGGCGATGCAAAACACCCAGGATGATGGGGGGTCTATGTACATGGAGATCGAAGGCGACCGGCTGGACGCGAAATTCATTGCCCAGGACGGGACAATAAAGGATCAGTTCAGCATCGTTAAAGCGAGTACACACGCGCCCTTCACCGTTCACGAAACCGACGGCGCCGTCCACAAGGCCGATTGTGAGTGCGACGATGCCTCGGGCTACACGCATTACGTGGAGCGTACCCCATCGGGCAGCAATAACCTGCTGTTGTCGATTAAGAAACTGACCAACCCCAACGGTTCCAAAGTAAGTATCGGCAGGGTGGGGGATGGCACCTTTACTTTACAGGTGAAAGGAACTGCGGGCGCTACGCAGGTCAACCGGAACGGCACCGCCAATTACGTGACCGATACTGATTGGGTGGTCGTCAATCGCCACTGGACACTAACGCCGACCCACGAACTCACCAATCCCGTACCCGTTCGGTTTTATTACCACGAATTCGACTTGTGGGGGTTCCGGGGGTTCAGACCTCCCTATAGCTATAACGTCGGCGGGCCGTTCAGGCCGGGACCGGGGGGCGTTAGTCATTTGAATCCGGCGGCCGGGGGAAACCACCTCGACATGAAGGTTTTTAAGGTGAACAATGATGCCACCACGTCATACTCCGCTGACCCGGCCAGCGGTGGTCATGCCAACCTGCCTAAGGCAACCAGCCTGAGCGCTACCGGACTTTGGCTGTATCCTGCGTCCGGCTGGCGGCCCATCGCCGAGTACTGGCAAAATTCGGTCGAATTTACCGTTGGCCGACTGAAAGGGGGCGGGGGCCTTGCTGGCCGACAGAGCTGGGCAGTCTCTCTATCAACACCGCAGACCGAATCCCTGGAAACCCCGACCCCTGACGAAACCCCGACTACCCTTTATCCCAATCCATCGACTCTTGGCCGGGTGTTTTTTCGCCCTGCCCTGCTGTATGACTCGTACCAACTGACGGATTTGCAGGGCAGGCTCCTGAAACAGGTGAAGCAGGCAGGCCGGCTTGAACACCTGGATATATCCCAGTACCCGTCAGGCTTGTATCTACTGACGAGTGAGTCGCGGACTAAAATTCGCCAGTTCAGGATACTGAAAAATTGAGCCTGCCCCGCCCGTTCATGGCTTACTGGTTGGCCCGCGTCGTGATCTGGATCCGGTCTTCGGCGACGCTTGTTGGGGTGATCGTGCATTTGACCGCTTCGGCCAGGGCCGACTGCGACCCGACGATTACGGAATAGCCGCCTTCGTTTCGGACGTAAAGCGACGGGTTTGGGGTGGTGGGTAGTGGGCAAAAAGGGGCTTCGGCGGCATAAACCAGCAAGTGCTCGGTTCCGAACGGGGCCGCGCAGATAAACGATTCCGCCGGTGCTATTCGGACGTACTTATTTTCCTGACCGGGTTTAACCACGAAGTCATTTTCCAGCAGGGTCCTGGTGCCATCGGCCAGCAGGTAAACCAGCCGCAGGTGACAGGAACGGTTGGCCTTCACCTCGATCTGCATCTGGTCCCCGGCCCGGTATTCAACATTCTGATGGCCCCGGTCGGTGCGGAGCGCCACGGTAAGGGCCGTGAGTACGCTGACCGGATTCTTGCTGGGTACGATGTTGAGGTCGTAGATGGATCGTTTGGTGCGCGTGGCCGCGTGGCGGGTGAGCCGGGTCTGCGCATCTCCGAGCAACGACGCCCACGACAGGCCAGGATGCTGGCGGGCCACGTCTAAGGCTTCGTCGAACGCGCGGGTGTAAAAACTGCCCGAATCGGGGTGGGCGAGTGCCCGTTGTGGGGGAGCGCTGCTGGCAATCAGCGCGTCGCCGGAGACGTTCAGAAACAGGTTTCGGTAGGCGGCATTCAACGAATCGTTGGTCAGCATCAGCGGTTTGGGCAATACCCGCTTCGTGGGCTGGCCCCGAATGGTGCTGGCGATGGTGTTGCAACAGTCGCCGAGGGTGATGCACAGCCGCGCTTTTTTGCGTTTCAGCAGCGTATGAATGGCCAGCAAACCCGGGTTCTGGTGGGTGCTCCCCGCTTTCTTATCCAGCATCAGTATCGGAAACCGGTCAGCGCGGCCATTTAAATTATAGCCGTGACCGCTGTAATAAAACAGCAGAATATCGTTGGGCTGGGGCGATACGGACTGGAGTGCTTTGTCGAGCTGTTTGCGGCCAAAATCGGCTTGCGAAATAAGCTGTTCATTTAACCGGTAGCCGATGGCCGCCGACACCTGAACCAATTGCCGGTGGACCACCGCCACGTCATACGCGCAGGCCCGCGCCAGCACCGGGTCTTTGGTGTCGGCCACCATGATGGCGTGCAGCGTCTGCGCCCGGCCACCGAAAGTCACCAGCCCCATACCGACCGGCACCAGTAGCCGCCCGATGAGTCGCAGCAGCCCCCGAATGGCCGGGTACAAAAACGGTCTCATGGCCTATTGCGGCTTAAAGAAAAACTTACCCCGCAGCCGTCCTTCAATGTAGGGGGGCTGCCGGATGCCCCGTTCTTCGAGGCCCCGGTCGATGCGGTCGACCAGATCAAAAATGTCGACGTTGGGCTGGTCAATGTGCCGGATCAGTTCGCCGGTGAAGAGGCTGTTGGCCCCGTCGCCCCCGTCGTAGGCGGGTTTGCCCGGTTCGGTGGCGTACACGATCAGCGTACCGACCGCCGGTTGCATGGGGGCAAACACCGGATCGCCCGCGCTCCGTCGCCACGAGCGGTAGGGGTTGTTGCGGCAGGCATCCCAGAACAGGATGTTGGCTCCTTTGCCATTCACCTGTTCCATCCGGGCAATGAGCCGACGCAGCGGGTAGCACTCGTATTCAACGTCCGGCTCGGTGGTTGGGTCGGCATCAACGGGCTGCACGTAGTTTTCGCCGTTGACCATCAGCCCGTGCCCGGCGTAATAGATCAGTCCCACGTTATCGTTGCCGAGGCTGGTCATAAAGGCGTCGATCATCGTTTTCATGGTCCGCAGCGGCAGGTTCTCGCCGTACGTGACCACAAAGCCGAGGTTTTCCAAGTGCGTTTTCACGGCCCGTCCGTCGTTGAGCGGGTTTTTCAGCGGGTATTTGCCATAAGCCGCGTTGGCCATAATCAGGGCCAGTCGTTTCGGTCCGGTCGGGATGGTGGCAACGGGTCCCTTCTCCGACAGGCCGGTAATGAAACGCGGTTCCGAGGTGGTTGTGCCGACCGCATTGGTCGCTTTCACCACTAATTCATTGGGGCCACTGACCAACCGGATCTCTTCCGATACTTCCTGCCCACAGGCGATTCGTTTGAACCCGCGCTGCCCGCCGGGGATTTCGGTGCCGTTCTGCACAAAAACGAGCCGCGTAACCGGACTAGCCGACTGAATGCAGATCGTCAGGCGATACAGACCCGTCAGGGCGGTTTGCCGGGTGGAGAGGGGCGTCCGCCAGGCGATGACGGGGGCAGCAGCGGTGGGCGTTTTGGGCAATACCCAGTCGCTGTGGGCCGATACCGTCGTGGCCGGTTGCCCGGTGGCGATGCCAACGGCCGGGAACCAGAACAGGAGCAGGAGTAACCCGTTTTTCATGGCGATTTTATCAGAAACTCAGTTGAATGCCAACCGTTGGTGTGTTATTTTCGTAGCGGACAGCGACCCGCCGGGCCGTATTCGACCGTAATCTGTCATTTTTCCGGCCCGTCAGGTAGGTATAAACCACGTCGGCGGCCCACACGACAGCCGCTGTCCGCACGGCTACCAAATACCGGTGATGCCGTTGGTTGGCTTCGACATAATCCGCTTCCTGCCGTTCGCTTTCGTACACGGCATACTGCTTCTTGGACTGGCTTCGCTGCGCGAGACCGTACACCAGCAGCCCTCCGTAGGCGACCGTAATCAATGGACGAACGCCTACTTTTTGATTAGGCTGCACAAAGATCGTTCCCACGCCGGGTGCCAGCGCCGACAGCAGCGCGTAGGTAGCGCCACCGCTCCCGGCAGTCCGCCGGGGGGGGTGGCGCCCTGCTTCACCAGCACGGTCGCCCGGATGTCGTCGGTGATGGATACGCCATCTAATCTATAGTCCCAATAAATCGTTTTGGCCGTACCGGGCGATACGACCCGGCCAACGTCGCCCGTGACGGAGTTTGCCGGTAGGGTGCCCGCGCTGCGGCTTTCGACCTGAACATAAACCGAGTCTGCCGCGCCGATACCAACGAGGTCATAGTTAATCTTTATCCGCTGGCTGTCCACCTCCGCCCGTACGTTGGAAACGACTGCCCCCGGCTGGGCCTTCGCCAGACCGACGAGGAGCAGCAGCATCCCAGCGAAACCAGTAACGTAGCGTATCACGCTATTCATAGTTTATAAAGTGCCTTGACCTCAACATCGGTCAGGGGTCGGTTGTAGAGTCGTATTTCGTCCATCGACCCGTCGAAGTAATTGACGTCGAAACTGGCCTGCGCCCCGAAGCGGAGATTGCCGCCCGCGCACTTATCGAAGGCATTGGCGGGTAGGTCCGGTTCGGACCGTTTCAGGTCGCCGTTGACGTAGAGCTTGCCGGTCTTTCCCGAGAAGACGGTAACGATGTGGTACCAGCGATTCATTTCGTAGGTCGGGTCGTAGTAGCTGATTGGCTGTTGAATGGGCTGCTCAATACTGCACAGCCCGTCCTGATTCACGTCCGCCCAGATTTCGCAGCCGGGGTTGCCGGAACTGGTGGGTTGGGCGGGGCGGATAAAGGCACTGTATTGCTGGTTTATATGGTCTGACCAAACGGATTTGTTGTAGAGGTGACTGGTGGAGGTTACGCGCTGGGGTCTGATCCAAAGGCTGACCGAGAGGGCATCCGGCCGGAGCTGGCTGTTGTCGGGCACCTCAAAATAATCATCGACGCCATCCAGCAGCAGGGCCGACCGACTACCGGCGCTGCGGTCGGCACCGTACGATGCGCCGTTTATCATCAGGCCGTTCAGGTTATTGCCGCTGGCATCGAGCGTCGTACCGCTGAAGGCGTAATACGCAATCAAACCAGTCGTCAGGGTATTGGTACGGGTTGTGTCGACGGGCTGAACCCGACCGGGCAGGTGGGGCAAATCCCAGGCATCGCAGCCCGCCAATAAGCCAATGCCAACGAGCCAGCCCGCGTATCGGGTCCATCGGGGAGCTGGTGTAGATCGGTTCATGGACGGTTGAATGGGTATAATTTATTTAGACGGCGCGAAATGTAACCTAAAAAACGGATTTATTCTTGAAATAAGTCAATTATTTCGTTAAAGGTCACTGTATCTGCACCCAATCAGTCGCCAACGTGCTGTGTACCATTGGTGACTGATTGGGCGCGGAAACCCGCTGGCATTAGTTTCGGATGAGTTTAAATCGACTGATTCCGTATTCTCCCCGGCTTACCAGCACGTACAGCCCCGTTTGCAGGGCGGACAGATCGAGTTCGGCTAAGCTGCCCGCTGTCGTCGCTTGTTTGAGCACGTTACCCTGCAAATCCGTCAGCACATACGATTGGTAGGGCATGGCGGGGGAGAAGAACACCTTTCCGTCGAGGGTGGGGTTGGGATAAGCCGACACGGTCCGTTCGTCCGAATTGGCGGTTCCTTCGGCGGCAAGGCGGGCGTTGCCGGACGTGTACGGCGAGAGGATACCGCCGATGGTTCCGCCCGTGTGCCGGAGCCGCCCGACAACGAATTCGCTGGATTGGAACCGGGGGAAACTGGGGTTCGGCAACCCAAATTTAAACGTCGACGACGATGCCACCGCCCCATGTTTGTAGATCCAAGCTCCCGTTGCTTTGTAATCCGGTGCCTTCGGAATGGTCCGGTGCCGGTCGATGGTCGGGTCACGCTCGTAGCGCACGGTCTGGCCACCATCGTCATTGATAACAATCGTCTCAAACATGTAATCATAATTGGCCTGCCAGGGGCCGTAGTAAATGTTCGTGAATTCATTGTAGTCCGACCGGTTCCAGTAGTGCCGGACGGAAGCGGCCGCCGCCGGGGGAAGCTCGTGGGTGGCCCGCAGCGTCCAGTGCCGGTTCATGACCATCATGCTGGCTTTGACGTAGTCGGCCGGTTCGGTGGCAGCGTCGATGCGCGTGGCCCCCGGCCTGCCTTTTAGCTGAAGATCGAACGTGCCATCGCCAACTTTTCCGATGGTGGCCCCGTTTTTTTTGATCGACAGCAGCAGGTCCGGGTTGCCGGTTGGGTTGCGCCTGACGTAGTGGGTGTAGGCGGCTGCGGCTGGTTTGGTGCCCTCGGTGCATTCGCAGTCGGGGGTGTGGGTGGTGCCGTTGGTGACCGGAATCTGGAAGCCGTCGGAGTCCTTGATGATGGTGAAGTGATCGCCCACCTCGCTGTCTTCGGTGATAAACTTCGCATCGAGCCGATTGCCGGTTATCTCTAAGTACATCGACCCGCCCTTATCGTAGGATTGCTGCATCACCTCGTGGGGCCAGCCTGCTTTTGGGTTAGCCGGATCGTTCTTGATCTGCTTACCGCCCATGGCTCCCCCCGATCCGCTGACGACGTGAATGGGGTAGTTGGCGGGGTCGGTAGATTTCTTGAAGTAGATCATCGAATTGGCCAGCGAAGCTGACGAGCAGGCATACCAGCCGGGGGCATCAATGGCGGGAGCCGACGGGGCCAGGAACCGCAGGCTATCGGCGATGTATTCGCTTTCCGTTCCATACTGCCCCCGGATGGGCTTCGAGCGTTCGTAGACGTGACTGTGTCCCGTCATCACCATATCGACCTTATACTGCTCGAGGAACCTCAGAAACTTCTCGCGTAGCGGTTTGATCTCCACATCCTTGTCGGAATCTTTGGTGCCCATCGAATAGAACGGATAATGGGTGATGACAATAATCCATTTGATGCGGCTATCCTGTTGGGCCTTTTCCAGATCGCGCTTCAGCCACCGGACCTGAGCGCTCCTGGGTTCCCCGTTGCGGGCCGGGTCGGGGTCGGTATCGAGAATGGTGTAGCCGTTGGGGCAGGTGTAGGTGCCGTCGGGCTGTTTCTCGCACTCGAATCCGTACGTGTCCAGACTTACGACGTGAATATTGCCGTAATCATACGAGTAGTATTCTTCCCGGCCCGAAGCCACCCCGCTGTAGTCGCCCTTCGTGTAGTTATTGACCACGTCGTAGTAGTGAATTTTGTGCGTCTGGCGCGTCAGGGGATCGTTCGGGTCCTGGCTCAGGCCGGGGACAGTGGGCGATTTGTCCTTGTAATCGTGGTTGCCGGGCGTAGCGTAAATGGGCGTTTGTTTCATGATCCGCTGGCTTGGGTCTAAGCGCGAATCATACACGTCGAAAACGTTTTTCTGGTACTGCTGCGCCGTTCCCCAGCCGTAGGCATTGTCGCCTAACCACAGCCACATATCTAAGTGGTCGATGGCGTTTCGGCTCAGGTAATTAGTAAACGCGTCCCGGACTTTAAGGTGGCGGTTGTAGCCCGTTGTGGGAATGATACCAAAATCGCCCAGCGCCCAGATGCGGATCGGCCGGGTAGTGAGACTCACTGACGGAGCCGTCCGAAACAATTCCAGATCGAAGCGCATGTCGGAACTGCTCAGCGAGGCCTGATGAACCTCAGCGGCAATGACGTTGGCGCCCGCCCGCCACAGCCCGGCCGGTAGGGATATTGTTTTCCAGAGGGATTCTTCGGCTTCGGGCACGGTGGTTGCCAGCGTCGTGTTGGTAACCGCGCCCGCAGGCAGGTATTCACGTTTGACTTCGGTGCCGTTCACGTAGATGATGATGCCGTCGTCGCGTTTGTAGCGCAGCATGAAGGTTCCGGCTGGGTCGGTCAGGAGGAGCGTTTTGCGGAAGTAAGTGGTGGTGAATTTGGTGGTAGCCGAGGGACCGTAACTGACCAGCGTTCGTTCGCCGTCTCCACCGTAGCCTAAGGGCGACGCTCCCTGCTGCCAGCCCGCATCCTCATCCCCATCGTTGAAAAAGCCGCTCCCGTTCCAGGTACTGGAGCGGGGAGCCGCGCCCGTCGCCAGAAACCACCACGACGGATCGCCCGACGTAATCAGGGGTTGTGGCCCACTCAGGGCACCGGTCGACGGTGCCGTTCTGAAGCGGTTGTCAGGCCCGCCCTGCAAGGAAAAAACGGGGGCGTTGGCCGACTGGCGGGCCTGGATGGTGTAGGAGTAGGGCGTATCGGGGTCGAGCCCTTCCACCGTGACGCTGTCGCTGTGGATGGTTCGGGCTGGTGTGCTGGGGTCGTTCAGCAGCAGCGGTTGCGTGGGTTGCCACGTGCTGGCTTTCACCACGCCCGCCGGTGACTGGCAAACCACCCGACCTTCAGTGGCCACGTTCGTGCTCCAGCGGAGGGTCATCGCGGTTGAGGTGCCCATTTGCAGGTAAGGGCCCCGTTCGATGGTCGGGGACGCAGACGAAATGAGCAGTGCACTCGTCCGAAACAATTCCAGATCGAAGCGCATATCAGAACTGGTGAGCGAGGCCTGATGTACTTCGGCCGCAATAACGTTGGTGCCCGGCCGGAAAAATCGGGTCGGTACGGTCATTGTCTTCCAGAGGGGTTCTTCGGCCTCGGGCACGGTGGTAGCCAGCGTCGTGTTGGTAACCGCGCCCGTCGGCAGGTATTCGCGCTTGACTTCGGTGCCGTTCACGTAGATGATGATGCCGTCGTCGCGTTTGTAGCGTAACGTAAACAAGCCCGACGTGTCCGGGATGGCGATGGTTTTGTGGAAGTACGTGGTGACGTATTTGTTGGTTGGCGAAGGACCGTAACCAACCACGGTGCGCTCCCCATCGTTGCCGTAGCCTAAAGGCGAGGGACCCTGCCGCCATCCCGTCGGCGAAGGGCTGCTTCCGGTCCAGTTTGTGGCACTGGGAGCAGCCCCCATATCCAGAAATGACCAAGAATCGCCTGATGCAATCAGGTTCTGCGGACTGCCCTGGGCGGAAACTTCGCGGCCCAGCAGCAGGCAGGTAATCATAAAAAATAAAGACGTCTTCATGGGGATTGTGGTTTACGGAATTGATTGGATAGACTGTGCGGTTGGGTTGCCCGGTCGAACACCGGGCGCTGGGTAGCTGGTGTCCGGCTGCCGCCATCGCCCTCATGTATCCCGCGAAAAAGAAAAGGTTATCAGTAGCCGGGCAAAAAAATACGCCGGTGAAGACTCAGGAAGTCTTCACCGGCGTGACACCAGCAATCAGTACGGTCCATCCGAAGCTGGCTACGTTTGCACAATCATCGTTTTGATGCCCACCCGTTCCCCGTCAGCCCGTCGACCAAGCAGATAAACGTCGATTTCCGTTTCGCCAACGTAGAACACCTGACGCCCGGTCAGTTCGTTGTCCAGCATCTCTTTGAGTTGTTGAAACCGGGCCGTAATGGATCTGTCCTCGTCGCCATGCCAGTCCTGCTCCGTGATAACGGGCTCCCAGAATTCGTTCTCCGGCCTTTCATCAACGTACGTCGACGGGGGCAGCATGAGCCAGTCTTTAAGTTGACTATCAGTTAACAGCTCGGCCTGGTTGAGGTAGCACGTCACCGGTTCAATGGGTTCGTCGGACTCGCTGGGGTAAAACAAACCAGCGAGCAGCGGGTTTATGTGATCGGGGAACGGCCTGCTTTCTGATGCCGGATCGCTGGGTTTGGGTTCTTCGTTCGTCATAAGCATGTGATGAATTCGCGACCAAATTAACCGATTGGCAGGGAAGTAGGCGCGGGCGTCTTCGTTAATTTTGGGCGGCTGGCAATCATCCGCATTCACTAAACTAATAAAACCTTTACGATCATGTTTGAAACCTTAATGAATTTAGTACAGCAGAATGCCGGACAGTCGGTGATTAACAACCCAGCTATTCCGAACGACCAGAACGACACCGTTATGCAAACGGTCACTGGCAGCATCATGAATGGCTTGGGCCAACAGGCGCAGGGCGGTGGGCTGGGTAGTTTGCTGGGTATGGTCACGGGGCAGGGCGGCAGCATCGACAGTCACCCCGCTACGCAGGGCGTTCAGCAGAATGTTCAGCAGGACCTGATGAGCAAATTAGGCATCTCACCCCAGGTGGCCATGTCCATTGCTGGTGCGCTGGTGCCGATGGTGCTCGGTAAGTTGATGAACAAAGCCAATGACCCAAACGATTCGAGCGTTGACGCCGGTAGCCTGATGAGTGCGTTGGGCGGTGGTGGTCAGCAGTCGGGTGGTGGCCTCGGTGGTATGCTGGGTGGCCTGTTTGGTGGGCGTTAATTAGTTGTTCAACGTTATGCGATTAATTAAAGGAATGAATAACCAGTTTACTACGATTACGGCTGAAGGTCGACGGCGTACCTTTTACGTATGGAGTGGGGTTGCGCTCCTGTTCGCCGGGCTGTTGGGCTGTGCGGACCATAATCCGCAGTCGCCGACGACAGTAGTTGCTACGGCTACGGTGGATTTAGTTAATACCAGCGGTTCTCCTGTTGGTTCGGCGGTGTTAACGCAGGCCGCCAGCGGTGAGGTTACCATTAATTTGACGGTAAGCGGTTTACCCCGTGGCCCGCACGGTATCCACTTTCACGAAGTTGGCGTGGCTGACCCCAAAGCATCCCCGCCGTTCTCCTCGTCGGGTGAACATTATAACCCAGCGGCCAGAAAACACGGATTCGCCAACCCACAGGGTACCCACGCCGGTGACTTGCAAAACATCGAGGTGGACGCGCAGGGGAAGGGAACACTGTTGACGACTACCGACCGGGTCACACTGACCGACGGAGCGAATACGCTGCTTGACGGCAACGGCTCTTCGCTCATTATTCACGCCAATACCGATGACTACGTGACCGACCCGGCCGGAAACACGGGCGGGCGCATTGCCGGAGGTGTGTTGAATCGTAAGTAAACAGTTTGCGAACACAATTCTTCGTGGTTGATTTTTTTACCGAAGGACGGGCCAGCGCTCGTCCTTTCGTTCGTTAAAGCCTATCTAACAACTAATCCCGTGAGTTGATAAAACCAGTTCGGTAAACAAGCTGTCATTAATTGGTGGATCGTGGGCTATAAATGGGTCGTTTAGTCAGTTTTGTCTGTCAATCTGTCACAGAAAATGCGCAATGTTCCGGCTGGCATCTGGATTGATAGAGAGGTCATGTCTGTCAATTTATAATCACAGCGAATAAAGAAACTTAACCATAATTCAGTAGAGTAATCATGGGAAAAATAATTGGTATTGACTTAGGCACCACGAACTCGTGCGTGGCCGTGATGGAAGGTAACGAGCCGGTAGTGATCCCCAATTCGGAAGGAGCACGGACGACTCCCTCGGTCGTCGCGTTTATGGACAACGGCAACGGCGAACGTAAAGTCGGAGCACCTGCCAAACGCCAGGCCATCACCAACCCGAAAAATACGATTTCCTCGATCAAGCGGTTCATGGGTAAACGCTACAGCGAGGTAACGAACGAAATCAAAAACGTCGCCTACGACGTGGAGAACGGCCCCAACAGCACGCCCCGCGTCCGCATTGGCGACCGGCAATATACCCCGCAGGAACTGTCGGCGCTGATTCTGCAAAAGATGAAGCAAACCGCCGAAGATTACCTCGGCCAAACTGTAACGGAAGCCGTCATCACGGTGCCCGCCTACTTTAACGATGCCGAGCGTCAGGCTACCAAAGAAGCTGGTGCCATTGCCGGTCTCGACGTGAAGCGGATCATCAACGAGCCGACCGCTGCCGCCTTAGCGTACGGCCTGGACAAGACGGAGAAAGATCAGAAAATCGCCGTATTTGACCTCGGTGGTGGTACGTTCGACATTTCGATTCTGGAACTGGGCGACGGCGTGTTTGAAGTGAAAGCAACCGACGGCGATACGCACCTCGGGGGCGACGACTTCGACCAGGTCATCATCGACTGGTTAGCTGATGAATTCAAAAAGGACGAAGCTATCGACCTGCGCCAGGACCCCATGGCCCTGCAACGCCTGAAAGAAGCCGCCGAAAAAGCCAAAGTTGAACTGTCGAGTTCCAACTCGACCGAGATCAACCTGCCGTACATCATGCCGGTGAATGGCATCCCCAAGCACTTGGTCCGCTCGTTGAGCCGGGCTAAGTTCGAGCAGTTGGCCGATTCGCTGATTCAGCGGAGTTTGGAGCCGTGCCGCCGGGCGTTGAAGAACTCCGGTTTGTCGGCTAACCAGATCGACGAAGTGATTCTGGTGGGGGGTTCGACCCGGATTCCGAAGGTACAGGACGAAGTAGAGAAACTGTTTGGCCGCAAGCCCTCGAAAGCCGTTAACCCCGACGAAGCCGTGGCGGTTGGGGCTGCCATTCAGGGTGGTGTACTGACGGGTGAGGTGAAAGACGTACTGTTGCTGGACGTTATCCCGCTGTCGCTGGGTATCGAAACAATGGGTGGCGTGTTTACCAAGATGGTGGAAGCCAACACAACGATTCCGAGCAAGAAAGTAGAAACGTATTCGACGGCGTCGGACAATCAGCCGAGCGTGGAAATCAATATTTTGCAGGGTGAGCGGCCAATGGCGCAGCAAAACCGTCAGTTGGGCCGGTTTATCCTGTCCGACATTCCGCCCGCTCCGCGTGGTGTGCCCCAAATCGAAGTGACCTTTGACGTGGACGCCAACGGTATCCTGAACGTGACGGCCAAGGACAAAGGCACCGGCAAAGAGCAGAAAATCCGCATCGAGGCATCGAGCGGCCTGACCGACGCCGAAATCAACCGGATGCGCGAAGAAGCCAAAGCCAACGAAGCATCGGACAAAGCCGAGCGCGAGACCATTGAGAAAGTCAACGCGGCCGACTCGATGATTTTTCAGACCGAGAAGCAACTTAAGGAGTACGGCGACAAGCTGAGTCCGGTCAACAAAACGGCCATTGAAGACGCCCTCGTTACCCTGCGCACGGCCCACGGCTCGCGCGATGCAGCCGCCATCGACACGGCGCTGGAAGCGTTGAACGCAGCCTGGGCCACGGCCTCAACCGAAATGTACAACGCCACGGGTGCCGATGGTGCCAACCCGATGGACGGTGCCGGTTTCGACGGTGGCAACGCTAACCCCGGCAATGGGCAAGGCCAGCCAGCGGGCGACAACGTCTCGGACGTGCCGTATGAAGAAGTGAAGTAATTGGAATAGATTCGTATCGAAAGCCCCTGCTCGTAACGGCAGGGGCTTTTTTGCTGGATCAGTCATTGCTGTCAAAACAAGAACGCCGGAGCCACGCAGCCCCGGCGTTTATCAGCCCACCGTTTCAACGGTGGGACCTGATAATGTCAATCCATATTCTTGTCAATCGTGGTGATCCGCTCTAAGTGCTTTTGCAAGGTCGGCAGTTGCTTGGCCGCGAACGCTTTCAGATCGGCGTCGTCGCTATCGTCGGCGGCTTCCTTGAACAGCTTCACGTCTTTCTCGTGATCGTCCACCATCAGTTCCACGTACTTCTTGTCGAACTCGGTGCCCGACAATTTAGCCAGCTCGTCCACTTGTTTTTGTTCGTCGTCACCTAAGCGGGCGGGGAGGGTAATGTTTTTGCGCCCGGCCAATGCTTTCAGTTCCTCGTTGGCTTTCTGGTGATCGGTCATTATCATGGCCGCAAACTCCTTCACCTCGCTGCTCTGCGCTTTTTCGCGGGCCAGCCGGGCCACTTCCATTTCGAGCATGCCTCCATTGGCCGCTTTCACGGCGAAGTCACCATCGTCGTCTTCGGCCCCGGTGCCCTTCTGTTCCTTTACGTCGTTGGCGTCATTCGCGTTCTCGACACTGTCGGTGCCGTCTTTTTTATTCTCGTTGCAGGCCTGGAAGACCAGCGATGCCACGGCGATTGCCAGCACCAAACTCATTTTCTTCATGGTATACTTAGTTTCGTTGCGTAGTTACCGGGTACAACTACCGGCAGCGCCCTAAGTTTTCGGAACGGCTCTACTTTAGCGTATGGCTCATTCTAAACCGGTTCACCGGGCGGACACGCCGTACCAACCGTTTGTTTGTATTTTTCGGGGAAATGCGTTTCTTTTGACGCATCCCTGACAATCACCCCACCGATAAGTGGCTGTTTGTCAACGGGTCATATGGGCTGTTGCACAAACCAGCCGCCTTAACCTTCCTCAATCCATGATCCGCTACGGGTGTTGCTGGCTATTGATCTGGATAGCCCACTGGGCCGGGGCGCAACCAATCCACCCGTCGCTGCTGGTCGGTGCGTCGGGGGAAGCGTCCGGTGAGGTGTCGCTCCTTGGTTCGCTCTATCACCTCGAAGATTCGACCGGGCAACTCGGTATTAACGAGGTTATCCGTCTCCGCGGCACCGGCCTGGGCGGCACTGACCGTTTTCGGCCGTCGGTTAGCCGCACCATCCGGCAGGATTTTGGCTATAACACCTCCTCCGTCCACTGGCTCTCGTTCGATCTGGAAACCATTCAGCGGGCCGACCTGATGCTCGAAATCGAGTATGCCAGCATCGATGAGGTGGAACTGTTTGTAGTGCGGGCGGGTGCTGTTCGCTCACTGGGTCGTACCGGCGACCGGTTTTCCTTTCAGCAGCGGCCGTTCGTCAACAATCACTCCGTTTTTCCGATTCAGCTACCGGCGGGCGATCAGTCCCGGTATTACATTCGTCTGCACCAGCCCCACGCCGTGCTGTCGTTTTTCGTGCGGCTCTGGCACCGCCCGGCGTTTCTGGCGGCCGACCGTGCCGAGTACATTCGGTGGGGCATGTTCATCGGCGTTATTTGCATTATGGCGCTGCTGAGCATCGTTATGCTGCTGGCCCTCCGCGACTGGATTTACCTGTGGTACAGCCTGTACCTGCATTTGCTGACCATGCACCTGTTCACCGATGCCGGGCTGAGCTTTCAGTACCTGTGGCCCACGCTGCCGCGCCTGAATGAGTTTTGGTTCGTGTACCTCTACGTGTGGGCGGCTGCGCTGGCCCAAATTGCGTTCATGCAATGCTTTATCCACCAGAACCACCGGAACAGCCGCGTGTTTCGATGGGTCAATGCCTTCAAAGGAATTATCGCAGTAGCCCTCGCAGCGGTCATTCTGGCTAATTTACTGGCGTTGCCGGGTCGCGAGCAATACATGTACTGGATCGTGTCGCTGACAACCTCATGCCTTGTGCCGGTAATTGTGGTGCTGACTGTCATCAGTTTGTACGAACGCAGGCACGAAAAAGAACCTATGGTGCGCTACTACGGCTACGCGCTGGCGGTGCAGTTTACGGGCTATTTAGTCGTGGCTATCATGAATTTTTGTCAGGCGCAGGGGTGGCCGCTGCCCTTTGAGGTGGAAACCTACGTGGTGCTCGGCCTGACGATGCTGACCGACATGGCGTTTTTCTCGTACGGACTGGCCTATCGCTACACCCACTCGCGGCAGAACAACCAACAACTGGAACTGGACCTGCTCGAAAGTCGGCAAAGCGCCCAGCGTCAGGTAATCGACTCGCTACAGGATGAACGACGGCGGCTCGCCCAGGACCTGCACGACGACGTGGGGGCCACGCTCGCTACGGCGAAGGGCTATCTGTCGGTGCTGAGCCGGGCCGAATTCTCGGCTCCGCTGCTCCGTTCGCAGACGCTGCTCGACGAGGCCGCCGACGAACTGCGCACGTTATCGCACCAGTTGATGCCGAAACAGTTTGAGCAGATCGGCCTGGCAAAAGCCATTGAAGAAACCATCCGGAAAATGTCGGGCGGGCGCACTCAGTTCGACTTTGTGAGCGCAGGCCAGGTGAAACGACTGGGTGAACAGACCGAAATGCTGATTTTCAGCATAACGACCGAACTGGTGCGCAACGTCCAGAAACGGGGCGGGGCCACCGAAGCGACCGTGCAGCTACTCTACCACCCCGACCAGCTTAACCTGACCGTTGAAGACAACGGCCCACCCGCAGCTACCCACAACGGGGCCGATGCGGGCTGGCAGAACCTGCGGATCAAAGCCGAATACCTGAAGGCCGATCTGCTGATTGACACCAACGAGCAGGGCAACTCAGTGATGCTGAGCGTGCCCATTCTCCAATCCTGATATGGTCCGCAATCTACTCTGGTTGTTTGTGCTGGTGGTGCTGGCCATCTGGGGCCTGGCCTGGTATCACACCAAATCCGTTCAGCCCATCAGCCCGCAGTCACTGTCCCTGTTTCATTGGGAGGATGCCACCGGACGCGCAACGCTCGGAGCCGCTATTCGGGCCGATGGATTCAGGCCGGTTCCGAATCGTCGGCACAATTTCGGGTATACCGAGTCGATTCACTGGTTTCGGTTTCGGCTGCAACCTACGGGCCGCCCCCGGGAGTTTACGCTCGACATCCGCAACCACAGTCTCCACGCCGTCGAATTCGCAACGGTGCGAAATGGCAGGCTGACGTCGCTCAGCAAAACGGGAAACTGGTTGCCGTTCGGCCAGCGCCTGATTCCAACCAAAACGTTTGCGTTTCCACTACTGCCCGACGCTCGCCATCCCACCGACTACTACCTCCGGCTCGACAAACGGCACGAGAACCTGGCGACTGAAATCAACCTCTGGCTCACCACCGACTTTGAAGACAAAGAGCAGCGGGAGTATTTGCTGTGGGGGATTTTTGCGGGTGTGGTCGTGCTGGTGGTCTTGCTCAACCTGATTTTCTGGGTCACCACCACCGACCGGGTCTACCTGTGGTACGCCGTTTACGTGACGGCCCTGCTGTTGCGGCAGCTTGCCGACTCGGGGCTGGCCTTTCAATATTTGTGGCCGAACATACCGGCCCTCAATGGACCCGACCCTATCATTCAGGCAGTCTGGCTGTACCTGCCCGCCATGTTTCAATTTCAGCAGTACTTTCTGAATCTGCGCCAGGCGAACAACCGGCTTTTCCGGGCCACGCAGGTGATGAAGTACGTGTTCTGGGTGGGGTTTCTAACCCTTATCATCCTGCAATTGACCGGTATATCCCGGCAGTATTCCGAAACGGCTTACGTGATTATGCGCGTTCATGCCACGTTGGTTAACGTAGTGGTGATTTTGCTTGTGTGGGTAGTCGTTACGGGGTTCAGGTCGGGCGAAGCATTGAAGCGGCTCTACGCCGGGGGACTCCTGATCCAACTGGTCCTCCATTTCGTCAATATTGTTCAGAACCTACTGCGAAATCAACCCGACAGTTATGTTTTGATTGATGGGTATCTGATTACAATCATGGTATTTTTCGTTGATTTGCTGGTTTTTGCCTACCTGCTGGCTTACCGCTACCGACAGTCAATTATCGAAACCCAGCGGCTGCGCATCAGCTTAGCCCAAACCCAGCAGGAAACCAATCAGAAAATTATTGACGTGCTCGAATCCGAGCGCCAGCACATCCACGACCGGCTGCTGTCTGACGTGGGCCAACGGCTGACCGAAGCCCGGCAGCTACTGAATGGACCATCCAGTCCGGGACCCTCCAGACAGCCGTCCGGCCAACCGTTGGCCCCCGGCTGGATGGCCCGGCGTGACACGCATTCGCTGGACCGGCTGGCCGATTCGGTCCGGCTGATTCACAAAGTCGGTACCGATTTAGACCGAATTGCCCGGAACGCCCTGCCCGTCGAGTTCGCCGAAAAAGGCTTATCGGCTTCCCTGTCCGAACTGGTTGAGCAGCTTAATGGGAGTCAGTCGGTGCGGTTCGATTTCACAGTGACCGGCCCCAAATCGTTTCTTTCCGTTGCGGAGGAAATGCACGTTTACCGCATTGGTACGGAGCTGATTAACAACGTGCTCAAACACGCCCAGGCTACGCAGACGCAGGTGACTCTGACGTGCGACCCCGATTTTGTTTCGCTCCTCGTCAGCGACAATGGCAAAGGCTTCACCGCGAGTAGGGGAGGAAGTGGGGGCGGCATTGGGGTGCAAAATCTGTACGCCAGGGCGCAGGACCTGGGTGCCGACGTAACCATTGATTCAGGCGCACACGGCACCACCATATCCGTTTGGATCGCCCATAAAATACAAACAAGTTAGTATGTGTCCACGCATTCCGTGGCGCTACTTTTGTCCAAACCCCACTGCCGTTGAGATCTTTTTTGTCCATAGTCGTTGCCCTCGTGCTCACGGTTTGCCCGGTTCACGCCCAGAAAACGTACTGGGTGTCAGCGGGTGAAAGCCGCTCGCCGGGTAACTACATCGCGCACTACGAGGACACGACCGCCCGGCTCACCATGGGGCAGGTGGTGGCGCTGGACCGTTTTAAGCCGCTGGACGGCACTTTGCTGAACCGGGGCTACACGGCTTCGCACCACTGGCTCCGCCTGCGCCTGAATGCCAGAACGCCCCAAACCGCTTTCGTGGAGATCGACAACCCGCGCATCAATAACCTGTGGTGCTATCAGGTAGCCCGTGGGCGCGTTGTCCGGCAAACGATTACGGGCGACGCCCTGCCGTTTTGGTCGCGGGCTTTTCCGGGGTACAACTGGATTTTTCCCGTTGCCCTCGACGCCAAAACGCCCACGGACGTGTTTGTCATGGTCGCCAAGCGGCACGAGGTGCTGGGCGTCCGGGTGCGGGTATGGGACGCCCCAGCCTTTGAAACCACCGACCGCAACCGGTATTTGCTCTGGGGACTGCTGGCCGGGTTCAGCCTGCTGATTCTGCTTGTCAACATGGTGGCGTTCTTAGCCACGCGGGACACGGTTTATTTCTGGTTCAGTGCCCTGATCCTCGCCATTGCGTTTCATATTTCGACGCAGTCCGGGCTGGGCTTTCAGTATCTCTGGCCTGGCAGTCCGGCCTTCAACCGATTCGATTCGCAACTGCTGTCGGGCTGGCTCATCATGCTCGCCCAGTTGCAGTTTATGCAGCAGTTCATTGGTCAGAAGGCCGCACAAAGCCGGGCATTTAGGGCGGTGCAGGTCTTCAAATACGGTGTTCTGGCCCTGCTGGTGCTGACCATTGGGCTGCGCATGGCGGACGTATTTCCGCAGAGCCATTTCCGGTGGACGTTCAACACGACGCTGGCCCTGATCGTCGTTTGCATCGGGCTGGCGTTCTGGTCCATCTTCGAGCGCATCCGCCAGCGCGAAAATGTGGTGCTGTTCTACACCTTCACGTTTTCGGTTCAACTCGTTGGGTACCTGATCGTTTTCTTCATCAATCTGGCGTTCACGCGGGGTCAGGAGCCGCTCTTTCAAATCGACAGCTACGTCGTTATCGTCATCAATTTCCTGTTCGATCTGCTCATCCTGTCGTCGGGTATCCTGTTTTTCTGGTTTCAAACCTACCGCCAGCAAAACGAAACGCTGCTGACGGCGCTCCACCAAAGCGAACAGGAGCAATCCCGGAAGATTATCGACGCCCTCGAAGTGGAGCGCAACCGGATTGCTGAAGACCTCTACGACGACGTGGGAGCCATGCTGTCCACGGCCATTGGTTACGTGTCGAGCGTCCTGCGAAAGCCCGACGTTAAGGAGCGGTTTCCGGCGCTGACTGAAGCCCGTACCCTGCTCGACCGGTCGGTGGAGAATCTGCGCACGGTCTCGCACAACCTGATGCCCAAGAATTTTGCGCAGTTGGGGCTGTCCCAGTCGCTGGCCGAAACCATTGACAAAGTGGCCCACACGAGCGACGTTGCGGTTGACTACGTCGTGGTTGGCACCGAACGGCGGCTGAGCGCAGCCACCGAAGTGCAGATTTTCCGGATAGCGGCCGAGCTGCTCAACGATATTCTGAAGAATTCAACCGCCACCCAGGCCACGGTTCAGCTCATCTACAACCATGATCACCTGAGCCTGATGGCCGAGGACGACGCCCCCCGGACGCCCGCTTACAACAACCTGACGTCTAAAGTTCAGTTTTTAAACGGGACATTGGCCGTTGATACGACGAAAACGGGCGTAACGGCCGTTGTCGAAATTCCTTACCACGAACCTGACGAATGGAAACACCAACAAAAATCCTGATTGCCGACGACCACCAGTTGTTCAACGACGGCATAAAAATGATGCTCTCCGCCGAAGATGACCTGCACATTGTGGGGCAGGTGTTCAGCGGCAAAGACGTGTTCGATGCCGTGAACCGGCTGCGTCCTCACGTCATCCTGCTCGACATCAATATGCCGCACACCAACGGCTTAGACGTGGCTGCCGAACTGCTCAAACGCGCCCCGGACGTCCGAATCATTATGTTGACGATGTACAACGACCGTACGTTTGTGGACGATTGCAAAAAGATGGGTGTTCACGGGTACATCCTGAAAAACTCAGGGGTCGACGAAGTGATTACCGCGATTGAAACCGTCCAGGCCGACAAAAAATACTACGACCCGAAGCTGACGCAGCGCGCCAGCGCAAACCCCCACGCCGACGATTCGTTCATGAAGCAGTTTCAGCTCACTAAGCGTGAACTTGAAATTATTGGCCTGGTTGGGCAGAGTATGACGAACGAAGAAATGGCCGAAAAGCTGTTTTTGAGCATCGCGACGGTGAAAACGCACCGCAACAACATCAACCTCAAACTGGGCATCAGCAAACCCGCTGACCTCGTTAAGTTCGCACTGGAGCACGGCCTGGCCTGATAGCAACCCTAAACCCTAAACGTTCCCGACCCATGTTTTCAAACCTCCTCGACCGCATTGCCAACTGGCGCGTTCTGATATTTTTACTGGCCTTATACGGTCTGTTCGCAGGCTATTTGCTGCCCCAGGCTGAACAGCGGATGAACGCTCTCGCGGGTAAAGCGCTCGGTCCAATTGACCTGACGTTCGGCATCAACCCTGAGCGGACGCTGCGGATGGTCGCCGATTACGGACCGGCGGGGCGGGCCTATTACGCCACGACCGAAATGACCCTCGACGTGGCGTACCCGCTTATTTATTCGCTGCTGTTTGCCGTGTTGCTCACGATGCTTTACCGCACGGCCCCGGCCCTGCACCGCATTCAACTGCTTCCGGTAGCCGCCCTGCTGCTCGATCTGCTGGAGAACGCCATGATTGTCACGTTGCTGAACACCTACCCCGACCAGTCGCAGCTCGTGGCGATGGTGTGCGAGGTCGCTAAATTGCTGAAGTGGGTAGTGGCAGGCCTGCTACTCGCGCTGGTACTGGCGGGCCTGGTCCGACGGCTCCTGCCCAGACCGACCGCGTAGCCATCGCCCCTTGTCCAGGCAACGGTACCTAAAAGACCAACGCTACTTTGCCCTGGGTTCGGCGCGATTCCACGTCACGGTGGGCAGTTTGCACCTCCGCGAACGGATACGTTTGCACCGGCAGCTTCAGCTTACCCGCCTGTAGGTAACCAAACAGCTCGCCCGCGTAGTCGCTAAACTTAGCTACGTCGGCAAAGAGCGTGTACCCCCGCACAACCTGCGTCTGGCCAATGAGTTGCTGCCCGGCCAGCATGGTGGGCTCGCCACTGGCCGCGCCGTACAGCACACCCGTTCCGCCCGCGCCGAGCGTTTGCAGAGCAGCCACGCCAACGGCTCCACCAACGGCGTCGAAAGCCGCCGATACTCCCTCCCCGTTGGTGGCATCGCGCACCTGCTGCACCCAGTCGGCATCGGCGTAACTCACGGCGGCATCGGCCCCGAAGTCAATCGCCTGGGCTTTTTTAGCGTCGCTGCCCACGGCGGCAATCACCCGCTTACCCTGGTTTTTGGCCAACTGCACCAGCATCGATCCCACGCCCCCGGCAGCGGCCAGCACCAATACCGATTCGTAGTGCCCCGTGCGCAGCAGTCCCACGGCCGTCATGCCCTGCACCAGCAGCGCGGTTGCTTCCGCATCGCCCAACCCATCCGGCACCGGAATCGCCTGGGCCGCCTGCGCGATTGCGTATTCGGCATACCCGCCGTTCTGGAGCATGGCCATCACCCGCTGACCCGGTTGCAGGTGCGTTACGTCGGTACCAACGGCTTCGATAACGCCCGCCACCTCATAGCCAGTCACGAATGGCAGCGGTACCGTCACAAAGTAATTCCCTTTGCGTTGTTGAATGTCGGCGTAATTAACGCCCGCTGCGGCCACTTTAATCAGCACTTCACCCGCTTGTGGCCGGGGCGTGGGCAGGTCAACAAGCTGTAATACATCGGCTGCGCCGGTTTCGGAAAACTGAATGGCTTTCATGCGTTTATCTGATTAAATTGAAACTATTTTTGTTACATTAAAAGGTAAAAAAAGGCAAAATTTTCATTGGCAGTCAGACATGCCTAACCGGGTTAGGGACGTATCGAGCACGGATTGAATGGAGTAGCTGGCTAAGTCCAGCTTCAGGGCGGTCAGCGACTGGGCAAAAATGGGGTGTAATGTTTGCTGAATGCTGTTGGCGATGGGGCTACAGCCGGGTCGGTCGTCGCGGTTCGCCAGGGCAAAAAAATCGACCTTGTCGCCTTCAATAGCCAGAAATACGTCGAGCAGGGTGATTGCAGCAGCGGCCTTACTTAGGTGATAACCACCGGTTTTACCGCGCAGCGAAACCACCAAGCCCGCATCCCGCAGTTGGCGCACCAGCCGCCGGATCACCACTGAATTGGTGCTGAGCACACCGGCAATTTCGTCGGACGTGACCAGCTTTTCGGTGCCGCCCGCGTAGCTCACAAACGACGTGATGTGGCCAGCGGGAGCGCCTGCATTGCCCGGATAAGCCAAATACGTCATAATGTGAATCGCCGTCAGGAAGTTGCCGCTCATGGTAAATCGTCTAACTAAGGCAGGAAGCGAATTGTAACAAAATAAGTTTCAATTACAGTCCGATTTTCAGAAATGTAGTCTGCCTGCTCATTTTGTGGATTAGCTGACGGAGTAGGCAGGGCATGAACAATATGGCTTACAACCGTCTCAGGAAAGCCGCCCGGCACGACCAGCCTTCCGCTGCCGGGCCATACCTTTGTACGCAATCGGGTAACTGCCTGATAGAAGCAACCTGCCAGAGGGTGCCGGGCTGCCGTTCATTCGTTTGCTGAGTAAGCAATTCTCCACGTATCAACAGTCGACACGGTGACAGCGCTTTTTCCTGCCTATTCCATTGGCCATTTCATCAATCAGCCAACCAGCAAAACGGAATTTGAAATTACCCGGTTTGAACTGATGGACGAACCCGACGTCGACGATCTGCATAAGCATACGTTCTACGAAATTATCTGGATCGAAGCCGGGGAAAGTCGGCAGGTGATTGACTACAAAGGATACGAAATTCAGGCCCATTCCTTGTTCTTTATTTCACCCGGTCAACTGCATTACTTTGAAGAATGGAAACCCGTAACGGGCGGCACGATTATGTTTACGGCCGACTTCTTTCTGCTCAATCACAACAACCCCGACAAGCTGTTTGAACTGAGCTTTCTGGATAATTTCTACGCCAACGCCTGCATTCAGCCCGACCCGAAAAGCTACTCCGAAATCAAACACACCATCGACCTGCTGTTTGCCGAACACCGCCGGGTCGATTGTTCGCCAACCATTTGCCAGTCGCTACTGCACATTCTGCTCCAGCAGGTTCAACGGTCAGTCGATACCAAAAACGAGCACCCTGTTTCCAAAAAATACCTGATTGTCTATAAAAATTTCAAAAAGCTGGTCGACACGCATTTCGCAGAAAACCGCACCGTCGGCGAGTACGCAGCCTGGCTCAACGTCACGCAGCACCACTTAAACTACGTGACCAAACGGGTAACCGGAAAAACCGCTACCGACGCTATTCGGGCGCGTAGTATGCTGGAAGCCAAACGGTTATTGACCTTTACTGACCAAACCGTTTCGGAAGTGGCCGCGCAACTTAACTACTTCGACGGCTCCTACTTCGCCAAACTCTTCAAAGCCGAAGTAGGCATGGCCCCCATGGCGTTTAAAGCATCGGCGCAGACCATTGCCAAGGGTCAGTCTCCGAATCCTACCGAATAAACACGGTTTCGTGTTAACCGCCCCGCCCCGCGCTGCCGCACTTTTGCATCGTACGATAAACGCACAAACTGTATGATGACGGAAGCACAAATTGCAACCGCAGTGGATGAGATAATCGCGCTGGTTGCCGAAGGAAAGCCAATGGATGCCTTCGAGAAGTTTTACCACGACGACATTGAAAAAACCGATCTGGATGGGGTAACTCACCAGGGAAAAGATCTGATCGAAAAGACGGGTCACCAACAGCTCGCGACCATTTTACAGGTACGGGATTTCAGCGCCGTGGCTAAGGTGGTAAAGGGCAACCGCAGCTTTATTGTCTGGTCTATTGACCTCGACAACACGGGCGGGGTTTTGAAGGTGGTGGAAGTTGCCATCCAGGATTGGCAGGACGGCAAAATCATTCGCGAACGGTATTTTGCCTAAGTCCCTCATTCGCTAATAAGCAGGGCTTGTCACCACCGGCTTTGCCCGTAATGACGAGTCCTGCTCAAATAGAAACAACAGCATGGAACAGAAAATATGGTTTATCACGGGCATCTCCAGTGGTCTGGGTCAGGCGATGGCGCAGGCTCTGCTGGAAAAAGACGCTATTGTGCTGGGTACATTCCGGCATCAGCACCAGGCTGATGGGTTTAACGCCACCGCCCCAGCCAACGCGTTTGCTTACGCCTTGGACGTAACCCGCGAGGAGCAGATTGACGACGTAGTCGGGAAAGTCATCGACCGGTTCGGCCGGATCGATGTGTTGGTGAACAACGCCGGGGTGGGTTTTGCAGGGGCCATCGAGGAAACCAGTATGGCCGAAGCAAGAGCCGTTTTTGACGCTAATTTCTTTGGGGCATTAAAACTGACGCAGACTTTTTTACCCCACTTCCGGCAGCAGCGCAGCGGACATATTATCCAAATTTCGTCCCACAGCGGGGTAAAAGCGTTCGCTGGTTTCGGCATTTACAGCGCCAGCAAATTTGCGCTGGAAGGGTTCAGCGAAGCGCTGGCGCAGGAAGTGGCTCCCCTCGGCATTCGGGTAACGATTGTGGAGCCGGGTCCCTTCCGAACCAAGTTTGCCGGGTCTGGATTTGGGCTGGCCCGCACGGTCATTGACGATTATCAGGCGACTGCCGGGGTATTCCGGGAGCGAATCAAAGGCGTTGACGGCAAGCAGGAAGGCGACCCAATTAAAGCCGCCCAATTCATCGTCGACCTCGCGAACGCGGACAACCCACCGCTGCGACTACCCCTGGGAAAAATAGCCCTCGCCACCATCCGGGCAAAAATCGACAGCATTCAAACCGACTTAGACGCCGGTAGCGAACGGGCCGAACGGGCGGTGTATTAACCATAGCTAAGAAACAGCAACCCCACAAACCCGATGCGCATCGGGTTTGTGGGGCTGACGGGTCGTGTGGTTCATAGTAAAAAGGGGGCCGTACGCATTCGGTGGTTTCGTTCGTTCCATACGGGTACATTCGAGCTTGATCAATGAGTGGAACGATTAAGCCGGTCTGGCTCCCACCGCGATGATTACTACGGCTTTAGTGGCACTCACGTGCGGCAGTTTCCTGATGGTGAGTTTTTTGGTTTTTGCCAAAAGCCGCACCCAAAATACCGCTGCTAACCGGTGGTTAGGTCTTTTTCTGGCGTTGGTGGGCCTGTTGCTCGCCGAAGACGTGCTGTCCCGTGCGCAGTTGTATGGCCGGTTGCCGCACTTGTTCGGGGCATTCGACTGGGTGGTTTTTTCGGTGGCTCCGTGCCTGTACGTAGCGATACGCCATTTCACCAATCCCAATCTGAAACTAAACGTCGGAACGGGCATCCATTTTTTGCCCAGCCTGCTTTTCGTCCTGCTCAATTCGCCCCTGTACGTAGCTGACGCGACGGCGAAGCAACAGGTAGTCAGTCGGTTAACGAACGAGGCTCCCTATCCGTACGGCCCCTGGTACGAACTACTGTTCATCGCCGTCCTGTTTCTTCAGTTGTTTACGTACTGGGGTCTGTCGTTCAATCAGTTGCTCACTCATCAGCGAACTATCCGTCAGATCAGCGCTTCCGTCGAGACGGTCGACCTGCACTGGCTGCTGAACGTGCTGATCGGGGTCCTGTTGCTGCTGCTAGTCTGGCTAACCGAGGGGGTGTATCCCAATCCCCTGACTTCGCAGATCGCCACCATCGGTTATCTGGCCGGGGCTTACTACATCGGCTATTATGCCACCCAGCAAACGGCTATCTACCCCTATCCGCCCCAGGCTATCAACGACATCGCAGCCATTATCGAGCAGAAGCCACTCAAGGTGATTCCCCAGGCTGACGGGCTGAAAGAGCAACTCACGCAGTTGATGGTGACCCGCAAACCGTACCTGGACAATACACTGAATCTGCCCCAGTTGGCCGGAATGATGAACCTGTCGACCCATGACCTGTCGGCGCTCATTAACACGGGCTTAGGCATGAACTTCTACCAATTCGTCAACACCTACCGGGTTGAGGAAAGCAAACGGCTGCTGACCGACCCCGCCTACGCTCACCTGAGCATGGTTGGCATTGCCTACGAAGCGGGGTTTAACTCGAAGACGGTTTTTAACACCACCTTCAAAGCCAGCACGGGTCTGTCGCCCACCGCCTACCGAAGCACGGGGCAGCGTTTTTTGCCCGAATAGGTGTTCGCTTCGATAAATCGGAACAGATGGACCGGTAGAATGGGGCACTTTTGCGGCATCAACCACCCGATTTGTCCCCATGATTCGGTTCCCATTCAACACGCTGTGCCTGTGCATCCTGCCGCTGGCCAGCTTAGCGCAAACCCCGCCCCCCGCTTCCGGTGCGTTGCCGAAGGCCGAAGTCAGGCTCTCGTACGCCGGTTCGGTCAGCTACCCCGGCGCGAAGGTTGGGCTGGCCCTTCCCGTGAAGCAACGGCTCCGCTGGAAACCGAACCGACAGGCCTACGTGCGCAAAGACCGGTTTGCCGTTGTCAATCTGGGGTTCTACCACCACCCGGATTTTCATGATAACGTGTACCTCACTGCCGAGTGGCAACGACGCCGGACCAAACCAACGGGCTGGTTCACCGAGTTTTCGCCCGGCCTGAGTTTCAGCCGTACGTTTCTGGGTGGCACCACTTACCGCGTTGCCGACAATGGCGACGTGTCCATCCGAAAGGCAGCGGGATACAGCTACGCGCTGGTCACGGTAGGGGGCGGAGTGGGGTTCGATTTTTCCGTAAAGAAGTCACGGCCCGTAACGACGTTTCTGCGGGCAAGCCTGCTCACGATGCTGCCTTACAACAGTTTCGTGTACGTCCGGCCAACGCTGGAACTGGGGCTAACCTACAAACTGCCATCGCTGACGGTCTTTGCCATCCGGTCAAAAACAAGCACAAAATGATACGCTACGGGTCGATATTATTCCTGCTATGGGGCGCAATGGCTTGCCAGACCGAGCAAATTTCAACCATAACGGCAGCAAACGAGACGTTCTACGTCGAGCAGGCCGGTTCGGCCATGCGGGTCAACGTTCGGGGCAATACTGCCAGCCGGGTCATCCTGCTCATTGTGCACGGCGGGCCGGGCGGGAATTCGTACCTGTACCGGACGCCGGAGGTAATACGAATCATTGAATCGCAGTACGCGGTGGCGTATTGGGATCAGCGCAACTCGGGCGCGTCGCAGGGCGGGAGGAATGGCGCTGCGCTCACGATTCCTCAATTCGGGGATGATCTGAAGCGGGTAATTCAGGTGCTTAAAACCCGCTACGGACAAGCGACGAGTTTGTTTATCATGGGACAAAGCTGGGGGGGTATCGTCACCACCGAGTTCGTGACGAAGCCGGGAAATCAGCAGTTAGTCAACGGCTGGTTGTTCGTTAATGCCTCGCACAACTACCGGCTCAACGACAGCCTGACCAAAGACATGCTCATCCGGTTCGGGATCGCCGAACTTGCCCGTAATCGCAACGTACCGGAGTGGAAACCCATTGTCGATTACTGCAAAACGGTGATTCTGCCCGCCGATGAACCGACCGCCGACAAGCTCAATCTGCTGGCGGGCAATGCGCTGACATTAATAGAAGGTTTTACGCCATTGGACGAAGACAAGGTGTTTTACAACAAGATATTTCCGCCGACTGATGAGTACCCTCCCTTCACGTCGTCGTTCGTCAATCTGATTGCGACGAACAAGTTAGATAAACAGGCCCGGAATCTTGATTATTCGTCCCGGCTGGGGAATGTGACCCTCCCGGTACTGATTTGTGGGGGGCAGTACGATTTTATTTGCCCGCCCGGCCTGGGCGATGACCTGTTCAACCGCATTCGATCAACAAAAAAACGCAGGCTTCTTTTCCTGAATACGGGTCATAATTTGGAAGAACAGACCGCCTACTGCCAGGCTTTCGTGTCGTTTATGCAGGAAAACAAATGAAAAAACACGCTCTGTTTAGTATCGCTTTGTGGCTCGGCTGGGGTTGCCAGCCGGAGCAAATTTCGGTGACAACCGGAACCAATGAAACATTCTACGTTGAGCAGGCCGGGTCGAGCCTGCGGGTTCAGGTGCGGGGCAATACGCAGTCCGACAAGATCATTCTAACCGTGCATGGCGGTCCCGGTGGGTCGTCCTACTACTTAAGTCATCTCGCTCAAATGCAGCAGTTGGTGGAGCCGACCTATACCGTAGCCTACCTCGACCAGCCCATGGCCGGAGCCTCGCAGGGGAACCGGATTGGCTACCGCATCGACGACATCGCCGGAAGCATTGGCAAAACCATTGCCGTGTTAAAGCACCGCTACGGCTCCACCAAAAAGATTATCCTCTACAGCGAGAGCTGGGGCGGACTCATCGCCACCGCTTTCCTGACCACCGGGGACAACCAGCGGCTGGTGGCGGGCTGGATCAACTCGGATGGTCCTCACGACTTCAACCTCATGGACCGCGAGATCATCCGCATGGCTATCCGCATTGGTGCCGAACAGCTTTTGCTGGGCCGGAACGTGGCCCGCTGGCGGGCGATTGTGGAGTATTGCCGGACCAACGACCCCACCGGCAACTACGCGGTATCACAGAAACTGAATGAACTGCTGGGCGATGCCGAATACCTGATTGATACCGTTGCGCGCGTCGAGTTCAACACCATCAATGTGTTCAGAAGCGAAGCCAGCGCCAACAACGCACCCTTAACCGCACTTGGGCTGAATTTGGTGGCTAACGGCTGGAATGGCGTTGAGCGGCAGGCCTACGACAAGTCCTACGCGCAGAAAGTTGCCAAAATTCGGGTGCCACTGCTGCTACTGTGGGGTAAGTACGATTTTATCGCCCCGCCCGCCGTGGCCGACAGCCTGCTGGCAACCGTTGCGTCCACAATCAAGAGAAAAGTGCTACTGGAACGGAGTGGTCACAACGCGTTTTTGCAGGAGCCAGACCGCTACTGGGCCAACTGGCGGGCATTTGTGGCAGCCCGGTAAGGGGCAAACGCCCAGCCAATGACTGGCGATGCGACAGTGTAGCTGCCGTGCTGGTCGTAGAACAACAGGGAATAGTCGTCTCCTTCGGGGTGGTCACTATGACCATAGCCAATTCCTGCGCGACCTCACATATTTCACCAACACCGCGTCACAGCAGGGTGAGTAGTAGTCGAGTGAGTCGCATAATGGTTGGAATGGGCGTCACTGGTTTGTTCGGATGAAGGTTGCGATAGCCCGGCAATACGCTTCCTGCTCTTCCAGATTGTGTCCGGTATGGGTGAAAACAAGTTGCTGTTTCTTCGTTGAACCGATGTGGGCCAGCAGGTCGTCGCCCAGTTCTTTTGGGCACACAAAATCGTAGGCACCACTGGCACACCAGCACCGGAACCGTCACCCGGCTCAACGCCGATGAGAAGGCCACGTTCACTAACGAAGCGGGTAATTGGCTGCGGCCAGTCGCGATCAGATTAGAAAAAGCGGACGTGAACGGGATGCGCTCGGCAAGTAGATTTTTTCGCACAACATCGTCCTCATTCAAGGGGGTGAAGCCGTCGATGAGCGACATGGCCGTGTAGGCGTATTCGTTCAGTTGCTGCGATTGACGGAGCGTATACGGAGGTGCTATCCCGCTGCTGAAATTCACCATCCGTTGCCACGGCTCCGGGTTGCGGTCCAGAATAAGTTGCTGTCGGCCGTATTGGAGCAGCTTTCGCCGGGTCAGTTCATCGTTGAGCGGATAATTATGCGACGCGTTAACAAACAACCACCCCTTTACCAAACGCTGGTTATCGCCCTACCTCAGAAAGGCCGACGTTAGCAACCCGCCCCAACTGTGACCCATGATAAAGACCCGCGCCGATGCTCCGTAGCGGTGGGTCAGGGTTTGAATGACCTTCTTCAGATCATCGGCGTATTGAATCAGGGTCAACGTGCCGATGGCTCTCCCCTGCGACGCCCCGGCCGAGCGCTGATCCCAATACACCACGGCAAACTCCGATTCGACAATCGTCTTCATGGCATCGGTTCGGTAAAAATACGCCGAGCCGCCCGGTCCGCCGTGTACGACAATCATAAACGTGTTGCTCGCTGTGTTGCCTTTGACACTGACCCGCATGGCGGCTCCGGCGTTTTGTACGTAAAAGGTCTCGTCAGCGGTTTCGCTGCGGGTAACGGCCTCCGGTTGGCACCCCGCCAGACAGGCAATCAGCCACGCTACGGCCGTGAAACAAACTTTTCTCATGCGCTTGGTGGTTGAGGTGAGTGGCTGCCTATGAATAGTTTACGGAGCATTCTGGGCTACATTCAGCAGGTTGGTGATGACGCCGAGAAGACTTTCGGCATCTTCCGGCTTCGTAAAATCCTGGTTAACCAGCACAATCGCGCCGGCTTTGCTGACCGGGTCGTAGAACATCTGGGCATTGACGCCCTCGCTCTGACTAATGTAGCCCCGAAGATTCTGATACGGCCCCACGTCGGCTTTTGCCCAGATCAAACGAGCAGCATCACCGAAACGCCGACGATGAACCGCTGCAACCAGCGTAGATCAATTAGGTCGGTAGCCGAGGAAAAGAGCCGGATATTCCGATTGTGGTCGGCTAATCGGCGGAGCATGACCACCAGGTAGACCACATTCTGCACCAGGGCTACATAGCTGAACGACTCCAGCAGCCAGAACAACCGGGCCGTTTGGGGGGTGATGGTAATGAGATTGTCGACGTCGATGGTCCACCCGCAAATCAGTAGCACCAGTCCATTCGCCAGCCAGGGCAGAAAATGCAGCCCATGCCGGAGCCGGAAACGATACCGGACCTGCGTAAAACTCAGTACGCTGAAATACAGACAAGGCCCCACGGCCAGCAGAAACGCATTGGAAAACCCAAAAACCGCTAAGAACGTACCTGCCTGAACGCCTGCCGTATCCCGAAAGTCATCGGCCATCAGACCCGCCACCGTCAGCACAAACCCGGCCAGCTAGCGGTTGGCGGTCGGGTTTGTATTTCTGTATCGAGCAACGAGCAGGAACGCCAAAAACAGCGCGTTGGCAATCGCCATTCCGTAGATAGTCAGCATTGTTGGTGGGTTTATAAATACGGGCGACTCATCCGGTCTGGATCGTGGGTCATTCCTTTGTCATCGACCGGTAGGCCGTTGCAATTCGCTCATCAATTGCTCGTAAGCGTTTTTGAATGATTCGGCCCGGACCCGCTTGTGGTGAGAAACGTGAAAATCGTCCAGACGACCCAGCAGATGCACCAGTAATAATTTTTCTGGCTCCGACAGTAGGTCGTACGTCATTTCGCCTGCCTGGTGCAACAGCGCGTAACTCGCCAGCAGCAACTGTTCACCAGCCTCGGTTAACCGAACCCGACTGGAGCGTTTGTCCGTTTCGTCGGGTAGTTCGGCAATGAGCGACTGCCGAAGGAGCCGCCGGATGATTTCGATGCCCGATGGAAATTCGGACAGCATCGAGTTAATAAGCTCGGCCTTGCGGGGTTCCTTCAGGTAGTGAATCATGTGCATGTACATCATGTCGTCCACGTTGCTGAAGCCCAGTTCACTCAGGGCTTTTTTCGTATACAAATGGTCGTACTGGCTCACCCGGCCCATCAGTTTTCCGAGCAGGCCATTGATGGGCGTTTCGTCAAAAATGTCGGCCTGGTCGGGTAACGCAAGCGGTTGGTTAGTGAGGTACCACAGGCAAAAATCACGCAGCGACGGGCTGGCTTGCTGCTGTTCGTAGGCGGCCCACTGGTTTACTAAGGCAACGAGTAACTGGCTACTCATACGGACTGATTGAAAAGCTATGTAAAAATAATAAACTTGAGTTTCCTTAAAACATTTACTGTTTTTAAATAGTTATTGTGATTGATAAATAAGTATTTACTATTTAAACACAGCTTTTATGAATCAGTCTGGAACACAAGTAGCGGCTGCTGATCGGGTTAGTGGGCAACCATTCCGGTGGTGGCACGCAGCTCTTATTTTTGTGATTGCCAATGCAATCAGCGCGGCTCCGGCGGGCTACAATGGCGAAGAAGCCTTCTACAACAACTTTGTTCAACCCGCCCTTGCTCCGCCCGACTGGGCTTTTGCGCCCGCCTGGCTTTTCAACAATGCTACCTCGCTGTATGCCCTGTGGCGCATTGCCAACCGGCCCACCACCACGCCGGGTCGAAGCGCGTTTATCCGCTTAGAAGCCGTGAACTGGGTGCTGTTTGCTATTTTTACCCTGCTCTATTTTGGCTTGAAGAGTCCGATTTTGGGGGCAGTCGATACCGCCCTTGGCCTGATTGCTACGGGACTCAGCCTGTTCGTTAGCTACCGCATCGACCGCGTTGCTGCGCTCAATATTCTGCCCCGGTTTTTGTGGCTGATACTGGCTACTTACGTGTCGGCCTACGTGGCCCTCTACAACCGGGACGTGTTCTTTGGTATTGGACCTTTTCTGGGTCAGTGAAGCAAGGGTCACCCGTTGACTGACTACCCGGCGGTGGTCGCTTACCAACAGATTATCGGTAAGCGACCACCGCCGGGTTGAACGCACGGTTAAGCTGAAACCGCTCCGGGGCGAACCGGTTTGGTTACGGCTTCACTCCGTTTCTTACAGAAACCGGATGACACTATTCGACTGTCTTGCGGAATTATAGTTACGACTTAAGCTACGTCAGTAACGGATAAACCGGTTGTTTTCCAGATAAAATTAAATCCCGGTTTATTTCCCTGGCAAACCCGCGAGGAAACGTCAAAATACAGCGAAGGTATCAAAGGCGGCCGCATTCGGCAGTTTAGTTTCGACATCGACGCCCGGAGCATCATCACGTTTCCGGCGTATCCGGCGCAGGTGGAACGCGGCTGGATCGAGATTCGTGGGCTGGCCTGGAGCGGACGCGGCAAGGTGTCACGCGTTGAGGTTAGCACCGACGCGGGCAAAAGCTGGCAGCGAGCCGAGTTGCAGGAGCCGCCCCGTTCCAGTGCCACACGTGCGATTTCGGCACCTGTGGCACTGGAACGGGGCGGAGAAATTATGAGCCGTGTTACCGACGAAACGGGCTACGTGCAGCCCACGTTTGCCCAACTCATCGACGCGCGGGGAGCCGACACGGGGGGCTACCATCTGAATCCGATTACCGTCTGGCAGATAAAATCCGACGGACGCGTACTGAACCGCCCGGAAAACGGCCGATGAACGTATTTGACCGCTAATTCGGCCGGTGTCGTTAGGTAAAAAACAAAAAATAGGCGTGATTCGGGGTGAGAAAATAGAACGTATAGTATCAACGAAACACGAAATTCTTCTCAGCACTGCGTGGTTAATTGGCCTGCTGTTACCCCATCGAATGAACAAGTCCCATAAAATCGGCTGGCGCACCGCCACCTCGCTGGTTATTGCCAACATGGTCGGCACGGGCGTGTTCACGAGCGTCGGCTTTCAGTTGGCGGCCGTCCAGAACACCTGGTCGATTCTGCTGCTGTGGGTACTGGGCGGGGTACTGGCCCTGATTGGCGCGTTTACCTTAGCCGAACTGGGTACCCATTACCGCGACGAAAACGGGGGTGATTACATATTTATTTCGCGCGGCCTGCACCCATTTTTGGGGTATCTATCGGCCTGGGTGTCGCTGGTGGGCGGGTTTGCGGCTCCGGTGGCCATTGCGGGCAAAGCCATGGAAGTGTACCTAAAGCCCTTTGGTCTAACGCAGGGCCGCTGGCTGACGGTAGCCCTCGTGCTGGCAATTGGCTTAGTTCATTCTCTGACGCTACGGCACAGCAGCCGGTTTCAGAACGGAGCAACCCTGCTCAAAATCGCGTTTGTGGGGTTGGTGCTGGCCGTTGGCTTCGCGGTGGCGCCCGCCGTGCCGAACGCGCTTCGGCTCACCGCCGACGGACTGGACGAAATCGCTACGTCGGGCTTTGCTGTATCGCTGCTCTACGTGACTTACGCCTACACGGGCTGGAACGCGGCTGCCTACATCGTGGCCGAAATCCGCGACCCGCGCCGGAATCTGCCGAGGGCACTGCTATTCGGTACGGGCGTGGTGACGCTGTTGTACGTAGCCCTGCAGCTTGTTTTCCTACGGTTTGCCGGTGCTGAACAGCTCCGCAATCAGGCCGACGTGGCCGTCATTGCGTTCGGAAATCGGTTTGGCCCGTCGGTGGGGAAGTGGGTCAGCGCAGGCATCGCCCTTCAGTTGGTCGCCACCATGAGTTCATACGTCTGGATTGGGGCGCGGGTCACGAGCCGGATGGCCGCTGATTTTCCGCTCTGGCAGTTTTTCTGTCGGCTGAACCCGCACCAGATTCCAGTGCGGGCCATCTGGCTACAGGTGGGCGTGACGCTGCTGCTCCTGTTTTCGGGTACGCTCGAACAGGTGCTGCTCTGCACTTCGTTCGTGTTGCAACTGCTGGGAACGCTGGCCGTGGCGAGTTTACTGCGCACTCCGCGTCGACCCGATGATTTTCCGAGTCCGTGGCGGCCTTATCTCCAATGGACGTACATTGTCTTTAGTTTAGGTGTACTGGGCTTCATCATCAGCGACCGGCCCGTCGAAAGTCTGATTGGCGTGGGCATTGTGCTGGCGGGCGGAGCCACCTACTGGATCAAGCCGCCGAACCGAACGCCCAGTCAGCCCCAAACGCAGCCCGTTCCCGACTGATCTCTCCCCCGACGCGGGCTGCGTCGCCCGGCGCGACCGCCAAAAAAACGTATCTTTACCCTTAACTGACGCCTAACGGTTGACTCGTTTATGACTCCCAGCACAACCCCCACAGACCACCCTCAATTGGCAGCCCCCAAACACCGCCCGGCCCTCACCGAAGACTGGACCGTGGTGGTACTTGGCTTACTCATCATTGCCGTTTCCCTGACGGGCGTACTTATCCCGACGCCCGCTTTCGGTTGGAAAAACGCCGATGAATTACTCACAAAAGTCTTCACTGGGGCCAATCTGACGGCCATTGCCGGGCAATTTGCCTTCACCTACGCGGTTGCCCTGCTGGGGACGTGGGTCAGCGGTAAACCCGTTCGGGCGACGTTGCTGGGTTTTCCGGTGGTGTTTGGGCTGACGCTCCTGGCGTTGGTGCTGGCGGGCAACAAAACCCTGAAAGACCTCAACCTCGAAGCCGTCATTTTTAGCTTGGGCATTGGGCTGGCGGTGAGCAACCTGAGTTGGCCGGGCCGGCCGGGCCGCGTTCGGCTCCCCGAGTGGCTTCGGGCGGCTCTGGCCACCGAACTCTGGGTTAAAATTGGGCTGGTACTGCTGGGTACGAGCGTCATCTTTGGGGATATTTTAAAAGCGGGATCGCTGGGACTGGTGCAGGCCCTGCTGGTGGTGGTGTCGGTTTGGTACTTTGCCTACTGGCTGGCCAAACGCCTGAAGGTCGACGACGAGCTAACGATGATGCATGCTGGCCTCTGCCGTGTCAATTTGTGGCGTGTCGGCGGCCATCGCCACGTCGGGGGCCATTCACGGCGACAGCAAGAAATTGTCGTACGTGATTTCGCTGGTCTTGATTACGGCTATTCCGATGATGCTGCTCATGCCCTGGGCCGCTCAGGGGATGGGCCTGTCGCCCGAAGTGACGGGGGCCTGGCTCGGTGGCACCATCGACACCACCGGGGCCGTCGTCGCGTCGGGGACGCTGGCGGGCGAAGCAGCCCTGAGAATCAGCACCATCGTCAAGTTCTCGCAGAACGTGCTGCTGGGCGTGGCCGCGTTTGCCATCAGCGTCTACTGGACCTACACGAAAAATAAATCCAGTGAAGTGCAGGCTGTTAAACCAACCGAAGGCGTCATCTGGGAGCGTTTTCCCAAGTTTATTCTGGGATTTCTGGCGGCTTCACTGCTGTTTTCGTTTGTGCTGTCGGCCGAATCGGTCGATGCCGTCAAGGGCAGTCTGAAGAGTTTGTAGGGGCTGTGGTTTGCGCTGGCGTTCACGAGCATCGGGCTGGAAACCCGCTTCGCCGACCTGCTCAGTGCCGATAGCCGCCGACCGCTCTACGTCTTTTTAGTAGCCCAGGCGTTCAATATTGTCGTCACGCTTGGCATTGCCTACGTGCTGTTTGGGTAGCGCTTAGCGAGCCGTTTCGCTTCGTCAATAACCGCCCTGCTGTCATCGTGCTGCCGCCGAACCTGAATTAAACGAATACCTGATGAGTGCGTACGATGCGGTTGTTGTGGGTTCCGGGCCTAATGGCCTGAGTGCGGCTATTGTGCTGGCGCGGGCGGGGTTGTCGGTGGTGGTGCTGGAAGCCAAAGCGACCATTGGCGGAGGAACGCGCTCGGCCGAACTGACGCTGCCCGGTTTTATCCACGATATTGGCTCGGCCATTCACCCGCTGGCGGCTGGTTCGCCCCTGTTTCAAAGCCTGCCCTTAGCGGAGCACGGCTTAGAGTGGATTTACCCACCCGTTGCGGCTGCGCACCCCCTTGATGGGGGGCGGGCAGCCCTGCTGACCGGGTCGGTGGATGAAACGGCCCGGCTGCTCGGCGTTGATGAATCCGCTTACCGTAAACTCCTCGGTCCCGTTGTGAAGCACTGGCCCACGCTGGCTGCCGACGTGTTGGGGCCGCTGCGCTTTCCCAAACATCCGCTCGACCTGGTGCAGTTCGGGCTGGATGCGCTCTTGCCCTCGACGGTGGTTGCCAACCGGTTCAAAACCACCGAAGCGCGGGGGCTGTGGGCGGGAATGGCGGCCCACGCCATTCAGCCGCTCACCAACCTGACTACCTCGGCCATTGCCTTAGTGCTGATGGCCGTAGGACACCGGCGCGGCTGGCCGATGCCCAAAGGCGGCTCGCAGGCCATCACGACTGCCCTTGCTTCTTATTTTAAGGAGCTGGGGGGCGAGATCGAGGTTGACCGACCGGTTCGTTTGCTCAGCGACCTGCCCAAAACGCGGGTGGTGCTGTTCGACCTGACGCCCAAACAAATTCTGTCCATCGTCGGCGACCGGTTTTCGAGCGGGCTGGCGAACCGGATTTACAAGAAACAACTCGAACACTACCGCTACGGACCGGGCATCTTCAAAATCGACTGGGCGCTCGACGGTCCCATTCCGTTTACCGCGCCGGACTGCCATCGGGCCGCCACGATTCACCTCGGCGGTACGCTCGAAGAAATTGTCGAAGCCGAACAGCAAACCTACGACGGGCAGCATCCCGACCGCCCCTACGTGCTGCTGGCCCAGCAAAGCCTGTTCGACCCCACCCGCGCCCCGGTGGGTAAGCACACGGCCTGGGCCTATTGCCACGTACCGAACGGCTCGACGGTGGACCGCACCGACGCGATTGAAAAACAGGTGGAACGGTTCGCACCGGGTTTCCGCGACCGGATTCTGGCCCGCCATACCATGAATACGGCGCAGGTAGAAGCCTGGAACCCCAACTATGTGGGGGGCGACATCAACGGTGGGATCATCGACATTGGGCAGTTGTACACCCGCCCAACGCTCGGCCTGACGCCTTATCAAACGTCGGAGCCGGGGATTTATATCTGTTCGTCGGCTACGCCACCGGGCGGTGGGGTTCACGGCATGTGTGGTTACCACGCGGCCCGCGTCGCGCTGCGGGAAGGGTTCGGGAAAGCCGTGCCGGTGGCCTTAGCGAACGGATGACAACGCTACTTAGCTAAAAAATAAGCTGGTGAAAAGCAGGAAAAGGGATAGGGCTGTCTGTTTGACAGGTGAACGACTACGCGCCACCGGATCAGATTGTCCCCGCTTAACTGATTCATGGTTTGTGCACCGGCCTGCCGCCGATGTGAAGAACAAATCAAGTAGGCCGCGTTCAGGTTCGGGATCACGACCATGACTGTAAAGACAAGCATTTTCCTCCTTTTCCTTTTTCTGAGTGCATCAGACCTGCACGCCCAGACCTACAATATTGTTGAGTTTGGCGCGAAAACCGACAGTACATTCCTGAACACGAAAGCGATTCAGTCGGCCATCGACAACTGCTACAGTAGTGGGGGCGGGGAGGTGCTTGTACCAGCGGGGAAGTACGTGACGGGCACCATCTTTCTCAAATCAAATGTCTATCTGCACCTGATGCCCGGTTCGGTTTTGCAGGGAAGCTATGATCCGGCCGACTATCCCGAACACTCCATTTTGTGGGCTAAAAAATTCGGTACCATTACGCACAACGGCCTGTATGTAGAATCCATGAAAGCGGTAGTCATTGCCGACCGGGCAAACCATACAGGCATCACCGGGCTGGGTACGTTGAAAGGAGCCGGTGAAGGAAAAGCCTTTCAGTTGGGTTTAAACAAAGATGGCAGGCCCAAGAACATCTTTTTCATTGGTTGCCAGGATGTATTGCTGGAAGGCATCAGCGTCCTTAATTCGGCGCAGGTAACTATTTCCATATCCGGCTGTGAGCGCGTCATGATGCACCGGATTTATCTCCGAAGCTTAGTCAACTGGAACTGCGACGGCCTGGATATTGACGGCCGGGATATCGTTATTTCAGACTGCATCATTGATTCGGAAGACGATGCGCTGTGTTTTAAAAGTGAGTATCTGGATAAATTCTGCGAGAACATTACCGTCACTAACTGCGTGCTCTCGTCGCTCTGCAACGGCATCAAAATAGGGACGGGTTCCCGCGCGGGTTTTCGGAATATCACCGTCACCAACTGCGTCGTCAAAAAGGCATCGGTCAACGGGTACCGCCACTGGAAAATGCCCGCCAGTGTGGTGTATAAGCCTGATATACAGAGCGTCAATACGGGTATTGTTATTCTGGGCGTCGACGGTGGGCTGGTTGAGAATATCACCATCTCGAACATCATCATGACCGATGTGCTGAGTCCCCTATTTATTCGGGTGGGCAAACGTTTTCTGAATCCAGAGAATAAACCGTCGGTGATGCGCCACATTACCATTCAGAACATCCGGGTCGAAAGCCGGAGCATCATCCCGTCGGTTATCGCCGGTTTGGCCGACAGCCCCCTGGAAGATGTTCGGTTAACCAACATTCGTGTTTCTATCCCAATCGGGGTATCGGCCGATTCGCTGAAGACGTTTCCCGCCGTTGTGCCCGAAGATGTGAAGGGTTATCCCGAAAACAGACTGACTTTCGGTACCCGGATTCCCGCCAGTGCTTTTTATGTGAAACACGTGAAAGGACTGGTGTTCGATAACGTATCGGTTACCCATCAGCAACGGGAGGCCCGGCCTGCTTTTTACGTGGACGATGTAACGGGGATACGCTTTAAAAACGTGCTTATCGACAATGAAAAACTGGAGAAGAGCGCCCGGATGGTTAGGCAGGAAAAAACCCAACTACTGGAGATAATTAATTAACCGGGAGACGGCTATGCTTAGGACAATTGCGATGACGATCCTTGTTTTCGTCTGTCTGCTGACCACCAGTCACGCCCAGCTAAAACCCACAATTGCTGACCGCTATTATCAGTTGATTGAAGCGCCTGCATCGCCCGACAAGTGGGATGCGTGGCGGCTGGCCGTACGGAACTGGCGGGACTCGACGTTGACGCTGCTGAATTACCAAGGCGAAAACTACCACAAAAGCGACTATAAATGGGCGTCCAGTGCCTATTCCACCCTTTTTTTGATGGCCAATGATAAACATCTCTACGACAAAAACGGGAAGTATGACGTAAAGAAATGCCTGCGCAACTACGAGGAAAACTACGGCGGGGTCGATGTGGTGGTGTTATGGCCGACCTATCCGCAATTAGGCTTCGACAATCGGACCCAGTATTCATTTTACCGGAATCTGCCGGGCGGGGTAGCCGGGCTGAAACAACTGTGTAATGAACTGCATCAACTGGGCAAAAAGCTGATGATCGCCTATAATCCTTGGGACAACGTTGGCCGAAATCAGGGGAAAACGGATGAGGATGAACTGCTGGATATGCTCAAAGAAACGGGCGCGGATGGGGTGTATTTAGATACGATTTCGAATATTGATGGCTTCTTTCAAAATATGCAGCGCTCCAATCCAGGTGCGATTTTTCAATCCGAAATTCCGATAAATCCGCAGGCGTTAAATCAGGTGCATCAGTCGTGGCTGGAGGTGGGTTGGAATGAAAAAAACAAACACCTGGAATTTGGTGAGGTGCCCGCTCTTGTTCGCAACCGGTGGTTGGAGCAGCGGCACATGATTTACCGGTTGTCGCGCTTTAGTCACGAACAATCAACCCTGATTCAGAATGCCTGGATCAATGGCTGTGGCGTCGTGATTTGGGAAAATGTATTCGGCACCATCAACGAGCTGACTCCCCGCGACCGGTCGTTAATGAGCGCGATGTTGCCGGTTCTACGACGCTATTCGGCCTTCTTTACGGAAGGAGACTGGTATCCACTGCTCCCCATGAAACTCAACCGGGTGTACGCGAGTCAGTGGCAGTTGGGCACTCAAAAACTATGGACGATCATCAATCGGCAGGAGCAATTGGCTACGGGCCGACTGGCGGAAGTTGACCCAGTGAAAGGCCAGAAATACTTCGATTTGATTGCCGGCACCGAAGTAAAAACAAGACTCGAAAACGGGAAACTGGGTTTATATGCCGAATTAAAACCCAAAGCAATCGGCTGCATTTTGTCGATTCCCGAGCGCGAGTTAACCCCCGATTTTTACCTGTTTCTAAAAAAACAAGCCGCCATTGCCCAAAAAGCGGATTTTTCTACTTCGTTTACACTGCCCGAAAATCGCCTGAAACCCGTCGTTCTCACAAAAGCATACCCGACGAGTAGCCTGCCCCAAGGCATGATCACCATTCCCGTTCCTCCCGATTCGGCCAGGATGACATTCAGTTTCCGGCAACGCGAATGCGGTTTTTACCCCCTCGGCGGTTTTGTTGATTATTCGTATAGTCAAAACCGGAATGAGCTAACGGCGGGGCCGGTGAACGCTAAATTAAAGCCCTTCGCGATGGACCAGACGCTGGTGACCAACGCGCAATTCGCGCAATTCCTGACAGCAAGCGGCTACAAACCCAGCCAGCCTGACAACTTTTTGAAACACTGGGTCAATAACGCACCACCCGGTGGGCAGGAAAATCATCCGGTTGTCTGGATAACCCTCAACGACGCCCGCGCCTATGCTAACTGGGCCGGTAAACGATTGCCCACCGAAGCAGAATGGCAATGGGCGGCTCAGAACGGCAATGCCGAAACCCAATATCCGTGGGGAAATAGGTATGATTCTACGGTGGTAAATACCGGTCAATACGCGGGAACGACCCCCGTTACCAACTTTGAAAAAGGCAGAACGCAACACGGGCTGTACGACATGAGCGGCAACGTATGGCAACTAACTGAAAGTGAGCGGACGGACGGGTATAATGACTACTGCATTTTACGGGGCGGAGGCTGGTACGTCAATCGGGCCTCGGAATGGTATGCCGATGGGGGTGCTCAAAAAACGAGTTTTGGGGCTAAATACCTACTGACCTCGCCCGGCCTGGACCGATGCGCCACGGTTGGTTTCCGGTGCGTGGTGGATACGAAATAATAGGCAGAGAACTATGAAAAATAGCCTGTATATCGTCCTGGCCTTTCTTTTCGTGAAAGGCTATGCCCAGTCAGTAACGCCCCATCCGGTACCGGACGAGTTTGCTTCGGACTACTACGTAGTGACTGTAAATGGGCGGCCGGTGCCGGTGTTCCATGCGGGCCTGAATGTCTATTTCGCCAGCTTCGATTTCACCGGCCAAGCCAACGTAACGGTATCACCCAAGGTCGATAACGATAAATATGCCGGACAGACGTCCAATAAAGAAGCCGTAAAGCCTGATGAAAAAGGATACTGGCGCGGTGAAGTCAGCATACGGCCGTTGTCCAAAAATGTTAAGCCGCAGCTAACGGGGTCAGCCGTTAAGTTCTCGCTGGCCGAAGCAGGACAGTATTCGGTAGAACGTGCGGGTACGGGTACCGCGACGGCGGACCGCTTCAAGGACGACGTGCTGTTGCTATTTGCTAACCGCCCCGATACCAACGTACCCAGCTTAACGGCCAAAAACGTCATTCATCTGAAACCGGGCATTCATTACCGGAACATTAACCTGACGAGTGGCCAAACGCTGTACCTGGATGCTGGCTCAGTGCTGTTTGGCGGCATTAATGTCTGGGATGCCAAAAACGTCAGCATTCTGGGCCGGGGAACGGTATTGTATTACGGTCCGCAGTCGGAAGGCCACGACGATGGCTGGAAGAACCAGAAAAACTGGCATCCGCTCACAACGCATAATGTACAGGGCCTGACCGTCCGGGGCGTTACGTTCGTGGGGCGGAGCCGTACCTGGTCGCTGCAAACGCACACGACCTTCGACGCCGTTTTCGATAATATCAAAATCCTGGCTGTCAACCCGCAGAACATCAACGGCGACGGCATCGACTGGTACGGCGGTGGACGGGCCAAAGTCCTCAACAGCTTCATTCGCTCGATGGACGATTGTTTTGCGTTTTTTACGCCCGGCAGTAGCCAGGATATGTGGGCGACTACCCGCAGCACAGCGGGCGAAGTGAAAGACATTTACATCGATAACTGCGTGTTGTGGAGTACGCTGGCGAATGTATTCCGGATTGGTTTCAACGGACAGGCGCTGACAACCAACAACATCACGATGCGCAATACGGATGTCATCCACATGAGTAAAGGCGAGTGGTACGCGCCCTGGTCGCTGTTTTGCATGGTCAGTCCGAACGGGAAAGGGCAGGCAAAACACAGCAATTATGTGTTTGAGAATATCCAGTTTGAAGAACCCGTCGCCTTGTTTGGCCTGCAAAATCCCGAAACGCAGTTTCAGAACATATGCTTGAAAGACATTACCATGCTGGGTGAGCCAGTGCCTTCGGTTATTAAAAACACCATCCGTGGGATAACCTTCGAGAACGTGATGCTGAACGGAAAGCGGGTTGTAGCCGAAGCCGATATTCCGCTGCGGTCGGGCAGTAAGCGGGTAGAGAATGCAACCTTCGGGCCAATAAAATAACCCCTTACCGATACGTGATGAAATGGGCAAGCCCTGATCGGATTTCTGCTTTACTCACGTGGATTAGGATCTGACTGGCTTAACAAAAAGTGATCATACAACGGGTTAAACCGCGATAAACCTTTATAACAATGTCTTTATCTTTTCAAACCCGCCGGGATTTTCTGCAACAGGCAGGTCTGCTGAGCGCTTCGATGCTGGCATCCCACATAGGGTTGGCCACGGGTCAGAAAACCAGTCCGGTTATTCTGCTGCGCTCGGGCTGGCAAATAGAGAACATTGGCGATGTAGCGCATACGCCGGGTTTCCTGGCCCTGATGCAAACATATCTGCCCGGCGCACGAGCCATTTTCTGGCCCCACTATGCCGTGCTCCCCCGGGAGGAAATCGACATGCTTATGCTCCGTTTTCCGGGTTTGCAGATTGTACGCGGGAAGATCGTCAACGGTAAACCCGACAGCCCTGAGTTAGAAAAAGCATTTGCCGAAGCCGATCTGTTTGTCCATAATTCCGGTCCGGCCACGATTGGCTGGGCTGAAGCTGAAGCGTTCAAAACACGAACCGGTAAGCCTTTCGGCGTTTTTGGCGTTACCTACGGACTGTATGGCAAACAGGAACGGACCACCCTGCCCAAAGCCGATTTTATCTATTTCCGGGATTCGGTATCCCTGGCTTTGGCTAAACAAGACGGCATAACCGCGCCAATCATGGAATTTGGCCCGGATGCGGCCTTCGGCACGGATGTGGTTAATCGAGAAGCGGCCACTCGCTATCTGAAAGCCAATAACCTGCAGCCGGGAAAATTTGTGGTGTGCATTCCCAAACAGCGCCACACCCCTGCCTGGCTCCACAAAGCCAAAAACCGGCCTGTGGATACCGACCGACAGGCTCGCAACGAAGCGATGAAAGAACACGACCATGCACCAATGCGGGAGGCCATCACCGCCATTGTCCGACAAACGGATTGCAGGGTGCTGATTGGTCATGAGGACGAAACGGAATTGCCCATCGGTAAGGAATGGTTGCTCGACAAGTTGCCCGACGACGTTAGAAAGGGCGTTGTCTGGCGCAGCGAACCCTGGCTGCTGGAGGAAGCGCTGGGGATTTACCGTCAGTCGGCGGGGTATTTCGGCCACGAGCAGCACACGCCAATCATGTGTATTGGAAACGGTATTCCCGCCATTCTGGGCCGCTGGGAAGAACAAAGCAGCAAAGGGATTATGTGGAATGACATAGGCTTGTCTAACTGGTTATTCGACTTTGACCGGGAGGAGGATATCAAGCGGTACGTACCTACGGTGCTGGATATGGTCAAAAAACCGCTGGAGGCCAAAAAGTACGCCCGGCAGGCTCAGGAGTTGGTCCGGCGCAGCCATCGGCAGGGTTTTCAGGCCATTGAAAATACCCTGAGAAAGGCTCAAAAACAGGGGTAGGCAGGGGCGGAGGCCGTGCCTGATAGGTTCAATTGGTGCTTACCCCTCCTGAAAATACCCAGCGGCAGATCAGAGAATATACCGAACTGGACAGAGATAAAATGAGGCAGTACTGCCTGAACTGTCCGGACCGAATCAAAAAGCTTTACTAACCCCTCTATGAAAGCAGACACGCTAAACCGTCGAACGTTTTTGAAGTTCGGTGGCCTGAGCACGGCGGCTACGCTGGCACCGATGCCGTTCGCCATTGCCGGACCATCACGGAATGGACCCCTGAACCGCACGGTTCCGGGAGCCGCTGTCCAGTCTGTCAACCGGTCGGAGGTAGTGGCCAAAGCCATTCCCACAGCAACCGGCGAGATATTCCCGGACCAGATGGGTATCACCAGTGTGCACGAGCACATTCCTATGCCAGCCGATCCGGCACAACGCGAAAAAAGCATGGCCTTTGCGATCAGTGAGTTAAAGAAAGCTAAAGCCGTGGGCCTGCAAACGATCATTGATGTTGGCCCCACCGACGACGTGGCCGGTATTCGGGAAGCGTCGCTGGCCACCGGCGTGAACGTCGTTTGTTGCACAGGCTCGTATATTCTCAGGGATGAGCAACAGTCCATGACGGTGGCTGATTTTGAAAACCGAATGCGCCGGGATGTTGAGGACGGGCTTCAGGGAACGCAGATTCGTCCGGGGGTGATTAAGGTGGCTACCCGTCGACTGCCGATTACCCCGGCGGAGAAAAACTTATTGATTGCCGCTGCCCGCGTCCAGAAACGCTATAACCTGACCATCTGCACCCATGCCGTGAGCGGCTGTGCCGAACAGCAGCAGATTTTGGATGAAGCCGGTGCCGACCTGCGCCATTGCTACTTCTCGCACGTTGAAGCCACGTTTGGCTGGAGCGGCCGGACGGTGGAGCAGGAAATTGATTATTTGCAGGGCGTGGTCGACAAGGGGAGTAGCCTTAGTTTCAATAATTTCGGCAACTGGAACCACACCAAACCTGGTGATCTGGCCCGCATTATCCTGGAACTCACCAAACGCGGCTCCGACGACCGGATGGTGGCGACTATCGACCTGACGTGGACGGTTGAAAACGGAAACATAAAAATACTGTGGGGCGACACCAACGAGGACGGCAACGACCGCACCTATTCCTATCCGCTCCGCAAGGTTGTGCCCTGGATGAAAGAACAGGGACTACCCAAAGCCACCATCGACAAATTCATGATCGACAACCCCCGGCGGCTCTTTACGTGGTCATAAAGCTTAAAAATCAGATTTGTATGAAGCGCACCCTTTTTCTTGTTGCCCTACTGTTTACAATCAGCAAGCTGGTCATTGCCCAGACGTGGCACGTTTCCGGCACGGGCAACGACGCTAACGACGGTAAAACACCCCAAACTGCCTTTCGCAGTCTGCAAAAAGCGGCCGATTTAGTCCAGCCCGGCGATGTGGTGATGGTTGGCAACGGTACCTACACCAACGCTGACAAATCGAACGGCAGTGCCGTGTTAAACATTACCCGCTCCGGCAAAGCCGATGCCTGGATTACGTGGAAAGCCCGGCCCGGACACCGGCCCGACGTGCGGCCTGTTGGGTGGTGCGGCATTCAGGTGTCGGGGTCGTATCACGTGTTAGATGGCCTGACCGTTACGGGCAGCAACGATTCAATTGTGCTGCTCAAAGCCCAGGAGGATGCTAAAAACCCAAAGCCTGATCCATATTACAACACCAATGGCATCTTCTTTAACGGACGCGGCAAGCAGCCGGACGAAAAACCCCATCACCTCGTCATTCGCAACTGCATGGTTGGCAAGTGCCCCGGTGGCGGTATCGTCGGTATCGAAATGGATTACCTCACCATTGAGGATTGCCGGATTTATGAGAACGCCTGGTTCATGCGCTACGGTGGGTCGGGCATCACGACGCTCAACAACTGGGCGCACGACGATGCACCCGGCTACCACATCATCATCCAGCGCAATTTTGTCTGGAACAACAAGACGCTGGTCCCCTGGGAGAGAATCGGCAAACTAAGCGATGGCAACGGTATTCTGCTCGACGTGACCGACCAGAATCCGGTTCAGGGCGCTACCAACCCCAACGCCGATGCGGTCATTAAACCCACTGGCACTCAGTTGGCTACTCCGGCTTCGGTAACGGCGCTCCCAACGCCCGAAAAACCGAAGCGCCCCGAATGGAAAGGCCGCGCCCTGATTGCCAACAACGTCAGTGCGTTCAATGGCGGCTCCGGTATCCACACCTTCCGCACGAGCCACGTTGACATTATCAACAACACCACCTACCACAATGGGGGCATCGTGGGGTATCAGGAGTTGTTTCCCAACCGCTCCGACGATGTGGTCATCCTGAACAACGTTATCGTTCCCCGCCCCGGCGGCAAGGTGACCTCCAACAACCGGAACACCAACATCCGCTGGGACTATAACCTGTACCCAGCGGCTCAGGATGTCTTCGTCGGATCGAATGACATCGTGGCCGACCCCCAACTTGTCGACGTTCAAACTGACATCATGAGGGGGAATTTCCGGCTGGCCAAAGGAAGTCGTGGCTCCAATTCAGGTAGCTCTGATCTGCCGCTGCCAACCGACATTCTTGGCAAGGCGCGTCCGAAGGGTATAGGCCGGGACCGGGGCGCTTTTGAACAGTAATAAGTTTGTAGTCAGGTGACCGGACCGGTAAATGCGATCCCGCCGGTCCGGTCACCTGACTACAAACCCACAAACTACAACGCATAGTAGCAACAGTTCGATAACCATAAACGACATGTCTGACCAAACCAATCGCCGTGAGTTTCTGCGCACGGCTTCCGTTGCGGGCACCAGCCTGCTGCTTTCTCCGTCGCTGTCGGCAGGGGGATTGTTTACTGGGGCACCCAACGACAAAGTCGTGCTGGGGATCATGGGTACCAACAGCCGGGGCGCATTCCTGGCCAAAACCTTCGCCAAACTGCCTAACGTCGAAGTGGGATACATCTGCGACGTGGACCAGACCGTGCTGGCTAAAACCATAGCCGAAGTCGAAAAGCTGACGGGCAAACGACCGCAGGGCATCAGCGACATCCGCAAACTGCTCGAAAAGAAAGATTTCGACGCGCTGGCCATTGCCGCCCCCGACCACTGGCACGCGCCCGCCACCATCATGGGCTGCCAGGCGGGGAAGCACGTGTACGTTGAGAAGCCCTGCTCCCACAATCCGCACGAGGGTGAAATGGCCGTGGAAGCCGCCCGCAAGTACAACCGATTAGTGCAGATGGGCAGTCAGCGTCGGTCCTTCAGCAACGTCAACGACCTGGTGGGGCAGCTCCGGGCAGGCGCGATTGGCCGGGTGTATTTTGCGCGGGGCTGGTATACCAACTGGCGGAAAGCCATTGGCAAGGGCAAGGAAATAGCACCACCGGCCACGCTCAACTACGACCTCTGGCAAGGTCCGGCTCCCCGCCGACCTTACCGCGACAACTTGGTGCATTACAACTGGCACTGGTTCTGGAACTGGGGCACGGGCGAAGCGCTCAACAACGGCACCCACGAGATCGACGTGATGCGCTGGGGACTGGGCGTCGATTACCCCACCAAAGTTGTTTCGTCGGGCGGGCGGTTTGCGTTTCAGGACGATTGGGAAACGCCCGACACCCAGACCATCACGGCTAATTTTGGCAACAACACGGCTCTGACCTGGGAGGGTCGGAGTTGCAACGGCTACGACTCGGAAGGCAGCGGCCGGGGCGTGATCTTTTACGGCGAGAAAGGGACCCTGGTGTATCCCGGCGCAAACAGCTACAGCATCTACGACCAGAAAAACAAGCTGGTTAAGGAAGTGAAGGATGACACGCCCTACGACGCGACCAATACCGTCAGCCCGCTCGAAAAATTGGATGCGACGCACCTGCAAAATTTTGTCAGTTCAATACGGGGGGAGAGCAAACTGACGGGCGAGATTTTGAACGGCCACAAGTCGACGTTAATTGCGCAGTTGGGCAACATTGCCTACCGAACGGGCCGGACGCTGAACTGCAACCCCGAGAACGGCCACATCCTGAACGACAAAGAAGCAATGCAACTGTGGGGCCGGGAGTACGATAAAAGCTGGAACGTGCGGGTGTAGGGTAACGATAGACCGAAAAAATATGAAAAACAAGCTGTTCATTTTTCTGGTTCTGCTGAGTTTGGGTAAAGCCGAGGCCCAGGAACTGGTGTTTCCACAAGCCCCCGGTATGGTGTCGTACACCTACCGCAACAGCTTTAAAAACAACGTAGCGGCCACGCTCGACACGATCAAGGCGCTGGGCATCACCGACATGGAGTTCTCGAACCTGTTCGGCCAAACAGCTACCGAACTCCGCAAACTCCTCGATGAACGCGGTATGAAATGCTCTTCCTTCGGGGTGGGTTATCCCGATCTGCAAACCAAACTGGGGGAGGTAGGCCAGAACGCCAAAACGCTTGGGGCACAGTTCGTCCGCGTCGCCTGGATCCCCCACAAAGGTTCGTTCACGCCCGAACTGGCCAAGCAGACCGTGGCTGATTTCAATCAGTTCGGCAAACAGTTACGCGACGACTTCGGCCTCACGTTCTGCTATCACAATCATGGTTTCGAGTTTGAAAAATACGAGAACGGCACCCTCTTCGACTATATCGTGCAGAACACTGATCCGCAGTACGTCAGCTTCGAGATGGACATTTTGTGGACGGTTTTTCCGGGGCAGGACCCGGTGGCGCTGCTGGATAAATACGGCAAGCGGTTCAAATTAATGCACCTGAAAGACCTGCGCAAGGGCATCGTCGGTAACTTGTCGGGCGGGACGCCGGTGGAGAACGACGTGGCCCTCGGTACGGGGCAAATCAACCTGCCCGCTGTCCTGAAAGCCGCCAAAAGAGCGGGCGTTCAGCATTATTACATTGAAGACGAAAGCCCAAGCATTGCCACGCAGGTGCCGCAGAGCATCGCTTATCTGAAAAACCTGAAAAACTAACGGCGGGCAACCGCTGGTTGGTGTTGGCTGCTGCACACGAGCCTCAGTGAATAGGTCCAGTCTGTTTCCTGCAATACCCCAATAATAGCTATCAAAAGCCGGGGTATTATCAGGAAACGGGCTGGACTCATTCGTTTGGGTATTTGCCGTGAAGGCTTCCCTGATTTGTTAACGAATGATACAATCCATTTGAAAACCAATTTATAATATGATTATTTTGTGAGTATATTTACCGATCCCGCGTTAAACGCCGTATGACTGATAAACTCACCGCTGCCGAGCATAGTCACCTCTGGAATACGTTCCGTAGCGGGAGCCGGGACGCGTTCTCGCAGCTTTACGAGTTGTTTGCAGCTGATCTGTACCGGTACGGGTATAACTTAGTCCGTAACCGGCAGGTGGTTGAAGATTGTCTGCACGAACTGTTTCTGCACCTCCACGAAAGCCGGGAACGCTTAGGACCCACCGACAACATCCGGTTTTATTTGTACCGCGCCCTGCGCCGACGGCTGCTAGACACTGTTGGCCGCCTGAACAAACTCGATTCGGATGACTACATTTTCAATAGCGCCGAGTTTCTGATTCAGCCGTATGAAGACCAGTTAGTGGAGGAGCAGTTAATTGACCAACAAAAGCAAGTGCTCATTGCCGAATTGAACAAGCTCCCCAAGCGGCAAAAAGAAATCCTGTATCTGGTGTATATGAAAGGCCTTACCTACCAGCAGGCGGCCGAGGTGATGGATATAACGATGAAGAGTGTTTACAATACCATCAACGTTGCCTTAACGACGTTGCGAACCCACGTGCGGGGTGCCTTCCAGCAACGGGGCGCGTTGTGGAGCCTTGCGGGTGCCGTTCTCGCTTACTTCACGAAGATTTAGTTGTCAGAAAGCCGGGAAAAACGAACAGTACGCTGTTTAACAAGTACCACTATGATGCCAACCCAATGCACTATCCCGCTTTTACCGTAGAGGACTTTTGTAAGGACCCGGATTTTATTCGCTGGGTGACCGCGCCCACCGACGAATCGAATCGGTTCTGGCGGTCGTTTTTGGTCAATTATCCGCACAAGGTGGTTGATGTTCAGACGGCTACTGTCTACGTTAAAACCATTCATTTCGCCGAAATTGATCCCTCCCCGCACGATCTTGCCCGGCTCAAACAGCGGATCTGGCAGGGCATCGACCAGCCCGTGCGGGTCTGGAACCCGGAGCTGCAACGCCAGAACGGGCCAGTTCGGGAAATTCAGTGGTATCAGCGGCCGTATTGGGCTGCGGCTGCCGTCGTGTTGCTGGTGGCGTCGGTGGGCCTTGGCTGGTGGGTGTATCAAACACGGGCTGACCTGACGTATGAGACGGCATACGGGAAAATTCAGGAAATTCGGTTGGCCGACGGATCGGTGGTGACGCTCAATGCCAATTCGTCGCTGACAGTGTCTGATAATCTGGGCGATGCTCCGATCCGGGAGGTGTGGCTCGACGGGGAAGCTTATTTCGACATTGCCAAACGCACGGGGGCGAAATTCATTGTTCACACGGACGAAGCCAACGTGGAGGTGCTGGGTACCGAATTCAACGTGAACACCCGACGCCAGCAAACCAACGTTGTGCTGCACGAGGGCAAGGTGCAGTTAAGCACGGGTAGTCAATCGACGGTGATGAAACCGGGTGATATGGCAATTGTGACGCCCAAAAGTCGGTCTATTCAGTTGAAACGGGTGCAGCCCGATGTCTACGATACCTGGAAGGCGTCGTACATCATCCTGGATAACAAAAGCCTGCCCGAAATTATCAATGTGCTGGAAGACACGTTCGGCATCACTATCAAGCTGGAGGACGCCGGGCTGGCCAATAAGAAACTGACGGGTAAACTGCGCACCGAAGTCGCCGAAGACTGCCTGGAAAATTTAGCGATCATCGTTGAGGCCGACGTTACCAAAGCCGGTGACACGTACCTGTTCAGGTAGGGACGCAGTCTATTCCCAACCAGAAAATAGTCATAGTAAAAACGGGAAAAGCGATACCCGTGCCCGTTTGACTACCAACTACAGCATTACCAGGTACATGATTCCGTTTTGACTATGAAAAGACATATCCTCTTTTTCTGTGGAGTAATAGTGCTATTAGGGTTGAGCGGGCTTCATGAATCGTTCGCTCAACTGGCGTTCAGGTCTAACTCGCCGAAATCGACCAGCGCCAACACGCAGGAGGGCGTTAATAGTCTCTCAACCCTGCTCAAGAAGTTAGAGTCGATTCACAAAGTCAGCTTCGTTTATCAGAAGGAACTACTGGAGAACAAGACCTTCTCCGGGTCGGTGAACGAGAACGATAAACTGGAAGCAATTCTGGAGCGGGTACTCACGCCGGTAAACCTGCGGTTTAAAAAACTCAAAGGGGGTGGCTACACCATATTGCCCCGGAGAAGTGCGAAAGATGAGACTACAGAGACGCTGCTGCTCACCCCGCCCGTCAATCAGTACGCTGAGCAGAGCGCAGTAAACGAGTCGATTCCCGCCACTCTCCTCGCCAGGGCCGGTCTTCAACTGAGTCCGGCCAGCAAGCCCGCCGATGTTGTGGTGAAGGGGAAGGTGACCGACAGCGAAAAGGGAGAGCCGATCCCGGGGGCCAGCATCGTGCTGAAAGGCGCGAACAAAGGAGCCAACACGGATGCCAGCGGAACCTATTCCATTGCCGTGCCGGACCGGACTGCGGTGCTCGTTTTTAGCTTTGTTGGCTTTGAAAGTCAGGAAGTTACGGTTGGCAGTCAGACCCAAGTGAACGTGGTGCTGAAACCCGATATGAAGGAACTCAACGAAGTCGTTGTGGTGGGTTTCGGGACGCAGAAGAAAGCCACCGTAACGGGGGCCATCGCGTCTATCACCACCAAAGATTTGCTCCAGTCGCCGGTGGCCAACATCAGCAACTCGCTGGCGGGGCGGATGCCGGGGCTTTTTGCCGTGCAGGGCAGTGGTGAGCCGGGTAACGATGCTTCGACGCTGCGCATCCGGGGGGTGAGCACGTTTTCGGGAGCCGCCGACCCGCTCATTCTGGTTAATGGCGTGGAGGTGAGCAACTACAACAACATCGACCCCAACGAAATTGAGAACCTGACTATCCTGAAAGATGCCTCGGCGACGGCTATTTATGGCATCCGGGGTGCCAACGGGGTGCTGCTGATCACGACCAAGCGGGGCAAAGTGGGCAAACCACAACTCAGTTACACGGCAAACGTAGCCGTGACGAGCTTTACGTCTCTGCGCAAAGGCATGAACAGTTACAACTGGGCCAAGTCGCTCAACGAGGCCCTCCGCAACGATTCGTACATTACCGGAGCCACTTACGTCCCCCGGTTTTCGGACGCTGACCTGGCCCTCTACCAAAACGGGCAGGACCCCGTTCTCCACCCCAACACGGACTGGTACGCCCTCACCCTGAAACCACAGGCGCTGCAAACCCAGCACAACCTGAGTATCAACGGGGGCACCGAAAAGGTCCGCTACTTCGTGTCGGCGGGTTTTTTTAGCCAGGGCGGTTTATTTAACCACACGGATCTGATCAAAGATTTTGATGCCAACCGGAAATACAAGCGCTACAACTTCCGGTCAAACTTCGACTTCGACATCACCAAACGGCTGAAAGCATCCATCGACCTGTCGTCGCAGACCGAAAACCTGAGCGGGTCTAACAACTCGACCGTCCGAATCATTGAATGGATCGGTGCCGCCAATCCGCTGACGTCGCCGGGTTTTGTGGGCGACAAAATTGTGAACCTGATCGGGGTCGGAACCGCCACTAATCCAATTGCCAACCTCTTTAGCGAAGGCTACAAACGGGAGTTTAAAAACTTCCTGCAAGGCTCCGTTCGTTTAGATTATACGCTCGATTTTATCACCGAGGGCTTATCCATGCATGGTCTGGTCAATTACCAGAATAATAATACCGAGACGCTGGTAAATCGGCGGCCGCTGTTGACGTATAACGCTGTCCGTTTGCCCGACAATACAATTAATTACATTCCTCAGAACGTCGATCAACCTTTTGGATTCGAACAGAGAATTGGTAAAAACCGGCGTACCTACGCCGAGTTTGGCGTCGATTACAAACGGGCTTTCGGGGATCATTACGTGACGGGCTTAGTCAACTACAACCAAACTAAACGGTTCGACCCCGAGCTGCCGTTTCTGGTGCCCAACGGCTATCAGGGCGTGGTGGGCCGGGCGACCTACGGCTACAAAGGCCGTTATTTAGCCGAATTCACCTTCGGCTACAATGGCACGGAGAATTTCGCCGAAGGCAAACGATTTGGCTTCTTCCCGGCCTACTCGCTGGGCTGGGTGGCGTCGGACGAGCCGTTCTTTCCCAAAAACAACGTGCTCACGTACCTGAAAATTCGGGGGTCCTACGGCGAAGTGGGTAACGACCGGCTCACTGCGCTGATCACCAGTGACCGCTTTTTGTACCGTCCTTCGGCCTACACATTGATTCCCCCAACGCCAGCAGTCCCCGGCTATGTTTTCGGCGAGGTGGGCAGCACCGCCACGAGCTACACGCGCGCTGTTGAAGGCAAATTGGGCAACCCGGACGTGACCTGGGAACGGGCGATCAAGCAGAACGTCGGCGTCGAATTCTCGCTCTGGAAAGGTAAAATTGGTGTCACGGCGGACGTGTTCAGCGAAAAGCGCGACAACATTCTGGCGAACTTAGGTACGGTTCCCGTGACGGTGGGGGCCACGCTGCCCGCTTACAACCTGGGACGGATGCGCAACCGGGGTTTCGACGGCGACGTTACCTACAACGACCGGGTGGGTGCGTTTAACTTTTTCGTGAAAGCAAACTTTACCTTTGCCCGCAATAAAGTAGAATTTCAAGACGAGACCGTACGGCCCTTTACCTACCAATACCGCACGGGACAACGGTTCGGTCAGTCTTTTGGCTTAGTGGCCGACGGCTTGTATAACACCTGGGAAGAGGTGAACGATGCCAACAGGCCCGTGTCGAACTGGAACTCCAACAAAATTCAGCCCGGCGATATTCGCTACAAAGACATCAACGGCGACGGCCTCATCAATGACGACGATCAGGTACCCATTGGCTATTCGAACTTCCCCGAAAAAATCTTCGGCGTTTCTCTGGGCGGCAATTTCAGGGGCTTTGACTTTTCGGTGTTGTTTCAGGGCGTAGACAACGTATCCATCGCCTACGGCCGGACGCAGAACCGGGGCCTCTTTGAAAACCGGGGGGCGGTCGATTACCTGATCAATAGCTGGTCGGCCGAGCGTTACGAGAAGGGGCTGCCCATCGACTTTCCGCGCTTCTCCGAGAACACGAACTACACCCATAACTACCAGTCGTCTACGTACTTCACCCGCGATGCCAGCTACGTGCGGCTGAAGAACGTCGAGATCGGCTACAACCTCCCGAAGCCATTTCTGGGCAGGCTGGGGCTGAGTTCGACCCGGCTGTACGTCAACGCCAACAACCTCTACACCTGGAGTTCGGTCTATCCGGGCGTCGACCCCGAGCTTTCGCCGGGCCTTGTCAACGAAGAACCGTACCCGCTCACCCGCACCGTCAACGTCGGGCTTAACCTTAGATTTTAAATCACCATGAAACCCGTATTCAAAGCTATTTTTTGTGGTGTCCTGTGCGTTGTAGTGTCGTCCTGCGAGACGAAGCTGAGTGAATTTTTAGATAAAGCACCGGGGGTCGATGTTAACGAAAACACGATCTTCTCGTCGCGGACTCAGTTGGAGACGTTCGTTACGAGTGCGTACCGGATTGGTATTCACTCAATTTTTACCTACAACGATGCCGCGCTGATTCCAACGTCCCGCACCTTCACCATCAACGCCGGAGCTACCGACGAGGCTGAAGCCGATGGACTGGCGGAGTTTTTTCACACCAACAACTGGAATTCGGCGAACATCACGTCGGCCGGAACGCTGGTGGCACAGGAGGATTACCGGTACTTTATTCGCTGGACGGCCATCCGGTATTGCAACATTATTCTGGAGCGAGTCAACGAGGTGCCGGGCTTAGACGAGAGTTACAAGAATCAGGTAACCGGGGAGGCCAAGTTCATCCGCGCCCTGAATTATTCCGAAATGCTCAAACGCTACGGCGGGGTTCCCATCGTTGACAAGCGATTAGACGCCACCGAGGCTCCCAACGTGAAGCGAAGCACGGTGGAGGAGGTAGTCAACTTCATTATCAAAGACTGCGACGAAGCCGTCGCCCTGTTGCCCGCTGCCTACCCGTCTAACTTCCGGGGCCGGGCCACGAAAACGGTGGCGCAACTGCTGAAAGCGCGGACGCTGTTGTATGCTGCGAGTCCATTGTTCAACACGGCCACGCCGTATTTGTCTCTGGGTAACGACAACAAACTGATCTGCTACGGCAGTCAGGACAACAGCCGCTGGCAGCTTGCGGCCGATGCCGCCAAAGCCGCCCTCGATCTGGCCCCGGCGGGCGGGTTCACGCTGGTGACCGATAAAGGCGCGGACAAGAACTACAAATTCGTGTGGGAGCAGGGCGACAATGCGGAGATCGTGCTGGCCGAAAAAGTGTACAGTGCCCGCGCCCGCACTCAGTTTCCCTGGGTCGGCATGCAGCCCAATAATATAATCAACTCCTGGGGCGGGGTTTCGGTGATCCATAACTTCGTGCGCCGGTACGAAAAGAAAGATGGTACGCCCCAAACCTGGAGCCCGACGGGCGGCACTGATCTGGTGAAAAAGTACAGTGAATTAGACCCCCGTTTTGCCCAGACGGTTGGTTATAACGGCTCGTTCTGGAACCGGGACTTCCCGGTGCTGGAAACGTTTCAGGGCGGGCGCAACGTGGGTGGTTGTAAAGGGGGCGCGTGGATGAAAAAACTGATTCCCGATCAGCTCTCAACGACCTCATCCGCCACGCCCAATGCCATTGTGTTCCGTCTGGCCGAGGCTTACCTCAACTACGCCGAGGCTCTGAACGAAGCCCAGGGGCCGGTACTGGCCGCCCACGATGCCATCAACACGATTCGGCAGCGGTCGGGGATGCCCAAACTGCCCGCCACGCTCACCAAAGAGCAGTTTCGGGAGCGGGTGCGCAACGAACGGGCCATCGAACTGGCCTTTGAAGAGCACCGGCTTTGGGACATTCGGCGCTGGCTAATTGCTGAAGAGGAGGGCGTCATGAAGGGGGCGATGTACGGGCTGCTTATCAACAAAATTACGGGCAGCACCGAGTTTCGCTACGAACCGTACGTGATCGAAAACCGGACGTTTAATTCCAGGATGTACCTGCACCCCTTCCAAAATACGGAGGTGTACAAAGGCTACCTCGTGCAGAATCCGGGTTACTAACCTATTCTCTTTCCATTCTATGAACCTCAAAAACTACCATACCATATCGTTGATGGTGCTGCTGGGCACTGGGTTATCCCTGACTGTCTGGGGGCAGGAGGCCACCCCGGACTCGTCGACGAAAGTTACGTCCCCAAGCCGGCAGCCGTACCTGAACCGACCCATTGCCTACGGCGTGCAGCCCGCCTGGAAAGTGACGGGTGCGCTGTCCACCGTTGGGGGCGGTGACCTCCAGAAAAACTTCACGACCAACTTGGCCAATACGCTGTTCGGGCGGATACCGGGTCTGACGGTTGGGCAGAACGGCGGGGAGCCGGGCAACGATTCGCCCTCGCTCGTGGGTCGGGGTGTGGGCACGTTCGGGCCGGGGCGCAACCTGCTGGTGATGGTCGATGGGTTCGAGAGTCCGTTTGAGCAACTGTCGCCCGACGAAATTGAGTCTATTTCACTGCTGAAAGATGCGTCGGCGACGGCCATTTACGGTCTGCGGGGTGCCAACGGGGTGCTGTTGGTGACCACTAAGCGGGGCAGCGATGGGCCGTTAGTCGTCAATTTCAGTACGCAGCAGGGCTTCCACACGGCCTCGCGGCTGCCCCAGTTCCTGAATTCCTACGATTACGCCCGGCTGTATAACGAAGGCCTGAAAAACGACGGCCGGGCACCGCTCTACACCGATGCCGATCTGGAAGCCTACCGCACGGGCAGCGACCCGTTCCTGCACCCAAACGTGAACTGGTACGACGAGGTGCTGAAAAAAACGGCCCCGATTTCAAACTACAATCTGAACTTCCGGGGGGGCAACAGCACCGTTCGGTATTTCGTGCTGCTGAACGCCATTCGGAGCAATGGCCTGTACAAAAATGCGGGCGACATGGCCGAGGAAAGCATCAACTCCCGGTATTCTCGGTTCAACTTCCGCTCGAACATCGACATCAACCTGACCAAGCGGATGTCGGCTTCGCTGACGTTGGGTGGCTCAGTGGAGGACAAAACCAATCCGGCGGGCAACACCACGGGGGGTATCTTCAACGCGCTGGCCTCCCTGCCCCCGAACGCCTTTCCGGTGTACAACGCCGATGGCAGTTTTGGCGGAACCAGCGCCCTGACAAATCCCCTCGCCAACCTGCTTCAGACGGGTTCCTATACGTCCAATGGCCGGACGCTCCAGTCGACGCTGAAACTAACCGAGCAATTGGACATGCTGGCTCCCGGACTGAGTATTTCGGCCGCTGTGTCGTTCAATAATTTCTTCCGAAGTTTTTCCAACAAAACCAAGCAGTACGAGCGGTTTGCCGCGACCCGAAACCCCGCTGGCGAAACCATCTACACCCGATTCGGCCAGAACACCTCATTAGTGGGCAACGAAGCCGAGTCGGATCAGTACCGGAACGTCGTTTTCCAGGGCTTCCTGAACTACGACCGAACGTTCGGCAAACACGGCGTCTCGGCGGTGCTGCTGTACAACCAGGACAGCTACACGAACACCGATAACTCAACCACCGCCGTCAGAAGCCTGCCCTACAAGCACGTGGGCGTTGGCGGACGCGTCACGTATTCAAACGCCAGCAAATACATCGGTGAGTTCTCGTTCGGTTACATGGGGTCGGAAGCGTTTCCCAAGAGCCGCCGTTACGGGTTTTTTCCGGCGGCTTCGGTCGGCTGGATCGTATCCAACGAAGCATTTCTCAAGGAAAACAGCACCGTTACGTATCTGAAGCTGCGCGGTTCGTATGGACTGGCCGGTAATGATCAGGTCGACACCACCTCGCGGTTTATATTCCAGCAACGCTATCCGTACACGGCGGCTTATTATCTGGGCACCGCCAATACGCAGGTGTTTGGCTTAGCCGAGGGCGCAGCTGCGAGCACGAACCTGAGCTGGGAGAAAGAGAAAAAACTAAACGTCGGCGTGGAGTTGACGCTGGCGAAGCGGCTGGACCTGAGCGTCGACGTATTTTACCACAACCGGTACGACATCCTGGCCGCTCCCAACCGCACGGTTCCGCAGTACATTGGCGTAGCGCTGCCGCTGCTCAACCAGGGAAAAGTCACCAACCGGGGATTTGAAGCCACGGTCCGGTACAGCAGCCGGTCAACCACGGATGCGCCTGCCGACCAGTTTCAGTATTCGGTGGAGACAAGCGGCTGGTACGCCCAAAACAGAATTGTTTACAACGCCGAAGCCATCCGGCTCTTCGACTACCAGTACGGAACGGGCCGCCCCATTGGTCAGCCGTTTGGCCTGGAGGCCGTTGGTCTGTTCCGGGATCAGGCCGACATCACGGCCAGCCCCCGGCAACTATTTGCTCCCGTGCAGCCGGGCGACGTCAAGTACAAAGACCAGAATGGCGACGGCGTAATCGACCAGAACGACAACGCCCCGATTGGGAATACGTCGGTGCCCACGCTGACCCTCACGCTCCACCCCCGATTCCAATACAGGGGGTTCGATCTGGAATTTCTGTTCCAGGGCGTTACCGGACGAACGGCGTACTTTAACGGCAATCAGTTCTACGCTTTTCAGAACAACGGAACCGCCGGGCTGACTGCTCTGGACCGCTGGACCACCGAAACGGCCGCGTCGGCAACGTATCCCCGCCTGTCGGCTTCCAACAACCTGAACAACTACCGATATTCGTCGTTCTGGCAGCGCGATGGTAGCTTTATCAAGTTGCGCAGTCTCGAACTGGGCTATTCGCTGTCGGGTCAACTCGTTGGCAAGGTCGGGTTGGCCAATGCCCGGCTATTTATCAACGGCACGAACCTGTTCTCACTCGACCGGCTCAAGGGCTATGTAGACCCCGAAGTAACGAGTGGCTACCCGCCCCTGCGCACCGTTAGCGTGGGCGTTCGAGTTCAACTTTAATCAAACACCCCCAACCCCCTAAAGGGGCTTAGATTGAGAATGGTCAAGCGAAGCCCCCTTTAGGGGGTTGGGGGTAAAAAATAAACAACATGAAACGCATCACATTTATATTTTGCGCGGCTGTCGTTGTCTGGCTGACGGGTTGTGAAGACCTCGAACGCGAACTCGTCACCGACCTCACTCAGCAACAGGTCACTAAATCCTACGACTATACCCTGAACCGGATTACGTCGATATATACCGACATTCCGGGGGGATACGGGCAAATTGACGGGGCTATGACCGCGTCAACCACCGACGAAGCGGAGCATACGCTGGAAACGTCGGCGGTGCAGCGACTGAATAACGGCTCGTGGAATGCGGTTGACAATCCCGATAATCAGTGGGTCAACTTTTACCGGGGAATTCGCAAGGCAAACCAGTTTCTGGCCTCCTCCGACAGCGTAAATTTAGACCAGTACAAACTCGACCCGACGCCCTCGGCTCAAACCGTTTACCAAACCCGCTTGGCCGAAATTAAGCGGTGGAAATACGAAGCTCGTTTTCTGAGGGCGTATTTCTACTTCGAGTTAATGAAGCGCTACGGGGGCGTACCCATCGTTTCCCAGATCTATTCGGTCAACGACGATTTTAGTGGCGTCAAACGCAATACGCTCGCCGAATGCGTTCAGTATATCACCGCCGAATGTGACTCGGCGGCTAAAAATTTGCCGCTTACCTACTTAGCTACGGATTTGGGCCGGGCGACGCGGGGCGCGGCCTTGGCCCTCAAAAGCCGGGCGTTGCTCTACGCGGCCAGCGATTTGTTCAATAACCCCGCGTGGGCAACTGGCTACGCCAATCCCGAACTGATTTCACTGACCGGCGACCGGCAGGCCCGCTGGAAAGCAGCAGCCGATGCCGCCAAAGCCGTAATTGACCTAACGGGCACGGGCTATGCGCTGAGTACTAACTACCGAAACCTGTTCATTACCAATAGCTATACCCTGCCGGAGATTATTTTTTCCCGGCGGAATTCGGCTTCCAACGACTTCGAGAAGGCGAACTACCCCATCGGCTACGACCTCGGTAACAGCGGCACCACACCGTCGCAGAACTTAGTCGATGCCCACGAACTGACCAGCGGTGCCAAGTTCGACTGGGCCAATCCGGCCCACGCGGCCGCCCCGTACGCCAACCGCGACCCCCGTTTAGGGCTGAACATCATCCTGAATAACACCGCCTACAAAGGCCGCAACGTGGAGAGCTTTCCGGGCGGACGCGATGGTCGGGGTATTACCAACGCGACCAAGACGGGTTATTATCTGAAAAAATACGTCAACGAAAGTATAAACCTGCTCACCAACGGCACCAGCGTGAAATCGTGGAACCTGTTCCGGCTGGCCGAGATCTACCTGAACTACGCCGAAGCCCTCAACGAAGCCACGCCCGGCGCTGCCGACATCAAAACGTACGTCGACCGTGTACGGACCCGAACGGGCGTGGCCATGCCGGTGCTGCCCGCAGGCCTGTCGCAGGCCGAGATGCGCGAACGGATCCGGAACGAACGCCGGGTGGAACTGGCGTTTGAAGATCACCGGGGCTGGGACGTGCGCCGGTGGCTACAGGGGCCGCAGTACTTAGGCGCCCCGCTGATGGGTGTCGACATTACCCGAAATGCGGACGGGACGTTTGCTTACAAGCCGACTGTGGTCGAAACCCGCGTTTTTGAACCTAAGATGTACCTGTATCCCATTCCGCAGGGCGAGCTGAATGCCTCAAAAGGGCTGATTCAGAATCCGGGCTGGTAAACTACGCGAGTGCCTGTCCCGCCTTCATTCTCTTAATTCCACAACCGTATACCGCATGGCCTCCTTTATCACTACCACCAAACTTGCGCTGATCGGCACCGGGTTTTGCCTGTTGCTGGGTTCCTGCGGCTACGAAGAACTCGCCGAAGCTGACTATCCGCAGCAGGTGCTGTACATGCCCACGGCCAAAAATGGCGTGTTTGCCATCGCCAGCATTCCAACCGTCGGAACGTATCGGTTCACCATTAACCAGACGGAGAAAAAATTCGTTATCCCCCTCAGCGTGTTTCGGGGGGGCGTATCGGCGGACGGCGATTTGCCCGTCACGGTTGCTGCGAATGCCGACACGATCAGTAAACTCATTACGGCTCAGGCGTTGGTTGGGACAATCGCTCTTCCGACCGACAAATTCGTGTTGCCGGGCACCGTCACCATAGCCAACGGCAAAACGGCGGCTCCGTTCGAGCTGCGCATCGACTTAGACTATCTGCGGGCTAATCCGGCGCAAAAGTTAGCCGTTGGCGTGAGCATTGCCAGTGCGCAGGCGACCGTAAATCCGCTGCTCAGAACCACCATTATTACGCTCGACCCGTCCATCTTGTTTCCCACCGTAACCTTCACCACCAAGGCAGACGCCACTACGCCCCGGAAGATCGCGTTCACCAACACCTCGCTGAACGCCGTTAGTTACGCCTGGGACTTTGGCGACGGCTCGGCGGCCGTTACCGATGCGGCTCCCACCTACACCTATGCTTCGGCCGGTAAATACACTGTCACGCTGACCGCCACCGGTATTACGGGCAGCGCCGATGCGGTCAAAAAAACGTCAACGGTCACTGTATTGTAATAAATGATGCAGAATGAATACTGTATAATGCCGAAGAAGAAAGATTGAGTATCAGGGCTATACCCGGCCCCATTGTGCATTATTCATTTTGCATTTATGAATAGCTTTCATCATAGGTTAAATCGGTAAACGCTTCCCTACTCGTATAGGGAAGCACTTTCTTTTTTACACTCCACAGTATGGCCCACCTGTGCAAACTAACACAGCACTCGTGCGAACGGGGCGACTTAACGGTTTTTGAAAACCTGATTCCAGGGGCGTTGAAACGAATCTTCTACATCACCAACGCGGATGGAAACAGCCGGGGCGGACACCGCCACAAAAGGGCCTGGCAAGCGTTAATCTGCATTCAGGGTAGGGTTGATATACGGGTCGAAACAGGCGGGCAAACCGGTTGCTATTCACTCAATAGGCCCAACCAATGCCTGATTCTTGAACCCGATGACTGGCATGTTCTGGAGAATCTCCTGAACAAGGCTATCGTATTGGTGGTGTCGAATGAAAAATACGATGAGCAGGATTATATCTACGAGCGGTATACGCCTGAGCGCGGAACAGTAAGCGTTGAGCCTCTTTGTCTTGCCCCTTTGTGAACTACCTCATCCCGCTGCTCTTTCTGGGCCTCACTGCCGCAACCGGCCAGCCGGATCGCCGGACCGCGGTCAAACGGTTGTACCTCGCTAACGACGACCATACCGATTACATGTGGACGGCCAATGAAGCGCGGTACGACATGGCCTTTGTTCAGATGCTCGACTACCACCTCCGGCAGATCGATTCCACCAAAGCGGCCCCGACCAATTTTCAGGCTCGCTTCAACACCGATGGCAGCTACTGGCTTCGGGCATACCAAAAATACCGCTCACCAGCCCAGTTCAACCGGCTTATCGCGGCTATTAAATCCGGCCACATTGGCAGCCCCCTGAACACTCTGGTCAGTTGCTACGGTGCCCAACCCACTGAGGCTGTGATCCGGGGTATGTACTACGCCGGGCAATTGGAGCGGGCGCACAAACTCCGGTTCAGGCTGGCCGAAGCGATGGAAAACAACACCATACCGCTGGGTTTGGCGTCGCTCTGGGCCGGGTCGGGGGCCAAATACAGTTGGAAAGGCATTGGCGGGTACGGCAGCCAGATGACCTACGAATACCGGGCGAATCGTCGTCACCCGTTGTACCGCTACACGGGCTTAGATTCGTCGGGTGTTCTCATGAAATGGTATGCCTACGACGGAAGCCCTAAGGCGCACACTCCGTTTGGCGGCTACGCGGAGTGTCGTCTGGTAATCAAATCAACCGATAAGCTGGCCGAAATGCGCAAAATCGTGAACCAGTTGGACACACTGTGCGACACCATTTCGCCCCAGTCCGCGTACCCGTATAACGTGGCGGGTGCCTTCGGCTACGGCCACGATGACCTGGATAATTTCACGTCCCAGCCGTTTATCGAAGCCGCCCGGCTCGAAACGACGCCCACCCGAATGGTGCGGGTCTCGAACGAAGAAGACTTCTTCCAAGATGTGGCCCGCAGTTACCCCAACTTGCCGTCGGAGTCGGTGAGCTACGGAAATGAGTGGGATTTGTACTGCGCGTCGATGAACGAAACCACCGCGCGGGTGCGCCGGTCGACCGAAAAACTACGTGCAGCCGAAGCGATGGCCGCCCTCGTGGCGCTGAAATCACCCGCCTTCGCCAATCGGCTGCGTCCAGCGCGGGATCTGGCCTGGGAATCGTTCGGAATGTATTGGGAACACAACTGGACCGCCGATGGGCCGGTGAAACAGCCGGTGCGGGCAACCTGGCAAAACAAGATTCAGGCACAAATAACCGGGTACGTCGACTCGCTGTTTGTGCTGTCCGCCAACGCCCTTGGTGGGCTATTGAAAGCGGACCAATCCAGCGCGGCTGCCGCCCGATTCTACGTATTCAATCCGCTAAGCTGGACTCGCAACGATGTGGCCGATCTGGCATACACGGGTCCGTATCCCGTGCGTGTTGTCGACCTGACTACGGATAAAGACGTTGTTAGTCAGTTGATTAAAAAAGAAAATCGTCGGTTACTGCGCATCTATACCGAGAACATTCCTTCGGTTGGTTATAAGGTCTTTGAGATCAGGCCGGGTACGTCGGTCAGCTTGCCGATAGCCGCGACCGTCTCCGGCGAATACATCAGCAACGTCCATTATCGCCTACGGCTCAGCCCGTCGGGGGCCATCACAGAGATTCAGGATAAGCGGGCCGGGCGGCAATTGGTGAAGGTAATCGACGGAAAGTACGTCAATGATTTGGGCGTGTCGAACGTCAACGAAGGTCAGCCGGTCGTGGTGGAAAACGCCGGGCCGGTATCGGTGACGCTGAAGGCCGTTTCGCCGGTTCCGGTGCCGCACACGGTTCGGGTAACGCTGTTTGCCAACAGCCAGCGCATCGAGATTGAAGACAGCATTCAGGCCAATTTCAAAGACGTAAAAACCTGGGCGTTTTCATTTAATCTGACCAATTCCACCACTCGCCACGAGGAATTGGGTGCTATTCTGACGGCTAAGAAAGAAACGCGTGGTGGTCATTATGCCAGTCAAAACGCCCGGCTGGACTGGCAAACCTTTAACCACTTCGCTGACCTGAGCGAGTCGAACTACGGCCGGGCCGTCGCTCCGGCGCACCGGTACGGCATCACGCTGTCGAATGTGGATTGCAGCTTTTTTAAGCTGGGCAGGAGCACCGTCGATTCGCTGTGGGAAAGGTCATCGCAACTCAGTGCGCTGGCGGGTGGACAGGTCGATACGAAGGTGGAGGACAAAGGCGTACTGGGTATTTTCGGCCAGAACGGGCAAACCAACTTCCTCTATAATTTCGCGCTGACAACCCACCAAACTGACTTTGATCCGGTAGCGGCCATGAAGTTTTCGCTCGAACACCAGAATCCACTCGTGACGGGGATGGTAACCGGTTTGCGGGGCACGTATCCCAGTCCAACGTTTTCGTTGCTGGGTACTACCGATCCAAATGTGCTGCTGTGGAGCCTGAAACCAAGTGAAGAGGGCATCCGGCAAGGCGCAATTGCCCGTTTCTGGAACATGAATGGTAAGTCGGTCACTCCCGGGCTGACCATTGCCAAACCCATTCAGCGGGCCTGGCAAACGACGCATATCGAGACCAACGAACGAGTCCTGACACCAGCGGGTAAGCAATTACGCCTTACGTTTGCTCCCCATCAACTGAATACGTACCGGCTCCAACTGGCTAACTGATCTGGATTTGAAAACCCTCGCAATCGGCATCGACATTGGTGGCACCCGAACCAAAATTGGGTTGGTCTGTCTCGATACCGGTCGGGTAGAGGTCATGCTCATTACGCCAACCGAAACCAAAGACGGAGCGCGTTTTCTGCAACTGATTGGACATGCCATCACCCAGTTTAAAGCCGAAGTTGCTACCCGGCAGGCGATTTTGGCGGGGGTGGGCATCGGCGTGCCAGGGTTTGTGTTTGCTAACGGAACGGTAGATTCGACCTACGGCTTTCTCGAATTCATGGAGGATTATCCGCTGGCCGATAACATTCAGCAACAACATAACTTACCCTGTCGGCTCGATAACGATGCGCGGGTGGTGGCGTTGGGCGAAGCGATTTACGGGCAGGGGAGGGGTTTGGGCCGGGTACTGGTGCTTACGCTGGGCACCGGGCTTGGCCTTGGGTTCACCATCAACGGCACACTCGACGGACCGCTGCCGTTTGCCCACATGGGCGGCCACATGACCATTACAAGCAACGATACCGTGTGTTACTGCGGTAAAACCGGCTGTCTGGAATCGCTCGTTTCGTCGGCTGGCATTTGTCAGATCGCAACGCGGGTTGGGTGGACACAGAACTACCCAAACCTGCCCTTGACCGCCGAAACCATTTTCAACGAACGACGTACCGGAAATCCCGATGCCCAGGCGATTGTGGCCGAGTACATCGGGTATTTGAAAACCGGCATCGACAATTACGTCAACCTGTACGCCCCGGACATTATTGTGTTGGGCGGTGGGATTGCTAAAGGCTTGAAGGCCGACACCGACAAATTGCACAACCCCCGGTTGCTGAATCCATACAAAACCTACAAAACCACCATCGCTATTTCAACTTTGGAAGAGCAGGCGGGTATTTTAGGTAGTGCCGCTCTTTTTAAACAGACTACATGAGAAATAAACTTGAACCCTGGATTCTGTACTCGATAGCGGCTGCCTTCTTCTGGGGCACTTGGGGCGTGGTGGCCAAACTCATTTCGGATCAGGTTTCGCCGTTTACGAACCACGTGCTGTTTAGCATAGGTATGCTGCTGACGCTGCCGTTGGTCGTCAAAAGAGTTAGCACTGTAAAACCCAACCGCAAAGGCATTCTCTGGGGACTCGTCGCGGGGGTGCTTGCCGTAACGGGTAATGTGGCCGTGTATCAGGCGTTTAGTACGGGTGGGCTGGCCGCCATCGTCATTCCGGTGACGAATTTATATCCGCTCGTGACCATTGCCATTGCGTTGCTGGTCTTCAAAGAAAAGCTGAACTGGATTAACGGAATTGGTATTCTGCTGGCAATTCCGGCCGTTGTGATGCTATCGGGCGAGTCCTTGTTGTTCGATAATCCGGCGGCTTTCTTTCGGAGCATTGGATTAAATTCGTGGTTGCTGTACTCGTTCGTGGCCTTGTTTTTCTGGGGTGTTTTTAGTGCCGCCCAAAAAGAAACGACCAATTCAATTTCGGCCGAATGGTCGTACGTCAGTTTTATCGTTTCATCGGTTTTTGTTGCCCTTGTTTTCGTCGTGTTTGGCTGGGCTGATTTCGCCATGTCGACCAAAACGCTGGTGTTCGGTTCGTTGGCCGGGATGCTCAACGGCCTGGGCGTACTGGCCAGTTTTGCGGCCTACAGCGCCGAAGGAAAAGCTTCAAAAGTTACCACCATTGCGGGGGCGTTGCAACCCGTTTTTACCATCGTGCTGGCCATTATTTTTCTGTCCGAAAACCTCTCGTTCATCGAATCGCTGGGCATTTTGCTGGCCATCATTGGTGCGCTGACGTTATCGTACGAAACGGAGAAGGCGGAGCCGGAGCCCATTCCCAAGCCCGTGTAAATCAGTAAACTAACGAACCACATGGACCCAGTCTTTGCGGAAATTTTAGAGATACCCGAACGGGCAGCCGACGCGCTCAACAGGCCCCTTGAACCACTGCCCTTGCACGTGCCGTACCTGGGCATGGGATCGTCGTATTTTGCTCCGCTGGCGTTTAAGTACATGGGCGTGCCGATCTATCCCGAACTGGCATCGGAATGTTTTTACTATTTGGCCAACGGAAAAAAAGCACCGCTGGCCGTCATCCTGTCGCAATCGGGCCGGAGTAGCGAAGCGCTGTGGTGCCGGGACCTTTTCGATCAGTACGTGGCCATTTCCAACGACACCAACAGCGAACTCTGCACGGCATCGAATGTAAGTCTGGTCATGCCGATTCTGGCGGGTGAGGAGCACTACTCCTCCTCCAAAACGTACGTCAATACGCTGGTGACTCTGTTCAAAGGCTTCGGTCTGTCGCCCCAAGCCCAGGTGGCGCTGATTGCCGACAAGTTTGACCAGTATCGCGAACAGGGCGAACAACTTGCCGACCAGATTTTGGCCGTGCGGAATCAGTATCCCATTCACGGTATGTACGTGACGGGCAGCGGTCCCAACATCGCTACGGCTCATGAAGCAGCCCTGATTTTGAGCGAAAGCACCAAGCTGAATTTCCACGGCCTGCCAATGGCGCAGTACGACCACGGCCCCAAAGAAACCGCTAACCACAGCATCGTTATTCAGATTTTGGCCAAAGGCGAAGCCTACGAACGGACCCGCCGGTTGTCGGACATGATTGGTAGGGCAGGTGCGCACGTGTTCACTGTCGGGGAGCCGGATGTGGCGGAGAACTTTTCCATTTTACCCAACATCATTCCGTTCAATTTCATGGCGTATTACCTGGCTCAGAAGTTGAATATCGGCGAAACGTTCGTGGTCGGCGGGAAGGTGACAGAAGTAATTTGAGAGAGGACGAAGAAGCAGCACGGCATGAAATCACTAACTCTATACATCAGTTTGCTGGGTTTCGTTTTTTCGCTTCAGGCGCAACCCGTTAAGCGCATTTACCTCGCTAACGACGACCATACCGATTATATGTGGACGGGCAACGAAGCGCAGTACGATACGGCTTTTGTGCGCATGCTGGATTATTACATGGCGCAAATCGACTCCACCAAAAATAACCCCGACGACTATCAGGCCCGCTGGAATTGTGACGGCAGTTACTGGCTGAAAACGTACCAGAAATTTCGCAGTCCCGCCCAGTTTGAGCGGCTGGTGGGATACATCAAATCGGGCCATATCAGCAGCCCGTTAAATTCGGTCGTGAGCACGTACGGCGGACAGCCTACCGAAGCCGTTCTGCGGGGCATGTACCACGCCGGTCAGCTCGAACGACAGTATGACCTGCGTTTTTCGATGGCGGTTTGCATGGAAAATCAGACCATGCCCTTCGGTCTGAGTTCGCTCTGGGCGGGTTCGGGAGCGAAATACAGCTGGCGGGGCGTGTGCGCCTGTGCGAGTAAAATCGACACTAAACTAAAGGTCCGAAAACACCAGTTGTACCGCTACATGGGCTTCGACAACCGCAGCGTACTCATGAAATGGTACAATATCCCCGGTGAAAATACGGGTTTGGGCGGTTACGGCGAAACCCGGCAAGAGCACAAGGTGACCGATGCAGCCGCCAGCCTGACCAAGACCGTCGGCGACCTGACCGCCCTTTGCGACACCATTGCGCCCAAATCGGCCTATCCGTACAATGTGGCTGGGGCCTTTGGCTACGGCTGGGATGATCTGGAAACGTATAATTCGCCCGCTTTCATTGCCGCTGCCCGGCAGACGACGACCTCAACGCGCCGGGTTCGCGTGTCGAATGAGGAAGATTTCTTTCGGGACATTGAAAAGACCTATAAGACCATTCCGGCTCAATCCGTTTCGTATGGCAACGAGTGGGATTTGTATCCCGTTTCGATGAACGAAACCACGGCGCAGGTTCGGCGAGCGACCGAAAAACTCCGTTCGGCCGAAGCGCTTGCTACCCTCGTCGCGCTCAAAGACAGCATGTTTGCCAATGATCTGATCGCACCAGTGAACCGAGCAGCCCGCAACTCGGCCTGGGATGCGTATGGGCTGTATTGGGAGCACGATTGGACCGCCGACGGGCCGGTTTCGCGGCAGGACCGCGCCGACTGGCAAATCAGGCAAAAAAACGCTATTACGGCTTACGTCGATACGCTTTATGACCGGGCGAGAGTCGCATTGGGTAAAACTATTAGAGCCACGAATCTGTCTGGTGCGGCTGCTGCCCGGTTCTACGTGTTCAACCCGCTGAGCTGGATTCGCAGTGACGTGGCTGATTTTCCATTTCCCGGCGCAAGCCCGGTGAGAGTCATTGATCTCCAAACCAATGCTGAAGTAGCCAGTCAGTTAATCCGTAAAGGCGGTAAGCAATACCTGCGAATCTGGGCCGAAGATATTCCGTCGGTGGGCTACAAAGTTTTTGAGATCAGACCGGGAGCAGCTACCCAAAAATCATGGGCAGCAGAGGTTACTGGTGATTTCATTCAAAACGCCTACTACCGGCTTCGGCTCCGCAAGTCGGGCGTAATCAGCGAATTGATTGACCTCCGGTCCAGGAATCGACAAGTGATTCAGCCGCTCGACGGTCGTTTGTTCAACGATTTGGGCTCAACCAATAAGGATGCGGGTAGTCCGGTTGTGATTGAAAACGAGGGACCGGTGTCGGTTACGCTTAGGGCGACCTCCAGCGACCCGATTGCGCACACGGTTCGGGTGACGCTGTTCCGCAGTAATCCCCGAATCGAGATTGAAGACAGTATTCAGGCCAACTTCGGGGATGTTAAAACGTGGGCTTTCTCTCTGAATTTGGACAAGCCAACCACGCACCACGAAGAGCTGGGGGCCATTCTGACGGCTAAAACAGAAACGCGGGGCGGGCATTATGCGGATCAGAATGCCCGCTACGACTGGCTGACCTTCAATCATTTCGCCGACCTCAGCGAGCCGAACTACGGTGTAACGCTGTCCAATCAGGATTGTAGTTTTTTTAAACTCGGCCAAAGCACCCCCGATTCGCTCTGGGAGCAGTCGCCCCAGTTGAGTGCGCTGGCGGGTGGGCAGGTCGACGGGCCAAAACTGGGGATTCTAAATCAGAACGGTGCAACGGCGTTCCGGTATCACTTCGCGCTGACAACGCACCAGGGGCCTTTCGATGCGCTGGCGGCTATGCGCTTCTCGCTCGAACACCAGAATTCACTCGTAACGGGAGCCGTCACTGGTTCAGCGGATGGCTATCCAGCAACCAGCTACTCCTTTTTAATCATAAGCAATTCGGGCCGGTCCCGCACCGGCGTACCGGCCGATGCGCGGTCCGCCGGTGCGGTACTGCTGTGGAGTTTGAAACCCAGTGAGGAGGGTATTAATAAAGGCGTAATAACCCGATTCTGGAATGTAAAGGGTGCGAAGGTATCGCCAACGGTTCGCGGGGCCATACCAATCCGTAAAAGTTGGCAAACCACGCATCTGGAAACCAACGAGCGGCTACTTAATCCTGCTCATGGACAATTAAAGCTCAACTTCGCCCCGCATCAACTCAACACCTACCGCCTTCAGTTTTAACGTGAATTCGGGATAAAGTTGCTGACGCGAAGCCCTTCGACAGGCTCAGGGTGACCGGGAAGTTGAGTTAACTTAGTAGACGCTGTCAAGCTTCCCGGTCACCCTGAGCCTATCGAAGGGCTTCGCGTCAGCAACTCAACTGTAATCAATGATATCAGGCTAATTGGGATAAGCGCTGGCTGATGTCGCTGGCCGCCTGTCGGAGGGCCTGAACAATTTCTTTCTCGCGTGGGGTGCTGTACCGGACCTGTGGCAGAAAAACACTCAACGAGGCAACGGTCACCTCATGGCGCCGAACGGGTACGGCCAACCCAATAATGTGCGTTTTTGAGAGAGTGATGGCCAGTTCATTGGTCCGAATCGTGGCTAAGGCACTCGCCAGACCCTCGGACGAACTGGCCGATTCCCACACGTCGGCGGGGGGGGACCCAATCTGACGAAGTAGATGTTCGCGTTCTTTATCGCTCAAAAAGGCCAGCAGCAATCGGCCGCTGGCTGTTTCATAAATGGTACGTTCGGTGCGGCTGCGGACCAGCAGATCCTGATCGCTGTTGACAAGATGCAGGATAAATCGCTTTTGATTTCGAATCACGCCCAGAATTGATGTCTCATTCAGGTGAGCTGTCAGGCGTTCCATCACGTCCTTTGCCGCAGTCACTAAATGCTGACCGTACGAAACGTTGTTGGTCAGGTTGTAGGCCATTGGCCCGAGCCGGTAGCCTTTTTTGCGACCCAGGTGCTCCAGATAGCTCTTTTCAACCAACGTCTGAAGAATGTTAACGCAGGTAGCCTGGTTCATGCCCAGCCCTTCGGCTACTTCGGTCAGGGAGTAGGCCCGGTTCGGATCACGGGCGATGTACTCCAGAATATCTAAAGCTTTGACGACAACGAGAACCATGATTATTAATAATAAACGATGAATGATGAACGATGAATTGATGTTTGCGATAGCCTACCCATCATTTATCGTTGAAAGATTACCGCCCCATCCAGCCGCCGTCTACCGTAACGATGGTGCCGTGAACGTAGCTGGCGGCTTCTGAGGCCAGGAACACCGTGATGCCTTTGAAATCGTCGGGTTCGCCCCAGCGACCGGCCGGAATGCGGGACAAAATACTTTTGCTGCGCTCGGCGTCTTCGCGCAGGGCTTCGGTGTTGTCGGTGGCGATGTAGCCCGGTGCAATCGCGTTGACGTTCACGCCTTTCGCGGCCCATTCGTTGGCAAACGCTTTCACCAAACTACCGATGGCACCCTTGCTGGCCGCGTAACTCGGCACGGTGATGCCCCCCTGAAACGTCAGCAGCGACGCCGTGAAGATGATTTTACCCGAACCACGCGCCACCATGTCCCGGCCAATCTCGCGGGTCAGAATAAACGGCGCGTTGAGGTTGGTGTCGAGCACCGTGTCCCAATAAGCGTCGGGGTGTTCGGTAGCTGGTTTGCGCAGGATCGTACCGGCATTATTGACCAGAATATCAATGACCGACACATCCTGTTTAAGCTGTTCCAGAAATTGATACACCGCTTCCCGCTGGCTCAGGTCGCACTGGTAGCCCCGGAACGAGCGGCCCAGGGCCAATACGTCCTGCTCTACGGCGCTGCCTGTTGGTTCCAGCGAAGCGGATATGCCAATGATGTTGGCTCCCGCTTCGGCTAACCCCACGGCCATTGCCCGGCCAATTCCCCGTTTGCAACCCGTGACTACGGCTGTTTTACCGCTCAGATCAAATTGTTGTGAAAGGCTCATAATTCAGCATCGTGATAGTATCCGCAAGTTTACTGGATTTAGATCAAACTACGAAACTGAGATTTGTCAAATATCAGCAATTATTGTACTATTCTAAGTTGTATAGGCCTTTACAGGCTATACTATAATACTATTTATGGTTTTTTTGATAACTAAGTTATAAGAATAGTACTACAAAAAAATAAATAAGTGAAAATATTTGGTGATTAGCAATCGACTATATAGTATTGTATCGTTGAATTATAGTTTATCAATGATAAATTAAGAAAGTTTATGAACCGTAAATTTACTTCATGCCGGAAAGCACTGCTCCTTAACTGGATCTGTTTTCTACTGACGGTAATCTGGGCACACGCTCAGCCGGGCGCGTCCCTCACTGGGCGCGTTACTGACGAATCGGGGCAGGCGTTGCCCGGCGTAACCGTGCTCATCAAAGGCAGCCAAACGGGTACTACCACGACCGCCGAAGGTACGTACCGCCTGTCGGCTCCAGCGGGCAAGGCGACGCTGGTGGCTTCGTACGTGGGGTATCTGAACCAGGAGATTCCCGTTAACGGACGTTCGGTGATTGACATCAACCTGGCTCCCGACGACAAAACGCTGAACGAAGTGGTCGTGGTGGGTTATGGCACCCAGGAAAAGAAAGACCTGACGGGAGCAATTTCGTCGGTGGGTGCTAAAGACATTGTAAAAGTGCCGGTGTCGGGTTTTGATCAGGCCCTGCAGGGGCAGGTAGCCGGATTGCAGATTTCCAGCTCGTCGGGCGCACCGGGCGGCAACACCAATATCCTGATTCGGGGCATTGGCTCGATTTCGGGTGGTAACGAGCCGCTGTTTGTCATCGACGGGTTTCCGGTTTCGGGGGCGGGTGTCGGCAACCCGCTGAACACCATCAATCCGAACGATATTGAAAGCATCGACGTCCTGAAAGATGCCTCCGCCACCGCTATCTACGGGTCACGGGGTTCCAACGGGGTCATCATTGTGACGACTAAGCGGGGCAAATCCGGTAGATCGCAGATTCAGGTCGATGCCTACACGGGATTTCAGCAACTGGGCAAAAAGATAGAGATGATGAACGCGCAGGAGTTCGCTCAGTTCACCACCGACGCCCGCAATAACGGCTACTTAGACAATGTGCCAACGGGTAAAATCACTGATCCGAACAGCGCACGGGCGGCAACATTCCGTATTCCGGTTGCCTTACAAAACCCGGCTTCATTAGGCGAGGGGACCGACTGGCAAGATGCCATTTACCGGGATGCCCTCATTCGCAATGTTCAGGTGGCGGCTTCGGGCGGTTCGGAGACGGTGCGCTATGCGGTGTCAGCCGGTTATTTCGATCAGCAGGGAATCATTACGAATACGGGTCTGAAACGCTACAGTTTCCGGGCTAATGTCGACGCGAATGTCTCGAAGAAACTGACCATCGGGGCCAGTTTACTGCCCAGCTATACCAGTCAGGTCAACCTACCAATTTCCGGTCACTATGGCGCGTTTGGGGTCATTCAAACTGCCATGGGCATATCGCCCCACGTACCCATCTACAACCCGGACGGTTCCTACGGCAACGAGATTCCGGCTCCCGAAGGGTCGGCTGGGTTCCAGAGTCCGGTCAAGATTATCAATGAATACAAAAATCCGTCTTCGCAATTCCGGTTGCTGGCAAACGCGTATGCTGAATACGAAATTCTGCCCGCGCTGAAGTTTCGGACCACGGTGGGTGCCGATCTCAACTTCTTCAAAAACCAGATTTGGATACCATCCACGCTGAGTACGTCCGCGCCAATCGGTATTGCGTCGGCAACGGCAACCCGGTCAGAAAGCATCAACTGGTTGAACGAGAATACGTTAAGCTACAAAAAAGCCGTAGGTCGCCATGTGGTGGATGTGGTTGGCGGCTTCACGGCCCAACAGGAAACCAGCAATGCCGTGACGGCGGGGGCCATTAACTTCCCCGACAATCTGGTCCCGAATATCAACGGCGGAACGGTAAACAGCGGCAGCGAAAACATTCAGGATTACACCATTCTGTCGCTGTTGGCTCGGGTCAATTACACGTTCAACGACCGGTATTTAGTGACGGCAACCCTCCGCCGGGATGGCTCATCCCGCTTCGGCGAGAACAACCGGTGGGGTACGTTTCCGTCGGCCTCCATCGGCTGGCGGGTGTCGGAAGAAGCGTTTATGAAGAACCAGCGCATCATCACGGATTTGAAACTGCGGGCCAGCTATGGACTGACGGGCAACAACGCCATCGGCAACTACCGGGCCATTGGCCAACTATCCGGGCAGACATTGGCCGGACAGCCTACACAGCCGTACAATGGCTATTACATTATTGGCGATGCCCTCGCGCCCGGTCTGGCACGTAGCTCTTTTTCAAATGGCCTATTGGGCTGGGAGTCGATGAAACAACTGGATTTGGGGCTGGATTTTTCTCTGCTGAACAACCGGGTTAATGTGACGGCTGACTATTACGACAAGCGCAACACCAACATGCTTTTCAACATATCGACCCCTGGCGCAACGGGCCTGACCAATGCTGTCGTGAACTTGGGCGAAGTGCAGAACAAAGGCCTGGAACTCGCCCTGACCACCCGCAACTTAACCGGTCTCTTCAAATGGACAACCAACGCCAACATCACGTTCAACCGAAATAAAGTGCTGGCAATGAGCACCGATGCCGAACGGATTTTTAGTACGGCCAATGGGCAGGTTGCCAACACCCACGTAACGCAGGTGGGCTACCCGATTGGGGTTTTCTTCGGACGGCGGCAGTTGGGTATTTTCCAGAGCAACCAGGAGGCAACCGAGTATAAAGCGCAGCCCTTAGCCAGAGCGGGTGACGTGAAATGGAAGGACGTGGACGGCAATGGGGTCATCAACGATAATGACCGGGAGGTAATTGGCAGCCCCCATGCCCGGTATTTCTTTGGCTTCAATAATACGTTTTCCTACAAAAATCTAAGCCTCGACATCTCCACCAACGGCATGGTTGGCTATCAGATTTACAACGGTACGTTCATGCTGAACAACTCCGGGGTGCAGAACAACACCAAGTATGTGTATGACAACCGCTGGATTTCGCCCGAGCAGCCCGGCGACGGACGGTTTGGGCGGACGATTCGCGGAGGCCGGAACAACAATGCAACCTACAGCTCTCAATACCTCTTTGAGGGATCGTACCTGCGGATACGGACGGTAACCCTGGCTTATTCACTGCCTTCCGGACTGACGCAGCGACTTGGTTTGCAGAACGCCCGCGTCTATGCCACCGGCGCTAACCTGTTCACCTTCACCGGCTACCAGGGCTATGATCCCGAAGTCAGTGTATCGGGTGATAACCTCCTGGCCTCGCGCTCCGATTTCGGTAATTACCCCATTGCCCGGTCGTACACGGTTGGTATCAATCTTTCATTTTGACATTCCCAGGCTACGTTATCATGAAAACAAGACTCATTTACCTGTCGTTGCTAACCTTTTGGTTAAGCGCCTGTAGCTCTGATTTTCTTTCTGTCGTGCCCGAAACCGAGCGCACCGTTGCCAATTTTTACAAAACAGCCGCCGATTTCAACACGGCCGTTGTGGGAACCTACGGAACCTTTAAACACGCGGGTTTGTACGGCACCGGCGGTGGGTCGCTGATCTGGCTGGGCGAAGTGTCCACCGACAACACCGAATATGGCTATCCCCGATCGGTCGTCAGCGCCATTGGGTTTGAACTCGAAGACCTGAACTATTCCCTGTCCAACACCTATTTTCGGGATGCCTGGCTGGGTCATTATCAGGGTATTGGCCGGGCTAACGGTATTCTGGACCGGATTGAATCCGCAACGTTCGATGCCGCGCTCAAGAATCAGTACGAAGGCGAAGCCCGCTTCTTACGGGCCCTGTTTTACTTCAACTTAGTCAGGCTGTTTGGCGAGGTGCAACTGGTAACCAACGAAATCAACGATCCGTACGCAACGGCCACCATAACCCGCTCACCCGTAGCCGACGTATACGCTCTCATCGTGAGTGATTTGGTAGCGGCCGAAGAAAAGTTACCCGCCACCATCACGGCCGCCAACGCAGGCCGTGCGTCTAAGTGGGCAGCTAAAAGTTTACTGGGGAAAGTGTACCTGACGCAGAATCAGCACGACAAAGCCGCAGCTAAGTTGAAAGAAGTAATCGATGCCAATGTGCACAGCCTGATGCCAACTTATGCGTCTGTGTTTGCTGCGTCGACCTCGTTTGCGGCCAACAAGGAGGTTATTTTAGCGGTACAGTATAAAACCGGGCAAATTGGGCAGGGCGGTGGTTTCTATTCGCTGTGGACTCCGTTCGGGGCGTTGTCACCTGATTTCGGCGTAACCGGCGGACCGGGCGATGGTGTCAATAAGCCCACCGCCGATCTGATTGCCGCCTACCAACCGGGCGATTTGAGAAAGGCCGCTTCCATCGCCACCACCTACACGAATCCCCAGGGCGTCGCGGTGAATGAAGCGTATCCCGTGAAGTTTAAACAAACGGGAATTATCCGGGGCGAATCCGACGTCGATTATCCCATTCTGAGGTATGCCGACGTGGTGTTGATGTACGCCGAAGCGCTGAACGAGCAGGGCCAGACGGCAGCGGCTGGGCCACTCGTTAACCAGATCCGCAAACGGGCTGGGCTGGCCGAGGTAACGGTGAGCACCCAGGCCGATCTGCGGCTGGCACTGGAGCAGGAACGGCGGGTGGAGCTGGCTTTTGAGAGTCAGCGGTGGTTCGATCTGGTACGAACCGGTCGCTACGTGCCGGTAATGATGGCCAAAGGCTTTGCGGCCAAGCCGTTTCAAGTGCTATACCCCATTCCACAACGCGAGATTGAGTTGAACAGCAAGCTCGCCCAGAATCCGGGCTATTAAGGGAGTTGGGCCGACGACTTCCTTCCCCAACTAATTCGTATGAAAAACAATAGAACGCTGATTTTTATGATTGACCTGATTCATCATGATTAAATGCAAATTGTCAACTGTTCTATTCTCGAAATAACGCAAAAATCATTGTTGATCTTTGAGATCATAAGAATCCGCGTTCTATTGTGAAAAACACTGCTTTCGTTTTCTATCTGGTGCTAAGCACCGCCGGTTTCGCTCAGCAAACGGTTCCCTATGCCTTTCCGGCTTTCGACGGCAAAGCAACCGTTCCGGCAGTAAAAGTCAGTTCGGGGCGGGTGATTCACCGGTTTTTCGATACATCACCGCTGAGTCCGTCGGGGCGGTATCTGGCCCTGTTTCGCTTCCCGCAGGAAACCACCTCGCCAAAGCCGGGTGAAGTGGGTGAAGTAATTCTGGTGGATCGCCAAACCGGCAAGGAAAAGGTCGTGGCCCAGTCGCGGGGTTGGGAAATGCAGTTGGGCGCGAATGTGCAATGGGGCAACACCGACGAAGCCCTGTACTTCAACGACGTTGACACCACCAGATGGAGCGCGTTCGCTGTGCAACTGAACCCACTAACGGGCCAGTCGCGCCGGATGGGCGGAACCGTTTTTATGGCCTCTCATGACGGTACAAAGCTGGCGTCGTACAATCTATTGGCTTCCCGGCGAGCGCAGGTGGGCTACGGTGTGGTGGTGCCCGATGCGAAAACACCCCACAATATTGGCCCGGTGGCTACCGATGGCATCGACATTACCAATACCAGCACCGGAGCCGTTAAACGGATTGTGACGATTAAAGACATCTACGAAAAAACGGTGCCCAGCATTGCCATTGCCAATCCGAAAGACTACGAATACTACTGCTTTCAGGTCAAATGGAACCCACAGGGAACCCGGCTGCTCACAACGCTGCAATGGACACCCCGAACGGGTGGCGACCGCCGACGGTCGGTGATTACGATGCGGCCCGACGGCTCCGACATCCGAACGGCCATTACACCCGATCAGTGGGCGAAGGGCGGGCACCACATCAACTGGACGCCCGATGGCGAACACCTGTCGATGAACCTTAACGTCGATGGTAAACCGGGGTTGGAAATTATCACCGTCCGGCACGACGGCAGCGACCTGAAAACGGTGTTCTCGCCGGGGTCGGGTCACCCGTCGCTTAATCCGGGTGGTGGCCCCCTGATGGTGACCGATGCCTATCCGGGCGAGCTGGGTACGACGGACGGCACCGTGCCCATTCGGTTAATGAACGTGCAGACGGGTCAGGAAGAGGCTATTGTCAATATATTTCTTTCCAAAGCCGGGGGCGAATTTCGAATTGATGCGCACCCCGCCTGGGATCGGTCGGGCCGCTACGTGATTTTCAACGGTTTTCAGGATGGCACCCGTAACGTATTCATGGCTGATCTGAACGGCAAACTGGACAACGTAAAAAAGAGCCCGTCAACGGGTAAGTAGCCGATCATGAAATATATCCTGCCTGCCTGTAGCGTCTTACTCGTATCCGGTCTTTCCGCCCAGCCGAACGCGGCCCCGGCCGCCTGGAAAGAAGTGGGACAGCTAAAAACCCATGACGCAAAAGATATAAAGTCGTCCACCTGGAGCATTGGGGGCGAAACGCTCGACCGGGATTATACCGACTATCAATCCTACAAAACCTACCTCGGTCCGCTGGGGGCCAAACGCATCCGGTTGCAGGGTGGCTGGTCGAAGTGCGAGAAGGAAAAGGGCAAATACGATTTCGCGTGGTTAGATGCGGTCATTCCCGATGCGGCTTCGCGCGGGGTAGCGCCCTGGGTCGAGCTGTCGTACGGTAACCCGATTTACGAGGGTGGGGGCGAAGCCAAATTAGCGGGGCACATCCCGACTTCGCCCGAAGCGCTCGCGGCCTGGGACAACTGGGTGCGGGCCATGGTGACGCGTTACAAAGATCAGGTGCCTGAATGGGAAATCTGGAACGAACCCGACCTCAATAAAGATCACACCGGGGCCGAAATCGCTCAGTTTTACATCCGCACGGCCCGGCTTATCAAACGCATTCAGCCCAACGCCCGGCTCATTGCCCTCGGTATGGCCAGCATCACCAAACTCGACTGGATGCGGGATTTTTTTGAGGTGCTGAAACGCGAAAATGCCCTGGATCTGGTCGATATTCTAACGTATCACGGCTACCGCCACAACCCTGACGACTCGTATCCGCGCATTGAGGAGATGCGGAAATTGGTCTGGGCCTACAAACCCGGCGTGGTGTTCATGCAGGGCGAAAACGGGGCACCCTCGCAGGCTAAAGGCACGACCGTAGGGGCCATGACCGACCAGGACTGGAGCGAACTAACCCAGGCTAAGTGGGATTTGCGCCGGATGCTCGGCGACCACGGACGCGGTATTGCCACCAACCTGTTCACCATCAGCGACATTCATTACGCGGCTGGCGATCACATGGTGGGTATCAACTCAAAAGGTCTGCTGCAAACTAACCCCGACAAAACCATCAAACGTCCCAAGCTATCCTACAAAGCCGCTCAGCACGTCTTCTCGCTCTTCGACGATCAGATCGAACGGCTCGTGGATAACAGACCAACGGTTAGTCAGGAAACGGTCAACGCCTTTGCGTATCGCCACAAGAAAAACGGTGGTAGTTTAGTGACGCTCTGGAGCAAAGAAGCACGGCCCGCCGAAACCTACGAACCCAAATTGACGACCCTAACCGTTGAGGGGGAATTCCGCCAACCCGTATTTGTGGATCTGATAACGGGAAAGGTGTATGAGATACCGCAAAGTGCGTGGACGAAAGCGGGAAAAACCCATACGTTTACTGTTTTACCCGTGCCGGATTATCCCGTACTGATTGCCGACAAATCTGCTCTGTAACGGGCCAACGTAGAGACGCATAGTTGCGTCATGCTTATGAATAAACGAATAAACAACAGCCGTAATCTGCTTGCAATCCTCATCGTGAATTGCGGCTTGCTGAACAGTGCATCAGCGCAGTCTCCAGTTACGGCCAAAGACCAGGCTAAAACTGACTTTGCCGTTTCATTCCCCCGGTTAGGGACGGTGAAGCCGCGCAACGCCAACGAGATTGAAGCCTCGAACTGGCTGATTGGCTGCGAAACGCTGGACCGCGACATGGCCGATTACAACCAGTATAAAGAGTATCTTGTTCCGTTGGGCATCAGGCGATTGCGGATGCAGGCGGGTTGGGCGAAAACCGAAAAAGTAAAGGGCCAATACGATTGGGTCTGGCTCGATGCTATCATTAACGATGCTGCCCGAAAGGGCCTTAAACCCTGGCTCGAAACGTCGTACGGGAATCCGATTTACAAGGGCGGGGGAGGCATCAATCTGAGTGCCGGTGTGCCGACCTCACCCGAAGCCCTCGCGGCCTGGGATACGTGGGTGGAGGCTTTGGTGAAACGCTACAAGGACAAGGTGAACGAGTGGGAAATCTGGAACGAACCCAACTTCGGCGACAACGAAATCAACACCCCCGTCATGGTGGCGAACCTGAATATCCGCACCGCCGACATTATCAAACGCATCCAGCCCGACGCCAAGATATCTGGCCTGTCAATGGGCCATATCGACCTTGCCTACGCTGATGCTTTTTTTAAGGTGATTCACCAACAGAAAAAGATGCACCTGTTCGACAATATGACTTACCACGATTATGTGTACAACCCCGATTCCAATTACGGCCACGTTGCCGATCTACGGCGGGTTTTAGACAAATATGCCCCCAGCGTCAAGTTGCGGCAGGGCGAAAATGGCTGCCCGTCGTTTAGCGGTTTTGGGCGGGGCGCTCTGGGGGATTATGACTGGTCGGAGGTAACGCAGGCCAAATGGATTACCCGGCGGATGCTGGGCGATTTAGGCCACGACATTGAGTGCAGCATTCTGGGCATAATCGACATGAACTACTCCGCCGTCAGCGGCCCGATTACCCGGCTCAACGTGAAAGGAATCATTCAATCTGATTCGACAAAAAAAGCCATCCGCCCCAAAATAGCCTACTACGCCATGCAGCACATCGCGTCGATTTTTGACCATTCGCTGCAACGAATTAAGAACCTGCCCCCAACTTTCAACGCCAGGGCGACGACGGCCCCCGATGAGGTGAAATACAACAAGAGCACCGACCGGAGTGTCGCCGTGTACGGATATCAGCACGCTATCACGAAGAAACAGGTCTTTACGATTTGGATGGACGAGTCCATCCCCACTGACTCGAACAAAACCAAAAACCTGACGCTCACCTTCCTGAACGCCAATTTCGACCAGCCGGTTTACGTGGACATTATCACGGGTGGCGTGTACGAAATTCCGGCGGATCAATGGACCAAAACCGGTACGACCTATACGTTTAGGAATATTCCGGTGTATGACTCGCCGGTGCTGATTGTCGACAAATCCATCGTTTTAAAAAGTGAATGAGTAAACGAGCGAAAAGTCGGCCGGATGGTACGCTCTTTCACTCATTCACTTTTTCGCCCTACAACTCATGAACAAACTCCAAACGCTTGACTACGCAGCTATCATCCTGTACATGGTGATGATGTCGGGGATTGGTATTTTTCTGGGTCGATTCGTCAAAAATATCAACGATTATTTCAAGGGTGGCAGCGGAGTGTCGTGGGTGGCGGGCGGCATCAGCAACTTCATGACCAAGTTCAGTACGTTTATTTTCGTAGCCTACGCCGGTATTGCCTATCAGGACGGATTAGTGGCCATCACCGTTTTGTGGAGCACCATTTTTCCGTCGATGCTCGCGATTTTCTTTTTCGCCAAACGCTGGAAACGGGCGGGCATCATGAGTCCGGTGGAGTTTCTGGAAACGCGCTATAACGCCCCGATCCGTCAGATTTTCTCGTGGAGCGGGGTGGCGTTCAAACTGCTCGACGACATGATAAAGCTGTATTCAATTGGCCTGTTCGTCACCGCAGCGTCGGGCGTTCCCTTTGAAACCGCCGTTATCCTGTGTGGCATCGTCGTTACGCTGTACACGGTGGTTGGCGGTTTCTGGGCGGTTATTGTCACTGATGTCGTTCAGTTCGTCATCCTCTTTTTTGCCACGCTGATTCTGGTGCCCCTCGCCTACAATGCCGCCGGTGGGCTTGAGAACATGCGGGCGGTGATTCCCCAAAACATGACTTGGTTCAATGGCTCTAAAGGGATGCCGCTGTTCCTGGTAGCGTACTACGTGCTGATTATCATCCGGTACACCGGCAACTGGACGTTTATTCAGCGGTTTTACAGTGCCAAAAGCGAAACCGATGGTCAGAAGTTAGCGGGTCTTTCGGCCATCCTGTTTTTCATTTTTCCCATCATTTTTCTGTTTCCTCCATTGGCCGCCCGCGTCATCCTGCCCAACTTAGAAAACCCTGAAATGGCCTACGTGAGCCTGTGTCTCAAACTGCTGCCCGAGGGCATCATGGGCCTGATGATCGCGGCCATGTTCGCGGCCACTATGTCGGTGCTGAGTGCCGAATACAACGTGACGGCCAGTGTACTCACCCGCGACATTTACCAGCGTGTTTTCCGGCCCAATGCCAGTGGCAAAGAGGCCCTGCTGGTGGGCCGGGTTATGACGCTGCTCGTCGGCTGCATCGTAACCGTCGGAGCCTTGTTTGTGGCGGGTTTCGGGGGTGCTTTTGAAGCCAACAAACTGCTGGCCGGGATCTTCTCCGTACCGATGATTATCCCGGTTATCTTCGGCCTGCTGCTGCGAAAACCCCAGCCGTGGGGGGCGTTGGCTACATTGTTTCTGGGCACAATTTTAGGGTTTATCCTGAACCTGAACAAAGGCATTAGCTGGGAAGTGGCTACGCTGGTCGAGATTGCCTTCTGCGTGGCCATTTTCGTTATTTCAGGCTTCTTTCCGTCGAAAAATGCCCCCTACAACCAAAAGGTCGATGCTTTCTTTCGCAAGCTGACCGTGCCGTTCGTGCCGGAAGCGGAGAGCAAAGACGGGGACGTTTTCAAAGAAGCCATCAAACTCATGTACGGCATCGCCTTCGGGCTGACGGGCCTGATGTTCGTAATTATGGGCTATCCCTCCCGAACTCTGCTGAGCGGCCAATTAGCGATGGGAGCCGGTATGCTGTGCCTGATCCTCGCGTTTATCCTCTGGTACCGGACGAGAACGGGCAAACTCGAAAAAGCGCGGGAAACCGCTTTCAGCGAATTAAATAATTAAAAATACAACCATGAATTACCTCGAAAACAAGATCATCTTCATCACTGGCGCATCGTCGGGCATCGGACGGGCCACGGCGCTGTCGCTGCTTGAAGAAGGCGCGAAGGTGTTTGATTTTAGCCGCACGAAGCAACTTGCCGATGAGCACCCGCACGATAACCTGCGCTCGTTCCGGGGCGACGTGAGCCAGGAGACCGACGTAAAAGCAGGCTTTGCCGCCTGTCTGGAAGCATTCGGAACGGTCGACGTGCTGCTGAACAACGCCGGGCTGGGTCTGCCCACGCCCGACCTGTCCACCGCCGACGTCGACGCCTTCGACCGGATGGTGGCTACCAACCTGCGGGGCGTGTTCCTCTGCGACCGCGAAGCCCTGACCCTGATGAAACCGCGCGGACGCGGCCACGTGATCACCGTTATTTCGATGGCCGGGCAGCGCACCAACCCCGGTTCGCCGGTGTACTGCGCGTCGAAGTTCGGGGCGCGGGGCCTAAGCAGCGGCTTAGCCGATCAGATGCTGAAACTCGGCATTAAAGTAACCGACGTGAACCCCGGCCCAACCGACTCAGACTACTGGGGCGACCGGCCCGTGGCCCGCGAAAAATTTCTCCGCGTAACCGACGTGGCCCGCGTCATCCTGTTTGTGCTCAATCAACCCGACGACGTACTGATTCGGGAAATCAATTTCGACAACATGAAATTCTTAGCCGCATGATCGCGACACTTCCCACGAATGGCAACGGCCTGCACAAGCCCGCGTCGCCCTTCCCGGTTTCGGTAGCCGAAATGCGGGAACGATACCTGAGCCTCTATACCGGAGCAGTCAACGACGTGCTGCGGTTCAATTACAACATGCACACCACCAGCCTGCCTGCCCATTTTGCGCCCCTGCGCGAGGAGATGAAGCTGGCCGGGCTGGCCTTCACGGTCAAGGGTGCCCCCGACATCACGACCGACGGCGAGATGGAAACCCGCGCCCAGATGCTCGAAGCGCTGCACGAAGATTCGGTCGTGGTCTGGGATTGCACCGGCGACACGGTCACCTCGCAGTGGGGCGAAGTGATGACGATGGCCGCGCAGCGCATCGGGTGCCGGGGCGCGGTGGTGAACGGCATCCGCGACACAATGGCGATTCTGGAGCAGGGCTTTCCAGTCTTTTACCAGTACAAAGCCAACACGGGGATGCTGGGTCGGTTCAAGATGTACCACTATCAGAAACCCGTGCTCATGGGCGCGGTGGTGGTGGAGCCGGGCGACTGGATTTTCGGCGACATCGACGGGGTCATTTCCATCCCCAAAGCGATTGCTTACGACGTACTCGTAGCCTCCGAAGCGATTCTACAGAAAGAGGACACCATCCGCGAAATGGTCGAAAGCGGCATGAAACCAACCGACGTGGTAAAAAACGGCGGGTACTTCTGATGGAAGCGATAGCAACCGGGTGCCTTTTCCTGACCGAAGCCGAGAAAACCGCCATTCTCACCAGCCCGGACCCGGTGGTTCGTCGGTTTCGGAAAGCGCTGGCCCTGCGCGTGACCGAGCGGTTAGCCGTGTCGGGTTTGCAGGCCGAGAATCCCAAGCTGGGTTGGTGGTATCCGGCGGCCGAGTACCTGTCCGATGCGGCCATGCACTACGCCCTCGAACCCACGGATGCGCTCGCGGGCTGGCTGCGGAATGCAACCCTGCACATTGTCCGGCGACCAACGTCGGATTGGGTTGGGCCGTGGTTTCGGGGTCATGCCGAGCCGTTTATGGGCCACCTCGAAACCGCCCACGTCTGTTGGGGCGTGTCCGCCGTGCTGACCCTGGCTCCGGCGGTTTTTACCCCCGCCGAGCGCGACGAAGTCCGGGACGCGCTGTACAAAAAAGGGATTGCGCTGTGTCGCCGGTGGCTGCAAAAAAACACGCACCTGGGCAACTGGCGGGGCATCCTGGTATCCGGGGCGGTGGTCGCGTCGGCGGCTTTGGGTAATGAGGAGGTACTCGATGAACTGCTGCCCGATCTGGTCCGAATGACGCAGGCCTTTCAGCCCGACGGATCGTATGGCGAGTCGTTGCAGTACGGTAATTACTTGGCTAATGCGCTGATGCTGGCCCACGAATCACTGATCCGGCAGTATCCGGCTTATGCTGCCCAACTCGATGTGTCGGCGTATGGCCGGGGGATGGGCTGGATGGCGCAGAGTATGCTCTACCGCAAGCCCTTAGCCAACTGGGGCAGCGACGAGCGGGCGCGGGCGGTCAACTTCAACGACTCAGCGGCCCTGTTCCGGCCATCGGGCGATTTGCTGCTGCACGCGGCCACTCGCTGCGACGATGCGAACGCGGCTGGTCTGGCCCGCTGGCTGTTTGCGGAATATTACGAACCGTGCCCCACGCAGGGGCCGCACGACCTCGCCACGTTCGGCATGAACAACGACTGGGGCTTTCTGACGCTGCCCCTGCTGACCAAAGCCGGTGCCGCCGTTTTGCCACCGGCTGCTAACCTGCCGCTGACGACTGCTTTCTCCAACGGGAATGCGTTTGTGCGCGATGCCTGGGGCGGCAAATCGGTGCTGGCGGTGCAGGGAGGCATGAACGAGGGCTGCTTTGCTCCCGGTCATTTGCAGGGCGATCTGAACAGTTTTATGCTGGTCTACAACCGCGAACGCCTGTTAGCCGATCCCGGTCATAGCTGTTACCGCAACCTGATTCACGGACTGGAAAGCTCGACCCAAACGCATAACACATGCACATTCCTGGTGGAGCAGGATTCGCTGGGGCTACAAGAAGATTTAGCTAAAGTCAAACTCCTTGAACAGCGTAATGTATTGACTCGCAGAGTGATACAAACGAGCGGAGTCATCGGCCCACCCGTTGAACGGGGCGGTCGGCTGCTGACCGCGCAGCGCGAAGGCGAGGTGTCGCTGCTTGTGTCGGAGGTTGGCAGGGCATATGGGCAACCCATCGAGGAGTTTACTCGCTGCTGGATTCAGGTGGGTGAACACGTCACGCTGGTCATCGACCGCATCCGGGCTGCCGAACCCGTGCGGACGGTCTGGAACTGGCTGCTCAACAACCAGGACGGACAATCTATCGTCAGTACCACCAACAATAGCCTCGCGCTTTACCGGCATGGAGTCGGGATGCGGCTCTGGCAGGTAATGTCCGGCGCACCGCCCCACGCTCAGTTGTCCGGCCCGGTCTACGGCTATCTGCACGACGCCTATCACCCCGAACCGGCCCAGTTGGGCGAAGGGAAACCCGGCAGTGGTCTGTTGTTTCGGTTCACGGACGCCCAAAACGTGCAGACTATCAACCGGATGCACGTGATTGTGGTCGACGACTCGGCTTTTGTTGACGACTGGCAACTAACGCCGGACCCGGAAGGCCTGACCGTAGCCAAAGGCGGAACGACGGTCGCGCTTTACCAATCCGGGACCGATGCGCTTTCCTTTCGGCTGGTTGTTGGTGGTACTGATTACAGTATTACAGAGGATGAAAACGGCTTTGCGCTAAAAAGAGAACCATGAACCGCAATGCCTTCGTGAAGACCTGTCTATTTTTGCTCCCGCTCGTGATTTGCTTAGCCTTCCGGCAGGACGCGCCACCCCGGTTGCAGTTGTTCCTGCTGATTGGTCAGTCGAACATGGCCGGTCGGGGGGTAGTGGATGACGAAACGCCACACCCCCGCGTCTGGATGCTTACCAAAGAGCAGAACTGGGTACCCGCTCGCGACCCGCTCCACTTCGACAAACCCGCCGTGGTGGGCGTTGGGCCGGGTCTGTCGTTTGCGCAACGGGTGGCCGACGCTAATCCTGAGCAGAGCATCGGACTGATTCCGGCTGCGGTGGGTGGGTCGGGCATTGACGTTTGGGAGCCGGGGGCTTACTACGAACCCACAAAATCATACCCCTACGACGATGCCATCCGACGTGCGAAAAAAGCCCTCGAAAATGGGCAACTGGCGGGCATTCTCTGGCACCAGGGCGAGTCGGACAGCCAACCCGAAAAGACCACCGTCTACGAGCAGAAGCTAACGGCCCTCATCCGGCGCATCCGGGCTGATTTACGGGCCGAGACCGTGCCGTTTCTGGTCGGGACGCTGGGTGATTTTTATGTTCAGAAGAATCCGAACGCCCGGCAAATAAACGCCATCCTGACCAAACTGCCCGGCGTTTTGCCAAACGTGTATGTTGTATCGGCCAGTGGACTGACCCACAAAGGCGACACGACGCACTTCGATACACCCTCCGCCCGCACGCTCGGCCGTCGCTTTGCCGATAGCTACCTCAACATCCCCAAAAAGCAATGAACGAATTGACGTTTCTGGGCATCGACCATCCCAGCGTAGCCGCCAACGACGTGGAAGCCCTCGCTGACTGGTATTGCGACGTATTCGGTTACGAAAAGTGGTTCAAACACGAAAAGCCAGTCTGGATGCTTCGCGCACCGGACGGTACGCTGCTCGAAGTAATGCCCAAAGACGACACCGACCGGCCCGAACGCACCACCTGGACCCCCGGCTGGTCGCACCTCGCGCTGCGGGTCAAAAGCATTGACGACGCCATTGCTTTTCTCGATGCCAAAGGGGTAACCTGGGGTGGCGAGGTCATCAACGCCATCGGGGGCGGTAAAGTCCGCAACCTTTTTGATCCGGATGGAAACATGCTCCAAATTCTTCAACGGTGAATGGTGAAGAGCGAATGGTGAAAGGTCGTGATGGTTTGCTCTTTCGCTATTCCCTCTTCGCTATTCACCATTCACTTTTTCAAGCTATGAATGCACTCTTTTTTACGGGCGATAACGCCTTCGATTTACAACCTGCTGCGGCAACCGCACCACAACCCGGCGAGGTGCAGCTCCGCGTGGCCTACTGTGGCGTGTGCGGCACCGACGTTCACATTTACCACGGCGCGATGGCCCACCGGCTGAAGCTGCCGCAGGTGATTGGCCACGAAGTATCCGCCAAGATTGCCGCCGTGGGCGAGGGCGTCACGGGTTGGCAGGTGGGCGACCGCGTCACGGTGCGGCCCCTGCAACCGGGCGTAGAAGACCCGTCCGACAATGGACTCCGGCATATCGGCAAAAACCTGACCTTCATCGGCATCGACTCACCGGGCGGGATGCAGTCGCATTGGAACGTTCCGGCCCACACGCTGCACCGCCTGCCTGATACCCTGTCGCTGAAACTCGGTGCCTTGATTGAGCCGTTGGCCGTTGCCTGCCATGACGTACGGCTGGGCGAGTTGCAGGCGAACGAAAACGCGGTTGTCATTGGGGGTGGCCCCATCGGGATGCTCATTGCCTTGGTGGCGAAGCACAAGGGGGCGAATGTGCTTATCTCGGAGGTAAACCCGGCGCGGCTGGCATTGGCTGAGTCGCTGGGCCTGGCAACGGTCAACCCGGTGGAAACCGACCTGGTCGCCCGTGTCGAAGCGTTTACGAATGGCGCGATGGCCGACGTAGTTTTCGAGGTGTCGGGCGTGGGGGCGGGCGTAGCGGCCATGACGCAGCTACCCCGCGCCAGGGGCCGGATTGTGATGGTGGCCATTCACGCTGAACCGAAACCCGTGGACCTGTTCCGGTTTTTCTGGCGCGAACTCCGGCTCATTGGGGCGCGGGTCTACGAACCGCAGGACTTCGAGGAGGCCATTCAATTAGCGGCTTCGGGCGGGTTGCCGCTGGATCAACTCATTACGCAGGTATCGCCCTTAGCCGATGCCAAAACCGTTTTTGAGACTATCGACAACAACCCCGCCGGGATGAAATACCTGCTGCAATGCTGATACAGGAGCCGGGTTAGCAACCGGACGGTAGGGCTGAAGGAACCATTCCTGACAAGTGGGGACTGTTTTTTTGGTCTAAACAATCCGTTCGGTCGGGCGTTATCTTTCTACTCAACAACGCAACCAACGGTATGGCTAACAACAAAACCACCGACCAGCCCGGCTCGAACGATAAGCGGCCACACGGCGAACAGACGCGCAATCACGAAGCCCGCGACACCAGCGGCCTGCGCCCCAACGGCGAGCAAACCATGACCAACTCGAACAAAAGCAAGCAGGGACCCGAAGAGGAGCACGACCCGGCCGTGACGGGCAAAACAAAAGATGAACTGGCCGACGAGCGCGGAGGTCACGGCCACTCGGGTCACAGCGGCAACCGGAATGGTAGCCGAAAAAAGCAGTAAATGAAATTGAACTGGTAAACACGTTAACCCAATTATGAGCAAAGGAGCCACCCAGCCAACCGTTCGCGACACGGCCGATGATACCAAGAAGTACGAGTTAGACAATAACCTGCCCGACGAAGCACAGGGCAAAACGGCGCGGGGTAAGCACAAGACGAAGCAAAGCACCGAAGACGAACACGACGCCACCGGTTCGGTTGAGAACACCAACAAAGGTGGGCATGGTCATTCGGGTCATAGTGGTAGTCGAAGCGGCAGCGAATCGAACAGCGAGAAGGAGGAATAGAGCGGTAAAGAAACGGGGGTTAACGCACCTGTCTGAAACAGAAGAAGCCGGGCAGCGTTGCCCGGCTTCTTCTGTTTTGAGAAACTTGCTGATTTATTTTACGGCTTCCGCAGCAGCGGCTGCCTCGGCGGCTGCAATTGCGCCACTGTTCTTTTCGGCGTACTCGTCGCGCTGCCGCTCGAAGTGGGCAAAAATTTCGGTAACCGCGTCAACGTTCTCGGCAATTTTGCTGTGCATATCGCCCAAGTTAGTTTCCAGATACGAGTCATTCAACCCGTTCATGTTGTCAACTTCAATCTGACCAATTTTGGTAATCAGGGCCGTTTGGCTATTCTGAAGGTCTTCCAGTTCACGAACAATCTTGTTCATCAACTCAAATTTTTGTGCCTTATCCATAGTGTATCTCTTTTGATGAGTATACCTGATTAACGCGCTGGCCGTCGAATGGTTTGACGGTTTAGTGTAGGGCGACCCCATCGGGCAGCTTTTGAGGCTATTCCGGTGGTCTGCGGGTAGGAGACCCCTTCAGTCATAACGTTTCTTAAATTATTTGTGTGAATACTGTTGACCAGCAAATCATTCGTTATTTTGTGTAGTTAAGAAGAGAAACACCGGGTTGTGGACCGAGTGGCAACTCCTGAAGTCAACCGTCAGCGTTCTGATAAAGCATGAAGCAATTGGTAAAACATTTAGTGCTGGGATTGAGTCTGTTACTGCTTGCGGGCGCGTTTGTCGACACGTGGGCGCAGGGGCAGGAGCGGCAGGTAACGTTTACGGGATTTTTGACGGGGGGCAAAACCAACGAACCGCTGCCCGGTGCCTACATCTACATTCCCAAAGCCGGGAAAGGCGTTCTGGCGGCTGCCAACGGCTATTTTGCGCTGCCCGTCTTCCCCGGCGACAGTATCATCTTCAGCTACGTCGGCTTCAAAACGCAGTATCACATTATTCCGCGCCGACTCACTGACCTGACTTATTCGGCGGTGGTGGCGTTGCAGGAAGACGTTAAAACGCTGGCCGAAGTAAAGGTGTATCCATATGCAACGGAAGAACTGTTTAAAGAAGCGTTCGTGAATCTGAAACTTCCCGACGAGCAGGAGCGCGAAAACTTAGCCCGCAACACCGACCCGGCCGCCATTATGCGGTTAGCCGCCACGATGCCGATGGGGGCGGTGGCCAACCACCAGAACTTTGTGAACCAGCAGTTTTTCGGGCGGGAGTCCATCGTGGGGCGCAGTTCAACGCCGACGTTTGCCTTCACCAATCCCTTTGCCTGGGCCAATTTCATCCGGTCTGTCAAGCGCGGTGACCTGAAAACCAAGGAGTGGCGCAGCGAATTCAATAAAGCCCCCCGCGAGAATATGTCGCGCAAGGACATTCTGAAGGACGAGAACTGATAATAAAAACTTCACATTACAAACGCGTCGGCCGTTCCTATCTTCACGGGTTAGACCAACCCACGCAGGATGCGGCCACGTCATCTCCACCCGTCTGCTTTACCGCATAGAACCCATTTGCTTCTTCGCTGGCTCCCAATCGGGTTGTGCCTGCTCAGTTTGTGCTTGCTTTCGGTAGGTACTGACGCTCAGACTACTGCCGCCACGGAGCAACTATCCCGTCAATATCCTGATTCAGCGTATCGGCTGATTAAAATTAACTTAGATGAAGCCATTCGCCAGAATGATACCCTGACGGAGGGTGATTATCGGCAGCAGGTGGGACTGTTGTTTTACCACCAGGGCAGCTACGCTCAGGCGATTCGTTACCTGCTCCAGGCGCAAAAAATATTTAGGAGTGCCAACGACGGTAACCGGCTGGCCCGCAACCGCAACGAACTCGGAACGGTGTATTACTACAACGAACAGGGCAAACAGGCACTCGTCCAATTTACCGAAGCACTGGCCTTTTATCGCCAGAACCGGAACGCGCTGGGACTGGCTCAGACCTACGCCAACATCGGCCATATCTACGAAAAACGACAGGACCCCGAACGGGCGTATCGCTATCAAAAGCTGGCCCTGATGAACGGACGGGTCGCCAATGACGCGGGCAGCTTAGCGAAGATATACGAGAACATCGGCAGTATCTTTGAGGACAAGGTTCAGTACGACTCGGCCCGCTACTATTACCAGACGGCCTTCACGTTCACGCAGCAGGCCCGCGATGAGATTGGTCAGATCGAAATCATCAATAACCTCGGCGACACCTACCGCAAAACGGGCCGTTATGCCCAGGGCCTGACGCTGTATCAGCAGGCGATGCGGCTGGCTGGGCAAACCGGCGAACGCTACCAACTCAGCAGCGCCTACCGCGACATCGCCAAAACGTACCAGCTTCTGAACCAGCCCGATAGTGCCTACGCCTACATTGAGCGAAGCCGCGACCTGGTCGATGAGATTTATGCCGCCGACAACAACCGGCAGATTGCCCTGCTTCAGACGCTCTACGACGTAGAACGGAAGGACGGCGAGATTGCCCGGCTAAACGCCCAGAAGCGCATCGACCTCATGGCCATCATCGCTACGGGGGTGGTTCTGCTGCTGATAGCCAGTCTGGGGGTCGTGATTATCAGTCGGCAGCGGCTGAAAATTCGCAATGAGCGGGCGCTCAACCAGCAGAACCAGCAGATACTCCAGACGCAGAACGAGTTGATGCAGGTTGAGTTAAAGAACAAGCAACTGGAAGAGGAGTCACTAAAAGGGCAACTGGAGTTGAAAAGTAAGGAACTGACGACCCACACGCTCCAGATTATCCGGAAAAACCAGGTGCTGGAAGAACTGAAAAATGACCTGACGGCGATACTGTCGGATGACAAGCGGGACCAGAAAAAACAACTCCGTCAGTTGGTTCAGAAAATCAGCCTGAGTTTCAGTCAGGACAAGTACTGGGCCGATTTCAGAACCATTTTCGACCAGGTACACCCGCATTTTTTTAATCAACTGACCACACAATTTCCCGACCTGACCGCCACCGACCTGCGGCTGATTGCGCTGTTGAAAATGAACATCAGTTCGGCTGACGTAGCCACCCTGCTGGGTATCTCGTCCGACAGCCTGCGGGTGGCCCGCTACCGGCTGCGTAAGAAAATTTGCCTTCCCGAAGGCGAATCGCTCTCGGCCTACATTCAGCGGTTTCCTGCTCAACCAGTGCCGATACCCGTTGCTGCTCACGTATGATGCTGGTTACCTCACAACCACCACTCGCCAACTCATTCCCCGGTGCGGTTTTTCACACTTGGATAATATTCGGGTAACAATAAGATAATGGCGTTTTGTTGCGTAATAACAAGCTGGCAGTCAGTTAGTTATTTGTCGCTTGTTTACGGTGTTGCCTGTCTGTTTACGCTCCTGGCCGCCGTGTTGCCTTTTTGTTCACGGATCAAATTAGGCTCCCGCCAGTCTGTCGTCTCACCTTTGTGTCATCAACCGACCTGGCCTTGTGTACCCACGGAACGATGAGCAACCGCCCTTTTCAACACCCGATAAACTATCTATTACTTGTCCTGTGCCTGCTTGCTGGCGTACGGGTTTCGGCGGGCACCATTCGGGGGCGGGCCGTCGATGCTGCCACGGGACAGCCGGTCATTGGGGCCACGCTCCTTCTCGAAAACACGAAACTCCACAACGTCTCGGGCTTGGATGGCTCCTATCAGATTAAAAACGTACCCACCGGAACGTATAAAATTCGCATCAGCTACGTCTCCTACCAAACCATGACCCGCGAGGTGGTGGTTGAAAGCGCCGGGCAAACCATCACGATGGACCTGTCGCTAACGACCGAAACCGACCGCCAGCTAACCGGGGTCACTATAAAGGCCAAACGCGACGGAGCCAGCGACCGGAACGCCCGCGACCTCGAACGCAACGCCCTCCAGGTGACCAACATCGTGTCGGGCCGCACCATCGAACTGTCCCCCGACCTCACCGTTGCCAACGTCATTCAGCGGGTGTCGGGCATCTCCATCGAGCGCAACAGCAACGGCGACGGGCAGTACGCCATTCTGCGCGGCATGGATAAACGCTACAACTACACGCTCGTCAACGGCGTCAAGATTCCCTCGCCCGACAACCGCTACCGCTACGTGCCGCTCGACATTTTTCCCGCTGAACTGCTGGATCGGATCGAAGTCTACAAAGCGCTGATTCCCAGTCAGGAGGGTGATGCCGTTGGGGGAGCCATCAACTTAGTGATGAAGGACGCCCCCGACCGGCTGACCGTGTTGGCCAATCTCTCGACGGGCTACAGCGAACTGTTCATGAACCGACCGTTTGTGGGCTTCGATGCTACAACTATCCGGTTCCAGTCGCCCTACGAGCAGTTTGGTAATCGGTACGCGGCCAAATCGTCGGACTTCAACCGGGCACCGACGACCTACACCACCGGCAGCCCACCACCTAACCTACTTGGGAGCTTTGCCGTGGGCGGGCGCTTCCTGAATCGGCGGCTGGGCGTGATGCTGGCGGGTAGTTTGCAGAATACGTACCGGGGCAGCAACAGCCTGTTCTTCGACGGCGACGCGGTCGATACGCTTCGGGGCATTACATTGACGTCCATGAGCGAACGCCAGTATTCGGAGCAGCAGCGTCGCTACGGGCTGCACGCCAAACTGGACTATCGCCTGGCGGAAGGCAGCAAAATCCAGTGGTATAACGCGTTTATGAACCTGACCAACGAGCAGATTCGCGATACGAAATCGACGCAGTTGACCATCGGCGGCTTCGACCCAACACGCGGCAACGCTACGCTTGGCTACTCGACGCGCTCCCGCCTGACCCGGCAGCAGATTTACAATAGCACTCTCCAGGGAACCCACCAACTGACGCCGATTTTTGGCGTAAACTGGTCGGCGGTGTACTCCGTTGCTACCGGCGACGTGCCCGATCAGGCGACGGTGCCGCTGCTGGGCGTCCGCAAGAACTTCGTGGATAGGCGAACGACCGTCAACGATGGGTCGCGCCGGTGGGAGCACAACACTGATACTGATTTGGCGGGTTACCTGAACCTGACGCTCAAAACCAAGCTGGCGGGCGTGGGAGTGGAGTGGATGGCGGGCGGGTTGTACCGCGACAAACAGCGGACGAATTTTTACAATAACTATCAATTGCGGCCCACCAATCCGTTTGCGCTCTACGGCACCGATTTCACGGACTACAACCAGATTGGCTGGACGGTGCAGAATCCGCTCGGCTCGGTGGCCACGGGTCTCAACTACGACGCTACCGAGAAAACGGCATCGGGTTATCTCCAATTCCGCACCACCGACCGGCCCCTCGAACTGACCGGGGGCGTTCGCTTAGAGCATACCGATCAGGGATACGCCATGAAATTTCCGATTGGCGAAGACCGGCCGACCGGCAATCAGGTCTACACCGACGTGCTGCCGAGTTTGCACGCCCGCTACCGGCTGCGGGAGCGCACCAACCTGCGGGCGTCGTATTTCCGGTCGCTGAACCGGCCGGGGTTCTTCGAGATCGTGCCGTACCGCATCGTCAACGAAGAATACCAGGAGCGCGGCAACCCGAACTTGAAGCGGGCCATCGCCGACAACGTCGATTTGCGCTACGAATTCTTCCCGCGTCCGCTGGAGCAGTTCATGGCCGGGGTGTTTTATAAGCGGATTCAGAACCCCATCGAATACACCCTTCAGCGCGACGCCATCCGGGGGCAGGACATTTATTATTCGCCCGGCAACTTCGGCACGGCCAACAACTACGGCTTAGAACTGGACGCCATCAAGTACGTCCGGCAGTGGGGTGTCAAAGCGAATTACACCTACACGCATTCGGTCATTACCACGCCCAAGTCGAAACGCATCCGCAACGCGCAGGGCGATCTGGAAACGATTGCGGTGAATCAGACCCGGCCGCTCTACGGGCAGTCGGCGCACGTAGCTAACCTGTCGCTGCTCTACAAAGACAGCGAACACGGCTGGGACGGTCAATTGGCGGTCAGTTACACCGGAGCGCGTATCAACACGGTGTCGCAGTTTGTCGATAACGATCTGTACCAGAAGGGATTCGTGCAGATGGATGCGTCGGCGGAGAAGCGGTTAGCGGGTGGTTTCATCCTGTTTGCCAAAGCCAATAACCTGCTTAACACCCCAACCGAGGTGTATACCCGAAACGTGAGCGGGCGGAATTCCGACGTGCCGAATCAGGACGTGTCGGGCAAAACGCTGATCCGGCGCGATTTCTACCAGCGGTCGTATTTTCTGGGTGTGCGCTACAAATTATGAATCATCCGATCAACAAAGAGAAAATCAGTGCTAACTAAGTCAAAATCAAGAGAAATCATGAAACACGTACTCATTATGGCCGCGCTGTCGGCCGCTGTGCTGGTCGGTTGCACGACTAAAGAAGACAACGGGAGCGCGGTTACCCCCGTGGCGGTGCCGGTTGTGAAAGAAGCGGTATCGGGCGAGGTGTCGGGCGTTTGGGAAAAAGGCAGCACGTACAAAATCACGGGTCACCTGCAAATTTCGGAAGGTAAGTCGCTGACGATTCAGGAAGGCGTCACGGTGCTGATGAGCGATTCGACGGTGAAGCCCGAAGTCATCATCAAAGGCAACCTGTACTGCCTCGGTACGGCCGCCAACCCGGTGAAGTTTACGGTTCCCGACGCGTGGAAAACGGCTAAAAACGAGTTTGGAGCGCTTTGGGGCGGTTTAACGGCCGGACCAACCACCGCCGAAATGGTGCTCGACAACACAATTATCGAATACGGCGGGGCCGTAACGACCGAAGCCTCGCCCTCGGTGAAGGCGGGGTATTACAAAGCCGCTGCGGGCGAACACGTCCCGGCGCTGTACTTCCCGAACGTGAACGGCAAATTGGTGATGATTAACAGCCGGATTAACAATCAGAACGAAGACGGACTTTACATCGACGGCGGCAAGCTGATTATCGCCAACAACAAGATTTATACGCAGGGTATTTCGGGGGGCGATGCCATTAACATTAAGTCGGGGGTGCAGGCTGACGTGGCGTTCAACATGATCTACAGCCCCAACACCAATGGGCTAAAACTGTCGAACAGCGGTGACCGCACCCCACAGGCGTACGTTGTGGCCTATAATAACACGATCCTGAATGCGGGCTGGCGTCGGCCAACGACCAAAGGCGGGTCAATCTGGTTGGAGGCAACCGTGCGTGCCGATCTGTATAATAACCTGCTCGCCAATGACCGTTTTGGTATCAAGCGCGACAAAGGCAAGCCCGAAGACAACCGCTCGAAGGTCAGCAATAACCTGTACTACGGCTACAGCGCCGACGCGGTAAACCAGTTTCAGCCTTCGACCGAAATCCTGACCGGTGCCAACGATGTCATCAGCAAGACGGTGGGCGAGAACGACCCCAAATTCGTGAATTATCCGCTCAACACGGACATGAAAAACGCAACGTTCAACACGGCCTGGGATTTCCGGCTGCAGGCGGGTTCGCCCGCGCTGGGCAAAGGGATTACGTCGTTCACCCGGCTCTACGCCGACGGCCTGACGCTGGGCGGCAAGCTGTATCAGTCCCCCGCCCCGGCGTCCTACATCGGCGCGTATGGCTCGAATTAATGGCAATGGAGGGAACCGCACCGGCGGACCGACGAGTGCGGTTCCCTTATTCAGTCGCTCACCCATGAACACTATCTCATCATACTGTCTGATTGTCAGTCTGCTGTTATCCACCTGTCAGCGGCCTGCTAATCAGACAACCATGACTAAAACGGACCAAACGACGGTTGTTCAGCCGGTGTTCATTACCGACACCGTGCGGCACGACACCGACGATCCGGCCATTTGGATTAACCCGGCTGACCCGGCGAAAAGCTTGGTCATTGGCACCGACAAAGACCAGGATGGCGGGTTGTACGTGTTCGATTTGCGGGGGAAAATTGTCCGGGAACTCCACGACCTCAAACGACCCGACAACGTGGACGTTGCCTACGGGTTGCTGCTGAACGGTAAACCCACCGACATCGCTGTGACGACCGAACGGTTCACCCACAAACTCCGGATTTTTTCCCTGCCCGACATGAAACCCGTTGATCGGGGCGGCCTTGAGATGTTTGTTGGCGATCTGGGCGATGGCTTCCGCGATCTGATGGGCATTGCGCTTTACAAAACACCGACGGGTGTTTTATACGCGATGGTTGGCCGCAAATCGGGCCCTACCGATGGGTCATACCTTGGTCAGTACCGGCTCGAAGACGACGGTACGGGTCAGGTGAAGGCCATGCTGGTCCGGAAATTCGGCGCGTACAGCGGCAAAAAAGAGATCGAGTCCATCGCCGTCGATGCTGAATTAGGCTACGTCTATTACTCCGACGAGGGCGTGGGCGTTCGCAAGTACTACGCCGACCCCGAAAAAGGCAATGGGGAACTGGCCCTGTTTGCCCAAACGGGTTTTGCCGAAGACCACGAAGGCATTTCTATTTACAAAACCGGCCCCAAAACGGGTTATTTACTTGTTTCCGACCAGGGAGCCAATCAATTCCACATCTTCCGGCGCGAGGGCGAAGTGACCAACCCGAACGACCACAAGCGGCTAAAAATCGTGCGGGTAGCGGCTACGGTAAGCGACGGTTCCGAGGTGACAAGTGTGCCGCTCGGCAAGTCGTTTCCGCAGGGCCTGTTCGTCGCCATGTCGGACAATAAAACGTTCCACTACTACCGCTGGGAAGACATTGCGGGGAAGGAGTTGAAGTAATGAATAATGGATAATTCACAATGAGTAATGGGCAATTGCGCATCATTCATTGTGCATTATCCATTATTCATTGTGAATTGAATCTCCCCACCTTTTCAACGCCAAATCCTCCCCGTCGAAAACGGCGTAGGTTTTGGCCGATACCCACTCGCCGAGGTTGACGTAGCGGCTGTTGGGCGACACGGGCCGGTCGAGGGGCAGGTGGCGGTGCCCGAAAATGTAGTAGTCGTGGTGGATTTGCGCTTCAATTTCGCGGCAGTACTGCATGAGCCATTCGCGGTCGTCGCCCAGAAATTCTTCTTCACCTTTGTCCAGGTTGCTGATCCGGCTCCGGCGCGACCATTTCTGAGCCAGCCCGATACCGATGTCAGGATGCAGGTAGCGGAACAGTCGCCGGGCTAACCCACTCTCGAACAACACTTTCAATCGTTTATAAACGCGATCACCGGGGCCGAGACCGTCGCCGTGGCCGATCAAAAACCGCTTGCCGTTGATGGTGTACCGGCGTGGTTCTCGGTAGACCGGAATGCCCATTTCCTCCGTAAAATAGTCGCTCATCCACATGTCGTGATTCCCCGTGAAAAGGATTACCCGCGTACCGGCGTCGGTCAGTTCGGCTAATTTGCCCTGCAACCGGATGAACCCCTTTGGAATCGTGCGCTTGTACTCGAACCAGAAGTCGAACACGTCGCCGACTAAGAAAATGACCTCAGCGGTGGGGCGGATGCTGTCGAGCCAGGCCACCACGGCGCGTTCGCGAAGCTGACTTTGCTCGGGGGTGGGGGTGCCGAGGTGAAAATCGGAAGCAAAATAAACGCTGCGGCCGGGCAGCAGGGCAATCGTTTCGGTCGTGTCGGACATACAGTGGGATGAATCAGGCACGAAATTAAGCAACGATCAGCATTCTGATGAATCGACGGAACCGCATCGGCGGACCGACGGATCAAGCGGATGATACGGATTTGCGTGATTTTTTATCCGGTCAGGTTAAAAACCGCTAACCTGCCCAACGAACCGTTGCCTAAATGACCGGCAGGTATCTATAGCACAAGTCGCTTTATTGTATCAGCTATCAAGCCGATAGCTGATGTATCAGTGGTTTCTTATTTTCTAAAAAACATGCTTATGAAACGAACCCGCTTTTTACGTACCTGCCTGTCGGTAGGGGCAGTCCTGGCACTCCCGGTAACGCTTTTGGCCAGGACGGTCCGGAAATTCAGGGTCGAGAAAGGCTTTATGGTCAGTGGGGGCAAAGACCGATTTGACAAACCTATTTCTCTTTTTGAAGGCGATACGTTTTCGACAAAGATTTCCACAAAAGACACCGATGGCGATATCTACGTATTTGAATCAATGCGTATAAAAGAAGGGGGACCAACCCACCATGTTCATTTCGAGCAGGATGAATGGTGGTACGTGCTGTCGGGTCAGTTTCTGATTAAAGTGGGCGATGTCATGCATCAGGCCAAAGCGGGCGACAGCGTTTTTGGGCCACGAAACGTACCGCATAGCTTTGCCAAAGTAGGCGAAGGAGAAGGTAAACTATTGATGATCTTTCAGCCCGCCGGAAAGATGGAAGAGTGCTTCCAAAAAATCAGCGAAGGCAAGACAAAAGGGATGACCGAAGCCGAACAGGATAAATTTAGGGAAGAGCATGGCTTCAAACGGGTAGGACCACCCATTAAAGATTTCAAAAAGTGGTAGTCGTTGCGGTTGCGCATCGTACGATCATCGTTTTGTTGGCCTAAACTGCCTGATCCATGAGTAACCACACAACAAGACGCCGGTTTATAAAGACACTCTCGCTGCTTTCTGTTGCGCCGTCGATTGTACAGGGCAGCGCTTTTCTCCCGAATCAGACGGTTTCCCGCATTGGCTATCTGAGTGGGGCGGGTGTGCCGGAACTGGAGAAAGCCTTCACTGACGAACTACAGAAACTCGGTTTTAAAGACGGAGCAAACATCCGCATCGAGAAAAGGCTTGCCCGGCCCAACACGGCGGATGCCGTAGCTATGGCAGCGGAACTGGCACAAATGGACCTGTCCCTGATCGTTGCCGCTTCCCTTCCCCTTGCGCTGGAAATACGAAAGAACAACCCCAACATGCCCATGGTGCTTGCCACCTGTCCCGGCATGGTCAGCAACGGATTTGCCCAAAGCCTGGTACATCCGGGAGGCATCTATACCGGACTGGACGAATTGCCCGAAGGGGTTACGACTAAGCGCCTTCACCTGTTGAAAGCCGCTGCGCCCACGGTAACACGCATTGCCCTGCTGTCGACAACGCCCGGAATCGGTGGTCATGAAATCCAGCTATCCGAAGCGGAAAAGACGGCGGCAACCCTGGGGGTGTCGATTAAGGCCTATCGGGCCGCTTCGTTGCCGCAGTTGGAAAAAGCACTGGCCGATCTGGTGAGCGACGGCATGAATGGATTGCTGAGCTTTCAGGGAGCACTTACCCTGGCGAACCGTAAGCTGATTGCTGATTTTGCTGCCCAAAACCGAATTCCCGCCATGTATCAGGCGACCTTGTTTGCCGAAGCTGGCGGGCTAATGGCGTGGGCACCGAATCTACCACAGCAATTTCGGGAAGTGGCTCATTATGTGTCGCAAATACTGAAAGGTGCCAACCCCGGTGACTTGCCCGCTAAACACCCGGAGAAGTACTACCTGACGTTAAATAAAACTGCTGCTAACAAAATAGGCGTGAGTTTTTCTAAGGAATTACTGGCACAAGCAACCAGAGTCGTGGAGTAAAAGGTGGTTAAGCATGTAACCGATGACATAGAAATTCTTACTTTTTTTAATAAAACGACATTATCCCGCTCGCCAATGGCACGACCATGATCAAAGCAACGCTTTTCCTGACGCTCACCTGGTTTCTCCAACAGGCGTGGATTCACAACCACCCTGCCCGCCTGCTCAATCGACTGGGTAAGCACGCATACGTACGGAATCTATCGCCGGTACGCACCGACTCCGTCGATTATATCCAGATTCCTACCGGTAACGGCCTGATCCGGGCGGCAATTGCAACCCCAACAGGACCGGGGCCATTTCCCGCTGTCGTTATCCTTCACGGTACGCATGGCTATGCCGAGGAGTATGTCCGTTTAGCCCGTCGCATCGCCAGCAAAGGCATGGTCGGTATTGCTGTTTGCTGGTTTGCTGGTCGGCGGGGCGCAGGTGTACGGTTCATTACCCCCATTGACTGCCCCGACGCGCCTGCTTTCGTTGATGCTTCGGAGGTTGATCGCTTCCGCATTAGCCGCCAGACAATCGATTCACTCGTTCGACGATTGGGTACGTTGAGTCAGGTGCGAACGGGTCAGGTGGTGCTGTTTGGGCATTCGCTGGGCGGAGGAGCCGCGTTAGATTACATCCTGACCCATCCCGGCAAGGTGCAGGGAGCGATCCTGAACTCGAGCGGGTATCCTGCTGAGGTTACCAAAAGGGTGGCTGCTGACGTTCAGGTGCCAATTCTTATGCTGCACGGCACCGCCGATGGCCCGGCTGACAGTAGTGGTGGTTCAGCACTCACCAGTATAGACATGGCCCGCCAATTTGAGACGGCCCTGCGAACCGCTCACAAACACATTGATGTAATGTACTACGAAGGCAAGGGCCACAACGCCATTTTCAGTGATTCGGCACAGTTTGACGACACAGCGCAGCGCATCGTCACGTTTGTGCGCACCCACATTGCCAAATGAGGTCCCAGGGAAAATAAGGCGCAACGTACGTTAAGCACTTCATGCAGTTGATGTGATTTGTAAAGCCCTGCGTAGAAACTAAGTGCCCGTAGAATCGGCAACTCACGTGAACAACCGGGTGATTCAGATTGTATTTAAGAAAACGCTAATTTTGGGCTTTCTTAAACGAGTTATGAAGATCAATCCACTTTTGTACACGCTGCCGGTCCTGTTTCTGTCGTCCTGCTTCAAGGGCGACAACGCTACCGTGACCGATGCCGCGAATGATGCTGCCGGTACGGGCAGTCCGTATTTAGCCCGTGAGGTAGTGGGCGTGTGGCAACTGAGCACCGATCAGCGCTTCGGCTATGATGAACCCTGCAACGTTCTTGACGAAGGCCTGATTCAGAGCACGTTCGACATTAAGCTGACCGATGAAATGCAGACGCTCGATTACCCGAACGGCTGTGAGTTCAAATGGTCGGGTGGCACGGCCAGCATTGCCTTCGGTGGTCCCAAGCCGTACCCATCCATTTACCACGCGGAGTACATTTTCGACAAAAACTACCAGGGCGGAGCGGGTCAGGTGTCAGGACAGATGGGCGAAACGGGTCAGAAACCACCCATTAGTGGTCCGGCAACGGAAGGTACCGGGGCTGAGCGGCCCGCTACCGAACCCGAAGGCAGCGGGTCGGGCGATATTGACGCTGACTCAACGGCCGGTAATGATTCGTCGAGTTCCGTGTCGGGCGTTACCCCGGTCGCTGCGCAATTCACCAAACCCGTTGTCAGCACGGGCAACTTCGTCGCCGTGACGGGCGTGGGCGACAAAGCGGTCTGGGAACCGGCCAAAAGCACACTGCACGTACTCTACAATAACCACATTGTCAACGTCCGGGTGCAGACGAAGGCCAACGAAGCCGCTCGCCAGCAAAAGGCGTCGTCACTGGCGAATCTGGTGCTGAGTCATTTCGTCGAAGACGCATCGCTGTAACGCGTGTCGCCGTTCGTATAAACACACTGAAGGGGGCAACCACGTAGTTGCCCCTTTTTTACGTCCTGACGTGGCTTCACTGGTTCAGCCATATTTTCAGCTCGTCGGCTTTCTCGCGGCTGACAAATACATCGTCGGGTGCGGGCGGAAGCAGATCGAGTTTCAGGCGACCGTTGAAATGCTTATGGATGGTGCCGATGCTGCCTACGCTGACGACTGCCTGCCGGTTGGCCCGGAAAAACTGACGCGGATCAAGCTGATCGGCCAATTGATCCAGCGTTTCAGAAAGAGGGAACCACTTGCCATCGGGACAGACGAGACGGGTCGTTTTGTTTTCGGAGTAGAAATAAGCCGCGTCATTCGCTGAAATAGTCAGGTACGTATCGCGGTAATTGACCAGAAATCGCTGCCGGTAGGTTCGTTGCGACTGGCTCAATGCCTGCCAAAGTTGGCCGTAGTCGATGGGGGAAGGCGAACTGGCAAGCTGTTTTCGGTACTTCGACAAAGCGGCTTCCAGTTCGCGCGGCACGATGGGTTTGAGCAGGTAATCGAGCGAATTGAGCTTAAACGCCTGCACCGCGTACTCGTCGTAAGCGGTGGTGAAAATGATGGGGCAGCGCGGCTCCACCTGCCGGAATACTTCAAAACTCAATCCGTCGGCCAACTGAATATCGCTCAGCAGCAGGTCGGGGTGGGGGTGGATTTGGAGATGGGCCACGGCATCGGTTACACTTTCCAATACCGGCCCGACGCTAATGGCCGGGTCGATGTCGTGCAGCAGCCGGATGAGCCGCCGGGCGGCTGCCTGTTCGTCTTCGATGAGGAGCGTGGTCATGCGGCAATCAGCGGAACTTGAACAGAAAACTCACGGTCGGTCTCGGTCACTACGGGTTGGTGCTGCCCCAGCAGCCGGTAGCGGTTCTGAATGTTACGCAGGCCAACGCCCGACGGTAGCGAAGGCAGCGAAACCGCCTGGCTCGGCGTGGCCGGATGGACCGACAGCCCGTTGAGCAGCGGAGGTGTGACCGAACCAACCGGCCGTTTCTGAATTGTATTCGTAACCGTCAGGTCGCCCGTGTTACTGATAGTCAGTCGGATATATAGTGGGTGCGCCCGGCTGACGACGTTGTGCTTCACCGCGTTTTCGAGCAGTAGCTGGAGCGTCATCGGCGGAATCTGCCAGGCGTGGTATTTTTCCGGTACGTCGATGGTGGTGTGCAGGCTATCGCCGAAGCGTTTTTCGAGCAGGTACAGGTACGACCGGGCTAAATCGAGTTCGTCGGCCAGCGTCACGAGCGTCTGATCGCGCTTTTGCAGGATATAGCGGTACACTAATGACAGGTTTTCGATGAAATCGACCGCCTGACGCGGGTTTTCTTCCACAATGGCGGTGAGCGTGTTGAGGTTATTGAACAGGAAATGCGGGTCCAGCTGGCTCTTGAGCGCTTCGTACCGGGCCTCCATCGACTCCCGTTTGAGCGTTTCGGCTTCGAGCACGGTTGTCCGCCAGCGGCTGAAGAAATACTCTCCGGTGTGAACCGCGTTGATAAACAGAGCCACTAAGCTACCAAAGACAATTGTCTGACGAATGCTTAACCGATCAATTTCGGTGAGTTGGTACGTCGGTTCTCCCAACAGGGTCAGCAACTGAATGAGTAACCAAATCGTGGCTACGCTGGCGATTATGAGCGTCATCAACTGCGTGATGAAGCGCAGCAGCGGTCGGTGCTCCCACGGTAGCAATCCATTTAACCAATGGGTCACCCAAATACTGGTTTCCGACAGCAGATACGCGCCCGCTAAGGTTGTAATGATGTCGAAACAAAACGCTTCCCAGGCGTCGGGACCGGCGTAGCTGCCCTGCTGAAACGATCGGGGATCAACGTAGTAGATAATTAAGTAGAGCAGCAACCCAAACAAGGGCGTACCAACCAATCTAAACCATCGGTTAAAAGAAGAGGCTATGGCTTTAGTTTCGTTCATTCCGTTCATTGGGCCACACAAGCCCCGTCATTAACACCACGCTGTAGCCCCAGAATAACCAGGCGGCAAACAGCGCGTCAGCGTCGGGCTGCATCGCCGGAAACACGTCGCTGAAGAAAAGAACGGCTCCGGCGTCGAGCAGCATACCCGGCAGCGCAAACAAGGTAGCCGCTGCCAGTCGCTCCGGCCCACGCACGTGGGTTGCCCGGTACAGGGCGCTCATCAGAACAATCATCAAAACGGCGACGCCAGCGAAGGCGCTAATGGTCAGGGGCGTATTGCCCGGAATCAACACATACTGACCAACGTACCGCAGCAGTACCGTAGCCACCGCCCAAACGACAAGCCCGGCAATTGGGAAAAACAAGCCGGACGGGACGGCCGAAAATGACACGACCAACTTAATCCTGTCGATAAATTCCTTGCCCAGCAAGGTCAGCGAAGCCGCGAACGCCAATTCGCCCAACACGGCAATGGCGGTGATCAATCCGGCTTTAATGGTGCCAGAAATGGGCAGTGACACAAACGGCAGCGAAAGCGCCACAACGAACGTCAGGCACGAGATTATAAACAGAATAATTCCTGTTCGCCGGGCTGTTTTCGGGGGTAACTGCTTGAGTAGTTGCATAGTCAGAAAACAAATTTAGTTAAAAAGCCCGCCGTTGCGATAGATGTGCCCCGCTGGGTACGTACGGACGAATCAATGCAAACGAAACCGCCGAACAGCAGACTGCCCAACAGGTTGTTTGCTTTTGTCAATCGTCCGCCGAAAACTTTACCGGTAGCTCCGGCTGCCAGTTCAATCAGGACGATGGGTTGCCGCACAAACGAAGTGAGATTATGCCGATGCGTCTGCCCGTTTGTGCGGTACTGGTAGGCGACCGTAACAGGAAAGTTGAGACTGAATCCTCCATCCAGGAACAGCCGCTTAACGGCGTTACGGGCAAAATAATACCGAATCATAACCGGAATGCTGACCATCTGATACCGTAACGCAGCATACTTGATGCTGTCGGGAGCGGGCTGGACAATGATTCGCTTACTGATCCCATCGGCGCGGACCGCCGGTATGAACTGAGCATCGGCAACCACGCTTTGCATCCGGTACTCAATTCCGGTAAGCAACGATAGACGCTGTTGCCAGTAATATTCATGCGTCACGCCAAGCTGAAGGTTGATGCCGACCTGCCGATAAATGGTTTGTGGCAAACCCAGGGGCAATATCACGCCCGTGCCCCCACCAAAGCGCCAAACTGATCGCTTGTCGGGCAGCGAATCAACGGTCATGGATTGCGCCCTTGCCGACGCGATGGGCAGAAGCGCGAATAGACAGCCGAATAAAAAAACAGTTCGCATGAAAGAAGGTCGTTAATTAGTCCGTACCCACCGATTTCCCCAAATTCACCTGTGCCACCAGCGCATCGTAGATGGCCTGAACGCGGTTGCTTTGCGCCTGTTGCAGCGCAAGCTCAGCATCGGCGACTTCGCTCCATTGCGCAACGCCCTGCCGGTAGCGGCTCCGAATCAGTGCGTAACTCCGTTCGGCAGCCGCAATAACCCGGTCTTGCGCCGACAGCCGGTCGCGGGCTTCGTCCACGGCATACTGCGCAATCTGAACCTCGTTGGTAATCAGGGCACGGTTGTAGGTCAATTGCGTTTCGGCCTGAAACTGGCCCAGTCGCGCCTGACGGAGTTTCGGTGCGTTGGCTGGATTGTAAATTGGCACGGTGAGCTGCACGCCAGCATACACCGTCCCCGGCCACCGCGACCGGCTGAAATCGAAATTGGGCAGTTGCGCCTGGGTGCTCACCTGCCCAAACAGGCTCAGCGTTGGCAGGCGTCGGGTGCGTTCGAGATCAGCTAATAGCCGCGACTGTTCGAGGGAGAGCGTTAGTTGCCGCAGGTCGGGCCGGTGGCTCATGGCCTGGGCTACTGGGTCGGTTTGGGCATTGGCGTTACGTTCTATCCGATCTGGCAGGACCAACGAGTCGGTCAAAATCAGATCGGTACCGGGCGGCAAATCGAGTAGCGTCACGAGCGAACTCGTCAACTGCCGAACTGTGCGGCCGAGTTTCGACAGGTCTGGACGCTGATTCTCCAGTTCGACAAACGCCCGGAGTGTATCAGCGTCGGTGGCTAATTGGGTAAAAAACCGGTTGCGGGCTTCGCGCAGCGTTTCCCCGGCGCGGGCCATGCTTTGCCGCACCAACTGCTGCTGCGACTGGGCCAGTAGTGCGGCTAAATACAGCTTTTTGACCTCGGCCACCTGCCGGTTCTGCACCGCCCGCAATCCCTCACGGGCCTGCTGCTGCCCGTTTTGAGCCAGCCGATCATTGATGCGCAGGTCCGGCTGTACCAGCGGCATGGCCAGATTGACAGCGGCACTGTAGGCGTTGGGCAGGGCGGCTGCTACGGGTGTTAGTCGGCTGTTGTCGAAGCCCAGCGCCCCCGTGTTAGGATCGACCCGAACGTCGGGGAAAAAGAAAACTGGCGGTTTGATGTTGTGCGTGTACTGAGCCACCCCGTTGAGCGTCGGCCACCACGCCCGGCGGGCTTCGTCACGCCGGGCGTCGGCTTTTTGGGCGTCCAATTTGGCCACCGCCACCTCACCGTTCATCTCCCGAACCCGCGCCACGGCATCCTGCATACGCAATTGCACAGGCCGGACTGTTGATTGCGCACTAACTCCTGACGAAACGGCGACGAGTGAACTAATTATCGGCAGCAGCCCGATTGCCCGGTTAAGGCCGGTTGACAGCGACGTTGGCCGACGTTTTTGGAGCAACGCAGCCGCCCAGTTTCTTAGTCGAGTAACGTCGTAATAGATGGTTGGTACGAACACCAGCGTGAGCAGCATCGAACTCGACAGTCCGCCGATGAGCGCCCACGCCAGTCCGGTTTTCAACTCGGAGCCGGGACCGGACGCCAGTGCGATGGGCAGCATGCCAACGACCATTGCCAGCGTCGTCATCAGAATGGGCCGCAGGCGCGTCAGGCCCGCGTCCAGCAGCGCGTTGGTCAGGTTCATGCCGGACTCCCGGTTCTCGTTAGCGCGTTCAACGAGCAGAATGGCGTTTTTTGCGACGAGGCCCAGCATCATAATCAGGCCCAGAATGCTGAATACGTTCAGCGAATTCATCGTTAGGGCGAGGGCCAGCAACGCGCCGACCAGGGCTACCGGAATTGAAAACAGCACTACGAACGGGTAGAGCCACGAGTTGTAGAGCGCCACCATAATCAGGTACATGAACAGGATGGCCGCGCCGAACGCCAATCCCAACTTGCCGAACGAATCGTCCTGCAATTCCAGGTCACCGCCGTAGGTAATGCGCACGGCAGGCGGCAGATTCAGGTCCGAAACGGCCCGTTTGAGGTCTTCGCCAATGTCGCCCGCGGGCCGACCGGCCAACTGCGAATAGATGGTGACGGCGTTTGAGCGGTCTTTACGTTCGAGCAGGGCGGGCATGAATACCTCGCGCACATCGGCCACCTGGCTGAGCCTGATGGACTGCCCCTGCGCATTGATGACCGTGAGCCGACGCATTTGATCCGTGCGGTTGCGGTCGGTTTCGCGCAGATGCACCCGAACGGTTGTCGACTGGTCGTTTTGCTGGATTTTCAACTCGTCGTACCCCGCCAGCGCGGTTCGCACCACTCCACCGACTTCCTCGGTGCTCAGTCCGTAGCGGGCTAATTTCTCGCGGTCGACGGTGAGTTGCACCTCGGGTTTCAGCCGCTCACCCGACAGTCGAATATCGGCCGTGCCAGCGATGCGACGCATAGCTTCGGCGATCCGGCGGGCCTGCGTTTGCACCTGCGCCCGGTCGGCCCCGTTCACGATCACGATGATAGGCTGGGTGGCATCGGAGCCGAGCAAGCCGATGGGGGAGACCCGCATGGTCAGTCCCGGCTCCTGCGCAATAATTTCTTTAACCTGCCGCGACAGTTGAGCCAGCGTCTGACTGCGCTGTTCACGGGGCCGAAACGTGATGTTCAGTTCGGCGGTGTTGGTCGTGGTGATGCCCGCGAATCCGTCGGGGTTAGCGCCTACGTTGGTAAACACCTTCGTAACGTCGGGCATCCGGCGCAGGGCGGTTTCGAGTCGTTTTGCCACTGAGTCGGTCTGTTCGAGCTTCGCCCCGTCGGGCAGTTGGACAATTACCTGTACCTCGCCCTTGTCGGCCGGGGCCGTGAATTCAGCCCCAATAAAGCCGAGTATGGGTAGCGATAGAGCGCCGATGAACAGAACGATAACGCCGGTCGCTACGGTTTTTCGATGGACCAGCGCCCAGGTTAGTACGTCGCGGTAGCGGTTGCTCAGCCGGTTGTACTGCGTTTCAAACCAAAGGCTAAATCGCCCCATAAGCGTTTTATGGGTGAGGTGTTCCAGCTTCCCAAAGCGCGAGGCAATCATCGGCGTCAGCGTGAAGGAAACCAGCAGGCTGAACAGCGTCGAGATGACGACGACCAACGCAAACTCCCGCATGAGGTCGCCAATCAGGCCCGGTGCGAGTGACAGCGGCACGAACACAACCACGTCGACAAGGGTGATGGCGACGGCCGCAAAGCCGATCTCGTTGCGGCCGTCGAGGGCCGCCTGCCGCTTCTCTTTGGCGGACGCGCCCCCGGCGTGTTCAAGCTGCTTGTAAATACTTTCCAGCACCACAATTGAATCATCGACCAGGATGCCAACCACCAGCGACAGAGCCAGCAGCGTGAGCAGGTTGAGCGAAAAACCCAGCCCGTTCATCAGCACGAACGTCGACAGGAGCGAGGCCGGCATGGCCACCATCACAATCAGCGACGAGCGTAGGCTGTGCAGAAAAACGAACATGACCAGCGCCACTAAGCCGATGGCCAGCATCAGATCGTGGGTAACGGCATCGGCAGCGGCCAGCGTAAACTCCGAGCCGTCCTGCGCCACGTCAAACCGTAGTTTCTGCGCCGGAAACTCCGTTTGGAGCTTTTGCATCGCGGCCCGCACCTGCTCGCTGACGTCCACATTGTTGGCTCCCGACTGCTTGGTCACGAGTATCCCCACCGACGACCGGCCATTATAGCGGTTCACGTTTTGGGCTTCTGCCGCCCGCGCCCGAACGGTGGCAATTTCACCGAGCGTTGTTTTCTGACCCGATGATGAAACGGCTACGACAATGTCGCGCAACCGGTCGAGATCATCGGTTTTGCCCACCACCCGCACGGCATACAGCGCATCGGTATCCTTAATACTACCGGCCGGAATGTTCAGATTCGCCTGCCGAATGGCGTTGGTGATTTGTAGAATCGACAGCCGCCGTTCGTCCAGCCGCCGGGCATCTACGTCGACCGCTACTTCAGTTTCGGCCAGTCCCACGAACGTAATCTGCCCCACGCCGGGCACCTGCGCCAGCCGGGGTTTCACCTGATTCCTGAGCAGCGCCCCCAGCTCCAGCGGTGGTAACGGACTCGTAACGGCTACGCGCAACACCGGTAAATCGGCCAGTGAATACTTACTCACCTGTGGGGTTTTGCTCCCGGCGGGTAGCGTCGCCAGGATGTCGTTGACCCGGCGCTGACACTCCTGGAGGGCTTTGTCGGCGTCGGCTCCGGCCCGAAACTCGACGGTCACCAACGACACGTTTTCGAGCGACTGCGCCGTGATGCGCTTGATCTGATCGGCGGTCGAGACGGCTTCTTCGATGGGGCGGGTGATGGATGCTTCCAGTTCGCTCGGCGAGGCACCCGGCCAGGTGGTGGTAACCGTAACAAAGGGCGTAGCGATGTTGGGCAGCAGTTCATACCGGAGTTGCGTGTATGAAAAAGCGCCCAAAATGCCCAGCACCACGAACAGTACGATAATCAGGATGGGCCGGGATATGGAAAGTTGCGTGAGGTTCATTTTATAAATGAGTAATGGTTAATGTAAAATGAATAATGGGGGTCGTGCGTGTGGGGCATTATGCATTCGGGATCGTCCGCCCGGTCCATTATTCATTTTACATTATCCACATTAACCATTACTTTATCCCGCAGCCCGTTGGCTCCGCTCACAACCACTTGTTCGCCCGCCCGCAAGCCGCGACGCACAACGAGATCGGTGCCCGACGGGTCGCCGGTCTGAATGGGCCGCAGCCTGACTTGCTGCCCTCGCAGGACGTACACGGATGTTGTGTCCGCGCCCTGGACGAGTGCCGTGCGCGGAATCGTCAGCACGGCGGCTGGAGCGGTATCGGTGCGGCTTACGCGGGCGGTCATGCCAACGCGCAGGGGGGTGGCAGGCCGGTTGTTGGCGACGCGGATCTGGACCGGAAACGTCCCGGCTTCGCCCCCTTTCAGGCCAATCTGATGCACCTTGCCCCGGAACGATACGCTGGGATAGCCCTCAAAATCGACCCGAACCACCCGCCCAATGGGCCAGTTCAGCAGTTCGGTTTCGGGGATGTTGACGATGACTTTGACGGACGATACGTCGGTGATGGTGGCTAAGGGCGTACCGGGCGCGATGAACATGCCCCGCTCGATGGGCTTCTCGGTAATGGTGCCGCCGATGGGCGCGTGGATGACGGCTTCGCTGATTTGTTTGCGCAGGGACGTGATTTGCAGCCCGGCATTGCTGACCTCTAGTCGGGCCGTTTCTACTTCGGTAGCGGTGGCGTTGTTCTCGCGGTGGAGCGTTTCGTAGCGGGCCAGTTCCTGGCGGGCTTTGGCCAGCGTTGCTTCGGCCACCGTCAGCGACGCCCGGTTCACGTCCGTGTCGACGGTCAGCAGCGGCTGTCCCCGCCGGACTGTGCCGTTGAGCCGGACGTTGAGCGACCGCACAATACCCTGCGTGGTGGCGGTCATGGGCACTTCGCGCCAGAACGTGCTCTGGCCGATGTATTCTGTTTGCTCCGTGATGGTTTTCTGCCTGACTGGCTGCACCGCCACCGTCACGGGCAGGGGCCGGGCAGCGGCTTGTACCTGCGCCTGTTTGCTTTGCTGATTATGCGCAAGCCATACCCCAATGCCACCCAGCACGGCCAGTGTTCCAAGTACCCAAACGATCTTTTTCATGGTGTTTGTCCTGTTCTGATTGACAGGACAAACATGGCGGGCGTGGGCTGGAACGAAGGAAGAAATTAGCCTGAACCGCCGAAAACGGCGACTGAAAAGCAGGATGTGGCAGACGGATACGTGAGCCCCCGGTCCCAGTCCACCGGACTGGGGTGTTAATGTGGCCCTTTCAGGGCGGTTCTGGCCAATGAAGCGGGTGCTGATGGTTGGTTAAACCGTATCCTGAGCGGTGACTTTTGCGGTCGGTAATTGAATCACAAACTCGGTACCCTCGCCTTCCTGGCTGTGGACCAGCAACGAGCCTTGATGCCCTTTGGTGATAATATCGTAACTCAGCGACAAGCCCAGTCCCGTTCCCTCACCGGTGGGTTTGGTGGTGAAAAAGGGCTGGAATATTTTGGGCTTCACCGCATCGGAAATGCCCGTCCCGTTGTCGCTGACCCGGATTTCGATGACGCCCTCACCCGGTCCCGCACCCGGTCCGCCCATCCCACCCGGTTCGCCCGGTCCCAGCCTGGTGGGCTGGGCTGGTGGTGTGGCCCCTTCAGGGCGGTTTTTGCGCACAAAGCGGGTGCTGACGGTGACGGTGGGCTGGTAGTGTTCCAGGTGGTCCGGCGATCCGGCCTGCTGGTTTTGTGTCCGTTCCTGAACGGCGTAAAAAGCGTTGTTGTAAAGGTTCAGCAGCACCCGCCCCAACTCGTGCGGCATCACCTCCACGTTGCTTATGGTGGGATCAAAGTTGGTGACTAACGCACAATTGAAGCGGCCCCGCTCCGGCGTACCGGTTGCCTGGTCTTTGTCTTTGGCCGGGACGCCGGACTGCCGTAAGCCCTGGTAGGCAATCTTGAGGTATTCATCAGCTAAAGCATTGAGATTGATCCGTTGCTTTTCGCTCGTGCCGGTGCGGGAGTGTTCGAGCATGCCCCGCACAATGGCCGACGCCCGGCCGCCGTGGTGGGTAATCTTTTGCAGGTTTTGGGTCAGGTCGCCAAGAATTTCATCTTCGACCGTTTCGTCTCTTTCGCCCGAAACACCAGCCCGGTTCTTCTCCCGTTCCTGCCTCAGTTCGGCAACTAACTCCGTGCTCACCTCCGAGAAGTTAGTAACGAAGTTCAACGGATTCTGAATCTCATGGGCGATGCCCGCCGTCAGTTCGCCCAGACTGGCCATTTTCTCTTTCTGGACCAATTGGGTCTGGGTGACGCGGAGTTCGGTCAGGGCGTTTTCGGCTTTAGTACGCTGCGCGTGAATTTCGTCGCGCTGGCGTTGCAGCAGGGCATTGGCCCGTTGTTTCTGCCGGTTGGTGCGGTAGAGCACCAGCGCAATTATGCCCAGGACGGCTAACAGCCCGATGAAAATGTAGGTGCGAACGGTGCTTCGGTAGTTGGCTTTAGCGACTTCTATTTGCTGGGCCTGTTGTTTTTCTTCAAACGTCAGCGACAGCAACTGCTTCATCTTATCCTGACTGTATAAACTGTCCTTAGCGGCCACGGCGATTTTATAATACCGCAGGGCTTCCGTATCATTCTGGCTTTCGTACAGTTCGGTCAACAACTGGCTGCTTTTCAAAATCCCTTTAGGAAAGGCGCTCTTCTGGCCATATAGCAGGGAAAGCCGGGCATAGTGGACAGTTGAGTCTTTTCGGGCGGTTTTCCGGTAAAATTCTGCCAGTCGGTAGTACGCTTCATTCAGGCGTATATAGGCATCTTCTCTGGCCAGGACCGCAATACTTTTTTGGTAGAAAGAGTAGGCCCGGCTTCTGTTGTTTTCGGCCAATGCCACATCGCCCAACAAATAAAGCATACTGCCAAACAGTTGAGGGTTAGCCACTTTAGCTAATGGCAACGCCTGATTGTAATAAGTACGGGCGGAGTCCAACTGCTTCAACTGGTAAAAACACTCCCCAATATTGGAAAGAATAGTCGCTTTTAAATTCGTATCCGGTTTAGCGATGGTTTTATACAGGGCGTAACATTCCTGGATTCGTAGGAGGCCTTTTTGCCAATCCCCCTGCAGCATATAGAGGTAGGCCATATTGTTTAAGGTACCCGCTATCCGAATGGTGTCGTTCAACTCGCCGGATATTTCCTTAGATCTGCCGTACAGCTTTAATGCTTTGGCGTAATCGCCTAACTGGCTGAATGCAATAGCCATGCGGTTGAGTGCCCGTGCCTGACCGGCTGGAAAGCTGAGGGTACGGGCAAGTTCGTAGGCTTGCTGCGACAGGAGGTAGGTTGTATCGGGTTTATTAAACCAGTATTGAAAGGCTAACGCGTTGAGCACGTTGACCCGGGTAGTATCATTGGCCGTAACGGGCAACGCATTAAGTTTGCGGAGGAGACTGTCCCGTTCGGCAGCGGTCTGCGCCTGTGCGGTAAGTGACCACGCCAAAAAGGGTAGGGTGAGGAGAAGGGTTTTCATGGAATTGTGGACGGGTCAGGCAACTAAAGCGGGTGCCGACGGTGACGGCGGGCGGGTAGTCGGTTGAAGAAGCCAATATACTGAAATAAAGCCGATTCGGTCAATCGACGGTTTGGCGGCTTGCCCGGAAAGACTATCGCGATTAAACCAACAACTGCCCGGACCGCGTCTGCGCAGCACCAGTGCGGTCCTGAGGCCCTTGCCGTTTACTCAATTGATTCATACGCTTACCGCTCGTCGACAGTGAACTCCGCACTGTGGCCGATGCCAAGCCCATTACCTTGTACGCCCGTCAGAACGGCGTGGCAGTGACGTTCGTGTTCGACATTCGGCCCCATCTGCCCCGTGAACGTTCAGGCCCGTCAGGCCACTTACAACCAATGCCCACCAAAGCGGGTCTAACTCAAAAAGAACGGGTGATGAGGGTTCGATTGGGTTTGTTTCTGCTGTTAAGTTTCTTGATCGGTTGCGACAGAGATGACATTGATTCGTCGGTGTCGTCCTGTACCTACCCCGGCGTCACCCTGACCCGCACGAGTCAGTTTGTCAACCAGGTTCCGGCTACCATCGTTGCAGTGAAATCAGGCAGTCAGTCCGTGGGTTACCAGATCAGGCGAGCCGGAAATGCAGCGTTTTTGGGTAGCTGTAATTTGCCCCCTGCCTTCGCAAAGGATAGCTTGCCCGTTATGGTAAGCGGATACTTTCTTACGTTTCCCGGACTTGAGCTGATGAACCTGTCACCGCTTCCTTTTGAAGTAACAGCGGTCAGGCTAAGGGAATAAACTTTCCTGCGTTTAGGCTACCGAACGGGCAGCAGCCATGTAAAGGACAGGGGTATGCCCTCATTAGTCAGGCCCTGAATCACCAGCCGAAGCCGCTTAGCGGTGTCACTCAGGGGAAACACCAGCCTGGCCCGCCCGTCGGCGTCGTTCTGGCCCAGCGGTTCCCAGAACAGCACGTCCCGCCGGTCCTGAAGAGTAGCCGTTGGTGACGGGCTATACCGGGGCACGTAAAACTCGCGGGGCGTAGCGAATCCAAACAGGGTAGCCGACACGCTGGTGGGCGTCGTCGTCTCTCCTTCAGTACCGATGACCGTATAGATTGCAATGACGCCATTCGCACCGCGAGCGCCGTACATACCGGCAGTGGTCGCGCTTTTCAATAACTCAATGCGACGCACTTCGTGAGGAAGAAGGGCATCAAGCATCGACTCATTGGCAGGCTGGCCATCGATTAGATACAGCGGGGTATTATCACCGAAACTGCCGATGCCGCCGATTCGTATACTATTACCTACTCGCTGTATACCAGGAAGTCTCATAATCAACTCACCCACTCCCCTAACTGAGGTCCCCATGTTTCTGTCCACCACCAGCACTGCGTCGGCGGCCCCGTGCAGGCTGGACCGCTCGATGTCTTTAGGGCGCTCGGGCTTGGGTTTGGCCGCCCGCACGGTTACTTCGGCTAACTGGCGGGCCGTCGAGTCGCGATATAGGGCGGGCCAGGCCGTCTGGCGCACGCGGGCATCGGTCATAAAGGAACTTAGTATCGGCCATTCGGGTGGGGCCAATGCCGGGCTTGGAAACGGCAGACCCGGCGCATCAAACGTGAGCACAGCCCCGGCCAGATCGGGAACGCCCGCCTGCACCTGCACCGTGTCGGCAATAGTCAACCCGCCTAAGCGAAACCCGCCCTGCGCATCGGTGCTGACCCGGCGGAGCATCCGCTCACCACCTTGTTCCAGCGACACCACCACGGCTTTGCCCACCACGGGGCGTCCCCGCTCATCCCGCACCCGGCCGCTCAGCGTCCAGCCGCCCGTTGAGTCAGCCCGCGCCGGAGCCGGTAACCGACGCCAGCCCTGGGTGAGCAGCAGGTTGTCCAGATCACTCCGGTGCTCCGGCTCCAGATAATACCCCGGAAACTCAACCGTGCCCCGAAGCCCGCCCGTCAGCAGCAGATACGTCCGCAAATCGGGCCGGGTCGTGTCGGCGGGCAGTTGGTCGGCATCGGTCACGGCGGCCGACCAACTGCCCGCTACCGGGTAGCCGTCGGCATCGCGGAACTGTAGACCAACGGCCACCAGCTCGCGGGCCTCGTAGCGGGGTTTCCCCGTGATAACCCGCATCTGCAAACCCCCGGCCGACTCGGGCACGAACACCAACCGTTCGGCGCGGGGCTGGTTGGTCATGTCCCAGAGCGTCACCCGACACACGCCCGGCGGCAGCGTAGCCGTCGACAGCGTAAACCGGGCTTCCCCGTTGGTCAGCACCCACTTCTGGCGGTATGCCAACTGCTCCCGGCTTTGCAGCGTCACGTAGACGGGCTGCTGGCTGTAGCGGCCCGTAGCCCGCACGCTCACCGTCAGGCGGCTGCTGTCCGAGAGGGCATCGACGGATAGTGCCCAGCCCTCTGGCTCAACGGCGGGTAAGGGCACGGGCCGGGTGGTTGTGCCCGCCAGCGGGTCCAGCAGGGCCACGTAGCGCTGGCCCGCCTGGGGCGTAAGCTTCACCTGCCCCATACCCAGCGCGTTGGTCCTGAAGCGGGCCACCTCGGTGCCCGTCTGGTCGATCAGGCGTCCGCTGACAGACAACCCACGTCCGTTTGTTTGTAGCGCCTTGATGCCGACCCAACCGGCCACGCCCGCCAGCCAGCGTCCGCCTTCGGGCAGGAACTGCACGTCGGGCGAGTCGGGCAGTGGGGAATGAGCCACGGCACCGCTGGCGGTAGCTACCGTCTGGCTAAGCACAGGACCGGGGGCCGACTGCTTCAGGTTAAGCACGGGGAAGGAACACTCAAAAGCCGGACCGTTGGCCACCTGGTCCCGTGCCGTGTAGGCCCGCAGGCGGTAGGTGCCCGCCGTCAGTGTATCGGCTAACCGGAAGCTGGCCGCAGCCCGCCCGTCGGTCAGCCGCAGCCACTGGTGCTGCACCACCCGGCCCGTGGGCGCAATCAGAGCCACCTGCAGGGCCGTTTCGGTGCGGCTCACGATGGGAAGCTGGCGGGCCGCGTCCAGTACGTAGGCGCTCAGGTAAAGCTGGTCGCCGGTGGCGTAGAGCGCCTTGTCGGTCTGCACGTAGACGATGGGCGCCGTTCGCTCGTAATGACGCCGACGGAGTGCGATGAGTGAGTCGAGTCCGGCGTCGGGCCGCTGGGGTCGCCCGGCGTCGATGTTCGCAGGCACTAAGGTCTCTTCGCTGGGTGGCACCCAGTCGGCGGGTAGTAAGGTGGCTAATCGTTCATTGCCCAGGTAGCCCCGCACATCGAGACCGTTGCCCTGCGTAATGCCGCCGGTGGTGGTCAGGTCCAGCGACCTATTAGGCAACAGCAACAGGGAGTAGGCATACGGCGAATCGCGGTAGGGTGAGTTGGCGGCATACACCCGGTTGTAGTAGACTTCTAAGGGCTGATCGGACAGGAGCCGCCGTTCAACTGGTAGTTCACCGGGCCGGAACAGGGCCTGCGCCTGCTGACTGCCTACGTACTGCCGCTCCGTGGTGCGCACCAGCGGCAGGGTCTGGTCGTTGTCCTCCCCGGTCAGCGGGGTTCGGTAGACGAGGTAGCCCGCCTGCTCGTGGGTGCCCGCCAGCAGGGTTGCCAGCAGGTGCTGCAATGAACCCTGATACACTTTTTGCCGGTTGGCCTGCCAGCCGGTTTGCTGGCGGGGGCTGGTAGCGGGGAGTTCCTCAAAGCGGGCGCTACCGGCGAAGAGCAGCTTACTCCGGTAGAGGTCGAAGAGGAGCAGGCTGTAGTGGAGCCGGTAGCCCAGCGCCCCGTTTTCGATGACCAGCGGCTCCGTTGCCTGCGCCCGCAGGTGTCCTTTCTCTTCAGTAAACGAAAGCACGCCGGGGTTCATAATGCGGCACACACGGGCCTGGGGCCGGTTGCCCAGCAGTTCGCGGCTGAAGGTGCGGAACTGCCGCGCCCAGGCTGGATTACGCCGGGCCGTGACGGTAACCGTGGCCAGCGCCTGATCGGTCGGCTGCAGCCGCAGGTCCACCGCGCGCAGGCGGGCGTCGGTCAGGCGCAGCGGCTGGCGGAGGGTCTGATAGCCCAGCACCGACCCCACCAGTTCGGCATTGCCCAGCGGCACGTTAGTCAGCCGGTAGACGCCGTTGGAGTCGGCCACAGTGCCCCGCGACGTGTTGTTGAGGTAAACGGTGGCGAAGGGTAGGGGCTGGTTCGTCTGGGCGTCGAGCACCCGGCCGGTGAGGGAGGCCGTTGGTGTCTGGGCCAGAGCCGCGCCGACCCACAGCCCGGCCATTAGCTGAAGCAGCGCACAACGAATTTTCATCAGGGGTTATCGGTCAGGGAAAGACCAATGTATGCATTTGTCACCTGCTAATCAACTGGCGGCAATAAATCGGCCCGGTCGCTAACAGGCAGCGAATAGCATCAGGCGTTCACTGTCTGGTGACTGGAGTGCTTCCGGGGGGCATAGGGAACCGCCCTTACCAAACGAAGCCCAAGTTCGGGTACTTCCCGAACATCGTCTGCCGGGATAACGCCCCGGTTGATCCAGTTAATGACCGTCTCTGTATTTTTGACGCCGAACTTAAGCGCGTAATTCCTTGGCGTTAACCAGTCCGTCAGCGGATAGCTAACCCCGTGCACCTGCAATATTGACTTCGTCTCCTCCAGTGCTTTGCGGCTGTTGGCCGTAACTTCTCTCAATTTTTCCAGTAGTGCCTGCTGTACTTCAGGGGCCATTGAACCTTCTTCAGTACGAATTAGTGCGTCGACCCGATCCATGTCATCGAGCGTGGTAATCGCCCGAATCTGCTCTATAATTGCTGTAGTGTTCATTGTCAATTAGTTAAACATGTCTCTCATTTCGTACCATCCGCTAAGGGTGTCCAATGCCTCATCAATGTCTTTCTGGACTTCGGCTGACGTTTCACCTTTATCCATGATTAAGTCTCTAATCGAATCTAAAAAAGATTCCAGCGGTTTAATTTGACTTTCAACCCATCTGCTCTTCTTCGCCACGCTGTAGTATATCTAAGTTGCCATACGTCATCTGCCTCCAGCGCTATGAATAAACGGCTAAATATCAAAATTTGTTAGCAAACAAACAAGCGGTTCCCAGAACAGCACGTCCCGCCGATCCTGAAGAGTAGCCGTTGGTGATGGCTCATAGCGGGGCACGTAAAACTCACGGGGCATAACGAATCCAAACAGGGTAGCCGACACGCTGGTGGGCGTAGACTTCGTTACCTCCTCCGTATTGCCTTGCTTCATGCGTTTGCTCTGTCCCGGTTTCAAAAAAACGGCACCAGTCTGAGAATTCGCAGGTCCGTAAATTCGTATCTTTGTCTATGCTTTTGGAACACACACAACAACTACTAATAGAGAACGAAACGGTGGCCCTGCCTGTGATGGAGTCTTTTTACACCATTCAGGGCGAAGGGGCGCACTCGGGCCGGGCGGCTTATTTTATCCGGCTCGGCGGCTGCGACGTAGGCTGCCACTGGTGCGACGTGAAAGAATCGTGGGACGCCGACGCCCACCCCCAACGCACCATCGACGACATTGTATCGGGGGCGATGCAGTACCCCGGCCGGATGGCGGTCATCACGGGTGGCGAACCGCTGATGCACGACCTCAGCTGCCTGACCAACGCCCTGCAAACGGCCGGTTTTCGGACCAATATCGAAACGTCGGGCGTGTGCCGGGCCGTGACGGGGTCGTGGGACTGGATTTGTTTTTCGCCCAAGAAATTCAAAAAGCCCAACCCGGCCATTTTCGAGCGGGCCGATGAACTTAAAGTAATCATTTATAACCCCTCTGATTTTGCCTTTGCCGAGTCGTTTGTGCCTCACCTGCGGCCCGGCTGCCAACTCTTTTTGCAAACAGAATGGAGTCGTTCCAATGAAATGCTGCCCCGCATCGTTGATTACGTTAAAGACCATCCGCAATGGCAGATTTCGTTACAGACTCACAAATACATGGACATTCCTTGAGGGTAATGAATAAAGTAAAATGGATAATGAACAATGGATGGATAATGAGCCACCGATTCCGTCTAACATTATTCATTATCCATTCTACATTATTCATTAGCCCCTCTTCCGCCCAGGATACTAAGGCGAAAGACCTCTATGCCCAGTCGATTAAGCTCTTTGGGGAACGCAAAGCCACCGAGGCCATTCCGTTTATGGAGCAGGCTATCAAGCAGGACCCAAACTTCACGGATGCGTACCTGAAACTCGGTCAGTTGTACGAGTTCACAAAGCGCTACGATCTGGCCCTGACCGCTTACCGCAACGCCGTCCGGCTCCAGCCCGACAGCCCCGTATCGGGGGCCGCGTATCAGTCGCTGAGCAACACCCTGCTTCGGCTCGGCCGCTATGGTGAAGCCCTGCCTTACCTCGAAAAATTCCAGACGCTGTTTGCTCCGCAGTCGGCGCAGGGACAGCGCATTGCGCGGCAGATCGAATCGGCCCGCTTTGGGCAGGAAGCCATGCAGCGTCCCCAGCCGGTCGATCCCAAGCCGCTTTCGCCGGTGCTGCAAACGACGCCTTCGCAGTATTTTCCCGTGCTCACCCCCGACGAGCAGACGCTGGTGTTCACCGCCCTGAAAGAAGAAGGTGACGAAGACCTGATGATCGCTACCTACAACGGCGAGAGCTGGTCACCACCCGTGTCGCTTTCGCCCGGTATCAACACGGCCGACAACGAAGGCACGGCCAGCCTCTCGGCCGACGGGCGCACAATTGTGTTCACCGCTTGCCAGGGCCGCAAAGGGTTTGGTAGCTGCGACCTGTACCTGAGCCGCAAAACCGGCCCCGACTGGTCGACCCCCGAAAATCTCGGCCCCGCCGTTAACAGCCGCTACTACGAGTCGCAGCCGTCGCTGTCGGCCGATGGGCGTCGGCTGTATTTTGTGTCGGACCGGCCGGGCGGCAAAGGACGACGCGACATCTGGCGCAGCGACCTCGACGCAACCGGCAACTGGCAGGAGCCGGTTAACATCGGCGGGCCGGTCAACACGCCCTTTAACGAAGCGTCACCGTTCATCCACGCCAACGGGCAGAGCCTGTTTTTTGCGTCGGACGGGCACGTTGGGCTGGGTGGCTACGACCTGTTTATTGCTGACAGCCTGGCATCGACCGGGCCGAACACGGGCTGGTCGGTTCCAACAAACCTGGGCTACCCCATCAACTCCTCCGAAGACCAGGCATCGCTGTTTGTGGCGGCTAATGGTGCGCGGGCTTACTACTCATTTGAAGAACAGAAAGACGGCGTCTCGCAGAAATCGCGGCTGTACGCCTTCGACCTGCCCGAATCACTGCGGGAGCGGGTGAAGCCAGTGAGTTTCCTGAAAGGTATTGTTACTGATAGTCGCACAAAAAAGCCCTTAACCGCCACCGTCGAACTGATTGACCTGAAGACAAATCAGGTTGTTTCGCGGGTGCTGACCGACACCAGCACGGGTCAGTACACGGCGGTGCTGCCCAGCGGGGGCGATTACGCGCTCTACGTCAGCACACCGGGCTACCTCTTCAAAAGCCTGTCGTTCGACTTCACCCGCAAAAACACGGGCGACCGGGGCAGCGGAGCGGGCATTGCCCTGAACGTACCGCTGGAACCGGCCGTGGCGGGGGCGTCGGGCAAAGAGACGCTGAACAACCTGTTTTTTGAATCGACCCGCTATGACCTCGCCGAGAAATCGCGCACCGAACTCGACCGGCTGTCGGCGTTTATGCGGGTGAATCCGGCGGTGCGCATCGAAATTTCGGGCCACACCGACGACCGGGGCGACCCGGCGGCTAACCTGCTCCTCTCGCAGAAACGGGCGCAGGCAGTGGTGGCCTACCTAACCAAAGCAGGCGTTGAACCAGGCCGGATGCGGGCCATCGGTTACGGTAAAACGCGCCCCGCCGTTCCTAACACCTCCGACGAAAACCGGCAACTTAACCGGAGGATTGAGTGGCGGGTGATGTAGTTTGTCATCCCGACGCAGGAGGGATCTCAAGCTTGTTTGATGCGTGAGATCCATCCTGCGTCGGGATGACAAATTCATTCAAACCACCTACCCCCGCTTACAAATGGCACTTTATTTGCACTACAGCGGTTGTACAGATGATTAACTAATCAATTCCATTAAGACGTCGGACGTTAGACTCCGGACCCGCGCTGTTCAACATCCCCTTTTCGAGCACCCGCCATCCAGTTTCCAGCGTCTACCTAATACATGCAATTTTCCGATTTATCACTGATTGACCCCATCCTGAAGGCGCTCGCCGAAGAAGGATACACCACCCCAACCCCCATTCAGGAACAAGCCATCCCGATTCTGCTGAGTCGCCAGGACTTGCTGGGTTGCGCCCAGACCGGCACCGGCAAAACAGCCGCCTTTGCCATTCCGATTCTGCAACTGCTGAATGAGGAACGAAGCAAAAGCGCGGGCGGTCCCCGGCGCATTAAAACGCTGATTCTGACGCCCACGCGCGAATTAGCCATCCAGATCGAAGAAAGCTTCCGGGCCTACGGTCGGCACCTGAACCTGCGCAGCACCGTTATTTTCGGGGGCGTTTCGCAGCACGCGCAAGTCAACACGCTCAAAGCGGGTATCGACATTCTGATTGCCACGCCGGGCCGCCTGCTCGACTTGATGAACCAGGGTTTCGTTAATCTGCGCGACGTCCAGTTCTTTGTCCTTGACGAAGCCGACCGGATGCTCGACATGGGCTTTATCCACGACGTTAAAAAGGTCATCGCCAAGTTGCCAACGCGCCGTCAGACGCTGTTTTTCTCGGCAACGATGCCGCCCGACGTGGCTAAACTCGCCGACACGATCCTGAGCAATCCGGCCAAAGTTGAAGTGACGCCCGCGTCGTCAACGGCCGATACGATTGACCAGGCGCTGTATTTTGTGGGTAAAGAAAACAAACGCAGGCTACTGGCGCTCATTCTGGAAGACAAGAGCGTGAAGTCAGCCCTGGTGTTTGCTCGTACGAAACACGGGGCCGACAAGGTGGTGAAAGACCTGCTCAACGGCGGCTTTAAAGCCGAAGCTATCCACGGCAACAAGTCGCAGAACGCCCGGCAACGCGCACTGTCCAACTTCAAAAGTGGCGAAACACGGGTACTCGTGGCGACGGACATTGCCGCGCGGGGCATCGACGTGGACGAACTCTCGCACGTGATTAACTACGAACTGCCGAACATTCCCGAAACCTACGTTCACCGCATCGGGCGGACGGGCCGGGCGGGTCACGACGGGATTGCGCTGTCGTTCTGCGACGAGGAAGAAACCGAGTACCTGCGCGACATTCACAAGCTCATCGGCAAGCGCGTACCGGTCATCACCGACCATCCGTACGTGCTGAACATTACGGCGGCAACCATCACGCCATCGACGCCCGCGTCGCGGCAGGGTCGCAGCGGGGGCAACCGGGATGGTGGCGGCAACCGGAACGGCGGTGATCGCCGGAATAGTGGTGGCCGCTCCGGTGGTTCACCCAGCAACGGCAGTCAGCAGCGCAGCAGCGACAGTCGTCCGGCGAGTCAGCCCACGGGCGGGTATCGTCGTGAAGGCAGCAGCAATAGCGGTCCGAGTCGTCCGGGAAACAGCGCACAACGGCCCGGCCGGGGTACGGGTAACAGCCGGTTCACCAATACTAATTCAGACAGCAATTATTAGGACGTATAGTCAGTAACGTTTGTAAAAGCTCCGGATGTTCTCCGGGGCTTTTTGTGTTTTTGAGCTAAATACTCTGAACTGTCGAAGGACTGTGCCGGTCCGCCGGTGCGGTCAGCAACTTTATCCGTACTCACATAAATACTGTTGCAGTTACGCCCGGACGTGGCCGTCAGTATGCCGCACCACCAGGATACATTCACTACCAGCATACGCAAAAGTCGCCTGAACAGAATCTACAGTTCTACATATGTATACTTAGAGAAGATATTTTCAGTTGAGGTAATTGTTAATTTATTATAAGGTATCCTAATTAGAAAAACAGGCAAGTAAAATCAAAGTTTACTATACTTTTGCCCTTGATTAATCGCCTGGCAGGTTTCCTCGTTGCGCATAGCTGCGAATTGGACCGGCTACGCTGACTAATTACACAATCTTCCTTTTTCACTTTTTTAACCATTTATGTTCATGACTGATCCATTTTTGGGTATGATTGCCCTGTTTGGCTTCAATTTTGCCCCGCGCGGCTGGGCCTTTTGCAATGGACAACTGTTGTCCATCTCCCAAAACTCTGCCCTGTTCGCCTTATTAGGCACACAATACGGCGGTGACGGAGTAAACACCTTCGCCCTGCCCAACCTGCAAAGCCGGGTCCCGCTGGGCATGGGGCAGGGGCCGGGCCTGTCCAATTACACGATTGGGCAACAGGGGGGCAGCGAAAACGTGACGCTGCTGTCGACGCAGATGCCCGCTCATAACCACATGCTGACCGGTTCGGGCAACGCAGCTACGGTTAGCGACCTCAGGGGCAGCGTACTGGCTTCGACGAATGGTGCTGATACGGTCAACGGAGATGCTGTAACTGTCCATGCGTATGCACCAGCCGGCAACGCGGTTGTCGCCGATCCTTCCGCCATTACTCCGGCGGGCGGCAACCAACCTCACGAGAATGTGCAGCCGTACCTGGCAATGAACTACTGCATTGCGTTGCAGGGCATTTTCCCCAGCCGTAATTAATTGACGGCTCTATTCAGGAAAGCGGCACCACTTCTCATCTTCCGCCTGAGAGAGATGGTGCCGCTTCCGTTTAGAAGACCATTCCGTTCAACCATTCAGTAAACTCAACTTCTCATGTCTGACAATTACCTGACAGCAGGTAGCCGACTACTATGTCGGCTGCTTTTAGCTCTATTATTGATTGGAGGTGGCCTTCAGGCTGCTCCGCTGACGCCAACAGGCTTAGTTAAACCCGTTCACCCGGCGCCTTTGCTGAAGCCAATGGCCATCATGTACAGCGTAGTGGCCAGTAGTCCGCTGCCTGTGCTCACGTTTGGAGCCCGGATTCTGTTTGTGGACCTGGATGCCGATGGGGACCAGGACCTGCTCTACCAAAACGGCAACACCAGCGGGGCGGGTATTAGTCTCAAACTCAACAACGGCAATGGCACCTTTGCTGCGCCCATCGACGCCAACGGGAGTGGCACCTTTACCAGTGGCCCCCTCAATGGCATCACCTTTACCCAGGTCACCACAGCAACTCTTTCGGTCGACTTTGACGACGATGGAGACCGGGACCTGATCGAACCCGCCAACAACTCAGCCGGACGGGTGGTGGTCAACAACGGCAATGGCACGTTCAGCGTGGCGGCCAGTAGTCCGTTGCCTGTGCTCACGTTTGGAGCCCGGATTCTGTTTGTGGACCTGGATGCCGATGGGGACCAGGACCTGCTCTACCAAAACGGCAA
>NZ_BAAGXG010000010.1:206892-220407 GCF_054779955.1 Spirosoma arcticum
ACCAGTGGCCCCCTCAATGGCATCACCTTTACCCAGGTCACCACAGCAACTCTTTCGGTCGACTTTGACAATGACGGAGACCGGGACCTGATCGAACCTGCCAACAACTCAGCCGGACGGGTGGTCCAACAAAATTCGGCACCTCCTATACTCACCTCAACAATTCCGGCAGACAATGCCACGGGTGTAGTGCCCAGTACGAACATAACCCTGACATTTAACGTCAGCGTCAGTAAAGGCAATGGTAATCTGCACATAGTGCGCACCTCCGACAATGTGATAGTCGAAACGGTGGCGGTGGGTAGCAGTCAGGTAACCGGTTCGGGAACCACCTGGGTTCTCGATCCCAACATAACCTTAGCCAACTCAACCGCGTATGCACTCCGGGCTGATGAAGAAGTATTTGCCGACGCCGACGGGCGCGTGTTTGCCGGTATTTTCAACAATACGACGTTCAATTTCACCACCGGAATCGCCAACGCCCCCCCCACCGATATTGCGCTAACAGCAACGTCGGTGGCCGAGAATCAGGCCAGTGGTACGGCTGTGGGTACGCTGAGTACCACCGACGCCAACACGGGCCAAACGTTCATTTACTCGCTGGTGACTGGCGCTGGATCAACCGATAATGCCTCGTTTCAAATAGTGGGCAGTCAACTGAACACCGCTGCCGTATTTAACTTCGAGACAAAGAGCAGCTATCTGATTCGGATTCGCACCACCGACAGTGGCTCCCCCGCAGCTACGTATGAGGAGTCATTCACGATCACAGTAACCAACGTAAACGAAACGCCAACGATCAGCCCGCAGACATTTGCCGTCAACGAAAACGCGGCCAATGCCACGGTCGTCGGGACGGTCGTAGCTGCGGACCCGGATGCCGGAGCGACGCTGTCATACTCGATTCTGAGCGGCAATACGGGCGGGGCTTTCACGTTAGTGGGCAATTCACTGCAGGTAGCCAATACCACGGCACTGGACTTCGAGACTACGCCAACGTTTAGTTTAAGCGTTCGGGTGTCGGATGGGACCCTGTCGGCCACGGCTCTCGTGACGGTGAACCTGAACAACGTAGCCGAAGGGGGATTGAGCATTAGCCCGGCGGCACCGGCGGCAGTTTGCGCGGGCAGTCCATTGAACCTGACGGCAACGGCAACCGGGTTTACACCCACCAACTACACCTGGAGCAGCACCCCGGCGGGCTTTGCCGCTTCGGGAGCCAGTTTGACCGCGTTCACGCAAAACGCACCCGCTGTCAATGTCCCCACAACCTACACCGTTACGGCCTCGGCCACCGATGGTACAACGACGGCAGGAGCCAGTGTAACCGTATTGGTCAATCCCACGCCAACGCTAACGGTGGTGGGTGCGGGAGCCAATCCCACGACCTGTGGCGCATCAGACGGTAACATCACGTTCACCAGTACCAACCTGCCCAACGGCGTTTACTCGCTCACCTACACCGGAGCAGGCAGTCCCAAACCAGTGACGGTGGCCAACAACGGCTTTTTATTGACGGGTCTGGCAGCGGGCACCTACAGTGATTTCTCCATCAGCAACAGCGGCTGCGTCGGTTCGGTAACGGCGTCCAGAACGTTGAGCGACCCGGCGCAGCCCATCGCTAATGTTGGAGGCAGTCAAGCCATTTGCAGCGGCAGCACGGCCACCCTGTCGGCCACGGCCACCAATGGCACGGGCGTCTGGAGTGTACTAAGCGGCCCCTCAACGGCGTCCTCCCAGTTCAACAATACGGCTTCGCCCACGGCCGTCTTCACCCCAGCGGGGGGAGCAGGCACCTACGTGCTGCGCTGGACGGTGAGCAACGGGGCCTGTACGCCCGCCACCGGCGACGTTGTCGTTACGGTTACCGCTGCGCCAACGCTGACGGCAGGAGCCGGAACCAACCCCAGCGCCTGCGCAACGGCGACGGGCAGCATCGCCTTCACCAGCACCAACCTGCCCGATGGTGTTTACTCACTGACCTACACCGGAGCGGGCAGTCCCAAGAACGTCACGGTGAGCGGGAATGCCTTTTCGCTGACGGGTCTGGCGGCTGGCACCTACAGCAACTTCGCTCTCACCAGCAACGGCTGCACGGGTTCGGTCGCTACGGCGGTCACGCTCAACGACCCAGCCGCGCCGACCTTAACAGCAGGAGCCGGGACCAACCCCAGCGCGTGTGCAACGGCGACGGGCAGCATCGCCTTCACCAGCACTAACTTACCTGATGGCGTTTACTCACTCACCTACACCGGAGCGGGCAGTCCCAAAACGGTGACGGTGAGCGGCAATGCGTTCAGTTTGACGGGTCTGGCCGCTGGCACGTATAGCAACTTCTCGATTAGCAACAACGGTTGTGTCGGTTCGGTCGCTACGTCGGTCACGCTCAGTGACCCGGCGGCACCAACGGTTAGCCTGACTAACTCCGGTCCGTTGTCCTGCACCAACACCAGCGTTACGCTGACGGCTACCGCCGGGTTGAGCAGCTATACCTTCAATAACGGAGCTAATCAGATTGGCGGGGCAGCGGGTAACACCGCGACCGTTACCAATGCGGACGTTTATCAGGTGATAGCCACCGATGCCAACGGATGCACCGGTACGGCCTCCACCACCGTCACCAGCACGGCCGACAGTCCCCTCGCCATCACCGCTCAGCCAGCGTCCGCGTCGACCGTAGTTATTGGTGCCACCGTTACGGTCAGTGTGTCGGTTACGGGTACGGGACCGATTACCTATCAATGGTATAAGGACAACCTCAACAGTCCCGTAGCCAGTCAGACGGGTGCCACGCTGACGCTGATGAACGTGCAGCTTTCGGATGCGGGTAGCTATTCTATAGTCGCTACCGGCCCTTGCAATAGCGTAACCTCGACTGCCTTTACGCTAACCGTAAACGAACCAGCTCCGACCAACCAACCCCCTACCACGACGGGGATTGCCAACCAAACGGCGACGGTAGGTCAGGCATTCAGCCTCGATGTAGCTTCGTCCTTCAGCGACCCCGACAGCCAGACGCTGACGTTCAACGCCAGCGGTTTGCCGGGTGGGCTGAACCTAAGCGGCAGCGTCATCAGCGGTACGCCCTCCGCGTCGGGCGTGTCGACGGTAACGGTAACGGCCACTGATCCGGGTAGTTTGAGCGTGAGCACCAGTTTCACAATTACGGTGAATCCGGCTTCAATGACTACGACCGCTCCCTTCGCCATCACAGGGGTGACGACCATTAGCTGTACGCCAGTGGCCAACCGGATCAACCTCACTTTCAACCCCCGGTACGCAGGCCTGAACGGGCAGCCCATCAGCTTCTCGGTGGCCAACGAACTCTCGCCCACGACGGCACCGGGACCTTATTCGCTGAGCCTGTATCCTGATAATCCGGTTATCACCCTGAGGGCCACGCAGACGGGTACGCCGGGCGAGGTGAGCTTCAGCTACAACTGGTTAGCCGCCTGTAACGGGGTCAACCCGCCAACCAACCAGGCACCCACCACCACGGGCATTGCCAACCAGAACGCGACGGTGGGCCAGGGCTTCAGTCTCAATGTAGCCTCGTCCTTCAGCGACCCCAACGGCGATGCACTGACCTTCAGCGCCAGCGGTTTACCAGCGGGCCTGAGCCTGAGCGGCAGCGTTATCAGCGGAACGCCTTCGGCATCGGGTGTGTCGACGGTGACCGTTACTGCTACCGATCCGGGGAGTTTGAGCGTGAGCACCAGCTTCACAATTACGGTGAATCCGGCTTCAATGACAACGACCGCTCCCTTCGCCATCACGGGGGTGACGACCATTAGCTGTACGCCAGTGGCCAACCGGATCAACCTCACTTTCAACCCCCGGTACGCAGGCCTGAACGGGCAGCCCATCAGCTTCTCGGTGGCCAACGAACTCTCGCCCACGACGGCACCGGGACCTTATTCGCTGAGCCTGTATCCTGATAATCCGGTTATCACCCTGAGGGCCACGCAGACGGGTACGCCGGGCGAGGTGAGCTTCAGCTACAACTGGTTAGCCGCCTGTAACGGGGTCAACCCGCCAACCAACCAGGCACCCACCACCACGGGCATTGCCAACCAGAACGCGACGGTGGGCCAGGGCTTCAGTCTCAATGTAGCCTCGTCCTTCAGCGACCCCAACGGCGATGCACTGACCTTCAGCGCCAGCGGTTTACCAGCGGGCCTGAGCCTGAGCGGCAGCGTTATCAGCGGAACGCCTTCGGCATCGGGTGTGTCGACGGTGACCGTTACTGCTACCGATCCGGGGAGTTTGAGCGTGAGCACCAGCTTCACCATCACGGTTAACCCCGCGTCCGTGGTCAACGCGCCATTCGCCATTACGGCGGTGACGACGGTGAGTTGCGTAGTGGTAACGGCCGGTCAGCGGCAGGTGAGCTTTACGCCCCAGTACAGCGGAACCAACGGGCAACCCATTAGTTTTTCGGTCGTGAACGAACTCTCGCCCACCACCAATCCGGGTCCCTACACGCTGACGCTCTACACCGACAACCCCGTTATTACGCTCAAAGCCAGACAGACGGGTACGGCCGGAGAAGCCAGTTTCAGCTACAACTGGCTGGCGGCCTGCTTCCCAGGTGCCCGACGGGGTGCTGCCGAATCCACCGAATCCCTGACGGTGACCGTGCTGGGAAATCCAGTGCAGGACGAAACGGTACGACTGGAAGTGCGGGGTGCTCAGCATCAGCCGCTGCGGTTACGCATCACCGATACGGGTGGTCAGGTGCTAACGGATCAGTTGATTGAGGGACAATTGCCCGTGGAGCGCCATACGATTAAACTCAGAGCGCAATCGAGTGGTCTACTGCTGCTACAGGTTAGTACGCCTACGCAGTCGAGGGTTATTAAATTGATTAAGCAGTAAGCAGTTCATCGGCTAAGTGGCTCAATCATTTCTGATTGAGTCGCTTAGCCGATGTTTCTTTCAGGCAAAGCAGGATAAACTGGAGCAGTTTTTCTTCACAATCAGCTTCTGATTCCCGGTCGGTATGCAGGGTCAGGTCGGGTGTCAGGGGTGGCTCGTAGGGCGCGTTGATGCCGGTCAGGTTATGCAGTTTGTCGGGGTGGTCGTCGGGTAAGGCGGCTTTGGCATACAATCCTTTGGTATCCCGCTCAATAAGCGTTGGCAGTGCGCAGTCAACAAAAACGGTTCGGGCAGGCTGGTTTAGCCGGTGCAGTTCCTCCCGGACGGCCCGGTTCGGGTTGATCGCAGCCAGAATGACGATGATGCCGTGCCGACTGAACACCCGCCCCAGATAGCCCAGCCGCCGGATGTTTTCCTGCCGGTCGGCCACGGAATAAGTGAGTTCAGGCCACAACTGACGGCGGTATTCGTCGCCATCGAGCACTTCAACCGCATACCTCTGCTGCTGCAATCGTTTTTGCACCCGTTGCGATACCGTTGTCTTGCCCGCTCCCGACAGGCCCGTTAGCTGAATGAATACCATACGTCCGATTACGATTTCTTACCCGAAGTAAACATAGGTACGCTGTAATGACCTCTTAACCGCATGAAAAACCGTTTTTTTCGTTTACCACTCTCCTTCGATCCAGCCCGTTTGGCGGTCGATTTAGCCACGTGCCGAGCCATTGACTGGCCTCCGCATTTCAATCAGGCCGACTATTCCGGGCAGTGGAGTAGCATCGCCCTGCGCTCGGCATCGGGTTCTGAAACGGATATTCGGGCGCATCCGGGTACGTACCGCGATACGCCGTTACTGGCGCAGTGCCCGTATATTGAGCATATTGTGCGTGTATTCCAGTGTCCCAAAGAAGCAGTGCGGCTGTTAGCGCTGGCTCCCGACAGTGTTATTCATGAACACCGGGATTTGGAGACCAGCTACGAATACGGCTTTTTCCGGCTGCACATTCCCCTCGAAACGGGCAGCGACGTGGTCTTTCGGGTCGATGGAACGGTGTTGCCCATGGCCGTTGGCGACTGCTGGTACGCGAACTTCGACCTGCTTCACAGTGTACGCAACGGCGGCCCCACCGACCGGGTGCATCTGGTGCTGGATTGTCGGCGGAATGCCTGGTCAGACGCGTTGTTTGGGCAGGCCGGGTACGATTTTGATGAAGAGCAACAGGGTCGCCAGCTAACGTCGGCCATGAAGCTGCAAATCATTGCCGAACTGGCCCGGCAGGATACTGAAGTCGCCCGAACGCTGATTGACCAGCTAACTACTGAACCCGACTAAACCCATTTCGTGTGTCGCCAACCGTACCCGACCCGTTGCCCAGCGACTGGATTCCGTATAAACTGGTCATGAACGACGGCCACCTGACCGTCCGCTGGCTGTACGTAGGCGACAACCGCTTTACGGAACCGTTTTTCGATGAAACCATCATTCGCGGCAAAAGCCATTCGTACAATACCACGCGCTGGCACCCCGTCAGCACGGTGGGGGGGCTGGTCGACGCGGCCGAACGGCGTTTCCCCGTTGAACCAACCGCCTTTATTTTTCACGTATCCCGCTGCGGCTCCACGCTCCTGTCGCAGCTACTGACTATTCCTGAGCAACACATCGTGCTTTCGGAAGTACCCCTGATCGACGAACTGCTGCGGCTGCCGTATTCCCCATTAGCCAACAGCCTGTCGACCGCCGACCGGGACGCTGCCCTGCGAGCCGTCATTCGCTGGCTCGGTGCCAAACGGACGGGTAACGAAACGCGGTTATTCATCAAAATGGATAGCTGGAACCTGTTTTTCCACGAAACCATTCGCCGACTTTACCCAACGGTGCCGTTCATACTGCTGTATCGCTCACCCGACGAGGTGGTTCGTTCGCACCAGAAACGCCGGGGTATGCAGGCCGTGCCGGGTCTTATTCAACCCGAACTTTTCGGCTTCGATCCGGTCGTGGCAACCAACCCGGACTTGGATGGCTACACGGCAGCGGTGCTCGACCGGTATTTGCAGACCATGCTCACCATCGCCCGAATAGACAGCCGTGCCTGGTTACTTAACTATCAGGCCAACGGCGCGGCTATGCTCGATCAAATGCTTGACTTCCTGTCGATTGACGTTGACCCAGCAGATAGAGCAAGCATGATGCAACGGAGCCGGTACCACGCTAAATACCCCGATCAGCCCTTTGACGAGACCCGTCCGCAGCAGCCCGTTCCGGCTTGCCTTGAGTCAGCTATGAACCGGTATCGCCAGCTTGACAAAACCCGCCGAATGAACAAGCCATCCCTGATTCTCAACCGGATCTATGCTTTTCTCCACGAGATTGGCCTTGACGTGGTCGAGACGACACTCACGGAGCCTACTTTTTTGCCGGGCATTTTGATTGACGGTGGTCACCTTAAAGTCGATCCCCGCCAACTGCGCTACCCCGGCGACGTGCTGCACGAAGCCGGCCACATTGCCGTAACGCCCCCGGCCGAGCGGCACTTGCTTCAGGACAACATCACCCACGACCGACCCGACAAGCAGGGCGATGAAGTGGCTGTGCTGCTCTGGACCTTTGCCGCCTGCCAAACGATAGGCTTGCCCGGCGAGGTCGTTTTTCACCCCGATGGCTACAAAGGGCAAAGCCAGTGGCTACTCGACACGTTCGGCAGTGGTGTGTACATGGGATTGCCGCTATTAGTGTGGATGGGCTTGACCCAAACCGACACGTTTCCGACAATGACGCACTGGTTAAGGCAGTAGCGCAGCCATCATTGTCTGGTACCTTACCCTCGGAGGAGCGCCCTATTTCCGGTTGGTCGTGTGAACCGTAACGATGGTTGGTGCCGATTGGTAGAAGTCGAACAGGGCACGGCCAATCAACTCATGGCTCACGGCGTTGAGGTGTTCATTGTCGCCCGTCAGGAAATATTCGTCGCGCGGCTGAACGACGGCCTCCGTATCGAAGACGCTGAAGGCCTGACTCATGCCGGTTGCCAGCAACACCGACCGGCTCCGCGCTCTGGCCCACTGCTCTGGTACCGTTCGGCACGGGAACGGCGTCATCAGCAATACCGTGTGGCGATAGGGTCGCAGAAGCGTTAGCAACTGCGCCAACGCAGCCGGACAACCAAACCCCGGAACGACCGACGCGGCAACGTCAAGCAATGTTTTACCGATACGGCCAACGCGCTTCATCAGTTGCGGAAGTGCAGCACGGCTACTTGCCTGGATTGGCTGGTTCAGGATTGGCAGCACCCTAACGCCAGCCGACCGCACCGGTTTTTTCTGGAACACAGTCCGCTGAATGAGGTCGGGGCCGAGTTGCAACACGATCAGGTCGTACTGGCTGAGTGGTAGCCGGTCCAGCAGGGCGGTCGATTCAGGCAGTGTCAGGTGCGCGTAGGCCTCAACGCTCACCGCCCGACCCGTGCGGCTTTGCTGACGAACAAAATGGCCGACGTAACTGAGTTGACGCGTCGGAGACCCGCACGTCGGAGACCCGCATCCATACGCGTGACCATCACCAAGTAAAAGAATTTTCATTCCGTAGCGAAACGGCGCATATCCATCCGTTTTCCTGCCTATACGCCCGCCCAAATCGAAACGTGGCAACGTTGACAATTCGGGTTATACTAACTAATAGTAACGGACGTTTGCAACAGTATCCATCGTTTCGGCGTATTGTAGTTTGTACCGTAGGCAACCTCGTAAATCTGACTGAACTTGTTCTTCAAAAAGACGGCTACCTTCACCGACAATGATCTTCCCAGCATCATACGGGCTTGTCGTGTCAATGATCCGCGCGCGCAGCGGACGCTGTTCAAGCAGTTTTTTGGTTACGCAAAAAGCATCTGCCTGCGCTACACGTCCAGTTCTGAAGAAGCGGAAGACGTGCTGAACGAAGGGTTTCTAAAAGCGTTTCAACACCTCGACCGGTACGACGAGACGTTGCCGTTTAAAGCCTGGCTGCGGACAATTTTGGTCAACACCGCCATCAGCCATTATCGAAAAAACAGCCGGACCGACCAGCATACGACTTTAGATGCGGGTGAGCAGGTGTCGTTCGACGATGACGTGGTGGATCAGATGGCGGCCGAGGAGATCCTGGCCTTGGTTCAGCAACTTAGCCCTACCTACCGGACGGTGTTTATGATGCACGTGGTGGACGGCTACAGTTTGCACGAGATAGCCGGGCTGCTCGAACACAACGAAGCCACGGTACGCTCGAATTTCGCCCGTGCCCGCCAGAAATTACAGGTACTCATCAAAGAGGCCTACCCATTCCACGCACAAAGCGGCTCAGCCGTACCATTCCGACACCATGGAAACTGACCCATTCAACGATAGCATCCGGCGGAAACTGGAAAGCATCCGGCCGGATTTCGAGGAGAAAGACTGGAAACGAATGCAGGCTACGCTTCAACAGGCTACCCCGCCCCCGTCCGGCATACACACAACGCCCCATCCCTTTACGATAAGCCGGACGGCCCGGCCGTGGCTGATGGCCGCAGCGACCGTCAGCGCCGTTGTGCTGGTTAGTTTTGCAGCCTGGCAACGGGCACAGATCAGCGATTTACGGCAGACCCTCAGCCAGTTGCGCCAGCAGCAAACCGCCCGGTCCCGTCAGGCACTCCTCAAAACAGCCGCCCCCAACGCCGAACGGCTTCCGTCCGATGGGCAAACCGCCCGGCGTAATGAGGTACCAGCCAATCCGGTTGGTCAACCGGCCAACCGGGGTCAGGCAACTGCCAACCGCACCGATACCGTTTACATTACGCGGTCCGTACCCGTGCCTGCTCATCCCGCCAACCCCGCGTTGGACCGGGTGGCGCAACGGTCGGCTAATGCCCCTGCTGAATCGTCGGCTGACCGGGCCGACCGCGTCCGGTTGTCGGCTAAAGCCCAGCCGCAACAACGGCAGTCTACCCGATCAACGGCTTCGGACCAGCGTAACGACGTAGCGGAGAATACATCGCCCGTGGCGGATGAAACGACAAACGCACCGGATAACACGTCGCCCGTGGCGAACGGCACCATAAACGCGGTAACGAACGACACGAGAAATACGACGCGCAACCGTCCCGGACGAACCAAATCGACCACCCGTCGTACGGACGAGCGAACAGCCATGCGGTCCGGGACTCAACGGGACAATACCGCACCGGGCCGAGAAAAGCGTCCATCGGTAACGGCCTCAACCGACAGCCGGACCACCAGCAATGGTTTGCCAATGACGGCTTCTGACAAGTCAACGGGGGAGATTGTCCCAGCGGAGGGGGTAACGAATCAACCCACGGCAACGTATGAGTTGGCAGCGAGCCGACCGCTCACCACGAAGTCTGTTGACTGGAACCAGGCACTGTCCCGTCAGACCAAACGAATGCAGCCCGTCCGAACGACGACTGTAGGTGGGCAGGCCGCGCCCGTTAGTCAGCCCGCCAGTCAACCGGTCCGGGTCGCGTTCGGCTTCAGGGTTGGGGCGGGGGGCGAGGTGTCGCGTACCGTCCAAAGTGGTGGATTACAAACTGAATTATTAATTGGCAAGCACCTGACGCTAGGAGTTGGGGTAGGCATGGCGTCGTTCGCGGGCGGCACCTTCCCGACTGATTTGGAATTTGACCGGCGTAAACCGAAAAAGTTCAAGCAGTTCAAATACAACTACGGTGGTGGCATCAACCCACTCAGCAAGATTGTAGGCATCGAAATACAAACGGTTCGGGTGCAGATACCCGTCTCCCTTGGTTACCGGATACCCGTTAGCCAGACGCTTAGCCTGTTGCCCTCGGTGGGTACGACGCTGAGTTTTCAAAGTAAAGAATTCGTCACCTTCACGGAGCGACATCCGTGGCGGGGTGACCAAACAGGTAGCCGTACGACTGTTCAGCCCGAAGATTTACTGCAAAACCTAACCTTCGGGACAGGCCTGGAATGGAAGCGGAAGCACTGGGCAGTTCAGGCGGGACCAGTCGTAACCGTTCCACTCGTAGCGGATGCCAACTGGGAAGAAAGCACGTCGGTCGGGTTGCGGGCAAGGGTGTTTTATCAATTTTGAAGAGAGTCAGTAAGTCATAAAGGGCTGGCGCGAAAGCAATGTTCGCGCCAGCCCTTTATGACTTACTGACTCCTACGACTATTTTGCCGCTACCCGCCAGATGCGACCACCCGCATCGTCGGCCACCAGCATCGAACCATCGGGCAGAATGGCTACGCCCACCGGCCGACCGTACACGTCCTTGTCTTTACCGGTTACGAAACCCGTCAGAAAATCTTCCGGTTTGCCGGGCTTTCCCCCTTCAAACGGCACAAAAACGACTTTGTAACCCGAAAATTCGGAGCGGTTCCACGAACCGTGCTGTCCAATAAAAGCACCATTCTGGTATTTGGCGGGAAATATCGAGCGCGACTCCGGCTTGGCATCGTAAAAAGCCAGGCCCAGCGAAGCCGTGTGTGCACCCAGCGGAACGTCGGGCATCACGGCCTTCTTGACCAGATCGGGCCGTTCGCCTTTCCGGCGCGGGTCTTCATTCTGACCATAGTACGAGTACGGCCAGCCGTAGAAAGCGCCTTCTTTTACGCTCGTCAGGTAATCCGGCACCAGATCATCGCCCAGTTCGTCGCGCTCGTTGACGGCCGTGTACAATGTATTCGTGGTTGGTTGCCAGTCCATACCAACGGGGTTACGCAGACCGCTGGCAAAAATGCGCTCACCCGTGCCGTCGGGGTTAATTTCGAGAATGTTGGCCCGGCGCACTTCGTTTCCCATGCCGTTTTCGCCAACGTTACTCCCCGATCCCACGGAGATGTAGATTTTCTTGCCGTCTGAACTGGCCAGCAGGTTGCGCGTCCAGTGATTGTTGTAGCCCCCGGCGGGCAGGTCCAGAATTTTCTTCCCGGCGGTTGTCATCTTCGTCTGGCCGGGCTGATACGGGAATTGCAACAGCCCATCGGTATTGGCCGCGTAGAAACTGTTGCCCAGCACCAGCATCCCAAAGGGTTGGTTGAGTTCGGTTAGGAACGTCTCGCGCAGCTCCGGTTTGCCGTCTTTGTCCGTGTCGCGCAGGAGCGTGATCCGGTTGGCACTTTCGCCAGAAGGCTGCGACTTGCTCTGACCCGTTACGACGGACGTGACTTTTTTCTTGACGGTTTTTGGTTCCGTGTTCGATTCAGCCACGAAAACATCGCCATTTGGGGCAACGTAGATCCACCGGGGGCTTCGGAGGTCGCGGGCGAACTCGGTAACGGTGAAACCAGCCGGTGCCGTGGGGGTTTTGCCATCGGCCCAGCCAACCACGTTGCTGTAGTATTTTACCGATTTGGTGATGTAGGGTGCCGGTAAGTTAAGGGCGGTCGCAGTGGTCGCAACGGTGGTGCCGGTTGCGTTCGGGTCTGAACCCGTCTGGCTCTCGTCCTTTTTCTGGCTACAGGCGATTAGCGCTGTGGCCAGCGCAAATGCTAAAATGGACTTCGTTTTCATCGTTGAGCGGTATTGATAATGGTTAATGTAAAATGGATAACGCCACCAACGACATTATCCATTTTACATTAACCATTATTCATTCTAAGAGTTACGGATTATCTTTCTTCGCCGACAATTCCGTGCCCTGAGCGGCTAATGTCAGGCCCGTAACGGCTTTGGTAGCCGCATCCCATACGAACGTGATGACGGAGCCGTACGAACTCGTCGACTGGTAGGTATGGGCTTTGGTTTGTTTCAGGAGTTTGTTCTTTCCGAAGCTATCGGCTTCACCGTACAGCTCCCCCTTTTCGGCGGAAACGGTAAATTTTTGCACCGGGCTACCCGAACCGAATGTGTACGCACCCGCATACGCACTCAGGTTAGTGGAGTCGGCGGCAGGAGCCGTTGCCGGGGCGGGGGTCGTTTGCGCGGTTGCGGTGAAAGCAATGGTCACACTGAACAGGCTGGTCAGCAGCCACGTGGTTACGTTCGATTTCATGCGTTCGTAGAAATAAGTTTCACTACAAGGTTAGCGAAAATTTGGCATACGGAATGGTCCCTTTGTAAAACACCTCGCTGACGGGTTCCATCCTAAACCGCCAATAAAAGTCGGCTGCGTCGAGCCGGGCATCGCACCAGAGCGTCGTGGCGTTCATGCGCCGGGCCTCCGCAATAACGTGGTTCAGCAAGAGCGTACCAATGCCCATCCGCTGGCAGTCGGGACGCGTGGCGAATTTGCGAAAGCGGGACTCCCGCCCATTGACAAACAGCGAAATCACCGCCACCAATTCATCCTCCCGAAACGCGCCGTAATGATGGCCTTCATCGTCATTTTCGATCTTAACGTAGTCGAGGGGCTTGTCCGGCCAGAGCACGGCGTGCCGGAGTGGGTAGGTTTGTTCGGACGTTATGGGGCGGATGTTGATCATGTAGTTTGCGGGAATGAGGATGAAGAGGATGGAACCGCTACGGCGGACCGTTCGCAACTGTTTTCGGATAAGAGTAGCGTACTTAGTAGAGTGTATTGAAACCAGTAGCATACGTCTTGTTATAAGTAATCAAGCAGAATTAAGTTTGATATTAGTTTGAGTATTTTTCATGATGAGTTTTGTGAAATTGATGGTGTACGTTGAACCATACTCTTTAAA